>NZ_CP041406.1:1352706-2029060 GCF_014905135.1 Sulfurimonas paralvinellae | reverse complement strand
GATTATGTGAATAGTTAAATAAAACTCTTTGGATATAATTGCATTATGACAATACTCGGAATAGATCCAGGAACACGAAATATGGGCTATGCTCTTATCTCTTTGGAAAATGGAAAGATCTCTTTGATAGAGGCGGGACTTATTAAGATGAAGGCCGAAGATCTGCAGTTTCAGATTCCGCAGATGGTTGAGGGAATAGAGCTGCTTTTTGAAAAACATACCATAGATGAAGTGGCGATGGAAGATATCTTTTATGCACATAATCCGGCAACGACGATAAAACTTGCACAGTTTCGTGGTGCTATAATGCTAAAACTGCTTCAAGAGTTCGGGCAGTTTCATGAATATACTGCATTGCAGGTAAAAAAAGCGCTTACAGGAAAGGCAAAGGCACAAAAAGAGCAGGTAGCTTTTATGGTTAAGCGGCTTTTGGGAATCAAAAAAGAGATAAAGCCGCTTGATATCACCGATGCAATGGCGGTAGCAATTACTCACTCGCAAAGAGTAAAATTAAAAAATAAGTAAAAGGAAAATTAGATGTCAAAATTTGAAAATGTAACAGTGCTAAAAGAGGCAAATATCTATTATGATGGTAAAGTAACAAGCAGAACGGTTGAGTTTAGTGACGGGAGTATTAAATCTTTGGGAATTATGCTTCCGGGTGAATATACTTTTAATACTGCTGATAAAGAGATAATGGAGATGATGAGCGGTGAGCTTGATATAAAACTTCCAGGCGAGGAGTGGAAGACTCTTCACACTCCTGAAACATTTGAAGTGCCTGCTAACACTTCGTTTGATCTTAAGATAAAGACGGTTACAGACTACTGCTGCTCCTATGTTAAATAGTTAAACAGCGTAGCGTGAGGCAAGTGAGCTGAGTGCATTGACATCGAGTGCACCGCTGACTCTGTCTACTTCACGTCCATCTTTAAAGACGATGATAGTCGGGATGGAGCGAATACCAAAACGTGCTCCGAGATTTTGCTCATTTTCAGTGTTTACTTTTGCAAATCTTGCTTTGAGCGGAAAACTCTCTGCAGCACGTTCAAAATTCGGCGCCATCATTTTACACGGACCGCACCAAGGTGCCCAAAAATCAACTATAACAGGAATATCACTGTTAGCGATAACTTCATCGAAATTTCTTTCATTCAGTTCCATAGGTTTTGTATCTAAAAGTGATTGTTTACATTTACCACAGTTGGCTTTTTTATAAGAATCTTTTTTTGGTACATTATTGACCGCCAAACAGTGAGGACATACAACTCTCATGATTTCTCCTTT
This sequence comes from Sulfurimonas paralvinellae, assembly GCF_014905135.1. NCBI lineage: Bacteria > Pseudomonadati > Campylobacterota > Epsilonproteobacteria > Campylobacterales > Sulfurimonadaceae > Sulfurimonas > Sulfurimonas paralvinellae. Next base: position 2,027,773 of record NZ_CP041406.1, on the reverse strand, counting down.
TTATAAAATATATTTTATCAATTGTAAGTTTACAGGAAAAAAAGAGAGTTGTTTGCTACTTTAGTTCCATTTATTTAAACGATTCTATTGTTTCAGCCATTCCATAATCAGGATGTTTTTTCGGGTCGAGTATAACCTGTGTGAGAAGCTTTTTATCGAGATTTATAATGATGGGAGCGAGAAAGTTTATCGTTGATTTTTCCAAAGGTTTTTGGATAATGAGAATATTATAAACACCAATTTGTGAATTTTCATCGATCTCTAAAAGATCTTTGGCATCCAATGGAATGTCAATCGTGTAATCTCTGAGGACAAAAGGGTTTGCCAATGTAAAAGAGATATTTTCATTTGCTTCATCTATCATTGTTGAAAAGAGTGTATCTATCTCTTTAATATCTACTTTTTTTGTATCTTGAAAACCTAATATCTCGCCTTTTACTTCATAACTCATTTTGTTCCTTTTTAAAATGCACCTTCACTGTACTTGATGTTTTTACAGATGATAAAGAGCGAAGAATCTTTACTGGATGAAAAGCTCTTATAAGAACCGACAGCAAAGGCAAAGAGACCTTCACTGTGAAGTATACTTACTCCTTCACTCATATCTATATATGGCAATTTGTTCTCATCTACCAACTGTGCATCGTTGACATCACTGAAGAGCAGATTGATCGTTATCCAGTCATATGCACGTGCTTTATCTTGTACCGCTAGCGTCATTTTCATTTCTGTCGGGGAGATTATCTCCAACGAGCGAATTTCGCACTCTTTAAAATCGTCAAATCTCTCTAAAAATTTAGCAATTTCGGAAGGATTGAGCGGTTTCATTCTATTGACAACCTACACACTCCATAGATCTGTCTTCTACATCGCTTGCCATTTCCGGAGACTGGCTTCTAAGGTAGTAAGTCGATTTAAGACCGAGTTTCCAAGCAAGCATATATATCTCATTGAGATAACGTCCACTTGCTTTGTCTAGTGTGATGAAAATATTAAGCGATTGTCCCTGGTCTATCCATTTTTGACGAATGGCTGCGGCTTTGATAAGGACTGTCTGATTGAGATCGTATGCCGGTGTGTAGTAGCTCCATGTCTCCGGTGAGAGTTTTGGAACGACAACCGGAATAAGCCCTGAAAGATTCTCTTCAAACCATTTACGTTTAAATACCGGCTCGATAGCCTGTGTTGTTCCTGTTAGAATAGAGATGGAACTTGTAGGTGCGACAGCCATTAGATAACCGTTTCTCATACCGTCACGTTTTACTTTTGCACGGAGTTCATCCCACTCGTAGGTCGAAGCAAAGAGTCCGCCGCGGTCAACAAGGTTGATGACATCTGCATTGGCGTGATCTTGAGGGAATATACCGCGGCTCCATTTAGAACCTTCAAATTCAGGATAACTTCCTTTTTCAACAGCAAGATCTGATGAGGCCTTAATGGTGTTATAACAAACAGACTCCATCACTTCATCTATCTTGTCAAAGTGTTCCTGGCTGCCCCATTCTATACCCGATTCAGCTAACATCTGCGCTTCACCCATAACACCAAGACCGATAGAACGGCTTCGCATGTTTGTACGTTTTACTTTTTCTACCGGATAGAAGTTAAGATCGATAACATTGTCCAAACATCTGACGGCAGTCGGCACGATGCGGTCTATATCCTCTTTTGTATTAACACGTGAGAGGTTGATAGAAGCGAGATTACATACAGCAGTAGCACCGTCTACTTTTTCTTTCTCGACGACAAAGATCTGCATGCCGCCGAGCGAATCGAGTGCTGTAACTTTTTTAGCCGGTTTTTCAATGCCGCTGTCAACTTTTACAATCTCTTCTTCTTCATAACTAACACTTTCACCGTTTTCAAAGATGAACTTTATTTTGTAGTGGTTTGGCTGTGTATTTTGAAAAATCTCGGTACAAAGGTTGGAACTTCTGATAGTACCGTAGTGATCGTTTGGATTGGCACGGTTTGCATTGTCTTTAAAACAGAGAAAAGGTGAGCCGGTCTCAAAGTATGATGTCAGGATCTTTTTCCATAGATCTTTCGCTTTGACCCTCTCTTTAATAATAGTCTCATCCTGCTCGAGTTCAAGATAACGTTTGTTGAACTCTTCTCCATGCATGTTAGTAAGCTCACGCACATCGTATGGATCGAAAAGTGTCCAGATAGCATCCTCTTCAACCCTTTTCATAAACATATCGTTCAGCCACATTGCAGGGAAAAGATCATGGGCGCGACGACGCTCTTCACCTGAGTTTTTCTTAAGGTCCAAAAAGTCATTGACATCGATGTGCCATGGTTCGAGATAGACGGCAATAGCCCCTTTACGAGTTCCAAGCTGATCGACCGCAATGGCGATGTCGTTTGTTATCTTAAGAAAAGGGATCGTTCCGCCTGCTGCATTTTTATGACCGTCGATAAAGCTTCCCATTGAACGGACCTGTGTCCAGTCCCAGCCGATACCGCCACCAAATTTAGAGAGCATTGCCATCTCTTTGTAACCATCGAAGATTCCTTCGATGTTATCCGGGGTTGATCCGATGTAGCATGAGCTTAACTGATGTCGTGGTGTTCTTGCATTTGAGAGTGTCGGTGTTGCTAACATTACTTCAAATTTACTTATCATGTCATAAAATTTAATAGCCCACTCTTGGCGCTTTTCTTCGCGCTGTGCCAAGAACATGGCAATGGCCATAAACATATGCTGCGGCAGTTCTATAGGATCACCCTGTCGGTCTTTTATGAGGTATCTGTCATAAAGTGTTTTTATCCCAAGATAGTTAAACTGGAGGTCACGCTCGGGTTTAATGTGTTTTTCAAGCTCTTCAAGATCATACATCTCACGCAGACCAAGTAAGATACGTCCCTCTTTTTCACCGCGTTCAAAATATTTTTCTAATGAGCAGTAGCCTGTAAAACCATTTACCTGATGGTAAAGATTGAAAAGAAAAAGTCTTGAAGCGACAAAGGTCCAGTTTGGTGCATCGATGTCGATTTTATCAACGGCTGTTTTGATGAGTGTCTCTTGAATCTCTTTGGATGTTATACCGTCACGGAAATGAATCTGAGCATCGACCTCAAGCTCACTTTGACTTACATTGGCTAAGTCCTTTACCGCTGCGGAAGTGTATTTTTGTATTTTGGAAATATCAAGGGGTTCGGTTCTGCCGTTTCTTTTTATAACTGTAATCATTGATCTTGTTCCTAACTTGAATATGAAGAATTTTTTATGTAACGACTCTTAAAATCATTAGATAAAAAATTACGAAATATTGTTTTTTAATGTATCTGATTTTATCGAAATTATTATTTAAAAAGATTGAAGTAGGGAAATATTTTTGAAAGTTTTTCCAGATGTTACACATCTGGAAAAGTATAAAAAAAAGTTATAAATTCTATTTAAAAACTCTTGCGAAAATTTTGTCTACATTTTTTGTGTAGTAGTCATAATTAAAACATTCACGAATCTGTTCTTCAGAGAGTTTGCTTCTGAGTTCTTCATCTGCCAAGAGGTGATTCAGGTATAGTGATTCACCCTTTTCATTTGTAGTCGGACGACCCTGTTGAATCTCTTCCCAAACCTTCATAGCGTTTCTTTGAACTATTCTGTAAGCATCTTCACGTGAGACACCTTGAAGAGGAAGTTCAAGAAGAACACGTTGAGAAAAGACAAGTCCGCCTGTCAGATTGAGATTTTTCATCATGTTTTCAGGATAGACGGTCAGGTTTGCTATAACATTATTCATACGATGGAGCATAAAGTCAGATGTAACAAAAGCATCAGGAAGCCAGAAGCGTTCAGTAGATGAGTGAGAGATATCACGTTCATGCCAGAGTGCCACATTTTCCATAGCAGGATTTGCATAGGCACGAATCATGCGGGCAAGACCTGTAATGTTTTCTGTAAGTATAGGATTACGTTTGTGCGGCATTGCCGATGAACCTTTTTGTCCCTTTGCAAAATACTCTTCACACTCATACACTTCTGTTCTTTGCCAGTGGCGAACCTGTACAGCGAATTTTTCAATGGAAGAGGCCATAAGTGCCAAAGCAGATGCAAGGCGGGCATAACGGTCACGCTGGATGACTTGGTTTGATGCAGGAGCAGGTTTTAGCCCAAGCTCTTCACAAGTGTACTCTTCAAGTTCTAATGGTGCGTGAGCAAAATTACCCATTGCGCCACTTACCTGTCCCACAGAGATCACGTCCATAGTCTGTTCAAGATTCTCTAAATGACGTGCCATCTCATCATACCAGACAGCAAGTACAAGACCAAAAGTGATAGGCTCACCGTGAATACCGTGTGAGCGTCCTACCATTAAAGTCATCTTATGTTCCATTGCGCGTTTTTTGATAGATTCCATTAGCATTTTCACATCTTCAATGATGAGAGCAAGGGAATCTTTCATTTGAAGGGCAACAGCTGTATCGATCGTATCTGATGATGTCATACCATAGTGAAACCATCGTGATTCATCGCCAAGCGTCTCTGCTACAGAAGTAGTGAATGCAATGAGGTCGTGACGAGTGACCGCTTCTATTTCATCAATACGTTTAATATCAAAACTTGCATTTTTAACGATCTTGTCTGCATCTTCCTGAGGAATCTTTCCAAGTCTCGCCCAAGCTTTTACAACCGCTTTTTCTACATCTAACCAAGCTTGGTATTTTGCTTGATAAGTCCATTTGTCTGCCATTTCTGGACGTGAGTATCTATCTACCATTTTTTACCTTTTCGATTAAGAACTTTATTGTGCTAAAATTCGTTTTAAATAAGTATGATATTTTACAATAACTATCATAATAGAGGAATTAAGCTTGCCATTTGTAAAAAAGAAATTTGTAGCGCAAAAGAAACAGAGAGCTTTTCTCTATCTAATGAATGAATTGGGTTACACACAAAAAGAAGCGCAGCGTCTTATTGCTAAAGGCAGACTACTTGTCAATGGTGAGCCGCTTACAAAAGCGGGTGGAGATATTGAAGGTGAATTTGAATTTATCTACTTTGAACCGATCACGAAAGGATTGCAGCCTACATTTGAAACTGAGGAGTTTGTTGTTTTTGACAAACCAAGCGGAGTGCTTATTCATCCCCAAAATAGAAATACACCCTACTCTTTAATAGATGAGCTGAAGTATCAATATGGACGTGATGCAAATATTACACATAGAATAGATCAGGAGACAAGCGGTCTTGTTCTTTGTGCTAAAAACAAAACAAGCGAAAGAGACATTAAGATAATGTTTCAGGAGAGAGATATGAAAAAAACATATCTTGCTATGGTTCACGGAGAGTTTCCAGAGACGCTTTGTGTTGAAGCTCCGCTTTTGAGAGCAGAAGATGAGAGTGCAATTGTAAGAATGGTTGTTCGTGTAGATGAAAGCGGTAAAGTATCAAAAACAGATTTTAAACTTTTAAAATATTTTCCGGAATTAGATATGAGCTTGGTTGCGTGTAAACCGCATACCGGAAGACAGCATCAGATACGTGTTCATTTGTTTCACGTGAAACATCCAATCGTCGGTGATCCAATATATGGACAAGATGAAAATGATATTGTTAAATTTTTAGATAAAGAACTTTCTCAAGAAGAGCGATTTTCTAAAAGCGGGTCTCAAAGGCTGTTGTTGCATGCAAGTGAATTAGAGTTTGATCTTTATGGAGAAAAATATAATATTAAAAGCCATGTGAATTTTGAAGCCTTAGCACTCCAATATATACATAATATTCACTAATTGCATATTTAATAAGCATTGATGTGAATAACTTTTTATGTATAAGATAAAAATTATTCATTTAAATAATGGATTTGGCGTATAATCTTCAAAATCCCCTATTATAGGGACTATCCAAAATTCTAGGTGTTTGTTTCAGTTATTATTTATATAAAAAATTTCTTAAAAAGTAAAAAAAATTTGCAATTTATATCAGAAAAAACAATGTGATATTCACAAGTTAGAACAATGTGTGAATAATACACACTTGAGGAAAATTTATATATATTTTTTGATTTATAATTTGTTTTAAGAGAAGAAATCTAAATTTTGATTTTTTTAAGAAAAGTAGGGTATTATTACATTCATAGACGACCTCCCTGGTGTGTTGGTCGTCACCTTTTATACTGCAGTATCTCTTTTAATGATCTTTTTCACTCGACTTCTTAGTTTTTTCAATGCTTCTGTACTTGTTGTACCATCTGCCATTAGTCTTCTTTTGTAGCAGCCCAGATAAATCCGCCTACGCCTATTGCAAATACAACAACCAATAAAATCACTTCAGCGATATCTACACCCGTTAAATCACCCATAATAAGCCTTTAAATAATATGAGTGAAATTATACTCCTCGAGTTGTTTGCTATCTGTTAGTTTGAAAGCTCATTTACTGTTTTTTCTTTTAACTGTCCGCAGGCTGCAGAAATATCGATGCCTTTGGAGTCTCTAATCGTAGAAAGAAGCCCGTGTTTAATGAGGTATTCCTGAAAAGCGAACATGTCTTCATAGCTTGGACGCTCATAAGGTGTTCCAGGGTAAGGATTGAAGTAGATGAGATTGACCTTGGCCTTTATACCGGAGAGTAGCTTAACAAGCTTTTTAGCACTCCCTAGATCATCATTCTTATCTTTTATAACGAGGTATTCAAACATAACACGTTTGCGTGTATCGATAGGAAAACGTTTTACAGCTTCAATAATAGAATTGATGTTATGTGCTTTATTCATTGGAATAAGTTCAGTTCGCAGTTCATCATCCACTGCATGAAGTGAAATAGCTATATGCACTCCCAAGTCCATTGAACCCAATTGATCTATTTTGTTGCTTAAACCACTTGTGCTCACTGTTTGTCTTTTTCCTGATATTGCCAGACCCTCTTCTTCTTTAAAAATAGAGATGGCTTTAGCAAGATTGTCAAGGTTGTCAAGTGGCTCGCCCATGCCCATATAGACAATGTTTATCTTTCTGTTATGTTTGTGGTCGTTGTCACGTTTAAGATTGACAACCTGCCCCACTATTTCACCTGCAGTGAGATCTCGTGTAAAGCCTCCTTTTGCAGTAAGACAAAAAGAGCAGCCCACTTTGCATCCAACCTGTGTGGAGACACAGATAGTGTATTTTGCCTCTTGCGTGAGATTACCTTCTTCATCATGTTGGGCATCTTTCATCTTGAGCCAGACAGCTTCGACAGTTTTGCCATCTTGCAGTTCAAAGAGATATTTAATGGTACCGTCATCCGACTCTTCTTTACGGACAATTTTCATAGGATTTACCAAATATTTTTCAGCTAGTTCTTCTTTCATAGCTTTTGGTATGTTTTTCATAGCTTCATAGTTATCGGCATACTGGTGATAGAGCCATCCATAGATCTGTTTTGCGCGAAATGATGGTTTGACTAACGCTGTTAGATCTTTGAGGGTGAAATCATAAAGAGAGGGTTTTATTTCATTCATGATGATGTTAGTTCCTTTATACGTCTTTTGACATGTTCTTGAAGTAATGCTTTTGCTTTGTCGTGGTTCTTTAAAAAGTCTTCATGAGCGTTTTTGTTTGTATAGTTTGTTATGCAAAAAACGCCGCCGGCAGGTATCTCAAACTCTTTTGCCACAGATAACACGGCAAAATATTCCATATTTTCTATGCCGATGCCAAATTTTAAAAAGTTTTTTGTAAGCGTTTCGTTGGTTGAGATGTAGTTAGATGAGTTGACTATAATGTCTTTTTTGTCTGTTAGGTTTGTAGTGATGACATTTTCCAGTGGAGTGTAAGCATCGTTAGTCAAAAAAGAGAGTTCAATATTCGCTGCTGTTTTGCTCTCTATAATGTCAAATATCTCTGCTTGGCCATAGCTTCCGGCAGTGCCTACAAAGAGAAGAAACTCAGGTTTGTCAAAAAGACAAAGCCGCGTGAGGTTCATTGTTGTCTCTATCAGTCCTACTCCCATAGGAGTAGCAAAATCAAATGTTTCATTGTTTCCTGCGCAGATTATCATTATGTTATAGTCTTACCGGAATGTCATTGTCATGCAGATAGTGTTTGAGATCCATAATATCTATCTCTTTATAGTGAAAGATAGAAGCGGCTAGTGCTGCATCTGCACCATGTTCGAAAGCTTCTTTGATATGCTCCATCGTTCCTGCCCCGCCGCTTGCTATAACTGGGACATTGACGGCTTTTGATATCTGCTCGGTTATATTTAACTCAAAACCGGCTTTTGTACCATCTGCATCCATAGATGTAAGCAGGATCTCGCCACTTCCACGCTCTACAACTTCTTTTGCCCATTCAAGTGCATCTATGCCTGTATCGACACGCCCACCATTGAGATAGACATTGTAGCTTCCATTCTCATTTCGTTTGACATCTATTGCCGTAACGATACATTGTGAGCCAAAACGCTTTGCACCTTCATCGATAAGTTCAGGGCGTTTGATGGCTGCAGAATTTACACTGACTTTATCGCATCCGACATTCAAAAGTTTATAGATATCTTCGAGTTTACGTATGCCTCCGCCTACAGTCAGCGGTATGAAGATTTCACGTGCCACTTGAGCAACGATATCGACGATAGTATCTCGATTGTCGGATGAAGCTGTTATATCCAAAAAGGTAAGTTCATCGGCACCCTCTTCGTTGTATCTGCGTGCAACCTCTACTGGATCGCCTGCATCCTTAAGACCGACGAAGTTGACACCTTTGACAACACGGCCATCTTTGACATCCAAGCATGGAATGATTCTTTTAGCAAAATAATTTTTCATTTTAAAATTATACACTTTTAGGCTTAATGACCAATTTGTTTCACGTGAAACAATTCATTAAAATGACTTTATGCTGGTTTAATCTATTCCGTATTATAATGTATAACAATTATTAATGGAATGAAATGACAAAAGAAGAAATTATAGAAGATTTGCAAAAAGCAAAGCTAGCAAATTTACAGTGGATAGATAAGGCGAAAAATCTTATTGCAGGAACAAAAAATGATCAGGGAATACCTCCTATTGATCCACGGGAAAGTGAGTTTGGAAAGTGGTTTTACAAGGAGGGACAAAAGCTCAAAAAGCTTTCGAACAATCCTTTGGAATGTATGCAAAACATTGAAACACTCCATCAACAGTTACATGAAAGATACTCTGAAATATACAATACATTTTTTTCAGAAACAAATAAAGCGGGCTTTTTTTCAAAACTCATGGGTGCGAAACGACAAAATATTTCTGATGCAGAGCAGAAACATGTTGATAATTTATTAAAGAACATGCAAAGAGATGCTAAAGAATTTGTCGATGAAGTTGAAAGACTAGAAAGAAGACTAGAAGCGGTAATACAGGAAAAAATAGACTCTGTAATGAAGTAAATAGGATGAAAAAAGTTACTTTTTTCATTTTGTTACCTTTTTATAAGTATTTTTAGTATAGACTAAGCACTATGAATAGAGAAAGTGTTGTAGCAAAGAAGAAGTTTGGACAAAACTTTCTAAAAGATGAGTCCATTTTAAGAAAAATCGTCGAAGCGATGCCCAAAAATGACAATAAAGTCGTAGAGATTGGGCCTGGCTTAGGTGATTTAACTAAATTTTTAGTTGATGTCAAAAGTGTAGAAGCTTTTGAGGTAGATACCGATTTATGTAAACTATTACAAACTACGTTTAAAGAAGAGATCGCTACCAAGCGACTTCACATTCATTGTGGAGATGTTTTAGAAGCTTGGAAGAATACTTTGATAGATGAGCCGTATGACTTAGTGGCAAACCTGCCCTACTATATAGCTACGAACATCATACTCAAAGCACTCGCAGATCCAATGTGTAAGAACATACTTGTAATGGTACAGCTTGAAGTTGCAGAAAAGTTTTGCGCAGAAAGTGGAGAGAAAGTATTTGGTTCGTTGGGCATTATTGCTCAAAGTGTAGGAGACGCGAGATTAATCGTGAAAGTTCCGCCAACTGCATTTGATCCACAGCCCAAAGTTGACTCTGCAGTTTTTCTTATACAAAAGAGTAGAGACAGAAGTGAAAAAGAATTCGAGGATATGCTTAGAGTTGCATTTACGCAGCCTCGCAAGACTTTGATGAAAAATCTCTCTTCTAAATATGAGAAAGTAACACTTCAAGAGGCTTTTGAAAAGCTTGGACTTACATTAACGATTCGCCCTCATCAAGTTAGCACGAAGGACTATCACCAACTCTATAAAATAATTTAAATAAGGAGTTTGGATGGCAGAAGAAAAGAAAGAGGCGCAGCAGCAAAGCAAACCTCAAACAGACCGCAAACCAAATAACAACAGAAGAAACAACAATCGTAAGCCTAATAATAATCAAAATAGGCAAGGTGCTGATAAAAACAGCCAAAATAAGAACCAAAATGCAAAACCGAGTAACAATAACCGCAATAAAAGCCGTAACCGACACAAAAGAGGCCCTGCTCCAGTCGATGATACACTAAAATCATTTGTCATTAAAAATCAGGAAGTTCATAAACAGAGATTGAACCCTCATTATAAATTGAACCTGGACTCAAAAGCAAAAGTGCGTATCACACCGCTTGGCGGCCTTGGTGAGATCGGTGGAAATATTGCTGTGTTCGAAACAGATAATGAAGCGATCTTGATAGATGTCGGTATGAGTTTTCCAGATGAAGAGATGCATGGAGTTGATATCTTAGTGCCTGATTTTTCTTATATTCGTGAGATAAAAGACAAGATCGTCGGTATTATAATCACACACGCACACGAAGATCATATCGGTGCGGTTCCGTACCTTTTTAGAGAAATGCAGTTTCCTATCTATGGAACACCGCTTCCTCTTGCAATGATTGGTAACAAATTTGATGAACATCACCTTAAAGAGTTTAGAAAATATTTCAATCCGGTTGAGAAACGTAAAGTCTATAAAATCGGAAATGACTTTGAGATCGAGTGGATGCATATGACACACTCTATTTTAGATTCTTCTTCACTTGCAATTACGACAGAAGCTGGAACTATCATTCACACGGGTGACTTTAAAATCGACCATACACCGGTTGATGGATATACTGCCGACTTGCATCGCTTGGCGCATTATGGAGATAAAGGTGTGTTGTGTTTGTTGAGTGATTCAACGAATTCACATAACCCTGCTCCAACACCTTCAGAACTTTCTGTAGCACCGGCACTTGACAGAGTCTTCTCTAAAGCAGAAGGGCGTATTATCCTCTCGACGTTCAGCTCGAACATTCACCGTGTCTATCAGGCAATTCAGTACGGAATCAAGTATGGACGTAAGGTTTGTGTTATCGGCCGTTCTATGGAGAGAAACATTGAAGTCGCTCTACAGTATGACTATATTAAATTTCCGAAAAATATTTTTGTTGATGCAGATGAAGTTGCACGCATGAATGACAAAGATGTTCTTATTGTGACAACGGGTTCTCAAGGAGAAGCGAATTCGGCACTCTTTAGAATGAGTATCGGTGAGCATAGACATATCAAGATAAAACCGAGTGATTTGATTATTCTCTCTTCACGTGCGATTCCTGGTAATGAAGGAAGCATTTCACAAATGCTCAATCACCTTCAAAAAGGCGGTGCAAAAGTTGCGATGGACAGAGATTTACACGTTTCAGGACACGCTTCTATGGAAGAACAGAAATTGATGCTTCGTCTTGTCAATCCTAAGTTCTTTTTACCTGTTCACGGTGAGTACAATCATGTTATGAGACATAAAGAGACAGCAATGATGTGTGGTGTTCCCGAGAGAAATATTCTCTTGATGACAGATGGTGAGCAGATAGAAGTTGCACCGAAATATATGAGAAAAGTCAAAACGGTCAAGACAGGTAAAACATATATTGATAATCAAAACAATCATGAGATTGAAGATGATATCGTGCTTGACCGCCAAAAACTTGCAACTGACGGTGTGGTTATGATGGTTGCACAGGTGAGTGAACAGACCGGTAAGATGATGGACAAACCAAAAGTTACGACCTTTGGTATTGTACCGGATAAACGAGATAAAGCTTTTGCAAAAGAGATGGAAGAGATCATTGAAAATTTCCTTATCAATATGAAGCCGGGGCTTATTGGCAGTCCAAAAACATTAGAGGGTGATCTGCGTCAGGTGGTGAGAAAACACATCTACCGCAAAATGAAGAAATATCCTCTCATCGTTCCTCATATTCTTATCCACTAGCATACATTTTCCACCCTTTTGGGTGGGAATGAACTTTTACCAAATTATACTCTCAGCAAACTCTTGATATCCTATCAGCATTAAATCTTAAGAAGGCAAAAAAATTGTCAGATAAAAATGAAGCATTTGAAAATGCAGTAAAAACGATGATGGTTCATGTTGGAGAAGATCCTTCGCGTGAGGGCCTGCTTGATACGCCAAAACGTGTCAGAAAAGCCTATGAATTTATCTATGGCGGTTATAAAGAAGATCCAAAAGAGATTCTTTCTTCAGCACTTTTTACAAGCTCGAACGATGAGATGGTTCTTATCAAAGATATAGAGTTCTATTCTACTTGTGAGCATCATCTGCTGCCAATCATAGGACGGGTTCATGTCGCCTATATTCCTGACGGTAAAGTGGTCGGACTTTCAAAGATTCCTCGTGTAGTCAATGTCTTTGCACGCCGTATGCAGATTCAAGAGCAGCTTACAGAGCAGATTGCCGATGCAATCATGGATACAATCGCGCCAAAGGGCGTAGCGGTTGTCATTCAGGCTCGCCATATGTGTATGGAGATGCGTGGTGTTGAGAAGATAAACTCCACAACGACATCTTCAGCACTTCGCGGACTCTTTAAAAAAGATGAAAAGACACGGGCTGAATTCTTCTCACTTATCAATTCTCCATCGGGAAGTAGATACTAGATTATGCCGCTGAGTTCACTAAAAGAAAAACTTGCGCAGAAAAATTACTCGGTAGCTTTTGGTGAAGTCGTTAAAATCAATGCAACTGTTATTACCGCACGCGGATTGAATGTAAGCATCAGTGATATGGTAAAAGTGGTTTCCAACGAGAGTACGCTCGAAACGGTCGGCATGGTTACTGAAATAGACGGTGGTCTATTTTACATAACCCCGTTTTCTTTTGTTGAAGGCTTTCGTTCAGGTGACAGGGTCTTTTTGGATTCTACAGGGCTGAATATTCCTGTAGGTTCTTCCCTGCTTGGGCGTGTTGTAGATCCATTCATGCGGCCAATCGACGGCAAAGGCTCGATCAGGTCTTCTAAAATGGCGCCTATTATCAAAGCACCGATTGCAGCGATGAAGCGCGGAATGATCGATGAGGTCTTTTCTGTCGGTGTCAAAAGTATCGACGGACTGCTTACTTGCGGTAAAGGACAAAAGCTTGGCATCTTTGCTGGAAGCGGCGTAGGAAAATCGACACTGATGGGAATGATCGTCCGTGGTGCAGATGCCCCTATTAAAGTTGTAGCCCTCATTGGTGAGCGTGGGCGTGAAGTTCCTGAGTTTATAGAGAAAAATTTGGGTGGTGATCTAACAAATACCGTTATCATAGTAGCAACTTCCGATGATTCGCCGCTTATGCGTAAATATGGTGCTTTTGCAGCAATGAGCGTGGCAGAATACTTTAAAGATAAAGGAGAGGATGTCCTTTTTATCATGGACTCGGTAACACGTTTTGCAATGGCGCAGCGTGAGATAGGGTTGGCTCTTGGCGAACCGCCGACTTCAAAAGGCTATCCGCCGTCATCTTTGACACTTTTACCGCAGTTGATGGAGCGGGCAGGCAAAGAAGAGGGTAAAGGGAGTATTACCGCATTTTTTACCGTTCTTATCGAAGGGGATGATATGAGTGACCCTATTGCTGACCAATCCCGTTCTATTTTGGATGGACATATCGTACTCTCACGTGAGATGACAGACTTTGGTATCTACCCGCCTGTGCATATTCTCAACTCAGCCTCAAGGGTGATGAACGACATTATCTCTCAGGAACATTTTCAAGCGGTTATGAAGTTTCGCCGTCTCTATACGCTGCTCAAAGAGAACGAGACACTTATCCGAATAGGCGCTTATGTTCAGGGCAGTGATGCAGAGCTTGATGAGGCTATAGAGAAAAAGGATGCAATGATGCGCTTTATTGCCCAGGGTGCGATGTATATTGAAAAATTTGAAGCAACGGTGGAAGAGTTGATCCAGCTTATGGGAATTGAAAAAAAAGTTTAGAGATATCCTTATAGGATTTCCGAGTAAATCCAGCTGTTGCGTTCTTTATGTTTTTGCTGGTTAAAAGTAATGGCAAGTTTTGTCTGCGTCACTTTTTCAAAACCATTCATGAGTTGTTTTATTTCGCTATCCATTCCAAATATGTCAATATAAGAGTAGATGAGATTTTCTGCAGCTCTGTAGTTACGCTGATGAAGTCCCTGCTTTATTTTACTGTGAAAGCTTAGTCGCAGGAGATCCCCTATCTTATTTCTACGTGTACTTATATGCAGTAATTCTCCAAAAGTCTCCTTAAGTGCTTTTATATTCCCTTCAAGCGCATACATTTCACCTTTGTCAATGAGCTTGTTCCAGTGTTTTTCCAAGAGTTGTGCCAGCTGCATGGACTCAAGTTCAGGATTCTCATCAAGTGTTTCATAGCATTCTTTAAAGTTCTCTTTTTCATAATAGTGAAGCAGCTTTTTGGCTTCGAGTGCCTGTTTATATAGACTATGCAGTTCTTGTTTTAACGAAGATATCTTTTGCAGCTCTTTTATCATATTCATAGCCTTGGATATCTCACCTTTATCTATCTGTTTTTTCAGTCTATTAAGATCATCTTCTATTTGGGTATACAGAGCAATGTAGGAGGGTATCTCTTGAAAGTTCGGATTTTTCTGCAGCAGTGTATTGATTTTGTCATAATCTTTTTCAGAAACCGCTTTTAAAAATGCTAAAAACTCTTTGTTCTGCCGTAAAAGAAGTTGCATCATCGATCGTTTTGAGTGTACTGTGGTAAAAGGCTCCAGCAGTTCTTTTGCCTGTTGCAATCGCCCTAGAAGTAGTTGTTTTTGTGCGAGGGTAAAACTCTTTTTGTAGTGCTCTTCCAACATTTGATACTCTGGAGTATGTTGCAGCGTGGAAAACTTTTCACATAAAGCATAGGCAAGGGCATATTTATGCTCTTTATAGAATATTTGCAGCTTGGGATAGTTCTCAAGTGAAAGAAGAAGATTTTTGTAGTCATTTTTCTTGTTTTTCAGCTTGGAATAGGGTTGCAAAACCTCTAAAACTTCCTTATTGTTTGTTTTGAGAAAGTGCAAAACAGTTTTACTATATAGTTTTTTATATAGTTCTTCAGCTTCTTTTGCCTCTGGAGTCTCTTGCAGCATAGGATTTACTTCTATAAGCTCTAAAGCCTCTAAAATATTGCCAGCTTCTAGTTGCTGTTTGAGTGTTGCTTGGTTACCAAGGAAAAGCTTCACTATACTGTTGTCTATGAGGGCCACAAGCATCTCACTTGCATTTAACAGGATTACTTTTTTTAAGGGCACATCAAAGGAGAGAAAGTTCTTTGTTACTATTTTGTTTTTTTTGTAGTCAAAGAGCATTATAGTGTCTGATTTTGAGACAATGAGCGCATAATGACTATGTGGTAGAGGAAGAATCTGTGCAATATCACGCTGCAGCGTATTTGTCTGCGTGATAGCAGCATTTTTACGTAGTTTCGCGGTAAAAAGTGTTCCTTCCACATTGGCAAAGATAACTCTTTTATCATCTAAAAAAGCCAGAGCATTGACTCTGCTTTTGGAGACTTCAAAGGTGAATTTCTTTGCGTGAGAATGAAATTTTAACAGTGTGACGGCACCGCCGTATCCACTGCAGGCCAGATATTCACTATTATGTGCAATTGCACTTATATAATTGTTCTTGATCTGTTTTTTTATTGCTGTTGTGCTGTATGGAAAAGAACAGAGTCTTGAAATCTGTGATTTTCCTTCATATCTGTACTGCAGGACTCTGCCATTTTGTGTACTGCAGATAAGATAAGGCGTATTCTCTAGAAAGAGAAGCATATCTATGGTTCCTTCATGGGTGCTGATTGTTTGCATGATATTTCGGTGGGTCGTATCTAAAATAAAGAGCGTTGATTCGTTTGCAAGAGCCATAATCTCTTGTGTGGGGTGAAAGGCAACGGCTGTCGTCTTTTCACAGAGTAGTTCAGAGTATATGTTATGAAGTACTTTGCATTTATATGGGTCAATGATTTTAATGTTTTGAGAACTGCTTGCAAGCGCTATAAAGTGTTTGTCAAGAGTATTGATTTCAAAAACATCTCTACGAAATTGTAAACATTTAGTTTGCTGCATTATAAATTTTCTTCACTAATAGCTGTGGCGAAACTCTGCCGTTAAACTCATTTTTGGCAATAGAATACGAACAGGTTATCTTCCTGTCCGCAGGCATTTCAAAAACGGTTCGAAAGGCGATAAGTTCGACTGTTTTTCGCTGATGCGGGTATTGCCGTATCTCTATGCGTGAGTGAGATTTGTCTGCTCCCATAAGTTTTACAGTGACAACTTCGGCTTCATGAAGCAAAAAACTAGGCCGTAGGTTCGCTTCTCCATACGGTTCAAATTGCTCTAAAAGTTCTAAAAGTTCCAGATCTATTTCATCTGTTTTAAGGATGCCGGTAAGTTGCTCAAGAGGTAAAAAATCTTCTGTGGGCACAGTTTGTGCACTTTTGTTGATCGCTTCTCGAAAAGCATCGATATCCTCACGCAATAGCCCTAGCCCTGCTGCCATTTTATGTCCGCCAAACTTTGTTAACAAGTGTTCATTTTCTTTTATAAGCTTATAGATACTAACGTTTCCGATACTTCGGGCACTCCCTTTTGCCTCATTTTCATTGATACTCAAGACAATCGCAGGTTTTTCAAATCGATCGACAAGGCGTGAGGCAGTGATGCCGACAATACCTTCATGCCAACTTTCACCTGCAACGACGATGATTTTATCTTGTTCTTGAACGTACTCAGTCGCCTCTTTCGTTGTCTGTGCTTCAGTCTCTTTTCTCAATTCATTGAGCTGCCCTAAAAGCTCAAACTGTTTATATGCCGTGTGCGTATCGGATGCCGTATAAAACTCCAAGGCAAGGGATGCATCTTCGAGTCTTCCCGCAGAGTTGATCCGCGGTGCTATCATAAAAGCGATATCTTCACTACTGATGTTTGTTTTGTCTAAAAAATCTCGTATGATGATAGAAGCCGGTCTGCGTGAGGTAGTAATGAGCTTGAGCCCTTCTTTGACAAGCGTTCTGTTGATGTCAACAAGCGGCATAACATCGGCAATAATGGCAATGGCCAGCAGATCTAAAAACTGCCGCATATCAATGGCAAGCTCCAACTCTTTTTTTACAAGTGCCAGTAACAGCCAGGCAACCTGAGCACCGCATATATCTTTAAAAGGATACTCACATTCAGGAAGTTTAGGGTCAACGATTGCGTAGGCATCAGGCAGTGTTTCTGAAGGTGTATGGTGGTCGGTAATGATGAGATCAATGCCACGTTCTTTACAGATATCTGCAGCAGCTACAGCGGTAATACCGTTATCGACAGTAATGACCAAGTCGGCATCGACACGCTGCAAAACAGTAGGATTGACGCCATAGCCGTCATTGAAACGGTTGGGAATGATAGCTTCAAGCGGATAGGGAATCTGTCTGAAAAATTCAACCATAATGGCAGTAGAGCTGACGCCGTCAACATCATAGTCTCCCACGAGTGTTATGCGTTCTTTATTGGTAATTGCACGAGCGATTCTTTTGGCAGCCTTGTCTGCATCATGAAGCAGTGAAGGGTTTGGGATTTGTGAGAGTTTTTTTTCTGCATCGAATCTCGATGCAAGAATGTTATAAAGATCTGATTTGGTTATATGCGGCGTACTATTCAGCACTGAGCGCTGCGTTTACAAACGCTAAGATCGATGGATTTGGAGTCTGTAGACGTGATGTGAATTCCGGATGAAACTGCACGCCTAAGAACCAAGGGTGATCTTTTACTTCAACAGTCTCGATGAGACCGTTAGACTCACCTGTTACTATCATGCCGGCATTTTCAAGTGCTTCTCTGTAGGCAGGATTTGCTTCATAACGGTGGCGATGACGCTCATAGATTGTTTTTGCACCATGGTATGCTTCACGCAGAAGTGAGCCTTCTTTTGTATCACAAGGGTACTCTCCAAGACGAAGTGTTCCACCCATTGGAGATTGGTGCGTTCGCAACTGCATACCGCCGCTTTGGTCTAAAAAGTTGTCGATAAGATAGATCATCGGGTATGGTGTCTCCTCATCGAACTCAACTGAATTTGCGCCTTCATATCCAAGAACATTTCTGGCATATTCAACAAGTGTGAGCTGCATACCAAGACATATACCAAGATACGGTACTTTGTTCACACGGGCATATTCAATCGCCTGGATCTTTCCTTCAACACCGCGTGAGCCAAAACCTCCTGCAACAAGTATACCGTCACAGTCACGTAAAAGCTCCTCAGCCCCACGCTCTTCTATCTCTTCAGAATCTACCCAGCAGATCTCTACACGGCTGTCTAAGTGAGCTCCTGCATGAATGAGTGCTTCTGTAAGCGATTTGTAAGACTCTTTAAGCGCGAGATATTTTCCTACAAAGCCAATGACAACCCGGCCTTTTGGCTGAACTATCTTTTTGACAAGAGAATCCCACTCGGTCATATCCGGCTCTACTTCACCGAGTTCAAGCTCTTTTGCTATTGGTTTGAGGATGTTTTGACGTAAAAAGCTCATTGGAACATCATAGATGCTTGCTGCATCAAGTGCTTCGACAACACTGTCAGAACTTACATCACAGCTCATTGCAAGTTTTTTCTTGAATGTTTTTGGCAGTGCGTTTTCACTACGGGCAATTATCATCTGCGGTGTGATTCCGATACGGCGAAGCTCCTGAACAGAGTGCTGAGTCGGTTTCGATTTTAATTCACCTGCGGCTTTAATGTAAGGAATGAGTGTTACATGGATGAAAAATGTTCCTGCAACTTCATCATCATGTTTCATCTGGCGAATGGCTTCCATAAAAGGAAGACCTTCGATATCGCCAACCGTTCCACCGAGCTCGACAACAAGGATATCATGACCTTCACCGGCCTCTTTGATGCGTTTTACGATCTCACCGACGATATGAGGAATGACCTGGATGGTCTGTCCGAGATAACCGCCGGCACGCTCACGCTCGATAACACTTGAGTAGACCTGACCTGTTGTGAAGTTTGAACTTTTTAAGAATGAAGTATCTAAGAAACGTTCATAGTTTCCGATGTCAAGATCGGTCTCTGCACCGTCTTTTGTGACAAAGACCTCACCATGTTCCAGTGGTGACATTGTTCCAGGATCGACATTGATGTATGGATCGATTTTCAACATCCCTACATTCTTACCGGAATGTTTTAAAAGTGTACCAACACTTGCAGCTGTTATCCCTTTTCCAAGAGAACTTAAAACCCCTCCGGTCACAAAAATGTACTTCGTCATACCAAAACCTCGTCGATAAATATTTATGCGATTATATTCTAACATCACTTAAAATATAGTATATAATGACAAAAAGAAAACAGCAAGGAAAAAATTTGGATAATGTTCTCTTGTATTTGGTAGCTGCCCTTGGTTTATCAACGATTTTAAACATAGTGTTTAAAAAATTAAAGATATCACTTATCATAGGGTATATCTTTACAGGTACATTTATCAGCTATCTATTCCATCTGCAGCACGCTGCTCATTCCCACGAACTTGAATTTATTAGTGAGTTTGGTATTGTTTTTTTGATGTTTACCATAGGTTTGGAGATATCGCTAAGTAAAATGAGAACGATGAAAATGCTTATTTTTGGCAACGGTATTGCTCAGGTTGTTTTAACCGCTGTTGCTGTTTTTACTGTTTCACACTATATTTTCAACATTGATTTACGGTCTGCTTTGATGATAGCTTTGGCTTTTGCACTCTCATCAACGGCTGTAGTGCTTACCTATTTGAAACAGTCTAAAGAGATATACACCTCTTACGGACAAAGAGCGACAGGAATACTGATCTTTCAGGATATTGCGGTCATCCCTATTCTCATTCTCATAGGTTTTTTGTCAAATAAAGCGGATCAAGATATCAGCACAATTTTATTATATACCTTTATCAGTGCTTTTATCGTTTTAGCCTTTATGTTTACCATAGGACGCAAGCTTATCGAGTGGCTTTTACATTTTTCGGCAACAAGTGAGCTTGATGAGCTTTTTATGGCTTCCGTTCTTTTTATAGTGACTGCTACATCACTGCTTGCTGATTTTATGGGATTTACATACTCTTTGGGTGCCTTTATCTCCGGAATGATCATCGCCGAAACACGTTATCACTATAAGGTAGAGGCAGATATTGCGCCGTTTAAAGATCTTCTTTTGGGAACATTCTTTGTTGTTGTCGGTATGAAGATTGACCTTCAGATGCTTTATGACAATTTCTCTACGATTGTTCTTGTATTTATCATGGTGTTCATTTTAAAGACTTTCGTGACTTTTCTTGTCGTTGCTTTGACATATAAACCTTTGACAGGTTTAAAAACAGGGTTGGCACTTGCACAGGTCGGTGAGTTCTCTTTTGTTATTTTTGCTCTTGCAAGTGCAAATCAACTTATGGATGAGCAATTGGCATCACTGATGGTGCTTGTCGTAATATTTTCAATGATCGTCACTCCGTTTTTTATTCCACACGTTAAAAAAATAGCGGAGATTATTATCCGTTCCAAATCCTCTATCCCTGAAGTAGTGGATATGCATGAGCGCAAAGATCATATTATTGTGTGTGGATACGGTGTAGTAGGAAAATTTGTCGCAAAACATTTAGATGAGTACGGAATGGAATATATTGTTATAGACAATTCTCCAAAACATGTAAAAGAGGCGCTTAAAAAGGGCATAGAAGCCTATCTTGGGGATATGTCAAAACGTTCCATTATTGAAGCGCTTCATGTAAAGGATTCGGCAGCGGTCATTGTAACGCTGGATAATCCGGAGAAGAAACAACTGATCTGCGAAGCAATTATAGAACAGACAAAAGAGGCCAATATCATAGTAAAAGTGATATCAAAAGAAGAAAGAGTAAGGCTCAAAAAATTAAAAAGTCCGCTAATCGTCGATGGAAAAGTAGAGATAGCGAGAGTGTTGGTCGAGAGGGCAATGAGCTGTCAGCTCAAGTTCTAAGGTCAAAGAGGTCTTAGTTGCCTCTTGAACCCGGTTTGATAGCTTCGCTGCCATCTTTACAAAGTGGACATTCATCAGGTGAATACATCTCAAAAGTAAAGTCAGCCAGAGCGAAAAATGGAATATCCTGCGGTAGCTTACAGTTAGGTTTTGTTTCAACGTCACTGCCTTCTCTGTGGCAAAAACCACGATTTGCAAGTGCTGCTACACCGACGATCTCTCCACCAAGCTCTTTGACAACGGCTGCCGCTTCCATTGCGCTGCCGCCGGTTGTAATGATATCTTCACACATAAGCACTTTTTCACCCGGTTTTATCTCAAAACCGCGGCGAATTGTCATTTTACCATCAACTCTTTCTGCAAAAATGCTGCGGACATCAAGAGCGGTTGCAAGTGCAAAGCCGGCGATAAGCCCGCCAAGAGCAGGCGCACAAACAGTATCTATCTCAAGACCGCTAGCTTTGATCTGCTTTGCAAGTTCATCGGCTAAAAGTTTTGCTGTCTTAGGATCTTCCAAAACTTTTGCAGACTGAAGATAAAATTGTGAATGATTACCGCTGCTGAGTTTAAAATGCCCCTCTAAAAGAGCATCTGCATCCATATATATTTGTTTGATGTTCATTTTTTTCCTAATTGTATAGTTTTTTAAGAGCACCTATGGTGCGAGGGCTCTCTGCCGAAGAGAACCAAGCGTTAGCGTAGGCAAAGGAATTACTTCCTTTGGCGTGATTAAACCTTTAGAATTTCAGCTTCTTTATCTTTTAAGATGCCGTCAACTTTTGCGATGTATTTGTCAGTGATTTTTTGAACGTTGTCTTGAGCAGATTTGGAATCATCTTGTGTGATCTCTTTATCTTTTTCAAGTTTTTTGATCTTGTCGTTAGCGTCACGTCTGTCATTTCTTATAGAAACTTTTGCTTTTTCACCCATGCCTTTCATCTGTTTTACAGCTTCTTGACGCTGTTCAACAGTCATTGGCGGGAAGAAAAGTTTGATGACATCACCGTCATTGTTGGGATTGACACCGATGTTTGCAGCTTGTATTGCAGATTCGATATCACCAAGAAGATTTTTCTCCCATGGATTGACAACGATAGTCGTCGCATCTGTCGCAATCACTGATCCAACCTGATCAAGCGGAGTCGGAGTACCATAGTAGTCGATTTTTACATTATCTAAAACAGAGGTTGTAACCTTCCCTGTTCTAAGTGTTTTGAACTCTCTTTGCATGTGCTCTATAGCACCTTGCATCTTTGTTTCACATTCGTTAAATATCTCTTCTAGCATACTCTTTTTCTCCCTATTTTGAACTATTTGTTTCTTTGGCAGGCATTGTTGGCAGTGTCGGTGCTGCAACATTTGTATTTTCTACAACCTCGTCAACGACAGAGGACTGTGCTGCTTTTGAGTACATGTACCCAAGTGTGATTGTATTGAGAACAAATAAAAATCCAATCGTGAATGTAGCTTTGGCTAAGAAGCTGTTTGGACCTTTTGCACCGAAAACAGATTCATTCGAACCGCTGTAAGCACCTAAACCAATGCTTGAGCTCTTTTGTAAAAGTACAGCGATCACCAAGATGATGACGAGTACGATCTGAACGATAAGTAAAAGACTTGTGGTCATATATATTTCCTATAATAAAGTGGCGAATTATATCTAAAAAAACTTATATTATCAAACTATAGCTTATCTTGGGTATAATAACGAAGAACTTATGTTGAGGATGTCTGCGTGAAAAATTTGAAGATTATTGGAATTGTTCTTGTTACAGCTATTGCGGTTTTGCTTCTTTTTATCTCATATGACACAGGCAAAGAGAAAAATAAAAAGCCGATCGTCGCTGTAACGACATTCGCTTTATACGATATCACCAAACATATTGCAGGTGATACCGTGGAAGTAGTACATATACTTCCTTTTGGTGTCGATCCGCACAGCTTTGAGCCCACACCACGTCTTATGGCAAAAATAGAAAAGAGTTCTCTTCTTATTTACAGTGGAGCAGGACTTGAGCCATGGGTGCACGGCTTTAAAAACAGAGATAAGATGATTGACATGAGTAAGTATGTCAGACTACGCAAGCTTGGAGAAGACGAACATGAACTGCATGACCATCATGGTCCGGACTGCATTCACAATATGACCGATCCGCATTATTGGCTGGACTTTGCAAATATGCAGCGCATGACCGTTGTGATAACAGCAGCATTGTCAAAACTGCTTCCGGAGAATAAAGCGTATTATGAAGAAAATAAAAAACGCTATATCGCAATGCTTCAAAAGCTTGATAAAGCATATAGAACAAAACTTTCGTCATGCAAAGCCGATACTGTCGTTGTAAGTCACAATGCCCTTGGTTACCTCTCACGCAACTATGGTTTTCATGTGGAGTCTTTAACGGGATTATCTCCTGAAGCGCAGCCGAGTGCAAAAGATGTGACAAGAATTATGGATGACATTCAAAAAGAGGGCGTGAGAACTATCTTTTTTGAGCATTTTGTCAATGACAAAGTCATAAAAAGAATAGCCAAGGATACGCATATCGACCTTGAAGTTTTTCAGCCGCTTGGCAATATCACGAAAGATGAAGCTGCAGCACATCTAAGCTATGAAGATATCATGTACAGAAATCTTGACAAACTCTCTAAGGCTCTTGTGTGCAACTAAAGTTCAAAGTCCCTATCTTTGATGTCAAAAATCTCAGCTTCATTGTTCATGGGCAGAGTGTTTTGCAAAATATCAATTTTCAAATTTTTAATGGTGAGTATATAGCTATCATCGGGCCAAACGGCGGTGGAAAGACAACACTCATTCGTATGCTTTTGGGCTTGGAGAAACCAACATCCGGTGAGATACGCCTTTTTGGAAAAAAACTCAGATCTTTTAAAGAGTGGTATAAAATAGGCTATGTCCCACAGCGTGCTTCTCATGTCGATGCCAATTTTCCGGCAACAGTGGAAGATATCGTTAAAATGGGACGCATTGCCAAGAGAGGCATCTTTGCCGGCACAAGTCAGGAAGACAAGCATGTCGTAGAAGATGCCATGCTCAAGATGGATATTCTGGATCTTAAAGATAAAATGGTAGGTACACTCTCCGGCGGGCAGCGTCAGCGTGTTATGATAGCCCGCGCTCTTGCATCATCACCTGAGATACTCATTCTTGATGAACCAAATACAGGAGTTGATGTGGTCTCACAGCAGCGTTTTTACAAACTGCTTGCCAAGCTGAACAAAGAAGATGGGATGACAATCCTTTTTATTACCCATGATATCGGTGTTATTGCCGATGATATTGGCAGACTGTTCAC
This sequence comes from Sulfurimonas paralvinellae, assembly GCF_014905135.1. Taxonomy (NCBI): domain Bacteria; kingdom Pseudomonadati; phylum Campylobacterota; class Epsilonproteobacteria; order Campylobacterales; family Sulfurimonadaceae; genus Sulfurimonas; species Sulfurimonas paralvinellae. Next base: position 2,003,238 of record NZ_CP041406.1, on the reverse strand, counting down.
TATCAATCAAAAAGCGACGATCTGCAATGATCCAAAAAAGGCACTCTCCTGTGAAGAGATGAGTGAACTTTACGGTATTGATGCCCATTTGATACATAATCACAAGCATGAGCACTAGGATAAAAAATGATTGAGATGTTTTCATACGAGTTTATGCAAAGAGCTTTCATAGCAGGAGTTTTTATAGCCATCCTTGCGTCACTAAGCGGTACCTTTGTCGTGCTTCGCAGATACTCTCTCATTAGTGAGACTTTGGCGCATTCGGCTTTAGTCGGTGTCGCTGTCGGTTTGGTTGCAGGTTATAATCCTCTTTGGGTTGCTGTTGTTGTAGCGATAGCTTCTGCATGGCTTATAGAATACCTTAGAAGCTCTTTTGAACTTTACTCTGATGCGATTTTGGCAATCCTTCTATCTGGTTCTTTGGCTCTTGCTGTCATTATTGTCTCGCTCGGTGGTGCTTTTAACAACTCGCTTTTTTCTTATCTGTTTGGTTCTATCTTATCTGTAAGTGACAGCGATGTTATTACTATTATCATTTTTGGCTCCATCTCATTGCTGTTCTTACTTCTTTTCTCAAAAGAACTCTATTTTATCGCCTATGATGAAGAGGTGGCAAAAACAAGTGGTATAAAGGTCAAATTTCTAAACTTTTTACTTGTTACTGTCGTTGCCATTATTATTGCACTCTCTATTCGCGTTGTTGGGTCTTTGCTTATAGGTGCATTGATGGTGATCCCAACAGTTGCCGCTTTGCAGTATAGAGTCGGCTTTAGAAATACGATGCTCATCTCTCTCTTCTTTGCGCTTTTTAGCGTGATCTTCGGTATGAGCCTTTCGTATTACTACTCTCTGCCTTCGGGTGCAACGATAGTTCTTTCAGTGATCGTTGTCTTCGTTATTTCACTGATTATAAACAAAAAATGAAAATATCAACAGAATTTTCAAAATATGCCGCCCATTATGGGAAGTATAATGTTATTCAGGAACAGGTAGCCGACAAACTGCTGGAGTTTGTAAAGCAAAAACCAAAGAAAATTCTTGATCTTGGCTGTGGTAGCGGTGCGCTTTTTAAAAAGATAGAGTGGAAAGTAAAACATTTTGTTGGAGTTGATTTTGCACCAGGTATGCTGGAGTTGCATCCAAAAGCAGAACATGTAGAGTGTATTTACGGTAATTTCAACGATGCAATGCTTTTTGAGCATCTGCGTACGTATGTTTTTGATTATGTCCTCTCCGCATCAGCGCTTCAGTGGGCGGATGATCTTGACAATGTATTTAGAAATATTAGCACTTTGCATACACCTGTTGCTTTGGCAATATTTACGGCAGGTACTTTTCAGACACTCAATGATACCGCAGGACTTGAACCACTGCTGCGCTCACGCAAAGAGATAAAACAATTGCAGAAAAAATATTTTCCTGATGCAGCGTTCGAAGTGGTGCAATACAGACTTGCGTTTGAAAGTGTACGTGAGATGTTTCGTTATATCAAAAAAAGCGGTGTCAGTGGCTCACGCAAACTTCTTAGCTATAAAGAAACTAAAAAACTGATGGCAGAGTATCCATTGGATTATTTAGAGTTTGAAGTGGCTTTTATTGCTCACTGAGGATTATCTCTTTTTCTAAATTATAGAGCTCATAGCGGATTGTTTTGAAGTTTTCGCTACGCTCTATATCTTCGAGTTTAAATATCTCTTCTAAAACCCGTGCCGATTCTTCTGCTCTTTTAAAGTTTGCGCTTAAAATACTTTGGATATCAGAACGTGTCTGCTCACTTTTTGTTGAAGAGCGCAGTACGTCATTTATACTGTCACGATTTTTTAAGAGTTCTTTTGTTTCTGTAATTCTTGCTTGATGGCGAAGTGATTTGAGTTTTTTTGAAAGTTCTTTGTTGTTGTCTCTGTATCGCATGATGTCTTCAACGACACGTATGCCCTCTTTGAGACGGTTGAGGTTGGCATCGATCACCCGATAGATCTCAGGTGAAAGAAGGTTACTCTTCATTTCCAAAGATGCCGAAGAGTTGTAAAAGTGCAATGAAGATATTTAGAAAGTCTAAATAAAGAGCGATTGCACCGTCAATTGGAGTCTCATACGCTCCATTCATAATATTTTGTGTATCGTAGATAACCAAGATGCTAAAGAGAATGACCACTGCACCGGCAATGATGATTTGCAGCATTGGGTTACCAAGAAACATGTTTAGTATTGAAAAACCGATGATCACAAAAAGAGCGATCATTAAAGGTTTTCCATATCCACTGAAATCTTTTGTACTTTTGATAGCAAAGAAACTCATTGCACCAAAAACAACAGCTGTCATAGCAAAGGCATTACCGATGATAATACCTCCACCGGCCATCCCGAGTGTATATGCCAATAACGGTGCGGTAGTGATGCCTGTAACAAAAACGAAAGCAAACATAACAAGCAGGTTAATTCCCGGCTTGTTCTTTGCAAACTGTAGTCCTATTAAAAGGCCGATCTCCAAAAAGAAGAGCGGCCATATCATACCAGATATACTGGCTGCCAAAGGCACACCAACATAAGCACCAACAGCTCCTGCCATCATAGATGCGGCAAAAAGCTTATATGTCTCTTTTACAAAAGAGACAATCTGTGCTTCAGAGCGATGTGCAGTTTCATACATGTAAGAGTTTCCTCTTGCATAATCACGATCATAAAGTCCCATATTGTATTCCTTTTTCTAAAGATTTAAAATCAATAGATATTTTTATTTAGATGAATTTTATAGATAAATAGTTAATAGATAGCAACGTTTGGTAAACTACAGTGCTTACAATATATAATATATGTATATTATGAATCGTATGATAAGGAAAACAAATTCCATAAGAAACAGGTTTGAAAGAAATTTGAAATTCTTTTGAAAAACTATTGACATTGAAGTTAAAATCTCCTATAATTCCCATCCACAAACAGAGAGACCTTGTTTAAAGGCCTAGAGAGACTTCGAGTTGAAGCCGCTTGAATCAGTTTGAGATCATTGAAAACTAAGCAAGTAAGAGAGACTGATGTAACTATCAGTTAAATCTTATTTAGAAATAACTAATAAAACAACAACCGTCTATTCTATTTGAATTCTAGCTATTGATATAGTTAGTTTCCCTATAGTAATAGATAACTATATTCATTAAGAGCTTAAGCACTCTTAATGTCTTAACAAAGCCAATGATTTTTAAATCTTGGGCAAAGATCAGTAATTAAATTTATTTATCTTTTCATAAACAATTATGGAGAGTTTGATCCTGGCTCAGAATGAACGCTGGCGGCGTGCTTAACACATGCAAGTCGAACGGTAACAGAGAGAAGCTTGCTTCTCTGCTGACGAGTGGCGCACGGGTGAGTAATATATAGGTAATGTGCCCCTTGGACCGGGATAGCCACTGGAAACGGTGATTAATACTGGATACTCCTTTTCATCAAAAGATGAATCGGGAAATGGATTCCGCCAAGGGATCGGCCTATATCCTATCAGCTAGTTGGTGAGGTAAGAGCTCACCAAGGCGATGACGGGTAGCGGGTTTGAGAGGATGATCCGCCACACTGGTACTGAGACACGGACCAGACTCCTACGGGAGGCAGCAGTGAGGAATATTGCACAATGGGGGAAACCCTGATGCAGCAACGCCGCGTGGAGGATGACGCATTTCGGTGTGTAAACTCCTTTTATATGTCAAGAAAATGACGGTAGCATATGAATAAGCACCGGCTAACTCCGTGCCAGCAGCCGCGGTAATACGGAGGGTGCAAGCGTTATTCGGAATCACTGGGCGTAAAGGACGCGTAGGCGGGTTGGTAAGTCAGATGTGAAATCCTACAGCTTAACTGTAGAACTGCATTTGAAACTACTAACCTAGAGTATGGGAGGGGCAGATGGAATTAGTGGTGTAGGGGTAAAATCCGTAGATATCACTAGGAATACCGAAAGCGAAGGCGATCTGCTGGAACATAACTGACGCTAAGGCGTGAAAGCGTGGGGAGCAAACAGGATTAGATACCCTGGTAGTCCACGCCCTAAACGATGAACACTAGTCGTCGGGATGCTAGTCATCTCGGTGATGCACTTAACAGATTAAGTGTTCCGCCTGGGGAGTACGGTCGCAAGATTAAAACTCAAAGGAATAGACGGGGACCCGCACAAGTGGTGGAGCATGTGGTTTAATTCGAAGATACGCGAAGAACCTTACCTAGCCTTGACATTGAGAGAACCTGCCAGAGATGGCGGGGTGCCCTTCGGGGAACTCGAAAACAGGTGCTGCACGGCTGTCGTCAGCTCGTGTCGTGAGATGTTGGGTTAAGTCCCGCAACGAGCGCAACCCTCGTCCTTAGTTGCTAGCAGTTCGGCTGAGCACTCTAAGGAGACTGCCTTCGCAAGGAGGAGGAAGGTGAGGACGACGTCAAGTCATCATGGCCCTTATGGCTAGGGCTACACACGTGCTACAATGGGGCGTACAGAGTGTTGCGATACCGCGAGGTGGAGCTAATCACTTAAAGCGTCTCTCAGTTCGGATTGGAGTCTGCAACTCGACTCCATGAAGCTGGAATCACTAGTAATCGTAGATCAGCAATGCTACGGTGAATACGTTCCCGGGTCTTGTACTCACCGCCCGTCACACCATGGGAGTTGATTTCACCCGAAATCGGGAAGCCAACCTTCGGGGGGCTACCGCTTACGGTGGAATTAGCGACTGGGGTGAAGTCGTAACAAGGTAACCGTAGGAGAACCTGCGGTTGGATCACCTCCTTTCTAGAGTAAAGAGCGATCATTCGTTTGATCGGCTCAACACAAAAGAATCTCACAGAGATATTAGTTACTTCAGTCTGCTTGCTTGCTTAGTTTTCAGTGATCTGTGTTCATTTGACATTCGATTATATCAAGGGCCTATAGCTCAGCTGGTTAGAGTGCACCCCTGATAAGGGTGAGGTCCCAGGTTCAAGTCCTGGTAGGCCCACCATTTTTGCACTATTTGCATCTGAAAAGTTAACTCACGTACTTTAGTACGCTTCGTCACCTTTTCAAATACAACTAGCACAAAAACAAGTTTTTGCTAAAACTAAATATAAGCTTTCAAAGTTAGAAAGTTTATATTTGGTTTTTAAACCAAAAGTTCATTAAATTACAATTGTTAAAGTCAACAACATATAATTAAAGAGATTTAATTATAAACTAAATAACTACAAAAAAATGGATTCATTCAATCTTGTTTGTTGTATTAGAGATAGTACATTAAATAAGGTAGTGAACGCAATATAGAATAAAAGATATTAAGGGCCATAGGTGGATGCCTTGGCTAGTAGAGGCGATGAAAGACGTACTAGGCTGCGAAAAGCCTCGGGGAGCTGCCAAGAAGCTTTGATCCGGGGATTTCTGAATGGGGCAACCCGGCATGGCGCGAGTCATGTCACCTTCGGGGGCGAACGCAGGGAAGTGAAACATCTCAGTACCTGCAGGAAAAGAAATCAAACGAGATTCCGAGAGTAGCGGCGAGCGAAATTGGAATAGGGCACTTACATTTAGCACATTTGTTAGCAGAACTGTCTGGAAAGTCAGAGCATAGAGGGTGATACTCCCGTAAGCGAAAACATTTGTGTGGAACTAAGGTAAGGAATGAGTAGGTCGGGACACGTGTTATCTTGACTGAATATGGGGGACCACCCTCCAACCCTAAATACTACTACTAGACCGATAGCGAACAAGTACCGTGAGGGAAAGGTGAAAAGGACCGCGGTGAGCGGAGTGAAATAGAACCTGAAACCTATGGCTTACAATCATTCGGAGCACTATTAAATAAGTGTGACGGACTGCCTTTTGCATAATGAGCCTGCGAGTTGTGGTATCTGGCAAGGTTAATCGAACGAGAAGCCGTAGCGAAAGCGAGTCTTAATAGGGCGACATAGTCAGATGCTGCAGACCCGAAACTGAGTGATCTATCCATGAGCAGGTTGAAGCTGGTGTAAGAGCCAGTGGAGGACCGAACCGGTGGAAGTTGAAAATTCCTCGGATGACTTGTGGATAGGGGTGAAAGGCCAATCAAACTCAGTGATAGCTGGTTCTCTCCGAAATATATTTAGGTATAGCCTCGAGCATTAGCGTATAGGGGTAGAGCACTGACAGGGCTAGGGCTGCTTACCGCGGTACCAAACCCTATCAAACTCCGAATACTATACGTGTAACCTCGGGAGTCAGGCGTAGGGTGATAAAATCCTATGTCGAGAGGGGAACAACCCAGACTAGCAGCTAAGGTCCCAAAGTCGTATCTAAGTGGAAAAGGATGTGGAGTTGCTGTGACAACCAGGAGGTTGGCTTAGAAGCAGCCATCCTTTAAAGAAAGCGTAACAGCTCACTGGTCTAGCGATTCTGCGCCGAAAATATAACGGGGCTAAGATACGCACCGAAGCTCTAGATTCATAGTTTACTATGAGTGGTAGGAGAGCGTTCCATTCAGCGTTGAAGGTGTACCGGTAAGGAGCACTGGAGCGGATGGAAGTGAGCATGCAGGCATGAGTAGCGAGAAAAGAAGTGAGAATCTTCTTCGCCGAAAACCCAAGGTTTCCTACGCGATGCTCGTCATCGTAGGGTTAGTCGGGACCTAAGTCGAGTCCGAAAGGGGTAGACGATGGCAAATCGGTTAATATTCCGATACCGACATATCATCATTTGAGTGATGGGGGGACGCATAGAGTTAGACGAGGTCACTGATGGAATAGTGGCTCGAAGGGTGTAGGTTGTGAAGTAGGCAAATCCGCTTCACATTCGACCGAGACCCGACAGGCAGTTCAATCTCTTCGGAGAGCGAACTGAATCGTCGATACTGTCGTGCCGAGAAAAGCCTCTAAACGAGATGGTATGTCGCCCGTACCGTAAACCGACACAGGTGGGTGAGATGAGTATTCTAAGGCGCGTGGATGAACCCTTGTTAAGGAACTCTGCAAACTAGCACCGTATCTTCGGTATAAGGTGTGCCCTTGATGTTAGGAGATTTACTCTCCAAAGCATCTCTGGGTCGCAGCAAAGAGTCCCTCCCGACTGTTTACCAAAAACACAGCACTCTGCTAACACGTAAGTGGATGTATAGGGTGTGACGCCTGCCCGGTGCTCGAAGGTTAAAAGGATTGCTTAGCATTAGCGAAGGCATGAATTGAAGCCCGAGTAAACGGCGGCCGTAACTATAACGGTCCTAAGGTAGCGAAATTCCTTGTCGGTTAAATACCGACCTGCATGAATGGCGTAACGAGATGGGAGCTGTCTCAACAAGGGATCCAGTGAAATTGTAGTGGAGGTGAAAATTCCTCCTACCCGCGGAAAGACGGAAAGACCCCGTGCACCTTTACTATAGCTTGACACTGCTATTGGGATATTCATGTGCAGGATAGGTGGGAGCCTTTGATTCATAGTCGCCAGATTATGATGAGGCATCCTTGAGATACCACCCTTGAATATTCTGATAGCTAACTCCGTACGATTATCTCGTGCGAGGACAATGTCTGGTGGGTAGTTTGACTGGGGCGGTCGCCTCCTAAAAAGTAACGGAGGCTTACAAAGGTTGGCTCAGGTGGGTTGGAAATCCACCGTAGAGTATAATGGCATAAGCCAGCCTGACTGTGAGACATACAAGTCGAGCAGAGTCGAAAGACGGTCATAGTGATCCGGTGGTTCTGTGTGGAAGGGCCATCGCTCAAAGGATAAAAGGTACGCCGGGGATAACAGGCTGATCTCCCCAAGAGCTCACATCGACGGGGAGGTTTGGCACCTCGATGTCGGCTCATCGCATCCTGGGGCTGGAGCAGGTCCCAAGGGTATGGCTGTTCGCCATTTAAAGCGGTACGCGAGCTGGGTTCAGAACGTCGTGAGACAGTTCGGTCCCTATCTTCCGTGGGCGTAGGATTGTTGAGGAGAGCTGACCCTAGTACGAGAGGACCGGGTTGGACGAACCACTGGTGCACCAGTTGTCCTGCCAAGGGCATAGCTGGGTAGCTACGTTCGGATGAGATAACCGCTGAAAGCATCTAAGCGGGAAGCCAACTCCAAGATGAACAATCCCTGAAGACCGCTTGAAGACTACAAGCTTGATAGGCTGGATGTGTACGCGCAGCAATGCGTTTAGCTGACCAGTACTAATAGGTCGTTTGTCTTTTTTTATGTTCTTACGAACGCTGTTGCTTCACTACCTTATTTAGTGTACGAATAGATTACACAAATAAGAAGAATCTTGAAACAAGTTCTTTAGTATGTTGACTTTTACCCCACTTATGCTTTAGCAACGGGGGTATCGCGGTTTAGCCGCAGAACGATTGATATTTAATGAGTTACTTCAACTCTTATGATCCTTCAAGGTCAAATATAAGTTCATTACTCCAATGAATTTATACTTGATCTTGTCTAGGTGGCTATAGAGAGAGGGAAACGCCTGGTCCCATTCCGAACCCAGAAGCTAAGCCTCTCATCGCTGATAATACTGCATCTTTCAGGTGTGGGAATGTAGGTCGCTGCCTAGTTGATCAATTTCTTTCTACTTTTATTTATTTACAATCACTTTTACATTTAACTAAAAATAATTTATACTCTTTTTACACTTTCAGATTATACTGTCAACATACATTTCTGTGATGATATTGTGAGAAAAATGTTACAAATCTGCACATTGTTATTTTTTTATCACAATTCTTTTTTTACTGACTTTCCTACTAAATATGATGTTTTTTATCATAATTATTGATATTTCACCCGAAAAAGCCACTATTATTAATTATATTTATGTACAAAAATACTATAGACTATAATACTAACTATTTTTATTGCAATTATAATATTTTTTTATATCATTTACTTTTCATTTAAGATTCACTTAAATTTTTATCTCCTATAATGCTTGCAATCGAAATAGCTTTTGCTATCTCAATATTTTGATAACTCTGAGGAGAGAAAATGAAAAAAACAATTAAATTAGCAGTTGTAGCTGCTTTAGCTTTAGGTGCAACTTCTGCATTCGCAACAAACGGTGCAGCATTAATCGGTATGGGTGCTAAAGCACGTGGTATGGCTGGTACTGGAATCGGTATGAGCCATGGTGCTGAATCCGCATTAACTAACCCGGCTTTAATTACTACTGTTAAATCTACCGAGATTTCTTTTGGTGGTACTATTTTTATGCCGGATGTTAAAAATGAAAATAATCTTGGTGGTGGGGCTTCAAGTTCTGACAGTGATGCAGACATAAACGTTATTCCTGAAATATCTTTAGCTACTAAAATTAATGATAATTTTTATGTAGGTGTAGGTATGTGGGGAACAGGCGGTATGGGTGTTGATTATCGTGATGCTAAAATTGATACGGCTGGTGGAACTCAACTTAACATGGTTACTAATCTTCAGTTAATGCAATTTGGTGTACCTTTGGCATATACAACTGATGGATTCAGCGTAGCTATTACTCCTATCTTACAATATGGTTCTCTAGATATTAATTATGTTTATACTGGAGCACCAATGGCTACTGGAATGGGTGTAGCTCAGGATTTAGCATTTGGATATAACATCGGTGCAGCATATACTTTTGATGCTTTAACGATAGGTGCAGTTTATACATCCGCTATTGATATGGAATATAAAGGTTTTTCAGATGTAATCGGCAACTTTAGTGCTGGTGCTTATGATAATGACAAACTGTCAACACCAGCTCAAATTGGCTTAGGTGCAAGTTATGCATTTGGTGAAAGTACAGTTGCCCTTGATTATAAAAGAATTAAATGGTCAGATGCAAAGGGTTATGAAGATTTTGCATGGGATGACCAAGATGTAATTTCAATTGGTTATGAATATAAAACAAAAAACTGGGCTGCTCGTGCAGGTTATAACTATGCTTCAAGCCCAATTAGTGAGCAAAAAAATGCTACTCCAAATAGTGCTGGTTTAACAGGTGGTGTAATTAATACTTTCAATCTTTTAGGTTTCCCTGCAATTGTTCAATCTCACTATGCAATTGGTGGTACTTATAATGTAAGTGATAAAGCATCTGTAGATGCGGCATTTACATATGCAGCCGAAGAGACTAATACATATACTAACTTTGCAGCTCAAGATATTACTACAAAACACTCTCAAACAGGTGTGAGTCTTCAGTTAAATTACGACTTCTAGTAAGCAATAGTTAATAATTCTCCTTTCTTTAATACCGCCTTTCGGCGGTATTTTTCTACCTTTTTATCTTTTCTTTTCAAATAGAGTCTTTTTAACAAAAAATTTACTTCTTACTCTTTGGTAGTTTTTAATAAATGTAAAATATTGCTTTTGATTGTGGAATAAATTGTCTATTTTTGTTGGAAGTATTTTTTAAGTGCGGTTATTTTTAGAAGCAAGGCTGTGTAACCTTGCCTGTATATTAAATCATTTTTGCTTGGTGTTTGCCTTCTTTAATCTCACCAATAAGATAAGAACCTTCTGCAGTAGCGAGAACTTTTTCAACGTCTTTTTCATCAACGACAAGAATCATACCGACACCCATATTGAATGCTCTAAACATTTCATCCCGTGCAACATGTTTGCTCATCAGCTCGAAGATAGGAAGCACTTTAACAGCATCTTCTTTTACTTCTGCCATTAAATTCTCAGGAAGTACACGTGGAAGGTTTTCAACTATACCACCGCCTGTTATGTGTGCCATCGCTACGATCTCGTTTTTGAGAGCTTTGAATGTTTTGACATAGATATTTGTAGGTGTTAAAAGTGTTTCTATTAATGGTTTTCCATTGAAATCATCTTCAAACTTCATGCCCATTTTTTCAAAAAGAACTTTTCGTGCAAGTGAAAAACCGTTTGAGTGAAGACCTGAACTCGGAAGTGCTATAAGTTTATGTCCTGGTTTTACAAGACTAACCCTATCCATTTCAGATTTCTCAGCAACACCTACGGCAAAACCGGCAAGGTCATAATCATCTTCGGAGTACATTCCAGGCATCTCAGCAGTTTCACCGCCGATAAGTGCACATTCACTTCTCACGCAGCCCTCTGCAATGCCGGCTACAACATTTGTAGCGACATTGACATCGAGTTTACCTGTTGCGTAATAATCTAGAAAGAAGCTCGGTGTTCCAAAGTTACAGATAAGGTCATTGACACACATTGCAACGAGGTCGATTCCCACAGTGTTATGAATACCGCTGTCGATTGCGAGTTTGAGTTTTGTACCCACACCATCAGTTGCTGCCAGCATAACAGGCTCATTAAAGCTTTTTGGCAGTTCAAATGCACCGGCAAAAGAACCGATACCGCCGAGAACACCCGGAATTTTTGTTTTTTTTACGAAAGGCTTGATGTTTTCAACAAAACTGTTTCCCGCGTCAATATCGACACCGGCATCTTTATAGGAAATTTGACTCATTATTTTTGCTCCGAATCTTGAGGTAAATCACATTTTTTTGAAATAATACAAAGTGGGCAGAAGTTCGCAATTCCTGCAATAAGAGGAATGATTCCCAAATAGAACCAGTAGATACCGGTAACTATGCCTGCAATGATAAGTGCAGTACCAAAGAAGATGCGAAATACTCTACAGAACTTTCTGATTTTATTGAAATCCATTGTGATACCTTTAGATTTATATTAATTTGTTGTAATTATATCTATAATTAAGTAAAATTAATCCAAAAGTGGCTAAAATCCTTTTCAACTTAAACAACTTATTAGCTAACTCTAAACGAGGACAAATCCTCGCTTCACTCTGAGCCTCTTGTTAGAGCTAGTTAATAAGTTTAAACCAACAAGGATTAGGAAAAAATGAAAGATTTTAGATATAACGAAATGATGGTTCATGTGCCATTATGTACACATAAAGAGCCAAACAACGTACTTATTATCAGCAGTGATGCAGCACCGCTTGTTGCTGAAGTGCAAAAACACATCGATGACATTAGTTGTGATGTGATCTCTGCAGATGCAAATGCTCTACGTGAGGTAGAAGACAATAAATATGATGTTGTCATCTCAGAGCTTGAGCATGATGCGGCAGTGCTTGCACACATCAGTCGCGTTCTTAATGAAGAGGGATTGGTAGTGCTTCCTGTTTCACCGCTAAAAAATGTGGATGAGAATAGTACAACTTTTAGTATTTTAGGAAAATATGCGAAGATTGTTATGCCGTTTCGTTCAGGCGGCTGTACAACGGCGGTGCTTGCTTCCAAAGAGTACCATCCAACGGCTGATATCATCTTAAACCGTGCGGATCTGCTTGACTCTCTGGAGTATTACAACTCTGACATTCACCCTGCATCGTTTGCAATGGGGAATGATGTTCGCAAGAACTACAAAGGTATCATTAAAAACTAATGGCTTATGAGTATGCTATCGCGCTAACCGGCTCTATTGCAACGGGTAAAAGCACCGTTGCTTCTTTGCTTGCTTTAAACGGCATGCGGGTCATTGATGCCGATACTATTTCTCATGAGATATTAGAATCTTCGAAAGAGTGGGTGCGTGAGACGTTTGGAGAAGAGTATATAACTTCAGCTGGCAAAGTCGACAGAGCGAAACTCGGTGCTTACATCTTTTCTCATCCTGAGGCCAAAAAACTCCTTGAAGATTTTCTGCATCCAAAAATTAAAGCGGAGATAGAAAAGCGAAGTGAGGAGCAGGATAAGTTCAAATTCCCCTATCTCATTGATATTCCCCTCTTTTTTGAAAATGCCAACTATCCCATACAAGAGTCTGTCGTTGTCTATACCCCTGCAGATATTCAGCTGGAGCGTTTTATGAAACGTAACGGCTACTCTGAAGAGGAGTCATTGAAACGTATCGCTTCACAGCTGCCGATAGATGAGAAAAAAGAGCGCTCGACTTGGGTTATTGACAATTCAAAAGATCTCAAACATTTGCAAAATGAAGTGGAACTGTTTGTAGATAAAATCAAAAAGATTTATAAAAAGTAGGAGAGTATGATGCGAGTAGCTAAATACAGTGCTAACGGAAACGATTTTGTAATTTTTCATGCCAATGAAAAAGCAGAGCGTTATGATCTTGCAAAAGAGATCTGTCATCGTCAAGAAGGCATTGGTGCTGATGGTTTGATAGTAGTCGTGCCTCACGCAGAGTATGATTTCGAGTGGGAGTTTTACAACTCTGACGGCTCTCACGCAGATATGTGCGGTAACGGCAGTCGTGCCTGTGCACATTATGCTTACAACAACAATCTTGCTCCTGCAAAGATGAGCTTTTTAACGGGAGCAGGTATTATCAATGCCGAAGTGACGGACAATACACCAAGAAGCGGCATGGTACTCTCAGAACTCACACCGCCTGAGATAATCGATGACTCTATAGAATTTAATGGGCACAACTGGTGGCTCATAAACACTGGTGTGCCGCATCTTGTGCGTTTTACGGAAAATATTGAAGCGTTTGACATTGAAGAGGCGCGTGAGCTGCGTTATGTTTACAATGCCAATGTCAATGTAATGCATGTCGTTGACGGTAATCTTCGCGTGAGAACATATGAGCGCGGTGTTGAAGATGAGACCTTAGCATGCGGAACGGGTATGGCAGCCTCTTTTTACAGAGCATACAAAGAGGGAAAGGTACAAAACAACATAGAAGTTTATCCGACAAGTGGTGATACGCTCTATCTTGGCGTGAATGAGAGAACGATAACATTTAAAGGTCGTGTGAAAAAAACGTTTGAAACGGAGTGGGAAACTTAAAAGAAAGTAAGAAGCGGAGGCTTATAGCCCTGCTGCTTCTACTATTTTTGCTTGATGGTCCGCTATGAGCGGATCGATGATCTCGTCAAAAAGACCACCGCTCATAATTTCATTCAAGCGGTAAAGCGTTAAATTTATTCTGTGATCGCTTATGCGGTTTTGCGGGTAGTTGTAGGTTCGAATACGACCGCTTCTATCACCTGTTCCAACCTGTGCCGCACGTTCTGCTGCATTTTCAGACTGTTGTTCTTGCATCTGCAGATCAAAAAGTCTCGCTTTTAAGACTTTCATCGCTTTTTCTTTATTTTTGTGCTGTGATTTTTGGTCTTGGTTGGTTACAACGATGCCGCTTGGCAGGTGTGTGATACGGACAGCGGAGTCTGTTGTGTTGACCGATTGACCGCCACAACCGCTTGAACGCATAACATCTATCTTGAGGTCATTTTCATTGATTTCAATCTCAACATCATCGACCTCCGGCATAACCGCTACGGTAATTGCCGATGTATGGACACGCCCCTGACTTTCTGTTTGTGGTACACGCTGAACACGGTGTGTTCCGCCTTCGTATTTCAACCGACTGTAAACCTGTTCACCTTTGATAAGGGCAATGATCTCTTTGTATCCGCCGGCATCTGACGGTGAACTGCTCATTATCTCGATATTCCATCCTTTGAGATCGGCATATCGAGTGTATGCACCAAATAGATCCCCAACGAAGATAGCTGCTTCATCACCACCTGCACCGGCACGTAGTTCGACGATAATATTACGATCATCATTTGGATCTTTTGGGAGAAGGAGCATTTTTATCTCCTCTTCAATCTCTGGCAGCTGCGGCTCAAGGTCTTTGAGTTCCTCTTTTGCCATGTCCGCCATCTCCGGATCGCCAAGCATCTCTTTTGAGTCTGCTATCTCTTCGATGAGGGCTTTATACTCTTTTGCTTTTTCAACGATCGGTAAAAGGGAAGATTGTTCTTTGGAGAGTTCTGTCATCTTTTTGATGTTAGAGGTGATATCAGGAGAACTTAGCAGATCGCTAAGTTCATTATAGCGGTTGATAAACGGGGTAAGTTTATCTGCTAACATATGCTGTTAGCCTTATATAGCGTTTACAGCTCTGTGAAGACGGCTTACTTTTCTAGCTGCAGTTTCTTTTTTAAGAATACCTTTGCTAACGAATTTATGAATTTGTTTGTTAGCGATTTGGAATGCTGCTTGTGCTTCTTCTTTGTTACCAGCTTCGATAGCTGAACGTACTGCTTTTACAATGTTTTTAAGACGAGTTCTATAGAAACGATTACGCTCTGTACGAACGATAGTCTGGCGAATTCTCTTAATTGATGACTTGTGATTTGCCATTTATTTAGTCCTTCTTGGGAATTTAAGTGCGCAATAATAGCTTAAAGATAATTAAAATTAAGTTAAAGGGTGGTAAAATATGTCGAATTTGCGGAATAAGCATTTGATAAGCTTCACAAAAAGAGAGCAAATCCTCCCTGCGGTCTGAGTCTCTTTTTGTAAATCTTATAAAATGCACTGCAAATCGAATATTTTAAATGGAGTGGATATGAAACTATTTGGTACTGATGGCGTGAGAGGTGAGGCGGGTTCATTTTTACGGGCAGAGGTTGCTATGAAGCTGGCGATGGCGGCTGGGATTTACCTGAAAAAAACGGCTGTGACGAACAGGATTCTTGTCGGTAAAGATACGCGTCGCAGCGGCTACATGATAGAAAATGCACTTGTGAGCGGATTAACGGCCGTTGGTTTTGATGTAATAGAGGTTGGGCCGATGCCTACTCCTGCCATTGCTTTTATTACTGAAAATATGCGTTGTGATGCGGGGATCATGATCTCTGCTTCGCATAACTCTTTTGAAGACAATGGTATTAAATTTTTTGACGGTCATGGAGATAAGTTTTCCAAAGAGACAGAAGAGAGAATAGAAGCGATCTTTTTTGATGATGATCAACTGCGTGAGGCACAGGTTACAGGAAAACAGATAGGAAAGGCAAAACGCATCGATGATGTTATCGGGCGTTATATAGTTCAGCTCAAAAACTCGTTTCCAGTGGAGATGACGCTACAGGGTATGCGCATTGTACTCGATACAGCAAATGGAGCGGCGTATAAGGTAGGGCCTACCGTTTTGGAAGAGCTGGGTGCGGAAGTGATTGTACTGCATGATCAGCCGGATGGTTTCAACATCAATGAAAACTGTGGAGCGCTGCATACAAAAGATCTGCAAAATGCCGTTGTGAAATACAGAGCCGATCTTGGGATAGCGCTTGACGGAGATGCAGACCGTGTTGTCATCGTCGATGAACAGGGTGCTGTCGTCGATGGCGATCAGCTGCTTGGCGTGCTTGGTGTTTATATGCATGAGCGAGGTGTGCTCAAAGGTAACGGCATCGTCGCTACCGTGATGAGCAACAAAGGGCTGGATGATTATCTGCAATCTTTTGGCCTTTTACTGCATCGTTCAGATGTCGGTGATAAAAATGTGCTTGAGATTATGAAAAAAGAGGGTATTAATTTTGGTGGTGAGCAGAGCGGACATGTCATTATGCATGATTTTGCGAAGACGGGTGACGGGCTTGTCTCAGCGCTTGCTGTTTTGGCGCTCATTATCGATAAAAAGAAAAAAGCCTCCGAGGTGTTGCGACCTTTTAGCCTCTATCCGCAAAAACTTGTGAATCTGAATGTAAAAGAGAAAAAACCGCTTGAAAACATTGCCGATCTGCGTGAGCAGCTCGATGCTTTAGAAGCAGAGGGTATTCGCCAGCTTATCCGCTACTCGGGAACAGAGAATAAACTGAGAGTTTTACTCGAAGCCAAAGATGACAAACTGATGCAAGAGCGAATGGATGCCCTTGTCTCTTTTTTTAAAAAAGCGCTCAATGACTAATCATACACTGCGACTGCTAGCAATACTGCTTTTTTCGCTTGCGGGTATTTTCATCATTGACCAAAACATCAAAGCACTCTTTGTGGATGGCTTTCGCTACTATACGGAGTGTATCGATCTCATCCTTGTATATAATAAGGGTGTTGCTTTTTCTATGTTCGCTTTTTTGCAGGAGTATTTAAAATATATTCAGCTTGTTTTGGTTTCCGGTGTCCTCATTTATGTTATTTACCTGCGAAAAATTTGTTATGCGATGCCTGTGGGTATTTTGCTCGGCGGTGCTTTTTCGAACATTTACGACCGTTTCATTCACGAAGGTGTGGTCGATATGGTCTACTGGCACTGCGGTTTTAATTTTGCTGTCTTTAATTTTGCCGATGTGATGATAGATTTGGCTGTTGTATGGCTGCTTATTTTAAACTTTAAACCACAGTTATGTAAAAGTTAGTTCAATTTTGGTATAATTGCCCAAAATAATATAGTGCGAAGGAAATTGATGGAAATCAAAGCAAACAAAATTAATGGCGCAAATGCTGAAATCGAAGCGACAATCTCAACAGATGAGGTAAACGCTAACGTAGAGAAAATTGCAAAACAACTTTCTAAAACTGCTAATGTTCAAGGGTTTAGAAAAGGGAAAGTTCCTGTTGCAATCATCAAAAAACAGTATGGACAAAAACTTGTTGAAGATGCAGAAGCAGAAGCATTGCGTGAGGTGCTCTCAAAAGGGCTTGATGAATTAAAAATCGCTAACGAGTCACTAATCGGTGAGCCGACTATCTCAAAATTTGACAAAAGCGATGACAAAATCGAAGTAGCTGTAAAAGTTGCTATGCGTCCTGAAATCAATTTGGACGATGTTGATGCTTTGGTTCCAGACTTTAAAAAACCCGAAGTAAGCGACAAAGAGGTTGAAGAGAGAATCAAAGAGATCGCTGAAGGTCAGGCACCGCTTGTAAACATCAAACGTAACCGTAAAATGAAAGAAGGTGATACTGCTGTTATCGACTTTGAAGGTTTTGTTGACGGAAAAGCATTCGAAGGCGGAAAAGCTGAAGGATTCGAGCTTCTTTTAGGTTCAGGTCAGTTCATTCCAGGTTTTGAAGACCAGCTTATCGGCGTAAAACGTGACGAAGAAGTTGAACTTAACGTAACTTTCCCTGAGAACTACGGTTCAAAAGAACTTGCCGGTAAAGAAGCGATGTTCAAAGTAAAAGTTAATCAGGTAAAAGTAAAAGATGAGGTGGAAGTAAATGACGAACTTGCACAAAAACTTTTACAAAAAGAGGACGCTACTTTAGATGAGTTAAAAGCTGAAGTGAAAAAAGCGATCGAGCAGGAGAAACTTGCAAAACTTTACAATGATGAGCTAAAACCTAAACTTTTAGAAGCGATGGTTGAAAAACTTGACTTTGATCTTCCAGAGTTCGTTGTAGAACAAGAGATTGACATGGCTGTAAACAAAAAAGCTTCTGAAATGAGCGAAGATGAGATTAAAGAGCTTCGTGAAAACCCTAAGAAATTAGAAGAACTTCGTGAAACATTTAGAGCAGATGCAGAAAAAAGTGTAAAAGCTACATTTATCATTGACGCACTTGCTCAAAAGCTTGGTGTAAAAGTCGAAGAACAGGAAGTTATGCAGACTATCTACTTTGAAGCAATGCAAATGGGTCAAGATCCGCAAAAAGCATATGAAAGCTACAAAGATGCAGGATACCTTCCGGCTATTCAAATGTCTATGGTAGAAGACAGAGTGTTAAGCACACTTTTAAACAAGAAGATAGAAGAGTAATATGAGTTATATTCCTTATGTAGTTGAAAAAACAGGGCGCGGTGAGCGTTCTTACGATATCTATTCACGTCTTTTAAAAGATCGCATCGTTATGCTCAGCGGTGAAGTGAATGATGCTGTCGCTTCGACTATTGTTGCGCAGTTCTTGTTCCTTGAAGCGGAAGATCCTGAGAAAGATATCTACTTCTACATCAACTCTCCGGGCGGTGTTGTAACAGCAGGAATGGCGATCTATGATACTATGAATTACATCCGTCCTCATGTCGCAACTATCTGTATTGGTCAAGCGGCATCTATGGGTGCGTTCTTGCTGTCATCAGGAGAGAAAGGCAAGCGTTATGCGCTGCCGCATGCCCGTATTATGATTCACCAGCCACTTGGCGGTGCACAGGGTCAGGCGACTGATATCGCAATTCAGGCAGAAGAGATTCTTCGTATGAAAAAAGAACTCAATGAGATTTTGTCAAAAAATACAGGACAGGATATCAAAACAATCGAAGCCGATACAGACCGTGACAATTTCATGAGTGCAGCAGAAGCACAGGAGTACGGAATGATTGACGAAGTTCTTACAAAGAGCGATAAAGAGTAAAGGATTTAATAATGGCAGGTACACTAAAGAGAAAGAAAAGTCGTAGAAATATTGATGAAACGAGTTCTGAAGTAGATATGCCTGTCATTAGTGCTCTTGATATGGATAATCCGTCAAGTGATATAGAGATTTATGCCAAAGAGGTCTTAAATGCACTCATAGCCGATAATCTTCCTCCGACACCAAATAACTTTTCACTTTACTTTGACAGACTTTTAGAAGATAAAAGTGAAAACCTTCGTAAACAGATTCACTCTATTTTGGAACTTG
Organism: Sulfurimonas paralvinellae; assembly: GCF_014905135.1. NCBI lineage: Bacteria > Pseudomonadati > Campylobacterota > Epsilonproteobacteria > Campylobacterales > Sulfurimonadaceae > Sulfurimonas > Sulfurimonas paralvinellae. The sequence continues at coordinate 1,983,960 of NZ_CP041406.1, read as the reverse complement.
AAGAGAATAATGACGATGAAAACACCATCGCACTTGAACAAAGTTTAAAACAGGGATTTAGTTCGATAAAAGGCATCTTGGGTGTTACGGCGAATCTTTACAAGAATATGTCACTTATGACAAAGATCTTGGAGAAGAGAAAAGAGGAGCTTGCAGATAAACCTGAAGCGAAAGAGGCTTTAGCGATTATCTCCACCTTGGAAAACGATGTCACAAAACTCAACTCCATTTTAAAAACGCAAAGTACGCAGATGCGTTCCATCTACGACGATACTGCCAAGATTGTTAAAAACGTTGAAAATGAAACTATCTTTGACAATCAGTTCGGCGTTTATAATAAACGCTACCTCTTAACGAAAATCGAACAGGAGATGGGACTTATCAAAGAGTTTCATCATAAAAGTTCTTTGATCATGATAGAACTCTCCCGTGAACTTAAAAAGAGCGTTAAAAATGACAAAGCGGTTCTTTTGATGATACGAACAATTGCACGATTGTTGTTAAAAACTTCACGCAGAAGTGATATTGTCGCGCATTACGGCAACGGTGTCTTTTCAATGCTTTTAAAACATACAGATATAGAGAGTGCGAAAAAAGCGAGTGAGCGTCTTTGCGAGCTTGTTTCAAATTCTAACTTCTTTTTGGCTGACCGTGAGATACAGTTGAAAATCTCTATCGGTGTGACAGATATTGATCCGGAATTTTCTGTTGAAGAGATTGTGGTAAGCGCGCTTGACGGAATTGAAAAAGCGTATGAATTGAAAAATACAGACTATGCAGTGTCACTGAGAAAATAGGAATATATTTAAAGAAAATGAAGTTACAAATAGTCGAATATCCAGATAAAAGACTGCGTCAAAAATCCCAAGAGGTAAAAGTTTTTGATGAAAAACTACATGAATTGCTTGATGCGATGCACCCGTTTATGATAGAGACGAATGGTATCGGACTTGCCGCTATTCAGGTCGCTCATCCGATTCGGGCACTTGTTATCAATCTGCCAGATGAAGAGGGTGAACAGCACCCTGAAAATCTTCTTGAGATCATCAACCCCGTCATTGTATCCAAAGCGGGAGAGACAACTTATCAGGAGGGTTGTTTGAGTGTTCCCCAGTTTTATGAAGATGTGAAGCGCCATGATATGATAACGATCAATTATCAAGACAGAGAAGGCAACACGAAAACACTTGATGCAGATGGCCTTTTAGCTATAGCCATTCAACACGAGATGGATCATCTGGAGGGTATCTTGTTTATCGACCATCTCTCCTATGCTCGTCGTAAAAAGTTTGAAAAAGAGTATAAAAGAATGCAAAAAGAGCGTAAAAAATCCAAATAATATGACGTTTTGTCATATTCTTCCTTTTTAAATTCAAAAAATATTACTATAGCAGCAACGAAAGAGAGGCTGCTTTATGAAAAAAATTCAATGTGCGACAAATGAAGGAATCGATGCGAGAGTAGTTGCCGTAGAGGCAACACTAACAAAAGGCTTACCTTCTTTCTCCATTGTCGGAATGGTCTCGACTGCCATTTCAGAGGCGCGTGAGAGAGTGAAGTCTGCTCTTTTAAGTAATGATTTTTCTTTTCCTCCCAAGCGGATAACGCTGAACCTCTCTCCTAGTGAACTTTCTAAATCGGGTTCTCATTTCGATCTTAGCATCGCTCTTTTGATACTGCTCAATGAGAGTGAAGAAGATTTTTCGGAGTGGTTCGTATTTGGTGAACTTGGCCTTTCGGGTGATGTCAAAGAGAATATACAGCTCTATCCGCTCATCCTCTCCTTAGCCAATCAGGGTGTAATTCAAAAGGCAATTGTCCCTAAAGAGTCGCTGGAGAAACTCTCAAAAATTCCTGATGTCTCATTTTACGGTGTTTCCACGCTCAATGAAGCAGTAAAACTTTTAAAAGATCAGGCAAATGCAGAGCCTGTGCAGCAAAACAGCTCTATAGAGTATCCGTTTTATGAACTTGGCAATGCAAAATACTACTATGTAAAAGAGTATATAGAGGACTTTAAAGATGTAAAAGGACAAGAAATCGCTAAAAGAGCAGCACTCATTGCTGCTGCCGGATTTCATAATATCTTACTCGAAGGAAGTCCAGGATCAGGAAAGAGTATGATCTCTTCACGACTTCGTTATATCTTACCGCCGATGCAGATGCCGGAGATTCTTGATATGGCGAAGCTGCAGATATTAGAAGGGAAAGAACCGCTTTTTAAGCCGCATCGTCCCTTTAAATCGCCGCATCACTCCTCGACACTCGCTTCGGTATTTGGCGGTGGAAGTCATAAAGCCCGTATAGGCGAAGTGGGACTAGCGAACAATGGAGTTTTGTTCTTCGATGAACTGCCTTACTTTTCAAAGTCGGTTTTAGAGGCTTTGCGTGAGCCGATGCAGGACAATAAGATACACATTTCACGTGTCAATGCAAAAGTAGAGTATCCGGCAAATTTTCTTTTTATCGGCGCAATGAATCCTTGTCCCTGCGGAAATCTATTGGATGAGTATAAAGAGTGCAGATGCAACGAGCTTGAAATTCAGAAGTATAAAAATCGTCTTTCTGAGCCATTTTTGGATCGTATTGACATTAATGTCGTGATGCAGAATGTAAAGAATGATGACAAGGCGAGCGTGGGTTCAAAAGAGCTGCATAAAAAGGTGGTTGCTGCAAATATTTTCCGTCAAAAAAGAAAACAGCAGAATTTCAATGCAAAGATGAGTGATGCTGAGATAGAGAAACACTGTATTATGAGTGAAGCAGCAAGTGAAACACTTGCAATGGCGATAGATCGTTTTAAACTCTCTTTTCGCAGCATTAAAAAGGTGCAAAAGGTCTCCCGAACAATCGCTGATCTGGTTGAAAGCAGTGTTATAGAAAAAGAGCACCTGCTTGAGGCACTCTCTTATAGAAGACGTTAGACATTATAGTAAGTCGCATCAGGATGATAGACAACAAGTGCAGAAGTACTCTGCTCCGGATGAATTTGGAATGTCTCGCTTAATTCTATGCCAAACTCTTCAGGCTTTAAAAGATTAAAGAGCGGTCGGTTGAGTTCAAGATCAGGACAGGCTGCATAACCAAAAGAGTATCGGCTCCCCTGATAACGATTCATTCTTACATCAGCAAGGGTATTTCCCTCATCTTTTGCAATGTTAAGATCGAGTCGAATCTGCTTATGAGCTATTTCGGCAAGGGCTTCGGCAAGCTCAACACCAAGGCCATGGAATTGATAATATTCTGTATAATCACCGCGTTCGTATATCTCATGTTCGACTTCACTCAGCTTACTTCCGGCGCTCACGCAGGTCAAGGCAACGACATCGTGACGATCGGCATGAAAGAAGTCACTCAGTGCTCTGTGTGGTTTTCTTCGCTGTCTTGGGAAGGTAAAAACTTCTTCTGCACGTCCAATAATCTGCTCAAGAGGTTCTCTGTTTATCTCATCTTCACTGAACCATCCTTCATTTTCAGGAAAGATAAGCAGTGAGGTATCATCACTTCTACATGGCCAATAGCCGTAGAGTATGGTCGGCTCAAAGAGCTGCTCCTCTAAAAATCTCGCTTTTAGCTTTTCATAGGCAGGCCAGACAACTTCATCAAGCTGTTTTTGGTATGCCTCTTTGCTCATGCCTTTTGAGCTGTAGCCCCAGCGCGATTTAAAGAGTAGTTTATGGTTGATCCATTCAAAGGCAAGCTCCACCTGTTGCTGCGTGAGCTTGAGTTCCCGTCTTCCCCAAAACGGCGGCGTCGGTACCTCTACATCACGTGAAGGCATCTTTATCTCTTCAAAAGGAGGAATGACGACCTCTTTTTCCTCTTTCTTTTCAATTTGGGGAGCATCCGGATGGAGATTGGTGTCCATATTGCCTGCTTCGATTCTGCTCATAGCAGTTACACCGTCAAAAGCATCTCTACAGTAGAAGATAGGTCCGCTGTAGGCTTTTCGACAGAAATCATCGATAAAAGAGCGGGTAAGTGCGGCACCGCCGAGTAAAACAGGAATTTTTATTCCTTTTTCTTCAAGTGTCGTCAGGTTTTCAAGCATAACCTGTGTTGATTTTACAAGGAGTCCACTCATACCTATTGCTGAGATATTGGCATCTTTTTCCATTGCGTCTAGGAACTGCTCGAGTTCTACTTTGATACCGAGATTTTGTACTTTGTAGCCATTGTTTGATAGAATGATATCGACAAGATTTTTACCGACATCATGAACATCTCCTTTTACGGTACCTAATACAAGGGTTGTATCAACCGCTTTTTCGATCTTTGGCAGGTAGGGGTTAAGAAAATCAACGGTCTTTTTCATAGTCTCAGCTGATTGCAGAACAAAAGGCAGCTGCATTTGCCCGCTTCCAAAAAGTTCACCGATGACCTTCATCGCATCGATAAGAATCTCATTGACGATTTTTTCTGCAGGAATGCGGTGGCGAACCTCTTCGACAAGCGGAATCATCCTCTCTTTGTCCCCATCCATGAGTAGTTTCGCAATCTTCTCTTCATCACTCATTGCAAGATATTCGGCATCTTCGGCTTCATTATCAACTGCCTCTTTTGTGCTGAAGTGTTCAATGAATTTGAAAAGAGGTTCTTCACCACGGTTGAATATGAGGTTGTCGCATATCTCCTGATCTTCTTTACTTATTTTGTTGATAGGGATGATATGTTTTACATTGATGATGACTGAAGTCAGCCCTGCTTCAAGACAGTGGTGCAGGAACATTGAGTTGAGGTATGGACGGGCATCTTTATCAAGACCAAAAGAGATGTTGGAAAGTCCGAGTGTCGTTCCTACTTCAGGGTGGCGCTTGCGAAGTTCGCGGATCGCTTCTATGGTGTTGATACCGGCATCAAGATACTCTTCATCTCCACTTCCGAGTGTAAAGGTAAGTACATCAAATACCAGATCCTCTTTTTTCAGACCGTGTCTCTGTGTTGCTAGATCAATGATGCGTTCGGCAACTGCAATTTTATTTTCGACGGTCTTTGCCATACCGACTTCATCGATTGTCAGGCAGACCAAGGCTGTACCGAACTTTTTGGCAAGTTGGCAGACAGCATCGAATTTCTCTTCACCGTCTTCGAGGTTGACAGAGTTGAGTATCGGGCGTCCACCGATGTTTTTGAGTGCAGTTTCAAGCCCCTTTGTTTGCGTGGAGTCAGGCATAAGCGGTATGGATATCTTTTGGTTGTACATGCCCATAACCGCATTCATGTCCTTTGTCTCGTCACGTCCTGCAAAACCGACATTGACATCAAGGACATGGGCGCCTGCGCGAACCTGCTGCTGTGCTACAGAAAGCGTACCTTCATAATCTTCTGCCAAGAGAAGTTCACGAAAGGCTTTGGAGCCTGTTGCATTGCTTCGCTCTCCCATAAGCAGAGGTGCTGGTTCTTGCATCAGAGGGACTGTAGAGAAGAGTGAAGCAAGAGAGTTTTCCTGCGAACCGCTTGGAGGTCGTGGTGTGATGCTGGCAACTCTGTCAACGAGGGCACGAATATGTTGAGGTGTCGTTCCACAACAACCGCCTAAAAAGCTTACTCCGTCATACTTTAGAAAGTTTTCCTGTTTGTCGGCGAACTCATCAGGTCCCATAGGGTAGTAGGTGTAGCCGCCTCTGTTTTGAGGAAGACCTGCATTGGCATGAACCGAGATCGGTTTACCCCAGAGTTCAGAGAGTGTTTTAACATGTTTTTCAACCTGATCGGGTCCTGTCCCACAGTTAAAACCAAGAGAGAGAATATCAAATGGCTCCATAATGGTGGCAATTGTCTGTGCATCTGTACCAATGAGCATAGAACCGCTAAGCTCGATAGTAACGGATACCATAATTGGAATTTCTACATCTCTTTGACGACAGGCTTCCTGACAGGCATGCAGGGCTGCTTTGATCTGCAGAGGATCCTGACATGTCTCAAGCAAGAATATATCGGCACCGCCGTCGATAAGTCCAAGACAAAACTCTGTATAACCTGCATACATCTCATCATAGCTGATGTGACCGAGTGATGGCAGTTTTGTCCCCGGTCCGATGGAACCCAGACAAAAACGGGGATGTTCTGGGGTAGAGAACTTTTCGCACTGTTTTTTAACCAGCTCTGCCCCGGCTTTTGTGAGCTCATAAGCACGATCGCCGATCTGATACTCATCAAGTACCCATGAAAACGAGCCAAAGGTATTGGTGGTAATGAGATCTGCCCCGGCTGTCAGATAGGCAGAGAAGATATCGTTCATGATCTCCGGTGCTGTCACATTTAACAGCTCATTACAACCTTCATTGCCTTCCCAAGCATCTTCTGGAATCTGATCATCACGCTGCTGCAGTTGGGTACCTATGGCACCATCGATGATAAGGGGGCGTTTGTTGATTGTTTTTAAAAGGTATTGTTTTGTCGTCATATAAGAAATCTTTTACTTTTTTAATAATCTAATGCTACATTTTACCTTGTTACCACATAAAAACTGCTGTATTGTAGTTTTAAAAACAATCTTTTAAGTCAAAATAGAGGTTTAATGACGAAATAAGTTGAAAAACTATTGACTTAATTCGTCAAAAAAGTGTATAATGACGATGAAAATCAATAATTAGTGAGGTTTAATCGTTAAATGGTAATTGCATACATAAGACCAGATAAGAATTTTGCTCCTGTTCATGAACAGTTACAGTTAATAAATTCTTACGCTGTTGCAAATGACCTTATTATTGATGATGAGTTCGTTGACTATACGTCACAAAACAAACGTCTCGAAGATCGAAAAGATGTGACACAATATTTTCAGTCTAAAAATCAAGCGACACTTTTAATCTATGATGTATGGGTGCTCACAACAAATATGGAAGATCTTATTCAGATGTTTTCCTGTTTGTTGAAAAATGAGTTCGCAGTACATTTTATAAAACAATCTGTTATAATGACACAACAGAGCAGTGTGATGCTTGTTTTAGGATTGATGGATCAGCTTCGTCAGAGACTTCAAAACGATTCCAAAAGGGTTATTGGCCGACCTAAAGGGAGTCGTTCGAACTCAAAATTTGATGTTTATATAAATGAAATTATTGCATTTATACGAGAGGGTAAAAGTGTGAGTGAAATGGCACGCCTTTTAAATGTGAGCAGAAGTTCACTAAAAGACTACATAGAGTCACGTGAACTCAAGCAGGTCGCATTTGGATCACTGTTAATGACAGCACCAAAGGATGCAGAAGAACAGGTAATCAATACCATTACCTGTCCAAATTAATTAAATGGGAGAATTATATATGAGTGAAGAAAAAAAAGGTATTAAGATACCGACTCCATGGAGGATAAAGCGCTATTATGTCTACACAATGGCAACGATTGTTGCTTTGGTTTTACCATGGATTGAAGTAAATGGGCACCATTTCTTTCTATTGAGTTTTGACAAAATGAAACTTGATCTTGCTTTTGTTCAATTCGATATGCAAGAGATGTATCTTATGCCGTTTTTATTAATGTTGATGTTCATTACAATTTTTGGGATGACGGTAATGGGTGGACGTGTTTTTTGTGGCTGGGTATGTCCGCAAACTGTATTTCGTGTCATATATCGTGACCTGATAGAGACAAAATTACTGCATCTTCGTAAAAGAATCGGCAACAAGCAACAAGAGCCGGATATGTCCAAGCCTGAAAATAAAGCAAAGAAATTAATTGCTATATTAATATGGACAGTATTAGCGCTTATCGCAGGAGCGGATTTTATGTGGTATTTCGTTCCGCCGGAAGATTTCTTCAAATATCTGCAAAACCCTAGTGAACACATGACTATGATAGGATTTGTTGTCGGAATTGCAGCTTTTCTTATCTATGATATTGTTTTTCTAAAAGAGAACTTTTGTATCTATGTCTGTCCTTATTCTCGTGTTCAATCAGTGCTCTATGATGACCATACCGTTATGGCGATCTATGATGAGCATCGTGGTGGTAAAATATATGAAGATGATGGACACGGCGATCATATAAAGCTTGTTAACAAGCAAAAAGATCTTAAAGAAATTGATCCAAATGCCGAGTGTACGACCTGTGAAAAATGTGTGACGGTCTGTCCGACGCATATTGATATTCGTGAAGGTTTACAGTTAGAGTGTATCAACTGCCTTGAGTGTGTTGATGCGTGTACAACCGTAATGGGTAAACTTGGAAAACCATCGCTTGTGCAATGGTCGAGTGAATATGAAGTAGTAGAAAGAAAAGGAAAAACAAAACTTTTCAGACCTAAAATTATAGGTTATATCGCTGTTTTGATCATCATTACAATTATGCTTGGTTTCATGGCGTCAAAGAAAGAGTATATGCTTTTAAATATCAATAAAGAGACAAGACTTTATGCTGTGAAGCATCCAACGGCTGATAAATTCGTAGTAGATAATTCATATGTCTTCTTACTGCAAAATACGCAGGATAAGCCGATGAAATTTTACTTTGATGTAATACCGCCAAAAGGAATGGAAGGAAAAATAAGAATTGTAAAACCATCCAAACCGTTTAGAGTTGTTCCTGATGTGAAAAAGAAAAAAATCGTAACGCTTTCAACGACAGAAATGCTGGCTGATAATCCAAGAAAAGATACGATTATCCCTATAAAGATTCATGCATTTGCACTTGATAAAGATGGCAAGCCAAGTAAAAAAATCTCTGTATACAGAGATACTATCTTTGTTTTCCCAAAAGAGAGTGTTTTAGGAGTGAAAAAGCAATAACCATACTTTAACCTAAAAAAGGCTAAGCTTCATTAAATACTATTTTATTTAATGGAGTTTGGTTTTGCTTAAAAAAATAATAAAATATCTCTTTTATCTCTTTGTTGCCTATCTGTTTATAGGTTTTTTCATCCTTCCTTTTGTTTTAAAACCACAACTTGTAAAAACTATAGAATATCAAACCAGAACAAAAGTAACCATAGAATCTCTCTCATTTAATCCTCTGATATTTACGCTGAAAGCTTCAAACATTCATTTGAAAGCTCTTGATGATAAGCCACTTTTTGCTTTAAAAAGGCTGGAAATCAATCTCAATCCAAGTTCTTTGCTGTATGGAGCAGTACATTTAAAAGAGCTATCGTTAGTGATGCCTGAAGTGCACCTTGTTTACAATAAAGATAAAAGTATAAATCTTCTCAATGTAATCAAAGAGAACAATCAAACAAAAATATTACACAAAGAGAGTAAAAAGAGTGAACTGCCTAGAATCATCGTCGATAAAATCAAACTTGAAAACGGACGTCTCTATTATACGGATTTCACTCGCAAGACACCTTTTGAATTTTCACTGGAAAATATCGGATTTGCATTAAATGATTTCGATACAAAGAACATTACAAAAAACAGTGCGGGCCTGCGGCTTTATTCTAAGCTTGGTGATGGTGGTTTTGTTGATTTTCAGAGTCAGATTCTCAGTATTGTACCTTTTAAAATAAAAGGTACATTGGATTTTCAGGCGAGTAAACTTTATACTGAGTGGAAGTATATGCAGGATGTTTTAAAACTTGAAGTTGCGGATGGAAAAGTCTCTTTTCATACGAAATACATGTTGAATCTAGATGATATCAATGCAACAAAAATAGATGATCTTAATCTCGCAGTGGATAAACTTCGCATAAAACCAAAAGATGAAGATAGAGATATACTCAATTTGGACAGCCTGTATGTGAAAAATGCTCTCATACTGCCGATGCAGCAAAATGTACAAGTTAAAAAAGTCGGATTACATGGCTTGAAAGTAAAAGCAAAGCGGTATAAAAATGGTTCGATAGACTGGCTTGAACTCACTAAGATGCCAGATAGTGAAATAAATGCAACGCAACAAACACCGCAGGGGGACAATACCTCAAAGCCATGGAATGTTACTCTACAATCGCTTGCTTTGGAGAAAATTTTCTTAGAGTTTAAGGATGAATCGATTGTTCCGAATGTGACAACGACAGTGAAGAGACTTGATATCTATGCAGATGATCTTACGCTTGCAGGTGAGAAACCGTTTTCATATCAGATCAAATTGCAGCTAAATGAGAGCGGTATGTGTGATATCAATGGAACGCTTGCACATAAAAAACTAAACTTGGCAACGTATGCCGTCTGTAAAAATCTGGATATTGCCCATTACAGACCTTACATCGATAAAGCTGCCAAGAAAAATCTGAAAAAATATGATCTCTCTTTAGAACATGCTCTACTCGACCTAGAAGCTGCTGCACAAGTTCAAGAGCATAACAATACACTTGCGATAAATGTCAATGATGCCAATTTGTCTCTCAAAAAGTTGTTTTTAGATAAAACAAGCACAAAAGAGAAACTTGCGCAGTTTAAAGATTTTACAATCAAGGGAATAGTGCTGGACAGTGAAGCAAAAGAGTTGCAAGTTGCGGATGTGGCATTGAATGATTTTACGACGAATGTGGTCCGCTATAAAGATGCAAAGCTCAATGTCGCAGATGTTGTTGTTGCGAAAGAGGCAAAACAAGGTCAAAAACAGCCAAAATCAGCCAAAGCAGAAAAACCTTTTCGCGTAAAGATAAAGCACATAGCGATGAACAATGCAAAAGTACTTGTAGAAGATAGAGCAATCAGCAAGGTACAAAAACAGAGACTTGATAAAATAAATGTCATTGTTCATGATTTTGACATTCAAAAAAGGAGTTGGCTACGATACAAAGCTTCTATGAGGATAAATCGCAAAGGAAAGCTTACTGCGAGTGGAAAGCTACAACATACACCGCTAAAACAATCAGGAACACTCTCTTTGCAGCGACTTTCACTGAAAGAGCTGACCCCCTATCTGCAGGAGCAAAGCTATGTCAGTATAGATGATGGGCGTTTTTCCTTACGGGTAGATGAAAGTTACAGCAAATCAAAAAAATATCCGGATGTGAGAGTACATGGTGAAGCAGCGTTGGATTCTCTCTTTATCAGTAACACAAATGACGTAAACAGTTCACTGTTTTCATTAAATGAGCTTCGCATTAAACCTTTTACTTTAGAGTTGTTTCCAAATAGGCTCTATATAGACAATGTCGCTGTTGATTCTTTTTATGTGGCGGCAAAAATCGATGAAAACAAGACGATTAACTTTGCAAAACTGATGAAGCAAAGCGCTGAGACAAATGAGAACAATGTAACGACTGCAGTTGATAAAAACATTTCTAAAAAAACGAAGAAATCTTTTCCTGTGAAGATTGCAAAGATAAATGTAACAAATGGTAGTGCTTCGTTCAGTGATCTTTCTTTGCCTATAAAATTTAAAACAGATATTCATGACCTCAATGGTGCTGTTTACGCAGTTTCAAACTCACCGGGAGACACGACGTATATAAATATAGACGGAGAAGTGGATAAGTACGGCTCTACAAAATTAAGCGGCAGTGTTGACAGTTTTAACCCCAAAGAGTATACGGATTTGAGTTTCAATTTTAAAAATCTCGATTTGCACAATATGAGTGGCTACAGCGCGTCATTTGCAGGTTATCCGATTGACTCGGGGAAACTCTATCTTGACCTTGGATATCAGATCATGCATTCAGAGTTAAGTGCTACGAATAACATAATGATTAAAAAGATAAAACTCGGCAAAGAGATGGAAGGGGATGATGTCAATCATCTGCCGCTTGGTTTTGTTATAGGACTGCTCGAAGATAGTGATGGCATCATAGATATTGATATGCCAATCAAAGGAAATGTTGATGAACCGGATTTTAAATATGGTGCACTCGTATGGAAAACTTTGGGTAATCTCATCGCAAAAGCGGTCACATCCCCATTTAAGTTTTTGGGTTCTATGATGGGATTGGATGGAGAAGAGCTGGAGTTTATTGCCTTTGAATTTGGAAAAAGTGACATAATGGCTCCTCAGAGAGAAAAACTGGATAAACTGGCAAAACTTATGAATAAACGCCCTAAACTCATTCTGCAGGTCAATGCCGTTTATGATGAGGTTTATGATCTCAAAGCACTTAAACGTCAAAAACTTATTGCAATGGTGATACAAAAAAGCGGTGACGAGAACATTAAGAATAAAAAAACAGCTTTGAATATTGATATGTTGGAAGATCTTTATGCCCAGTTGCATGAAGATGATAAGCAGGAGAAACTCAAGGAGAAACTTGAAAAAGAGTACAAAGATGATGACAAAGCATATGAGCGTGCCTATCAAAATGCTTTAATTGAACTGTGTACACAAATTCAACCGGTAAGCGAAGAAGAGCTTAATGCACTTGCCAAGCAAAGAGTTGTGAAAATTCAAAATTATTTGATTGAACAAAAATCATTGAATGCCCAGCGAGTGGCTGTCGGTAAGCTTGAAAAGCTGCATAAGGGTGATGAAGAAATCGTAAAACTCAATCTTGATATTGAGGTTCAAAGCTCAGATAAATAATTTTTTGCTATAATTGCACCTCTTATTTATAAAAAATTACTATAAAAGGTCTATTATGGCATTTTCACCAGAAAATAGAAAAGGTACTATTTACGGTATCATTTTTGTTGCAATTTTTGCGGCAGCAGCGACATCGATCGCGCAAATCTCATTTGTTAAATCACTGGGTATATCACCACTCGTTATCGGTATCGTACTTGGTATTTTTTATGCAAATACACTTCATAATCATATTCCTAGTGAATGGGGAACGGGTATTACTTTTTCAGGGAAAAAGATTCTTCGTTTTGCTATCGTATTTTATGGTTTTAGAATTACGTTTCAACAAATTATGGAAGTAGGTCTCAGTGGTTTTACTGTTTCACTTATTATGCTTTCAACAACTTTTTTACTTGGAACATACTTAGGTATTAAGGTATTTAAAATGGATAGAGATACTTCTATGCTGACAGCTTCCGGTGCATCTGTATGTGGTGCAGCAGCAGTTCTGGCAACGGAGCCCGTTTTAAAAGCGGAAGGGCATAAAACAGCAGTTGCTGTATCTATGGTTGTTCTTTTTGGTACGATCTCAATGTTTTTATATCCTGTTCTGTATTCTACCATTATTGCACATGCAAGCGGATTTTTACACATGACACCGGAACAGTTTGGTATCTATACCGGAGGAACTATTCATGAAGTAGCACAGGTTGTTGCCGTTCCTGCATCAGTACCAACGGCGACTATCCCTATGGCTGATGTTACTGCTTCTGGTATGACGGCACAGGCACTGCATGACCAAATGGCAAACTCAGCAGTTATTGTAAAAATGACACGTGTTATAATGATTGCTCCGATGCTTATTGTTTTAGGTCTGTATCTTTCTATGCAGGCTAAGAAAACAGGAAAAGCAGGCGATAAACTGCAACTTGTTATTCCTTGGTTTGCGGTATATTTCATCGGTATGGCAGGATTCAACTCTTTAGATCTTGTTCCTCATGAGATTGTCGGAACAATCAACCAGATAGATACTTTCCTTTTAACTATGGCTATGACAGCTCTTGGTATGGGAACAATCTTCTCAAAATTTAAAGGTCTCGGTCTGGCACCGCTTTACACTGCAGGTGCAATGTTCGTGTGGCTTGTTGTCGGTGGTTTCGTAGTCACTAAATTTGTAACTTCGGTTTTATAGGAGAAGAACAAGCTCTTTTTGAGCACTTTAGAAAACTATTTGAAAAAAGATTATATAATCATATAAATAGATTTTTTAAAGGAGCCAAAAAGAGATGTCAGCACTTCCAAATACTCTCAACTCTTTTTGGCTATGGCGCGAAGTTTATGCAAAACTTGGCGTCTCTAATCCTGCTTACAAATACTGGAAAAATACACAAACACTTAAACTTAACAACAAATACATATTCATTGAAAAAGAGACACTGCCGCAAAAACATGCGCATGTCGAGGAGATACTGACAGATCTTTCGGGATACCTGCCGATAAAATATGCTTCTGATCAGCTGCATGTCAATGAACACCTGTTCACAAGTGATAAAATGAAGCTACACAGGGAGTTTGAGTATAAGTTTGTCGAGGATGTAAAGTTTGTCAATATTAAAAAATTCTTCCGTGAAAACGGTATTGATGTGTCTCGAAATTCGTTGATTCAGCTTGGCAGACTCAAAGATATTGAGATAACTCCTGAAGCGAGGTTCTATAATCTCAAGAATGATTACGGCATAGTGGTATATGACTGATGGATATGTTTTTTATAGAGTTTCGTGATCCTCTTTTTTCCATCATTGTCTTCTTTGCCATTATTTTCATCATCACTTTTTTTTCTTATTGGTGGGGACGTTACAGACGTACGCAGGACTCAAAACACCTTGATAGGTTCTTACGGCAGTTTCGTGCGCTGCCTTCAAAAGATGAACTGCAGGTTCTCATATCAAGCGGTGAACTCTCCGAAAAGTCCTGGCTGCTCTTGGCAAATTCTTACTATAAAAACGGCGATTATGAGAAAAGTATAGAGATATATAATGAGATACTTAATGTAGGAAGTAAAGCAAATGCCCGTGAGACAATGTTTTTACTTGGAAAGACCTACTTCAAAGCAGGTTTTTTGGAACGCTCAAAACAGATATTTTTAGAGATACTAAAAGCAAGTCCGAGAACACCGCAGGCGCTTCATTATCTTCTTTTGGTATACGAATACATGAAAGATTATAAATCAGCCTTAGAGGTGCTTGAGCCGCTTGATGAACTTGAGGAAGATGTCAATTTGGAGAGAGCATATCTACTTACACTGCAGACCTTGAGTGATGCTGAGACGGATGAGCGGCAAAAAGCACAAAAACTGCTTGAAATATATGAAACTTATCATTCTCTTTCTTATTTGATATTTGAGTATATCTTTAGAGTGGATGTACAGATAGCATGGCAGCATTTGGATCTTTCAAAAAGTGAGCTTCTTACAGAGCTGCTGTGGCGATGCGATACAAAAGAGCTGGATTTGGATATAATTTCAAAAAGTGCTTTCTTGCGTGAGCTCTATAGTGCCCGCGGTGATATGAAACTTGCAAAGAGCAGTTCCCAGTTTGAGTTGGATATTCTTATAAAACTAGAAGGTAAAGCTCACGCAACACTTACTTTTGAGTACATCTGCGACAACTGTAAAAGTGTTTCTCCTTTTGCATTTAGTCGCTGCAGTTCTTGTCATGCAATTGACAGTGCAAGAGTAGAACTTGGTCTCGGCAGGGATTATGCTAAGGATTTTGGTGAAGAAAATAACTCTTTTCAGTGACGGCAGTGCCCTGGGCAATCCTGGTCCCGGCGGGTATGGTGTTGTATTGCGCTATGGCGACAAGGAAAAAGAACTCAGTGGTTCTGAAGATCATACGACAAATAACAGGATGGAGTTAAAAGGGGTTATAGAAGGCTTAAAGGCTTTAAAAGAGCCTTGTGATGTCGATATTGTCTCGGACTCTTCTTATGTTGTTAAAGGTATCAATGAATGGTTGGACGGTTGGATAAAAAAAGATTTTAAAAAAGTTAAGAATCCGGATCTCTGGAAAGAGTACATAGAAGTTGCAAAACCGCATAAGATACACGCAATTTGGGTGCGTGGTCATGACGGGCATGTTGAAAATGAGCGCTGTGACAAACTAGCCCGTGATGCAGCCCAAAGTGCAAAGGATTTACTCTAATAGGATGAGAATAATATGCATAAAAACATAGAAACGTTAGAAAAAAAATTAGGATATGAATTTCATGACAAAAAGCTCATTATCGAAGCGCTGACACATAAAAGTTATAAACAGCCCTACGATAATGAGCGATTGGAATTTTTGGGAGACGCTGTTTTGGACCTTGTTGTTGGTGAGTATCTTTTTAAGAAATTTCAGCATTCCGATGAGGGAAAACTATCAAAAATAAGAGCATCTCTGGTAAATGAGACAGGTTTTGATAAACTAGCCCGCGCTTTGAACCTTGGCGATTATATTTTACTCTCCAATGCAGAAGATAACAATGGCGGGAGAGAGAAGTCTTCTTTGCTCTCCAATGCTTTTGAAGCGATAATGGGAGCCGTATACCTTGAAGCCGGTCTAAAAACAGTAGAGCGCATTGCAATCGGTCTGATAGAAGAGAATCATAAAGAGATATCACTTGATTCTCTCTTTAGAGATTTTAAAACAACGCTACAGGAGCTCACGCAGGCACGTTTTGGTGTTACTCCGGAGTATAAGGTCATCGCCTCACGCGGGCCTGACCATAAAAAAGAGTTTGAAGTGGCAGTATTTATAGAAGATAAAGAATACGCAAGAGCTGTCGGAAAAAGTAAAAAGATAGCACAGCAAGAAGCTGCTAAATTGGCAGTTGATATATTGAAAGAGGAAAAATAGTGAACAGTTTTGGAATGAAATTGCGATTCTCTACATTTGGAGAATCTCATGGAAAAGCTCTTGGATGTATTTTGGATGGTGTACCTGCTGGCTTGGATATAGACGAAGCATACATTCAAAGTGAACTTGACAGAAGAAAACCGGGAAAGAGTGAATTTGAAACGGCGAGAAAAGAGGCTGACAAAGTAGAGATTCTTTCAGGCGTATTTGAAGGTAAAAGTACCGGTACACCAATCGCCATGATTATTTATAATACAAATCAAAAATCTAAAGATTATTCTAACATCAAAGATGTTTTTCGTCCCGGGCATGCGGATTTTACCTATTTTCATAAGTATGGTATGAGAGATTATCGCGGAGGCGGAAGAAGTTCTGCACGTGAGACGGCTGCGCGTGTTGCAGCGGGGGCAATTGCGAAGCTGATGCTGCGCTCTTTAGGCATAGAAGTCCTTAGCGGTATCAGCGAGATTCACGGTATAAAAGCGCAAAAGTATAATTATTCGTATGTGAACGAGAGTATCATTTATGCGCTTGATCCTGACATTGAGCCAGCACAAAAAGAGGCTGTTTTGGAAGCTAAAAATCGTCATGATTCTGTTGGCGGTGTTTCCCGTGTACTTATCAAAGGTGTACCGGTTGGGCTCGGACAGCCGCTTTATTATAAACTTGACGGTGTTCTTGCCGATGCAATGATGGGTATCAATGCAGTCAAAGCAGTGGAGATAGGTGATGGTGTCCTGAGTGCACGCGCTCTTGGTTCAACAAACAATGATGCTATTCGTGCAAATGGTTTTGAGACCAACCATGCCGGCGGAATACTCGGAGGTATCAGTAATGGCGATGATATTGTGCTCAATGTCTACTTTAAGCCTACTCCTTCTATCTTCCAGAAACAGCATACTGTAACGACTACAAATGAGGAGGTCGATTTTTCTTTAAAAGGGCGACACGATCCATGTGTTGCGATTCGAGGAACTATTGTCTGTGAGGCAATGGCAGCGCTTGTTATTGCTGATATGCTGCTGCTCAATATGGGGTCTACCATGAGCGGTTTAATAAACTATTACAAATAAGTGATATCATTCATTAAAAATAAGGAGTTGCTTTGAATCTTCAAAGTTTTTTATGGGAATATGGAGAAAAAGTTCCAGGGTATGATGTCACGGTCATCAATGAAAGGGAGGCCAGAGCGGCAGCAGGAATTCTTTTTGCACTTGGGATGATTGTTATCTTTGTTGGAATCGGTTATAACCATATTATCGTTGCACGTGTTTATTTGGCATTTTTATTTATCGATTTTTTTGCAAGAACGCTGAGCCCTACTTATTCTCCTTCATTGCTACTTGGAAAATATATCGTTCGCAATCAAAAACCGGAGTATGTCGGTGGCCTGCAAAAACGCTTTGCTTGGTCGCTTGGCTGGTTTATTTCATGGTTTATGATGAATTGGTTCGTACTGCATTGGGATATTACTTTTTACAAAGTTATGCTGTGTGTCCTTTGTCTGACGTTAATGTTTTTAGAGACAGCATTTGGTGTGTGTGTAGGGTGTATGATTTACAAGTGGATCACTAGAAAAAATCCAGAGCATTGTCCTGGCGGTGTCTGTGAAATGCGTGTCAAAGAGCCTATTCAAAGATTCAATCCTATACAGGCCACGATCGCTATTGTAACTGCTGTTGCTCTTTTTGCAGGTATTTATCTCTTTCTTGCAAAAACGGAATCAAAAACATTTTTTGGGCAGTTTCTACATGAAGCCGTACTGACAAAAGCACAGCTTCAAAAAGAGGAAGATGAAAAATTTGAAAGAGAATCAGCAGGAGCCTTTGAAAACGACGACTTTTAGTCTGTCTGCTCTTGGAGTATTTTTTTAATCATTCCTTGCGCTTCTTTAAGCGCGTTGATGGATGCTCTATCATGAATATCAAGTGTTGTAATCCAGTTCTCAACACCTAAAAATCCCATATGCATTTTATTTTCACCTTTTTTCTTATATATGTAAAATGAACATGGTGCCCATGCTCCTGCTTCAGGATGAAATTTTGATACAGGATATATCACATCAAATTTACAGATGGAATATGTATGGTAGAAGTCATATGCATCATAGTCATTATCTTCAAAAAGTTCTTCCTGCAGGTTTGTATAGTTTGGGAATAAAAAGCCTAAAGGTTCCATCTCTCCCTCAAATTCGGCTTCAAAATCATCAATAAAGTCATCTATCGTTGTATCATCTTCGAGCTCTACATCAGCTGTAAAATTGACCTGTAGAGGTTTTCCTTGATGTGTCGGTTTGAAAAAAAGTTTTTTGAAGTGACCTTGCGGCATTGCTTTTCTCAGAGCTTTATGAACAAGTGCTGCATAGGATCTTAAATCTGGGTCGTTAGAAGGAATCTGTGTTGCTCGTGCCATGCCGTTAAAATTGAGCGTAGAGATGTTTATGCTGCCATCTGTATCTTCCCAGATTGACATTGTAAGGGGTGTTAATGCACCGAACCCAGGGTATTTTTTTATTAGTTTGAATGTCAGCTCATCATTACTGAACATAGCAAGATTATAGATTTTATAATGAAGTTTTCCAAATCTCTTTGAGAAAGGGATATTCATGTCATTGTTTCCGGCTATACTAAGTCCTACAGCTTCAAAAGCGGCTTCTATTGACTTGGGTGTAACTTTATGATCTTTGTTTTCTGTCGTAAAGACCTGTACGTCCTGTACAGTTTTGGCGTTGCTTAGCGTCACAAATATTAGAAGTATAGCGAGTATACTAGTGAACTGTGTGAATACTTTTGTCACTTTTCATCCTTCAATTAAAATAATCGCTATACTGTAACATCAATTATCTATAATTAATATTAATGAAACTAGATTTCTACAGTATCACCAATCTTTATAATTGAAGAACCGGAGACAACCTTTGCAAAAATACCTCTGTCATTTTTAAGAAGTTTAGGCAGTTGAGCGTTAAGTGTCGAAAGACCTTTGCAAAGTGTACAGTTTTGTGTGATTTCAAGAGTTGTATCACCAACTATAAAACGTGATCCTGGAGTGAGATGATAGGGATTTATGTCAATAAGAAGGTTCTCCCCTAAAGAGCCGGTCTCTAAGTTAATATTATTTTCCTGTGTAAGTTTGTAGCTGTCTGTTGCAGTGATTAAAATAGCCCGTTGATTGTCTTTTGCGTAAAATTTATCACCTATGATGCCTTCAGGATCTACTTGAATCTCTTGGGGTGTTAAACGTGTTTTGTTTTCATCATCTTTTGTAATAAAAATTTTTACTACTTTTCCTTGCATATATCATCCATTTGTTTTATATTGTAATACTTTTTTTACAAAATCTACTATCTTATATATGATTTATAGAATTTGAAAAAAGAGTGTTAGAGAAATACTATTATGTAATTTTTGAAGTTTCAAAAAGAGAGCATAAAGAGGCAGTATATAGTGCCTCTTTAGAGAGGTAAAATCAAAGATTATTTAATTTTAGCTTTACCTTTGTACGTTTTTCCTTTAAGGTCAACTGCTACTAGCTCTACTTTATCGCCTTTTGCTCCGATTCCTTTAAATTGGAATTTGAAGATAGGGTTTTTAGATAAGAACTGTGAAGTTGACATATCTGCTACTACTTCACCATTAAGTGTCGCAGTTAAGTGTGTAATGAAGTTTGCATTATCTCTGCTTCCTGTTTTTTTCTCAGCCATGTTGTATGTCATCATAGGGTGTTTGATCATTGCTTTAACAGAAACTGAACCATTTTTTAATTTTGCTTTTGCTTTAATTCCAGCCATTTTATTTCCTTAATATTTATTTTTATTTTTAAAGTGAAAAGGATTAACCTTCACATCCACCAAGAGCAACATCTAAAGTTTTCTTAGCAGCATAAAGCTTACCGTCTTTACCTTGAGCAACAACAGTAATAGTACCAGATTTAGCCATTTTGATTTTGATAGAGTATTTGTTTACACTATATTTAGTTGACTCTGCAACCATTACAGCTGCTTCTGGGTTGGCATCTTGGAAAACAGCGATAGATGTAATATCTTTGTCAGTTGAAAAATCAACAGGAATTGCTCCACCGTTACTTGCAACATCAGGTGCTTTTAGTTTAACACCTTCCATTGTCAATGCAGTTGAACCATACATAGCTTTGATAGCATCATCAACAGTTTTTGCTGTCCATACAGTTGGCTTTGATTTTCTGAAATCTTCCGCTCTTACGCTTGCCGGAACTGCAGCTAAAGCTACAGCACCTAAAGTCATACTTAAAAATTGTCTTCTTTCCATTATTTTTCCTTTGTTTGAGTTTATTTGCTTTTGTTGATAATATAATCAACAACAGATTTGAAATCATTATCTGATAAACTTGCACCACCTTTTGGAGGCATACCATTTATACCATGAATACCATTAGAGTAAACTTTAGCTTTTCCTTTAGTTAAAACAGCTGACCATGCCGCTTTGTCTCCAAGGACAGGAGCACCCATGCCTTCTGCACCATGACACATTGCACAGTTTGCTTCATATGATTTTGCAGCATCGAAACCTTTATTTTCTTCTTTTGGAAGATCACGCACGTCGCTTAGTGGTGGATGGAAGTCTTTGATACCGCCATTTTGAATGTAAACCACTTTTGCAGTTGGCTCTTGACAGTTATGCATACAACGCTCACTCGGTTTTACTTTTTGAGCACCGAAATTTTTAGGGTTTGCGAAGAACTTACGAACATTTTCCGGTCCTTGCGGTCCTTCAATTTTTGGTTCAAAACCATCTCTGTTTGGCATTTTGATCTTCAAGAATTTCTCACGATTGAGTACATACTCGTCATCTACTTCTTGACCATCGATTTCCATCTCATTTGTATTTAAAATGTATGCAACAAGAGCATAAACTTCATTATCTGTAAGTGAATCAGTCATTGGATGAGGCATAGCATCTTTGATATACCACCATAAAGTGCTTGCTTGTGGCCAGTATGTACCAAATACACGAACCGGACCATCAGTATCTGGTTTGATTCTTTGGTTTTTCAGTGTTTCATGCAATTCATAAGCATTTCCTTTTGCAAGTGATGGATAACCACCGCCACCTGAACCAAAGTCACCGTGACACATAACACATTTTTCATCATAGATATCAGAACCTTCTTCTGCCGTACCTTCACCTTCTGGTAAGCCAGTACCGTCAGCCATTACGTCTGAATTCCACTCTTCATACTCTTTTTCTGTCGGTTTGCGACCGAATTTGATAGCACCGCTATGTGCTTTTTCATTTACATGGTAAGGACCTGTTTTCCCATTGACAACCGGATATGTAAGACCACCGTCAATGCCAACTTTTGTAGGTGTACTTGCACCTGCAGGTGAAGCATTGTCCATACATGCAGAGAGTCCTAATGAAAGGGCTGCAGCTGCAGAGATTGATACTAATAGTTTTTTATTTAATTTAAACATTATTACGCCTTCCCTTCAACAAATAGCTCGCCGTTTGGTTTACGATCCAATTGAGAGCGTACTTCTACGTGAGTTATTTTTCCGTCTTTTTCAACTTTCCAAGTCTCAACCGCATTTCTGTGGTAAACTGCCTCTACACCAACTACAAGCTCTTCTTGATCGATTGTAGGTTGAATGTAGCCTGCATCATCCATAGCACGAGATGTAAGAAGAAGTTCTTCACCTTTTTTGTATGTATGAACATAGCTCCAGCGTGTCCAGCATTTTGGAAGCACTAAGCCTTTGAGTTCAGCTTGAACGTAGTTTCTACCACCGTCAAATGAGATATCAACACCCGTGATAGTTCCCATGCCTGACCATGCAAGACCTTCTATCTCTACAGTATCACCGTCTTTTAAATCAGACCAGTCAATTTCTGGAGATGGAGAAGTAACAGTTGAGTTTACTTCATTCGCATAGAAGTGCTGGATAGCTTTTCCGGTAGGCTTTAAGACCGTATATTTAGAAGTCTCTTCTTTACAGTACCAAGGTTCACTTGCGAAATCTAAACGGCGGAGCCATTTAACACAAAGGTTTCCTTCCCATCCCGGAACAAGTAGACGGATAGGATAACCCTGCTCAGGACGAAGTGCTTCACCATTTTGTCCCCAAACGATCATTGCATCATCAAGGACTTTTTCCATAGGAATAGTTCTTCCCATTTTAGATGAATCTCCACCTTCTGCAAGCATCCATCTTGCATCCGGTTTTACACCTAAGTCTGCAAGGATATCTTTAACATATACCCCTGTCCATTCTGCACAAGACATAAAACCTTTTGCAAATTGCACTGAGTTGTATTGAGGACCTCTCCACTCTTGACCACCATTTGCAGGACACTCGATAAAGTGTGTGCGTGTAACACTTGGGTAGCGCTTAAGTTCTTTCATAGTAAGAACAAGAGGTTTTTCTACCAAGCCGGTGATCATCAGTCTGTGCTCATTTGGATCAATATGAGCAACACCACCGTGACAACGGCTAAAGAAAAGACCGTTTGGCGTGATGATTCCCATTGATTCTTGAATAGGAGTAACTGCGATAGAAGCTCTGTAGTTTCCAGAAGCAAGAAGTTTTGTATATCTTCTTGTTACGTTATGCTCATATTTTGAAGGCATTCCGTAAAGATTTTTTGTTACAGGATCACCCCATTTTGTTCCCCAAGTAGTTGGTTCGACAATAGCCGGATCATCTGCTTGTGCGTTTGATGATAGAAGAGCTGTTCCAGCAAGAGCAGTCACTGAGAGTGCTGCTGATTTTGCTAAAAAGTCTCTTCTGTCAGTACTTGTACTCTTTTCGTTCAAAGAGCCTAAGTCTTGTTGAGATTTTTTAATATCCACAATTTCTCCTTATTAAGATTGTTTGTCATAGTTATATTACTAGTTCTTTGTAAAAAGTCACTACAAAGAATTGATTACTTCGGCATTATGCCGTCTTTTGTTTAACCATAAATATATAGCAAACTTTATTATACAAAATTATGAGATAAAAATGTGATATTGAGGAAATAAATAGAAGCGCATGTTTCAATTGGTAACCATGGAAACATATAAAAAATATAAATATTTCCCATGGTAATCTTTATGATAATTTTAAGTTATTTAGTATGAGAAAAACTTATTTTTTTACGATACCTAAGATGAGATAGTTTTCATTGTCTTCGTCAATGTAGAAAGGAATTATCAATCCTTGGTGTTCAATGTCTTTGATATTGTCATCATCGAAATAGATGGATTTTTTGAACTTTTGAACTTTTGTAGGCATATTTAAAATAATAGTATCAAGATACATCTTAAAGTTTTTGCATGCTGAAAGATCTTCATCTACAAACTCTTCAAGAAGTGTTTTGAGTTGATTTTCAAATGTGTCTGTGCATAAAATATTCATCATTTTGCTTTTGTTTGTAGCCAAGTTGAAATCTCTTGACTGCATGGATAAAATTCTTTTACAGAATTTTTGTCTTTTTTGTACGCTTCAAGTGCTTTTTTCATAGCTTCTTGTGCTACTGTATCTATATTGCTGTTTTTACTCATGAGCTATTACTCGTCTTCGCCTTCATTATCTTCAGCAGGCTTGTTCCCATAAACTGCATCTACTTCTTCAGAGATTGAGTTGATCTCATCGATGGCATCTTCATAAGCTTCTACTTTTTCCGAATCATCATCTGTATCTTCAGCAGTTGCGGCAGCTTCGTTCAGTGTACTCTGCATCATATATGCTTTAAAAGGCATTCCGTAATTATATACGATCTCTCCACCATGTTTTCCTTGAAGAAAAATAGTTCCTGTGGCACCAAGTAAAAGAATAATGGCAAGTGCTTCGATGCCAAACTTTTTCATTTTGCAGCCGGCAATTTTAATAAGTGCGATAACGGCCATTGCAATTGCAAGATAGAGCCCAAGTGCTTTGTGTTCCAACAGTTCATGTTTTCCATCAGGACTTAAAAATTCAAAGATCTGAGGACCGGCCTGGTTTCCGGTATACCAAACACCTATGACTGCAAGTGCAGCGATAAGTGTTGCGCGTGAAGATATTTTTGACATACCTTCCGTTTTTATAAAAAGATAGATCACTCCAAAAACAGAAGCGACGACTGGAAGAACCATGGCAAAGTGAGCGGTAGCTGGGTGTAACATCATATGTGTATCCTTTGAATATACTCGAGAATTTGTAATAAATTATAATACAAATATAATTATCACTTTTTAGTTATATATTATAATTTATTATTTTAAGCTACTTTTTATCTATGGCATCTTTTGCAGACTTAATCGCCTGGCCTAAAGCCTCTTTAGCGACAGAAAAGGCTTGAATGCCCATGCGTTTTGCCTCTTTTGCCTTTGGTGACTTGAGTGCGGAATCCGCTTTTTTGACAGCCATTTTTGCAAGAGATGAGAAACGCTCCTTCATCACCTCAGCCGTCTCTTTGGATATATGCACAAGCTCTTCAAGATCATACTGCATCGCACTGTTAAGATCGATGAGGATCTTTCTGATCATTTGTGAGCTTTCACTCGCCTGCGTGACAACGACTTGAGAGAAGAGTGTATCGGTTTGATTGAGATCTTCTATGATGGTATCATAATCCTCGATAAGGATATGTTTTGCTTCAACCGGCATATAAGCAAGACGTTTTTTAAATCTGTCTATGGATTGAATAAGTCCGGAACGCATTCCTTTGAGCGTCGCGCTGAGAATCTCTTCGGCTCTGTTTGGTGTCGCTTCGGCTACTTCAATGGCTGTAGCTAAAATAGTCGATAGAATTTTTCTGACACGTATGGTATTGAGAGAACCTTCTTTAATGGACTCGAAGGTGATCTCTTTGATGACTTCTTTTGTCGGTTCTGTAATATCGCCATCACTGTCTTTTTCAAGTGCGGTAATGATGGCAGATTCTACCATTTCAGAGAGGATATCGTAGAGATCAATTGATTGTAGTTTAATCTGATGCAGTTTGACCAATACTGTTTTATCGGCTGCGAACTCTTCTTCAAGTGCATGAAAGACTTCATATTTCTTCTCTTGCAGCTCTTCTGATTTTTTCTCTAATGCCCGCTCAATCGCCTCTTTTTGTTCAAGGAGTTTCTCAACATCATCTTCAAGCTGCTGAGTCTCTTTTTCTATAAAAAGATTTGCAATCGTTTTGATCTCTTCAAGCGAGAGATTCTCTTCATCTAATTGTGCATCATGTAGTGCGCTGCTGACTCTTTTTTCAATCGTTTTATATCTTTTGTTATAGGCTTCTTGCAGTTTTTTCTGTAGTTCTTCTTTTTGCATCGTTTACTCCTTAAAGTACCATTTTTATATCTTGATGACGTTTGAGGGCATCATAGATGAACTGTCTGTCATCCTCGTTATGCACAAGCAGATCAAGATTCATACTGACATATTTTCCGCCTTTTGATGTATTGGACGTTGTCAGCTTATGCTCTCGTTCCTCAATAACATCTTTGACCGCTTTTTCAAGCGTCTCTTTTTCACTTGCAATGACTTTATAGCACCAGTTGCACGGATATTCGAGTTCCAGTTTTTTCCCTGCGAGTTTATCGTTTAAAGTCTCCACTTTTGCCTCCTGATTTACTTTCAAGCTGAACGTTACGGATAATCATCCCTTTATCTATTGCTTTTACCATATCGTAGATCGTAAGCAGCCCTATAGATGTACCGGTGAGTGCTTCCATCTCCACACCTGTCTGTCCTGTCAGTTTTGCAGTTACTGTCAGTTTGAATCCTGGCAGTTCGGGTAGCTCTTCGACATCACAGTTGATGCCTGAGAGATTCAGCGGATGGCACATCGGAATGAGTGTGCTTGTCTGCTTTGTTCCCATAATGGCTGCTATAACGGCAGTCTGAAGAACCGGCCCTTTTTTTGTCTTTTCGCTGACAATCGCATTATAGGCATCTTGACTCATCTCTATAATACCGCTGGCAACAGCAACCCTTGTTGTGGCATTTTTATCACTCACATCGACCATCTTCGGTCTTTGGTTTTCATCTAAATGTGTTAAGTTCATATGTAAATCTTTTTGCTTTTTTACTATTATAGCAAAGAGGTGTTAATAATTTGAAGTTTTTAGGAGCTGGAGTGCTTTTTTGTAATCATCGGGATGGTTCATATTTAAAAAAGGTGTTGTGTCATGAAATGTGATGGTATTGGTATGTGCATTTTTGAGAAGATATCCAAGCTTGTGGTTCTCTTCTTCAAGCATTTTTTGAAACTCATTTTCGAGACTTCTGTGATAAATACCGCAAAGTGGTTGCAGCCCTTCTGGTGTTCTGGCAATCGTCGCATCGACGGCCGGATCATCCGCGTGAATTAGTTTGGAGATAATTATTTCATCGACAAAAGGAGCATCAACGCTGAGAGCGAAAAAGGCATCTGTGTTCAAGGTTTTAAACGCTGCTAAAAAACCGGCTGTCGGTGCAAAGAGTTTCACCGCTTTATTATCTTCAATGAATTGAGCGCTAAAGTCAAAATTTTTGCTGTTTTTACAAGAGATATAAACATTTGTAAAGAACTTGGAGAGTCTGGTGTATTGATATTCGGTGAGTGTTTTGTAAGAAGCAAAAGGGAGAAGCGCTTTGTCCTCTCCCATTCGCGAACTTTTGCCACCTGCAAAGATGACGCAGGGGATGTCGAACATAATTATTTTCTTGTAAGTTCCGCTTCTATACGTCTGTTTTGTGCACGACCTTCTGCTGTCGAATTGTCTGCTACAGGATTTGCTTCACCCATTCCTACAGCACTGAGTTGCTCAGGATTAACACCACGTGCAACAAGTGCTCTCATGACTGCAGTAGCTCTTCTTTGTGAAAGTTTTTTGTTGTAGCTTTCACTTCCTCTGCTGTCTGTGTAACCGACGATTTTTGCAGAGTAGTTTGTGTGTTTTTTAAGAAAATCTGCATATTTGTCAAGACGTGCATTGGAATCTGCTTTTATTGCAGCAGAATTATTCTCAAAGTTGATATTGAGCGCAACTGTCGCAGGACAACCATCAGAGTTAACTGCTTCACCTGCCGGAGTATTTGGACAGATATCGTCTGCATTGAGAACACCGTCATGGTCATCATCCATAGAAACAGGGCATCCCTCTGCATTTACAGTTGTGTTTGCCGGAGTATTTGGGCATTTGTCAAGTTTGTCATAAATACCGTCACCGTCGCTGTCAACTTCAGGAGCAACTACTGCGACAACAGCAACTTCTTCTACAACTTCTTGAACTTTTGGCTCTTCCTTCGGTGCTTCCTCTGCTTTGGCTCCAAAAGAGTATGTAAGGCCGACCATTGCAATGAGGTTGTTGTCAGCATTGTCATTATGTGCACTGCTTACTTTTGCCAAGTACAGCGCTTCGGCTTTAAATGCCCATGATTTTGCAAAAGGAACTTTCACTCCGGCACCTGCATCAAGAACAAGACCGTCTTCATTGTAGTTTTTAACTTCTGTACCGACAAATTCATAACCGAGACCGGCTTTTGCAAAAGGTGTGATATCACCGATTTTGTCAAATGAGTAGACACCGTTTAAGAGTGTACGTGTAATAGATGTATCTCCGCTGCCATCGTAATCTGCATTTGGAGAGTAAAGCACAGAGATCTCAGGTGCTATCTTTGAGTCTTTGTAGTTGTATTGCAGTTCTAAGCCGCCTAAAAAGTGATCATCGCCTTTAATGCCGACATTTCCCTCAACCATGTCATAACCGATCATTGGTGAGATTTCATATTTTGCATCTGATGCAAAAGAAGCAGTTCCTAAAAGGAGTGCGGGAAGTAAAAGTAAACGTTTCATATAAATGTCCTTAAAAAGTGATAATGAGATTGTATCATAAAAGAATGAGCAAAGGCTCACTCTTATCTAGGATCTGTGATATATCCTGTGATTGCAGAGATGGCTGCAACAGCTGAGTTTGCCAGGTAGACTTTTGAACTGCGTGAGCCCATGCGGCCTACAAAGTTTCTGTTCGTTGTAGAGATGGCAACTTCTCCGTCTCCCAAGATTCCCATGTAACCGCCAAGACAAGCACCACAGGTCGGGTTGCTGACAACACCGCCGGCATCAACGATGATGTCGATGTAGCCTAGATGATTTGCCTCACGCAGGATCTTTTGTGTTCCCGGTGTTACGATAAGTCGAACATCTGGGTGTACTTTCTTGCCTTTTAAAATCTCTGCCGCTACTTTCAAGTCAGCTAAACGGCCATTTGTACAGCTCCCGATGAAAGCCTGGTCCACTTTTATCTTGTCAGCCACTGCCTGAACAACAGAGTGACCGTTTGACGGCAAGAACGGATAGGCAATAACCGGATCAAGGTTGGCAACATCTATCTCCAGTATCTGTGAATAAGAGGCATCTGCGTCAGAGTAGTGCTCTTTTGGCTCACGTGCAAGCTCTTTGTCTGAGAGGAATTCACGAGTGATATCATCAACAGCTACGATACCGCTTTTCGCACCCGCTTCAATGGCCATATTACACATAGAAAATCTGTCATCCATGCTTAAGTGCTCGATTGTGCTTCCTGTGAACTCCAAAGTTTTATAAAGTGCACCGTCTACACCGATCATGCGGATGATTTCAAGGATGATATCTTTTCCTGTTGTATATTTTCCGGGTCTTCCAGAAAGTACGACTTTAATAGACTCAGGCACTTTAAACCAGTTGCCGCCTGTGATCATGGCAAATGCAAGGTCGGTAGAACCCATACCTGTTGAAAAGGCTCCAAGTGCACCGTGTGTACATGTGTGAGAGTCTGCACCGATGATGACATCACCAGGAACGACGAGTCCTTTTTCAGGAAGCAGTGCATGCTCGATTCCCATATCTTTTTCATCGAAGAAATTTTTGAGATTGTGTTTTTTTGCAAAATCTCTTGAAATTCTTGCCTGATTTGCAGAAGCGATGTCTTTTGCAGGAATGAAGTGATCGAGTACGATAGAAAATCCGTCAGGATTTGCAAGCTTCTCTGCACCGCTCTCTTCAAATGCTTTGATGGAGATAGGTGTTGTAATGTCATTACCGATAACCATATCAATCGGTGAACGAACGATTTCGCCTGCATATACTTTTTTGCCGACATGCTCGGAGAATATTTTTTCAGTTATAGTTTGAGCCATAATGATGAACCTCTTAATAGTATAAATAATTTCGCGATTATAGCATAAGCATTCTTTTAAAAAACTGCATTTTTCATGTCTGAATTCTTAAATAGGATATAAACTCAGTTTGGCTTAAGCAAATCATAATGACAAAGCTATTATCATGTCAAAAGTAAAAGAAGACAAAAATTGTCTCATTTAAAAATTGAACCCTATAAAGAGGTAAATGAATATGCAAGTTTATTTAGATAACAATGCTACTACGATGTGTGATCCACAGGTAGTAGAAGCAATGCAGCCGTTTTTCAGCGAACTTTACGGAAATCCGAGTTCACTGCATAAGTTCGGTACGGCAACACACCCATACCTAAAAAAAGCGATTGATCAAGTCTATACGGCACTCAATGCAAGTGACGATGATGATATCATCTTTACATCGTGTGCTACAGAGTCAAACAACTGGGTACTCAAGTCTGTATTTAACGATTTGATCGTCGGTGGAGATAAAGACCATATCATCACAACAGAGGTTGAACACCCGTCTGTGCTCTCTGCTTGTAGATGGCTTGAAGAGCAGGGTGTTAAAGTAACATACCTCCCTGTAAATGATCAGGGTATTGTTGAGCCACATACTGTTAAGAGTTTCATCACTGATAAAACAGCACTTGTCAGTGTAATGTGGGCAAGTAATGAAACAGGAATGATCTTTCCTATTAAAGAGATTGGTGAGATTTGTAAAGAAAAAGGTGTACTTTTTCATTCAGACGGTGTTCAGGCTGTCGGAAAAATTCCAGTAGACCTTCAAGATGTGCATGTTGATTTTGTTTCAATGTCGGCACATAAATTTCATGGTCCAAAAGGGATAGGCGCA
This sequence comes from Sulfurimonas paralvinellae, assembly GCF_014905135.1. NCBI lineage: Bacteria > Pseudomonadati > Campylobacterota > Epsilonproteobacteria > Campylobacterales > Sulfurimonadaceae > Sulfurimonas > Sulfurimonas paralvinellae. Next base: position 1,953,737 of record NZ_CP041406.1, on the reverse strand, counting down.
CTTTACATCAAAAATTCACAGCCGCTCTCTCCGCTGCTTCACGGTGGTGAGCAGATGGGGCATCGCCGCTCAGGTACGCTCAATGTTCCTTACATTGTAGGGATGGGAAAGGCGATCGAGCTTGCAACGACGAACATGGAAGAGAAAATGGCGAGCATTCGTGCGAAACGCGACAGACTCGAAGATGCACTTTTAGAGCTCAGCGATACATTTGTTGTCGGAAGCCGTGAGAACCGTACTCCAAATACCATTCTTATCTCAATCCGCGGGGTTGAGGGTGAAGGTATGCTTTGGGACCTTAACAATGCAATGATCGGTGCTTCAACAGGAAGTGCCTGTGCATCGGAAGACCTTGAAGCAAATACGGTTATGCTGGCAATCGGAGCGGACAACGAGCTTGCGCACACCGGAATTCGTCTTTCACTCTCTCGTTTTACGACAGATGAAGAGATAGACTATACGATAGAGCAGTTCAAAAAAGCGGTTGCCCGTCTACGCGCGATCTCTAGTTCATTTGCAAAAGTACAGCCGACTCCGGGCGGAGAAGCTGGTGAGTGTCATATTCCTCACCATATGGCTCATTAAAAAAAGAAAAAATTTAAAGGATAATATATGGCTAAGGACGATTTACTCGGCGCATCACTTTGGGATGCGTACTCAAACAAAGTAACAACTTTAATGAACAATCCACAGCATCAAGGGGAGATCACTCCAGAGGAAGCTGAGGCGCATGGTAACAAGCTTATCGTTGCAGATTTCGGAGCTGAGAGCTGTGGAGATGCAGTAAGACTATACTGGGAAGTTGATCCAAAAACAGATGTAATCGTAAACTCTAAATTTAAATCTTTTGGTTGTGGTACGGCTATCGCATCAAGTGATGTAATGACAGAGCTTTGTATTGGTAAAAAAGTACAAGAAGCGGTCAAGATCACAAATATCGATGTTGAAAAAGCATTGCGTGACGATCCGGATACTCCGGCAGTTCCACCGCAAAAGATGCACTGTTCTGTTATGGCGTATGATGTAATCAAAAAGGCGGCTTCCCTTTATCTTGGTGTTGATGAAGAGAGTTTTGAAGAAGATATCATCGTATGTGAATGTGCGCGTGTTTCCCTTGGAACAATTCAGGAAGTCATTAAATTAAATGACCTTAAAACTGTTGAAGAGATTACAGACTATACAAAAGCAGGTGGTTTTTGTAAGTCTTGTATCAAACCGGGTGGTCATGAAGACAGAGAATACTATCTTGTTGATATCTTAGCGCAGACTCGTAAAGAGATGGACGAAGAGAAGATGAAAGCAGCGGCAGATGCAGCAGCGGCAGGACAAGAGAAGTTTGAAGATATGACACTTGTACAGCAGATCAAAGCGGTTGATGCCATCATCGATGAAAATGTAAGACAGTTCCTTGTTATGGACGGCGGGGATATGGAGATCATTGACATCAAGAAAAATGATGACTACATCGACATCTATATTCGCTACTTGGGTGCATGTAACGGTTGTGCTTCGTCTGCTACGGGCACACTCTATGCAATTGAGTCAACACTCAAAGAGAAACTCTCTCCAAATATCAGAGTTTTACCTATCTAAATTTTTTCTTTTTAAGGAGCACCTTCAGCTTGACTGGAGATATGCTTCTTGATACAATTGTTTTATGAATTATGAAACACTCTATGAAAAAATCACATCTTCATTGATAACAGACGGCTATATCGTCATAGAAGACGCACTTTCCAAATACCTTATATCTGAACTTCTTACTACCGCAAAACAATCACAGAACTTTCAACAAGCAGGCATCTCTGCATCGAATCAAAAACATATTGATGAAAATCGACGACGCGATCAGATAGCATGGCTGGATGAAGACGGCAGCTGCGTGAGTGAGTACCTCTCTTTTATAAATGGTCTGCGTGAGTATCTAAATCGTTCTCTTTATCTCGGTCTTTCATATTATGAAGCTCACTTCGCCCGTTATAAAGAGGGTAACTTTTATGAGAAACACCTTGATGCTTTTAAAAATTTCAAAAACCGTGTTGTTACGACTGTTTTATATCTCAATGAGGATTGGAGTGAAGAGGATGGCGGGGAACTGCTTATCTACGATAAAGCCGATAATGTGATAGAAACAGTTATTCCTCACGCAAATACTTTAGTTGTTTTTATGAGTGAAGAGTTCCCTCACGCAGTAGAGCCGGCGAAGAAAGATCGCTATTCCATTGCCGGATGGTTTCGTGTAGATAAAAGATAAAATTTGTTGTATAATATTGTTACAGGATGTACCAAATGAAACATGTTTACGTAGCAAGACAACCGATTCTAGATAAAAACTCTGATATTTGCGCTTATGAAGTGCTGTATAGAGATGCCGATCAAAGCAGCAAATTTGACAATGACCGTCATGCAAGTGCTTCAGTGATAAGCAGTGTACTTAATAAATTTGGCACGAAGAAGATTTTGGGTGACAAACGGGCTTTTGTAAAAGTAGATGAAAAAATACTTCTCAACGATATCATCTTTTCCATACCCAAAGAGTTTTTTATCTTTTCGATTTTTGCTTCTGTTGCAATGAATGAACGTATTGTTGAACGTATAGCACAGCTGCATGCAAAAGGTTATCTGCTTGCTATTGACAATATTGACCTCAATGATGATGTTTTGGAAAAATATTTGCCAGTGATACCTTATATCGGATATTTTAAAGTGTTTGTAAAAGATGATGAGGGAATAAAGCAGAATATAAAAAGACTCCATGCAAAAGATATTAAAGTCATTGGTGTCAAGATCGAAGATGAAGAAACATTTGAACTTGCAAAAAAACTTGGATGTGATGCTTTTGAAGGCTACTATTTCGCACAGCCAAAAATTATGGAAAATGCCGAGTATAATCCTACACGCATGGCTGTTTTACGATTGTACAATATACTGATGGAAGACAGAAATATAGATGAAGCCGCTGATGAGTTTGAGAAAAATCCTGAAATTACCGTACAGTTACTGCAGTTCATTAATTCTGCGGCCTTCTCTTTTAGAAAGAAGATCTCATCTATTCATCATGTCATTGTTCTCATTGGAAGAATTCAGCTTGCAAAATGGCTGATGCTGATGATTTACTCCAAATCTGTTGCTTCTGGAATTGAGACATCACCATTGATGTTGATGGTAAAGAATAGAACGGAGTTGATGGAGAGAATACTTAAAGAGATTCGTCCTGATGCCCGTTCAAATATGCTTGGTGAAGCTTACATGGTGGGTGTACTTTCACTTATGGATACACTTTTTTCGATGCCGCTTGAAGAGATTTTAAAAAATATCAATGTCTCTGAAGATGTTGAAAATGCCTTATTGCACGACAAAGGGCTCTTTGGTGAGATATATAAAGTCGTGCGCAGTACGGAGCATATGGACATCAATGCCATTGTAGATTTTGAAATGAAACATCGTCTGGCACCAAATAAGATCAAAGATATCCTTATGAGCTCTATCGAAGAGGTGGCAAAACTGGAAAATCCTAGTGAAAACGAAGAGTGATTTCAGTACCTTTGTTCTTTTGTGAAACTATGTTGATGGTGTAGCCATACTCTTTTGCAATGGCATCGACGATATTGAGACCGACGCCAAATCCACCGGCATAGGAATTGGCTCGCACAAAACGCTGAAAGATGACATCGAGCTTCTCTTTTTCTATGCCTATCCCCTCGTCTTTGATTGTAAAAGTGTCTGCTGTTGTCGTGATGGTGATTGTTGTGTTTGGTTTTGAATATTTTATGGCATTACTGAGCAGATTGTTTATGAGCATTTTGGCTTTTGTGGGAGTGATCGTGATCTCACATTTGGCAAGGTCTGCTGTCACTTTAATGTTCTTCTTTTCTAAAAGCTCCTCAAAATAGGCGATGTCTTCTTTGATGACTACATCAAAGCTAAGTTTTTGCGGTGCTTCACTTTGGGCGTCAAAACTCAAAAAACTCAATGATGCATAGATATCATAGAGCTGTTTTGTACTGATGGAGATGTTCTTGACTATCTTCTCATCATACTCTTTTTTGCTCCGTATGCGTGAGGTGCTCATCATGAGTGCTGTGATAGGGGTGTTGAGTTCATGGGTGGTGTCCTTTACAAAGTTTTCTATCTCTTCCATTTTTTCTTTGATCGGTTTTAAAAAGATGTAGGAGAGAAAGATGGCTATGAGTATGATGAGTATGGCTGTGATTATAACGGCGTAAGCGATCTTATTTTTTATCTTTTGTACGTTTTTGGTACATTCATTACTTTGAACAACAACGTATTGAACACCGAGATGTCCCGCTGTTCTTTGTGAGACAAGCGTAAAGATACTATTTTCCATATAATAATCTTTTGCAAAATCAATCGGTTGGACAATCATGCCGTCAAGCAGTTTTCTATTTTTGTCAAAAAGAGCTACTGCAGCTCCTTTGAGAGGTTTCAATGTAAAAGATTTATGCTGCATCTGTGCGCGGATTATCTCAGCGCTTACTTTGTCAGCTATATGGTTCATCTTGTAAAAGTTGGCATTCATTTCCATGGCAACCTGGGAGCTGTAGAACCAGTAAGCGGCAAGCGTTAGGAAAATGAACGAACTCACAAGATAGAGACTCAAAAAAGAGTAAAAGGATTTTTTCGTTATCTTATTCATAGAGATACCCTTCACCGCGAATAGTTTTTATCTTCTCTTTGCCGATGATCTCACGCAGTGTTCTAATGTGTGAGCGCAGTGTTGCATCACTCGGTATGGAGTCAAAGTCCCAGATATTCTGGGTGAGCTCTTCATTCGAGATGAGCCTGTTTTTGTTCTTTAAAAAATAACTTAATAGCAGAGCGTCTTTGGATCCAAGGGAGATGGTTTTAGTAGGCGTCTGTATCTCTTTTGTCTGTGGGTTGAAGCTTATGTCTTGGCTGATACTCTCCAGCTGGGTGCTTTCAATGTGAAAAAGGCGTTTTGTGCTCTCTATGCGGACTTTCAACTCTTCAAGTTCAAAAGGTTTTTTTATGTAGTCATGTGCACCGGCATCGAAAGCTTTTTGAAGATGTTTTGTGTCATTGTAGGCTGTTATGAAGATGGCAGGGGTGCTGTCGGAAAATGAGCGCAGTTCTTGAAGGAGATCAAGTCCGTTTTGTCCGGTGACATTGATGTCAAAGATAAAAAGGTCGTAGCTTTTTTTCTCCAACAGGTTATAGACCTCTTCAGCATTAAAGGCATAATCGACACTGTAGTCCTCACGCAGAAAATCAAGTAAAATATCCGATAGAACCGGATCATCTTCCATTAGCAGTATATTCATGGTACTCATTTTAGCATAATTATATATAATATGTTTATGGTTATAAAAATAGAAAATATAGAAGATAAGCGGCTGCAGGTCTATCATGCACAGCGTGATAAAGGAATACTCAGCGACGGCAGTTTCATTGCAGACTCTCCAAAGGTCGTGAACCTTATTTTAGAACAGAGTGATATAGAAATCTACAGCATTTTGGCAACGAAGGAGTATTTTGCAGAGCATCACGAACTCATAGCCTCACGCAAGATCCCTTTTGTCTATGAGGCAAGTAAAGCGGAGATAAGTAAAGTGGTCGGGCATAAGATACATCACAACTGTATGATGCATGCAAAGCGTCCCGACGATTCTTCTCTGTGTGAGCTCGATGAGACAATCTTACTGCTTGATAACATCACTTCAAGCGAAAATGTTGGTGCAGTTTCGAGAAGTATGGCAGCTCTTGGCGTGAACTCTTTGATGCTTGGAAAAACATCACCGCATCCATTTAACAGACGTGCACTTCGAGTATCCATGGGGTATGCTTCAATGCTGAAAATTCATGTCTATGAAGATATCAAAGAGAGTATTAAAACTTTAAAAAGTTTGGGTTATACAATCTATGCAGCAGAGGTCACAGAAGATGCACAGCTACTTTCGGATGTAAGGCCTGCAGGAAAATGGGCGCTTATTATGGGACATGAAGGTTTTGGAATTGAGAAGGATATTCTGGATTTATGTGATGCAGTCGTCTCTATTGAGATGCAAGAGGGTGTTAAAAGTTTCAATGTTGCCATTGCCGCTTCTATAATGATGTATAATTTTAAAAATAAATAGACTTCTTGCATAACTTCTATAAGCCTCAGAGAACTAAAAAGTGGTAAGATTGTGCAAAATAAATTTTTATGCCTAGCCGTAGCTAAGGATAAAATATTTTTTTGTGCAAGATTGCTACTTTTCAGCTCTCCCATAGGGCAAAAGCAAGAGAACTTTACTCTGCGTTAGATAACCCCAACCGTAGCTACGGCTACGCTTGAGAACATCTGCCTTGATTAAAATTCTCTTGCTTTTGCTGAGACATATAAGAGTTAAGCAAGAAGTCTAAAAAAAGAGAAAAGATGAATTTTTCAAAACTCCCCCTCACGCAAGCGATGCTAGCAAACCTAGATGCCATTGGCTATAAACAGATGACTCCGATTCAAAGTGAAGCACTGCCTGCTATTTTAGAAGGCAGAGATGTTATGGCTGAGGCAAAGACCGGCAGCGGCAAGACGGCCGCTTTTGGCATAGGACTGCTGCATAATCTCGATGTCAAAAAGTTTCGTGTGCAGTCACTTGTGCTCTGTCCCACACGTGAACTTGCCGATCAGGTGGCAAAAGAGCTTCGTCGTCTTGCACGATTTCAGCACAATATCAAGATCTTGATGCTCACGGGCGGAGAGTCTTTTGGCAAACAGCTCGGCTCACTTTCGCATCAGGCACACATTATTGTCGGTACACCCGGACGTGTATTAAAGCACCTGAACAAAGAGAGTCTGGATCTGAGTAATCTCAATACTTTTGTTTTGGATGAAGCAGACAGAATGCTTGATATGGGCTTCATCGAAGAGATAGAATCGGTGCTTTCTTTTGTCCCAAAAGAGCGCCAAACTCTGCTCTTTTCTGCAACCTATGATGAAGAGGTCAAGGAGGTGGCGCATAAGCTCTTGCATGAGCCGGTAGTTGTTCAGACGACAACAGATGAAAAACCAAATGAGATAGAAGAGCGATTCTACGCCTGCAGTGACAAGACGGAAGCCCTTATTAAAGTGCTCTCACTTGAACAACCAAAAAATATCATTATCTTTACCAATACAAAAATAGAAGCCAAAGAACTTGCCGAGAGACTCATTGCACGTAAGATTGATGCTTTGGCAATTCATGGAGACTTAGAACAGTATGAGCGTAACGATGTGCTTGTGCAGTTTGCAAACGGCTCGACTCCCATACTTGTAGCGACTGATGTAGCCGCGCGCGGATTGGATATCAAAGAGCTTGCAATGGTTGTCAATTTCGATCTGCCGCATACACAAGAGACCTATACACACCGTATCGGGCGAACAGGACGTGCGGGTGCCAAAGGAATTGCCATAACACTTTATGAAGCGTATGAGCTTGAAAAAGTAGAGCCTTATAAAACAGAAGAAAAACGGCTCTTTTTGGATGCTAATGATTTAGTAGATGTCAAAGGTTTTGAGATGAAACCGGAATTTATTACGCTTGTCATCGAGGGCGGTAAAAAAGATAAACTGCGAGCAGGAGATATACTGGGTGCACTTACCGGTGAAGCAGGGCTGCAAGGAAAGAGCATTGGTAAGATAGACATCTATGAGCGGCAGGCATATGTTGCCATTGAGCGTGAAGTGGTAGAAAAAGCATACAAGTATCTAAAAAACGGAAAGATTAAGAACAAAAAGTTCTCTATATGGAAATTGTGATAATTTAAGTTATTTTAATTTAAAAGAGGAGTATAATAGTTTATAGTCCATAATAAAGATTATCATATGACAATTCATAATTTAAAATATACGACACAAAAAGCGCTAGAGAAGTTCATAAGAAAGAATCTTATAGAGAAGTCTGCAAATGTTTTTGTGCAGATTTTCAGTGGTATCTGCGAACCTGAAAAGTTTATGGAGGTCGCACGCCATATAAAGAGAGTCCTTCCTCAAGCCGAGATAATCGGGGCCACAACAAGTGGAGAGATCTGTGAGGGCGCGATGTATGATGGAGAAATTGTTGTCTCATTCAGTCTCTTTGAACATACAAGTGTGAAAAGCGGACTTTATGAAGTTGAAAAAATTTTCCCCATAGAAAATATTAAAAATGAGCTGTACGATAAAGATACAAAAGCCATTATAGCCCTAAGTGATGGTCTTAAAAGCAATGCGGAAGATTATATTAAAGAACTGCATAATATCGATGAAGAAGTTGTCATTGCAGGTGGGCGGGCCGGTGACAAGGCACAGATAAAAACATATGTTTTCAATGAAAAAGAGTACACGGACAATGGTCTGGTATTGGCAAGTTTGAGTGCCAAAGAGCTCTATGTAAACAGCAGTTACCTGCTCAATTGGACGCCTATAGGCAAAGAGATGATCGTTACCAAATGTGACGGCAATATTTTGTATGAGCTTGATGGCATACCTGTAACACAGGTATATAGAAAGTATTTGGGAGATGATATCATTGAAGGTATGCCTACGTCGTGTATGTATTTTCCTCTCATTTTAGAAAAAGAGGGGGTTGAAGTGGCAAGAGACCCTCTCGCTGTTGTACAAGAAGATGCAATGCTCTATGGGGGAAACTTTGAAGAAGGCGACATCGTTCGTTTTAGTTTTGCAAATATTGAAGATCTGACAGATAATTTAGAAGAGTATTTTCAAAGTTTATCACAGTACCCAAGTGAAGCCGTCTATATTTATTCCTGTCTTGCAAGAAAATCTTTGCTCCAAGAGAAGCTTTTGGATGAGCTGAATCTATTGGAATCTTTAGCTCCTGCTGTCGGATTTTTTACCTATGGAGAGTTTTATCAGTCAAATAAAGTTGCAGAACTCTTGAATGTGACGACAACCTTTATGATGATCTCTGAATCTAATAAGAGTGAAAAAAAAGTTTTCAAAGAGAGTAAAACCGCTGAATACGATACAATAAAAAAAGCTTTGACGCATCTTGTAAAAGAGACGACAGAGGAGTTGGAACATCTCTCAACGCACGATACATTAACAGGTCTGTACAATCGACATGAGTACTTGAAAGTGATACGAAACAAGATTAAAAGTGCAGAGCGATATGAAGAAGGCTTTGGAGTGATTTTAGCAGATATTGACCACTTTAAACTGGTGAATGATAATTATGGTCATAAAATGGGTGATAAAGTGCTTATAAAATTTGCAGAAGTATTGAAGAAAAATATTCGTGAAGATGATTTTGTTTCCCGTTGGGGCGGTGAAGAGTTCATTATTATTGCCAATTATGCAGATATTAATGCGCTTGAAAAAATTACAAAAAAACTGCAAAAAGCGATAGCAAAAATTCAAGTCGGTCCTATAAAACGACTCAGTGCATCTTTTGGACTGACTGTTTACAATGAAGGCGATACGGATGAGACTCTATTCAAAAGAGTTGACAATGCCATGTATGTCGCTAAACAAAACGGAAGAGATAACTATGTTATCGGGTAAGAAACAATAGCGGATTTTTGTGCTATAATTTTCTTATAAACGTTAAGGAGGAAGATATGCAAGTAGCTCAGTATACTTTCCGATCACCTTACCCAAGTCCTGTTCAAGTAGGGCGATTGGATCCTAGTTCAGTAAAAGACAACGGAACAAACTCCAGTCAGTCAGATCCGGCTGCTTTGACAAATGAGACGCAGAAAAAAGCCAAAAATTTTGAGGCCACACATAAAAAAGATGTTGTTCCGGCAGTGAGCAACAATCTTTTGGATGTTTACGCGTAAAGCAGAGAGTTCTTTACCTCTGTAAGCATCCACTCCCATGCACCATAGCCGCTTTCCGCATTAAGGTGTCCGCCGTTTTCTATCACTTCCATTTTTACATGTAACTGTTTTTGAAGTTCTTTTGCTTCTGTGTTTGTCATGTAAGGGTCATTCGTTGAGGTAACGAGCAGTGTCTCTTTTGCGTGAAGGTTATCCGGAACAGTTGCAGGGAAAAATTCATTCAGCTCTTCTAGTTTGCAGTGCAGACTCGGCGGCGCAACAAGATAGAGCTTCTCTACTTCTTGCAGCTCTTGCGTGAGGCAGGCATGAAACCAGAGTGTATTTGCCAATGAGTGGCAGATAACAATGTCAGGTTTGAAATCTTCAAGTGCAGCACTCAGCTCACGCAGCCAGAGATCCAGCTTTGGAGTGTCAACATCAGAAAATCTCAGAAAATTCACACAGCCGTAATCTTTTGCAAGTTCACCTGCCAGCCAGCTCTGCCAATGCGGATAGTCACTGCCTCCCCAGCCATGTAAGAGCAAGACCTTCTTTTGCATATTTAGCCAACCAGTGCTTTGAAATTTTTGAGAGTATAGAGCTTTAACTGTTCACCTTTGAGTGCTTTCAGCTCTGAAGAGAAGCCTTTTTTTGCAACAATGACAAAGATGTCAGCTTTTATGTTCGCTTTTTCACACAGCTCCTGCAGTCGCGTGAGCTCACTTTTTTTGACTTTTGCATTGGTGTATTTGCAGAGGCCGATCACCCGTTTTTTACTCTTTGTAAGTCCGTAGATATCTATGGTGAGTCCGTCGTTTTGCCAATACTCACTCATCTCCATAATGGAGTCCTCTACAAAAGTCTCACGCAACAGATCCCATGAGAGTTCTTTGAAGGTAAGTGTTGCAAATTCGTTTGCGTGAGCCTGCCATCGCTCTTTTACTTCGTCATAGTTGCCATCACGAATACCTTTGAAAAGCGGTGAGATAAAAGCAAACCAAAAACGCAGGAACGGAAGCGTAAAGAAGAGTTTGTCATCGGCACCTTTACATCGTTTTTGTCGTAAAATACCGCGTTCACAGAGTGTAGCCACTGCTTTTTCACCGACACCCTCTTCGACATTTGCACGTTTATAGACGGCATGAAGTTTTCCGTCGCTCTGTGCCACGGCACTTAAGATGGAATGATAAAGCGGCTGTCCGTCTGTCAGCTCGGTAATGTCATTTCTGATGTAGCGATAATCATCCAAGATGAGTTTTTCTATAAGCTCATCAGCAGGTTTTGAGGTGTCTATCTTGCCCCACGCAACACCGCCAAAGATGGCAAACTTCTCTACAGCATCTTCGAAATTCTTTGGTTTATGTTCGTTGTAAAAATTTTTAAACTGCTCTTTGAGTGTCTCTTTTTTTGATAAAATTGGAAAGCCTTTATAGATAAAAATAATCTTTTATCTAATTATACAGTATTACACAAACACTACACACTATTTTTGTAGAATTGTTGCAATGTAACCGGTGCACATAAATATTTTTTATTTTATGTTACACTTGTTCAACTCAAAATCAAAGGATGAGAAATGAAAAAATTAAACATAACAGCGACACTTTTAGGTGCAGCTCTGTTCATGGCTCTTGGAGCGACTTCTGCAAGTGCGGCAATGAAATGCGGTGCAGGTAAGTGTGGTTCTTCAATGGAAAAACCGGCTAAAAAAGCTGATGGCAGCGGTAAATGCGGTGCTAAAATGAAAGCTGAGAAAAAAGGCAAGTGCGGCGCTGGTAAATGTGGTGATGCTAAAAAAGAGAAGAAAAAAGCAAAATGCGGTACAGGTAAATGTGGAGGAAAGATGTAATAAACATCTTTAAGTAGGATTTTTTATCCTACTTTACCTCTATCTTCATTCTATCTTCTGCAAATACAACTTCTCCTTTATAAATCTTTTTTATCTCCTGTAAACTCTCAGGTTCAAATCCGATTGTTCTGTTCATACGATGCGTTGAAACTACCTTTTTCACTTTTGCAACTTGAGCAATATGAGCGATAATTGAAGGAGACATATGCAAGTTTGTTGCATATCCTTTCGCCTGTTGCGGTATGGCGTGATGGGCTACAAACAAATCAGCATCTTTTGCAAATGCTTCCAGAATGTGATTTTCATTGTTTGTATCGCCGCTGATGACAATTATTTTGCCATCTATACTGATTTTTACTGCGAGTGCAGGAACTATGCCGTGATGAACGCGAACCATTGTAAGTTTGAAATCTTGATATTCTCGGTGCATAGTTTTTGATACATTTACAGGAATGATTTCAAAAGAGTCACTCTCTTGCGTGAGGACGTCATTCATGTATCTATACGCACCATTTTCCCCGAACAAATCATGTAGAAATTCAGTTGCTGAGGGAAAAAATTCATTACCGTCTGGTGCAATAATATCGAGACTTTTCGTTCTTTGTGAAAAATAACCCGCTTTGACAAACGCTGGTAGGTCAACACTGTGGTCAATGTGCAGATGCGTGAGTACGACAGCTTCAAGATCTTCTATTTTTGCATGAGACTGTTCAAAACGAAGCATAGAACCGCTTCCCATATCAATTATGAGTCTTGCTTTGTTATCTATCCAGAGTAGATAAGCGGTGCTTGCCCGTCCGTCTATCTCTGGACCGCCAGAGCCAAGCACTTCAAACTCTACTTTTGCGGCAAAAAGAAGAGATGAAAGCATAAGAAAAATAAGGCTAAATTTTTTCATATGTCTTTGAACCTTTCTCTTATTTCTAAAAACTTGTCTAAATTTTGAAGAAACAAGTTTACTAGTTTCGGGTCAAAATGTTTCCCTTTTTCTTGCTTGAAAAGTTCCAAAATCCGTTCTAACTCCCAAGCTTTTTTATATACTCTCTCACTTCCTAAAGCATCAAAAACATCGGCGATAGCGGTAATGCGGCCATATATATGGATATCTTCACCTTGCAGTTCTCTTGGATATCCGCTGCCGTCATACTTTTCATGATGCTCACCTGCCACGATTGCGGCTGTTTGGAGTATTGGTCTATGGGAATGTTTGAGCATATCATAACCCAATTGAGCGTGGGTTTTCATTATTTCAAACTCCTCTTTCGTGAGCTTTCTCGGAGCATTTAAAATGGCATCGGGAATACCGACTTTTCCTATATCATGCATAGGAGAAGCCATTTTGAGTTTTTCCGCCTCCTCTTTTTTCAAACCATATAGAAGTGCTAAAATCTTTGAATACTCCGCTACTCTTTTGACATGGTTGCCTGTCTCTTTTGAGCGTGTTTCGCCTATCTCTCCCATGGCATAGATAACTTCTCTTTGGGTATCTTCAATCTCTTTGTTAAGCTTTACAATGTTTGTAACATCATCAAAATAGGCCAGAAGAAGTTCTTCTTTTGGAACTTTCCTGTACTCAATCTGATAGATGATGCCATTATACTCATAATAGGCAATATCATTTTCTCCTGTGGGAAGGTCTTCTTTGGAATGTACATTTGCTATCTCTTTTTCTGCGGCTCTGTTTTCAAAAAGGATTTTTCCTTCTTTATCAAAGATAAAAATGGGGAGAGATCTGTATTTTGGCAATAGTGAAAGATAGTAGTTTTGCTTACCGAATCTTTCGTTGATATGAAAGAGTGCATACATAAAACAGAATCGTTTGTATGCTGTGTAGAGCAGTATGACGGCAGATATGCTTAAGACGAAGGAATTTTCCAAAGCTGCAAAAACGACAAGCAACACGCCGATTAGAAAGCGGATGTACGACTCTTTGTTAGACATGTTACAACTGTGGTTTTTGAACATAAGCAACTCCTGTTACAAAAGTATAGCACAAGCTCTCTACACAGTTACTACACATATGAAGGGTATCATACACTTATAAACAAATTGAGGAGTTTATCATGAGTATCAAAAAATTATATTTGGAATTTTCGCGTCTGAGTGAGTATTTGAAATCACCGAGTCTGCTTTTTGCAAGATTGGCAGTAGCTTACGGCTTCTATCAACCGGCTATGATGAAGTGGAGTGACATCAACTCTGTTGCAGAGTGGTTTGGTTCTATGGGCATTCCCTTCCCCACGCTCAATGCCTATATGGCGGCAAGTACGGAGATAACTGGTGTTGTACTTTTAACACTGGGATTATTAACACGCTTAATCTCCATTCCATTAATTGTGATTATGATTGTTGCCATTGTAACAGTGCACCTTCCAAACGGTTTTGAAGCGGGGAACAACGGTTTTGAGATTCCGCTTTACTATATGCTCTTTTTGATCATTTTCATAGCACACGGTGCGGGGAGATTTTCACTTGACAGACTTATTTTCGGTGATAAAAGTTAAGCAAGATGGAAGAGTTAGTAGAATTTACACATAAGATAGGGCATTTCAATTTCCCTATCATGATGTTTTTAATGAAAGCCTTCATTGTTCTTTTCGTTGTTGTCTCTGTAATTATTTATATCTATGATAAGTATATTCAAAGAGAGAATCAACTGCTTATAAACTATCCGCTTATCGGGAGACTGCGCTACTTTTTTTATGCTCTGCGTGATCCGATGCGGCAGTATTTCGGCGATGAAAAATTTTACGAATCTTTTGACAAGGTAAAATGGGTTTATGACTCGGCCGAGAGAAAATCGGCTTATGCCTCTTTTTCTCCGGGGCAGCCGCAAAAAGGTGCACGACTCTCTTTTAAAAATGCCAATTGTGTTTTAAATACAGAAGATGTCAGTGATGATTTTTCTGTTACTTTTGGAGAACATTCTGCCAATCCTTTTACAACACGCTCGGTTTTTGGACGCTCAGCCATGAGTGACGGAGCTATCTCACCTGAGGGAACACGCGCTTTTACCAAAGGGGCATATCTAGGAAAATTTCCTATCAACACCGGTGAAGGCAGTTTGACATCCAACTTTTTTTACACGCACAAATACACGCGTGAGTGTAAGTTTTTTGAAACTTTTGAGGGAACGTTCTTTGCAAAAGCTGTCTATAAAATCATCAAACTTCTCATTAATGGAGCCATTGCACAAAAGGTTTACAAGCATATGGTCGTCTATTCAAAAGCACCGGACAGTTATCTTTTTGACAAAGACGAGATGCTCTTTTATCGTGTTAACTGGGATGCTCCTTTGGATGTTTTTCCAAAAAATGTTCCCGATGATATGCCCGACATTATCTTTCAGATGGGAAGCGGTCTTTATGGCGTTCGTGATGAAAACGGCGATTTTTGTGAGACGCGCTACCAAAAAACGATGCGTTTTTGTAAGATGACGGAGATCAAGATGGCACAGGGTGCAAAACAGACAGGGGGCAAACTCCTAGCATCGAAAGTCAGTGAAGAGATCGCCTACTATCGCGGTGTCAAAGCACATGAAAATCTTTTCAGTCCAAATCAGTTTCCGTATGCACATACACTTGAAGAACTCTTTGATTTTATGGGGAGACTGAAAAAGATCTCACAAAAACCCGTTGGCGTAAAGATAGTTATCTCTTCGGCTGCCGCATTTGATGAGTATGCGCAGCTTATTAAGACGCGAGTGGATGCGGGTTCGGATGCGTACCCTGATTTTATCACCATCGATGGCGGTGAGGGCGGGAGCGGTGCCGCACCGCTTGAGATGATGATGACGGTCGGTATGACCATTGCAAAGGCGCTCTTTATTGCACAAAGTGCACTTGAGCGTCTTGGTGTGCGTGAGAGGGTAAAGCTTATTGCCAGTGAAAAGGTGCTTACTCCCGATGATGCCATTGTTCTTTTTGGTCTTGGTGCTGACTATGTGGCTATTGCGAGAGCCTTTATGATGAGTGCCGGCTGTATTCGTGCGCGTGAATGCTCAGGTGCACACGGCAGAGCCTGTCCGGTTGGTCTGGCAACACAGGATAAAAAGAAACGTGCCTCGTTTTTGGTAGAGAAAAAAGCGAGGAATATCGCCTCGTACCATACGCAGATGCTCTCTGGAATCCGAGGACTTTTGGCTGTGATGGGGCTTGATAGTCTGAAGAAACTGACAAAAGAGAACCTTATTTTTAAAGACACCGCGGGTAAAACCTACATGGATGTGGATTGTTATTTTAAAGAGGCGCTGGTGGATTGATATTTAATATCTCTTGCCTGCACAAAGAGTACACGAAGTTTTTGTATAATAGTATCAAGATAAAAAAAGGAGGACGATATGTGTATTCCTCATGGAGCGACACGCTCAAAAGACAATGGATTTGTTAAAGAGAAAAAATCCCCAAAACACGTAAAAAAAGTCTCGCAGAGAGAGTTTGAAAAAGGTGATCCTGATTTTGTGGATGAACGCACTTCAAGCTATACTCCAAAGAAAAAAGGCTCTTTTTTTGACGAACTTTTCTCGTAGAAGATTTTTAGCGGCGGGTTTTCTTTCAGGTGCTGTCTTTTTGATGGACGGCTGCAGCTTGTTTGGTATAACGACACCTATTGATACATTAAGAGTTATGCATCGAGATCTGTTTCCTCAGGCACAGAAGCTCGGTATTGAGACGGCTTCGTATATGAGTCTTGTTTTCAATCACTCTAAAATATCCAAATCAGATAAAGATTTTCTCAAAAACGGCGTCAAATGGCTCAACGAAGAGGCTGTGAAAATATATAGATCTTCCTATGTTAAACTCTCACGCAACGATCGGCAGAATGTTCTCAAAAACATAGCAAAGACCGAGTGGGGAGAGAGCTTCATCTATGATGTGATGAGCTATATGTTTGAAGCGATGCTGGGTGACCCCATTTATGGCAGCAATAACAAAGAAGCCGGCTGGAAATGGCTGGCATTTGAGGGCGGAGTGCCCAGACCAAAGGAGCCTTTTTTATAATGGTTGATGTATGTATTATCGGGAGTGGCGCAGGGGCGGGGCCAATCGCTTATGAGCTTTCAAATGCTGGCTTTGATGTCGTTGTTTTGGAAAAAGGAAAAAATTACACCGAGCAGGATTTTAACAAAGACGAGCTTGGGGTATGCCGTCGTGATATGTTCACGCCGAAACTTGAAGATGAGTTTCATATCATCAATGAAGTGCAGGATGACGGCTCAGTAAAACGCTATGACGGACGCGAATATGGCTGGAGTTTTTGGAACGGCTCAATGGTCGGCGGCTCATCGAACTTGATGAGCGGCTATTTTCACAGACTCAAGCCCAATGATTTTAAGCTCAAGACCGTTTATGGAGAGATAGAAGGATCCAATGTCGTCGACTGGCCCATAAGCTACGAAGATATGGAACCCTATTATGCCAAAGTGGAGCAGGTTGTCGGTGTAAGCGGCAAAGTTGTTAATCACAGCTTTCAGGAGCCGCGCTCAACAGCAAACTTTCCTTACCCAGAATTGCAGACAAACGGTGTGACACGATGGTTTGACAAAGCCTGCGAAGCTCTCGGCTACGATGTAATGCCCACTCCAAGAGCCATACTCTCTTATGACGCACTCTCACGTAAGGGATGTTTTTACTCCAACTTCTGCGGCAGTTATGGCTGTGCAAGCGGTGCTAAAGGAAGCTCACGTGCGGCATTGCTGCAAAAATGCAAAGCAAAAGTCATTACTGACGCTTTTGTCTACAGACTCGAGAGTGATGCAAAGCGGGTGACAAAAGCATACTATAAGACCAGACTCGGTGTGCCCCATGTTATTGAGGCAAAGATTTTTGTTGTTGCGGCGCAGGCTATTGAGAGCTCCCGTCTGCTACTGAACTCTAAAAATAAATTTTTCCCTAATGGTCTGGCAAATTCAAGCGGCGAGGTTGGAAAAAATCTCATCTTCTCGGCAGGCGGCAGCGGCAGCGGTCGTTTTGTATTTGAGAAGCTCACGCAGGAGCAGCAGCGTGAGTTGATGCAGGTGGGCGTGTTTTTTAACAGAAGCCTGCAGGATTGGTATGAGTATGACAAAGATGGCAAGAAAACTAAAGGCGGCACAATAGACTTTCTTTTTGAACATCAAAATATTATTCCGCGTGTGATGCGTGAGGTCTATGATGACAACGGCGAGCTTTTGTGGGGTGATGATTTGGCAAAAAAAGTGCAAAAACGGCTGACAACATCTCGGGTACTTACTTTTGAGGTCTTTAATGACTGGTTACCGACAGACAAATGCTTTGTATCGATTGATAAGGAAGCAAAAGATAAGTACGGTATGCCGGTCGGCGTTATCAACCTCTATGGACATCCGCAGGATTTGAAAGTGGGTGAGCATCTAGCAAAAAAAGCGGTGAAGATTTTAGAAGAACTTGGATGCGAAGAGATTGACTACTCCATCTCTTCTTCACCGCCGCCAAATCTTGTTGCAGGCGGGTGCCGCTTCGGCAATGATGCCAGAACTTCGGTGCTCGATAAAAACTGTAAAGCGCATGATTTGCAAAATTTGTATGTGACTGATGCCTCTTTTATGCCGACAGGTGGCAGTGTTCCTTATACCTGGACAATCTATGCTAACTCTTTTCGTGTGGCGAATGTCATCAAAAAGGCTCTTGAAGTTTAAGTCTTAGAGGCGTATAATAGGTCTAAATAACTTTAAGGATCTATTATGGCAACTGTCCATTCGTACGGAGCGACAAAAGAGGTAACGGGCTCATGTCACCTGCTTGATGTTGAGGGTGTGAAGATAATGATAGACTGCGGTATGTTTCAGGGTGAAGATGAAGATAAGAACGAAGAGGCTTTTTACTTTGACCCAAAAGAGATAGACTATCTCTTAGTGACACATGCCCACCTTGATCATGTCGGGCGTATTCCCAAACTGGTAAAAGAGGGATTCAAGGGTAAGATCTATGCAACGTCCGCGACAATGGATTTGGCACAGATCATTTTGATGGACAGTGCTAAGATCATGACGGAAGATTTTCAGACGTGCTATAAAAAAGCGCTGAGAAAAGGGAAAGAGACAAAACTTTCAAAACCGTTGTATGAGCCGTTGGATGTAGATAAAACCTTCTCAAGCATAGAGTGGATAAACCCGGAATATGATACATACTATGATCTTTGTGAAGGCATCAGCTTTGTCTATAGAAATGCAGGACATATTCTAGGTTCTGCTTTTATAGAACTCTCATATATGGAAAATAGTGACTCGCATACGATTGTCTTCTCGGGTGATATCGGCAATGATAACGGTCTTGTTATGCCAAATCTTGATAAGTGTGACGACTCGCAAGCGCTTTATGTCGAGACGACTTATGGAAACAGAGAACATCAAAAGATAGATATGACGATAAAAGAGTTTAAAGAGGTTATTCTCAAAACTTTGCAGAACAAAGGAAATGTACTTATTCCATCTTTTGCAGTTGAGAGAACACAGGAGTTGCTTTGCGTATTGCGTGATATGCATGCAAGCGGAGAATTGCCAAAATGTAAGGTCTTTTTAGATTCTCCAATGGCAACAAAAGCGACAGCGGTTTATAGAAACTACGCACAGCAACTTACAAACAGATGTCAGGAAAATGTCAAAGAGGACGGAACCGTCTTTAACTTTGACTCGCTCATCTATACCGAAACACCGGAGGCTTCCAAAGGCATCAACGATATCAAAAGTAAAGCGATTATTATCGCGGGGAGTGGTATGTGCAACGGCGGACGTATTACGCACCACTTCAAACACCGTATCTGGGATAAAAGAAATGCCGTGATATTTGTCGGTTTTCAAGCAGAGGGAACGCTTGGACGGGACATAGTTGAGGGTGCAAAATGGATCAATGTCTATGGTGAAGATATCATTGTGAAAGCTTCCATTCATACGATAAACGGATTTTCCGCTCACGCAGATCAAAAGGGCATTTTGAAATGGATATCACATATAAAAGACCTTAAAAAAGTATTTTTGGTTCATGGCGAACTTGAATCGCAAAAGGTCTTCAAAGAGGTTTTAAAAGAGAAACTGAACCTGAATGCACATATTGTCGGCTTTAAAGAGAAAATAATTCTTGATTAAGCAATTATTTCATAGAAGAGCCGCATTTTCCAGTACCGCACTTCATAGTGGGTTTTGGCTCTTTCTTAACTGCTCCACATTTGTTGTTTCCACACTTTAGTGTCATTATCTTTGTTTTAGGGTCTCGTACACAGTCATAGGTCTCTTTTGTGCTCTTTGCCTTTTTGATACACTCCTGTCGTGGATCATCTTTTCTCATCTGTGCAAGTATGTTTTTCTTTTTTTTAATCAAAGCAGCATTACCGTCAAACATGTTGGCACCACATTTTCCAGCACCGCATTTCATGCCAGGTGCGGAAGATTTTGCTGATTTCTTTTCATCACTGCAAGCGCTGAGCAGTAGTATCAACATACCAATACCTACAAATGTAACTTTCATTGTATTCCTTTTCTTAGAGTTTCGTATTTTTTAATCGCAGGGCATTTGCTATAACAGAGACAGAGCTGAAACTCATAGCCGTAGCTGCGATTATAGGGGAAAGTACTATACCAAAGAACGGGTACAGTACACCTGCAGCTATCGGTACACCGGCACTGTTGTAAACAAAGGCGAAAAAGAGATTTTGTTTGATGTTTTTCATCGTTGCACGGGAAAGTTTGAGGACTTTGACGATTCCGAGCAGATCTCCTTTTATAAGTGTTACACCAGCACTCTCTATAGCCATATCCGTTCCTGTTCCCATAGCAATGCCTACATCTGCCTGCGCAAGTGCCGGCGCATCATTGATGCCGTCACCAGCCATTGCTACACATGCTCCACTACTCTGGAGTTCCTTAATAACATCGGCTTTACCATCTGGCAATATATTTGCATATACTTTGGATATACCAAGCTTCTTGGCAACTGCATTAGCTGTAAACTCATTGTCTCCGCTGAGCATTACAACAGTGATACCTTCGTTTGTCAATGTTTGTACAGCTTCAATTGAAGTCTTTTTTATAGGGTCCTCTATAGCAATAATTGCACAGTAGTTATTATCAATAGCCATAAAGATAATGCCTTTGGCGTCATTTCTCATTGTATCTGCTTTTTCTTTGACATCTTCAATAGAAATGCCTTGTTCTTTTAAAAGTTTTTCACTTCCTAAAATTATTTTTTTAGCGTCAATGTGTGCGATAACGCCTTTACCCGGAACAGCTTCAAAGTTTTCTACATTAATAAGTGCGATATTGGACTCTTTTGCATACTCAATGACAGATTGTGCAAGCGGATGTTCACTTGCACGTTCGAGAGAAGCTGCATATTTAATAAGTTCATCATTATCATATCCCTTAGATGTAATAAAATCAGTTACTGTAGGTTTTCCCAGTGTAAGTGTTCCTGTCTTGTCAACGACCAAAGTATCGACTTTTTCCATTTTTTCAAGCGTTTTGGCATCCTTTATAAGGATACCTGAGAGAGCCGCACGACCTGTTCCTACCATAATAGAAATAGGAGTAGCTAGTCCCAAAGCACAGGGACAGGCGATAATGAGTACGGATACAGCAGCTACAACCGCATAGGCGAGTTGCGGCTGTGGCCCCCAAATCCACCAGCCTATAAATGCAAGAATAGCAGAGAAAACAACTGCCGGTACAAAATAGCCTGAAACAGTATCTGCAAGTTGCTGGATCGGTGCGCGTGAACGTTGAGCCTGGGCTACCATCTGTACAATTTGCGCAAGCATAGTGTCGCTGCCCACTTTTGTAGCTTTCATGATGAGTGTTCCGTTTTTGTTGATGGTCGCACCGATGAGAGTATCACCCACTGCTTTTTGTATAAGAAGAGGTTCTCCTGTTATCATTGACTCATCAATATTGCTTTGTCCTTCTATGACTATTCCATCAACGGGAATTTTTTCTCCCGGTTTGACTCTGAGTTTATCGTTAACATGAACAAGTTCAAGACTTATATCCTCTTCGTTGCCTGCATCATCTATAATTTTATGGGCTTGTTTTGGTGCGAGGTTGAGCAGAGTTTTTATGGCAGTATTTGTTTTGCTTCTTGCTTGCAGCTCAAGCACTTGTCCCAAAAGAACAAGTGCAGTAATAACGGCCGCTGCTTCAAAATATACATGCACTATACCCTCTTTTGTATGCATAAGCGGAGGAAAAATTTCAGGAAAAAATAGAGCAATAATACTGTAAATATATGCAGCGCCGACACCCATCGAAATAAGTGTAAACATATTTAAATTCCATGTTTTTACAGACTGATATCCTTTAACGTAAAAAGGCCAGCCTCCCCAAAGAACAACAGGAGTAGCCAAAAAGAATTCTATCCATTGTATCATTTGTGCCGAGAAGGAAGATGGAATATATTGCGGTGTTACGTCATTTACCATTGCCAATATAAAAAGAGGAATAGATAAAACAGTACTTATCCAAAAACGACGGCTCATATCATCAAGCTCTTCATTTTTTTCTTCTGCCTGTACGGTTATGGGTTCAAGGTGCATACCGCATTTTGGACAGTCCCCCGGTTCATCACGAATGATTTCGGGATGCATGGGGCAGGTGTATTGTGTTTTTACTGTCGGTAGTGCTTCAACCTCTTTTTCAAGTGCCATGCCACACTTTGGACAGTTTCCAGGATGGTTTTGATGGATCTCTGGATGCATGGGACACGTATAAAAAACATTTCCTATTTCACAAGAGTCATCTATACAGTAAATATTTTCTTCGTCTTGATTTTCTGCACTCATAATACACCTCCAAATCAGTGTTTAAGCTGCTCTTTTTTTCGTTTGTACTCTTCTTCGTCTATTTCACCGTTAGCAAAGCGTCTATCTAAAATATCTCTAGCGGACTCTTCATTATCATAGTTCCTTCTGCTGTCATTAAAAAAATAGAACAACGCCAGTATAGATAACAGTGGTATCAGCCATCCAAAACCCATACCAAATCCCCAGCCATGCATTATAATCCCCTTTCTACCAAGAGTTCATAAGAGCACGGACATTATTAAATATCTCTTGTAAATGCTCTTTTAGCGGCTCTTCAACAGTGGTTGAGCTTAACATGTCTTCTATGCCGATTGTTGCTAAAACAGTCATGTTGTTTTCACGATAAATAGAAAGTTTACATGGAAGATAGACTGAAATTTCCGGCAAATTATTCAGAGCATTATGTGCTGCTGCCGGATTGCAAAGTTCATATACGGTAACATCCCGTGTAAGTTCAAAGCCACGGTTTTTCAAAAGCTCTTTAAAATCATAGGAACCAAGCACTCCAAATCCAAGAGCTTTTGCTTTGTCTTGCAGTTGTGCTTTGACTGTTTCGAGTGGATATGTTGTTTGTGTTTTATAAATCATTTTAAATCCTTTATACTCTGTATTTATAAAAGTATAATAAGAGTTTGTGTGGTGTATGTGTGTAAAACATACTTTACGATTTTGGTTAGAACCAAAATCTTATTCCTCCTGTGACATAGGCTTCATCAAGAGGAGAAAATTTTCCGGTGTTTCCATAATTTTTACTCCACTCAACACCTATGTAAGGAGCAAATTCTCTTTTTATTTCATATCTGAGTCTCGCTCCGAATGTTATATTAGATACTCCTGAGCCGTATTCCATTGTTGGGACATCTTTAGAGTAGGCATCTAAAGTAAATTTAGGTGTCAAAATCAGTTTTTGCGTTATAAGTGCTTCATATTCTAAGTCGATTCTAAGCCCTACATTACCATTATCTCCAAACAAAAGTGCTACTCTTGTTTCAAAGAAATAAGGTGCCAGTCCTGAGAGTGCAACAACAGCCCATGTTTTATGTTCTGAGCCGGCAATGTCATAATCAACTCCTGCTTGAATATCCCAAAAAGGAGCAATTGCACGTGAATAAAGAAGCTGATTTTCACTATCGGCACTTGCATTGTCCACTTTTTCACCTTCACTGTAAATGTAGATTTTGTTTAGATCATACCCGATATAGCCGTAAGTATCCCAGTAAATTGTTTTTTCATCATTTGCCTGATACTCAAGACTGTCTGCGGTAAAGCTTGCACGTAAAATATCTCCGCCTCCGCCGGCGAAAGATGCAGTCGCTACAGATGCCAAAAGTGTTAATTTTATAAGTAAATTTTTCATCATATCCTCCTTATGACACCACGACTTTTCTAAACATATCTGTCATATGATAGAGCAGATGGCAGTGATATGCCCAGGCACCTTTGGCATCTATGGTAACACGAAAACTGATCTTTGAACCCGGTTGCGAGATGATGGTATGTTTTCGTACCAAATGATTTTCATCTCCGGTCTCCAAATCGCTCCATAATCCGTGCAAGTGCATAGGATGGTTCATCATCGTATCGTTGATGTAGGTAATACGCAGACGCTCTCCATAGTGAAACTCAAGCGGATCTGCTTCATGATACGGTATGCCGTTAATCGACCACATATAACGTTCCATATTTCCGGTAAGATGCAGTATGATCTCTCTGTCTGGATATTTATCATCTTTGGTGGAGCGTAAAGAACGCAGATCGGCATAAGTGAGCACTTTTCTACCGTTGTTGCGTAGTCCGACTCCAGGATCATTAAGTCTGTATTGTGGGTTCATCGCCCGCATGGTTGTCCCTACATCCCATTTCATAGGCAGTTTTGTAAGAGGAATGGGCTTTTTAAGAGAGCTCATGTTTTCTTTTTGTGACATATCCATCTTTTTCATGCTTGACATATTCTTGTTCATACCCATATCTTTAAGTGTAAGGGTCTGACGTTTATCTAGCTTTGGAACATCTGCCAAAATGTTTTCATCTGTTGAAAGATTTCCAAGGGCATAACCACTTCTGTCTATTGCTTGTGCAAAAATAGCGTAGGCCTTATCATCTTCAGGTTCTACGATGACATCATAGGTCTCGGCAACGCCTATGCGAAATTCATCGACATCGACGGGTTGTATATTGTTTCCATCAGTTGCAACGACTTTCATTTTCAAACCTGGAATGCGCAGATCAAAAAAGGTCATTGCCGCAGCATTTATTATACGCAGTCGTACTTTTTCGCCATTTTGAAACAGAGCTTGAAAACGGGTTGCGGGGTTTTGTCCGCTCATTAAAAAAGTATAGGTGTATCCTGTCACATCTGAGAGGTCTCTGTCAGACATACGCATTTCATTCCACATTTTTCTCTCTTGAAAAGCTTCTAAAAAGCCTTTCTCTTTTACTTGGGAAAAAAAGTCTCCGAGAGTTCTTTGGTTGAAATTGTAGTAATCAGCCGAGAGTTTAAGTTTTCTGTAGATATTTGCAGGTTTTTCATCCGAATAATCTGATAAAACCACGACATGTTCCCTATCATATGCAAAGGGATCTTTTTCCTTTGGTTCAATAACTATGGCACCATATACTCCAGTCTGTTCTTGAAATCCAGAGTGAGAGTGATACCAGTACGTTCCGCTTTGTTGTACTCTAAAGGTATATGTAAACGTCTCACCCGGAGCGATTCCATTATAACTTATTCCCGGAACACCGTCCATTTGGTATGGTAGAATAATTCCGTGCCAGTGAATTGAAGATGATTCATCAAGATTATTGGTTACATGTAAGGTAACCGTGTCGCCTTCTCTCCATCGCAAAGTAGGGCCTTGCAACATTCCATTAACAGCAGTAGCATACGAAGGCTTCCCTGTAATGTTTACCAGAGTTTTATCTATGCTGAGATGAAAAACAGTGCCACTGAGTTCTTCTGTTTTTTGTCTTTTTATTCTATGCGTATCTGCATTTAAATTAACACTCGAGAGTGCCATTCCTGCAGCGATAACACCTTTGACAAATGTTCTTCTGGATATGTTTTGCATGATAACCGCTCCTTGTGCTTTTGTAGATGTGTTTTAAAAATTCAGCGTAGTTTTTACGCGAGATTTTTTACCTTTTTTCGGTGTGATGAAAATATGTAGCTGCCATGTCCCTCCCATGGCAAAGTTCAAGGTTGCTTTATATTTTCCGTTTTCAAGCTTTGTTGCATTAGCTTTTGAACTCATAGCAGGCATTCCCGGCATTGCAGGCATAAAGGCTTTGAGTGCCACTTTTGCATCATCTATAAGTTTGCCATTTTTCTTGATAGTTACAACGACGGTATTTGATCCTGTGGTTAGAGGTTTGTCTGCAGTGATATGAACTGTCGTTGTTCTAAATTTTGCATCTTTGCTGAATGCCGCTGCGTGAGAGAGTGTTGCTCCTAAAAGTAGAGCGAAGAATATTTTTGTGAAAGTTTTCATATGAAACTCCTTTTTTGTTTTGTTAGCAGCAGTATATAACTTTTGTGTGTTGCATTTGTGTTCATGATTTTACTATTTGGTATACCAACACAAAAATTACACAAAGAAGGGGTAAAATACCATATACAAAGGAGAAATCATGTTTAGCACATTTAAAGTAAAAGAAGAACATAACTGCTGCACTCCACAGCCAAAAGGCAAAGTAGAGTGTCCTGAGTGCGGTCAAAAAGCCAAAGGTGTTCTTGGAAAAACGGTAGAGCATCTTGTCACAGAAGAGACAAAAGCAAAGCTTGATTGTTTTGACGGGTTTTATTACTGTAAAACACCTAGCTGTGAAGTTGTCTATTTCAGAGGTGATGAGATTCTCACGCAAGAGAACATGAGTGTCGTTGTCGGATGTAAAGAGGGTGCATCTCCTGCAACGGTATGCTACTGTTTTGAGTGGAGCAAAGAGAAGATAAAAGCCGAGCTTGAAGCGACAGGAAAAACAACAGCACTTGAAGACATAAAAGCGAAAATGGAAGATCCCGGATGTTCATGTGAAATACTCAATCCAAGCGGCGGATGCTGTTTAGGGGATGTTAGCAAGGCTATAAAAGAGTTGCAAAGTTAGGGTACAATATCTGCATGAAAATATTATTACTTGAAGATGACACGGCACTGGCAAATATCTTGGTTGATTTTTTAGAAGACGAGTACGAAGTCGTACAGACCTACAGTATGAAAAAAGCACTGCAGCTTGCAGAAGATGACAAGTTTGATCTTTACATCTTTGACATCAATGTTCCTGATGGAGACGGTATTTCACTTTTACGTGAGCTTCGTGATTTCAGTGATGAGACTCCGGCTATTTTTATTACCGCTTTTCATGATGTAAAATATCTCAAATCGGCTTTTGAATCGGGTGCAAATGATTTTATAAAAAAACCGTTTGATCTTGAAGAGCTGGCACAGAGAATAGAAAATATAAAAAGGCATTTCGGACTTGAAAGCCTTATAGAACTGGATGATGGCATTGTTTTTGATACAAAGACACATATGCTTAAAATTGCTGATGAAACAGTGAAGCTGACACATAAAGAGAGTGAGTGTCTGCACTACTTTTATAAAAATCGTCATCGTGTTGTCAGTTCTGATGAACTGTTGCAAAACTTTTGGGAATATGAAGATATGCCGAGTGATGATGCCATACGTACAATTGTGAAAAATTTACGAAAACATATTGGAAAAGAGCATATTGTCAACATTCGTGGAGAAGGGTATAAGTTTGAATGAGTTAGAAAAAAGATCATTCTACTCCTTTGTCGGTTTATACCTTCTCTCCTCTTTTTTATTTGTTCTTTTTTCCGGCTATTGGTACTACAGCGCACAAAAAAATTCGCTTGAGAGTACAACCTATTATAAAATGAATCATATTGCAGATAAGCTTTCCGGACTTATCATAAATGCCCAGATGCAAGGTAAAACACTGCATCTGCCGAATGAGGATGGGTTTGAATATATGCTGATTCCATCAAGTGAGACAGGTGCATATAAACTTGGGTACTATGAAAAGAACGGGTATAAGGTTTTGGTCTCGGATGCACCTCAAAAGCATTTGAACATCAAGTATGTCGTCGTCAAAACAAAAAGATACTTTCAACAGCTAAAACAACTGCAAAAGAGTGTACTTATGGTGATGGGAGTAAGTTTTTTACTCATAATGCTGATCTCTTTTATCCTCTCAAAACTCTTTATGAAGCCGGTACATCAGAGAATGGAGCAGATCGAGAGTTTTATTCAGGATGTTTCACATGAGCTTAATACACCTATAACTGCTTTAAAAATGAGTGCAAGCAGAGCGATAAAAAAAGAGGTGTATGATAAAAACATTCTTACAAACATCTCTATAAGCACGAAACAGCTTGAGAGTATCTACAAGTCGTTGACGTTTTTAAATTTTAAACAAAAAGAGCAAGAGGCAGAGGATGTAAACCTCAAAGATCTTCTTTTGCAGACGCTTAGTTACTACAGTGAGCTGACAGAGGCTAAAGATATAAATATAAAAACAGAGCTCGAAGATGTTAATATGCGCATCATTCCATCAAGAGCTGAACTTCTTTTTTCAAACCTGTTGTCAAATGCCATAAAATACTCTATGCCACAAACTACCATAACCATAAAAATGAATGCAGACTCTTTTATCATAGAGGATGAGGGTGTCGGTATAGACGAGAAAAAACTTGATGAAATCTTTGAGATGTATAAACGCCAGTCAGACATTGCCGGTGGATTTGGTGTTGGACTCAACATTGTGAAGCAGATATGCGATGCAAACGGTATAAAAATTACAGTATCTTCAGAAATTGGCAAGGGAACTACATTCACCCTGTTTTTTAAAAGTATGAAGTAGTAAAAAAAGAGGTTTATATCTCCTCTTTTTTATCAAGCTGTTTTTTTTGATATATTTCAAACAGTATGGGAATGATCACTAAAGATAAAACAGCAGAACTAACCACTCCTCCAAGCATTGGTGCGGCGATTCGCTGCATCACTTCGCTTCCGACTCCGTGTGTATACATGATGGGTGCCAAACCGGCTATGATGGCAAATACCGTCATCAGTTTTGGACGGACACGTTGAACGGCTCCTTCATAAATGGCAGCATTGAGATCTTTTAAGTTAAAGGCATCTCCCCTTTTTTCTTTGAATTCATCTACACTTTCTTGCAGGTAAATAATCATAACAATGGCAGTTTCCGCCGCAACGCCAAGCAGTGCCAAAAATCCGACAATAACGGCGATGCTCATAGCAAAATTGAGCACGTCAATGTAGATGAGTCCGCCAAGAAGTGCAAACGGCAGTGTAAAAAAGACGATAAGCGTCGGTACAGGCTTTTTTAGTGCCATATAGATAAGTAAGAATATCGCCACAAGTACGGCAGGGATTATCCACACTATACGTTTCATAGCCGAATCAAGATACTCGGATTGTCCTGCCCACTCTATATAATAACCCGGATCGAATTTAATCTCATCGATGAATTTCTGTGCGCCTTCTTTATACCCTGTTGCGCTTATGCCGTCTTTTGGGGTAATGTAGATGAATGTAACCGGTGCTGCCATCTCACTTTTGATGACAGAGGCACTTTGTTTGTAGGCTACTTCTGCCAATGAGCCAAGCGGTACGAAACCGAGCTTTGTTTTTACTTGAATGTTTCGTATAGACTCAAGAGTTCTTCTCTCGCTCCCTTCAAGGCGCAGGCTGATAGGGTAGCGTTCTAGACCCTTATACATGGTGGAGACTTTCATGCCTCCGACAGCCAGAGCGGTATATTCTAAGAGTGTATCTTTACTCATGTCATAACGTGCAAGTTTTTCTTCATCGGGGATGATGTCTATGTAGTACCCCGCACTTGCCTGATCTGCAAAGACGGAGAGTGTTTTGTCATAGGCTCTGAGTTTTTCCTCTATCTCTTTCCCAAACTTTTGCAGTCCTTTTGCATCCATACCGTAAAGTTTGATGCCAATAGGCGTTCGTATACCGCTGAGCAGCATATCTATGCGCCCGCGAATAGGGTAGGTCCATGAGTTTGTCAGTCCAGGAACCTGCAAAGCGGCTTCCATCTCTTCTCTTAGTTCATCATATGTTTTTTTAGGATCAGGCCACTCTTTTTGCGGTTTGAAAGTGATGATAGTCTCCAACATACCAAGCGGTGCAGGATCGGTTGCCGTACCTGCTCGCCCGGCTTTACCAAAAACATTTTGCACTTCAGGAAATGATTTGATGATTTTGTCTGTCTTTTGCAAAAGCTGTTTAGATTGATCTATACTGATACCGTAAGGCGTGACAGGCATATACATAAAGGTCTGCTCATTTAACATCGGCATAAATTCCCATTTGAGACTTTTGTATAGGGGGTACATATAACCAAGAGAGAGCAGCACCAAAACAATTACAAGGTATTTTAGTTTGAGCCCGTAAACAATGACAGGATGGTACAGCCAAATAAAGAACCTGTTTAGAGGATTTTTATTTTCAGCAGGTACTTTTCCTTTGATGAAAAATATCATAAGTGCAGGAACAAGCGTGATGCTCAGCAGTGCTCCTGCAGCCATTGCAAAGGTTTTTGTAAAGGCAAGAGGTGTAAAGAGCAGGCCCTCTTGTCCGCTGAGTGCAAAGATAGGTAAAAATGAAACTACGATGAGTGCAAGTGCAAAAAAGATAGGACGCCCGACAAGCTGTGACGATTTGAGAATGATGCCGATGCGTTCTTTGTCATTCGGTATTCTTCCCTCTTTGTGCTCAAACTTGTGCAGCATTTTGTGGGCATTTTCTATCATGACTATGGAAGCATCCACCATCGCACCGATGGCAATGGCAATACCGCCGAGACTCATGATGTTGGAGCCTATGCCAAAGAGTTTCATCAGTAAAAAGGTAAAGCCGACCGTCAAAGGTAGAACAATGATGACGATGAGCGAAGAGCGAAAGTGCATCAGAAAAAGCCCGATGATGATAACAACGATGATACTCTCCTCGATGAGCGTATCTTTTAAAGTATCGACCGCTTTGTCGATAAGCCCTGAGCGATCATAAACAGTGACGACATCTACACCGTCAACTTTCAGCTCTTTCATCTTCTTCTGCACACGCTGTATCATCGTGTAAACATCTTCGCCGTAACGTGCCATCACGATACCACCGACTACTTCTCCTTGACCGTTAAGATCAGCCAAACCGCGGCGTGGTGAGGGAGTGAGTTCCACTCTTGCAATATCGCCGAGTTTTACAGGTGTACCTGCTTTTGTCGTGACAACAAGTCCTCTTATATCATCGAGGTTTTTGATGTAGCCTTTTGCCTGTACCATCCACTCATACCCGTTTTGGATGACAATACGCCCGCCGGTGTCATTGTTGTTTTTCTTTAATACTTTGGCGATATCTTGGATGCTGAGGTTGTAACGGACAAGATTGTCATTGTTAACGGTGACTTGAAAGGTTGGAACAAACCCGCCAATGCTTGCCACTTCGCTCACTCCATCAACACCCATTAGCGCATATTTGTAATAGTAGTCTTGTAGCGTACGAAGCTCGGCAAGGTTTTTTGTTTTTGATTTGAGTGCGTACTCATACACCCAGCCTACACCGCTGGCATCTGGTCCGAGTGCAACGTTCATATTTGCAGGGAGCTGTGACTGTATGGAAGCGAGCTGTTCAAGCACACGACTGCGCGCCCAGTAAAGATCAGTTCCTTCTTTAAAGATGATGTAAATCAGCCCATTCTCATAAGTAGAATACCCACGAACAGTATCAATGTTCGCAATAGCCAAAAACTGCGCCACAAGCGGATACGTCCCTTGCGACTCCACAATCTCAGGAGACTGACCAGCCCAGTTAATCTGCACAATAACCTGAGGAGGTGACAAATCAGGCAGTGCATCAAGTGGCGTGTTCTTCATACTCCAAATAGAAGCAGCAACCAGGACCAAAGAGGCTAAAAGGATAATAAATTTGTTCTTTATACTAAAGGCAATGAGCTTTTCTATCATAATTTTTCCGTTTTTTTAGTTTGAAAAAATTATAGCGGGGCTTTGTGTAGAGTTTGTGATAGAGAGTGGGGGTAGGAAAGATATAATTTATTTCTATTATTTTGTTTTTGCTAATTTCAATTACTGATGTTAACACCCCCTTAACCAAACTTCCTATAAAATTATTTCATGCAAAACGACATAAAGAAAAGTATCTACTCGTGGGCATTGTATGACTGGGCGAACTCTGCTTATGCTACTACGGTCATGGCCGGATTCTTTCCTATCTTTTTTAAGTCTTATTATAGTGTGGGGACAGATGTAACTGTGAGTACGGCGCAGCTTGGAATTGCCAACTCGGTTTCTAGTTTTGTGGTTGTTCTTTTGGCTCCTCTGCTTGGGGCTATTGCCGATGCGGGCTCTTTGAAGAAGCGTTTTTTATTTTTGTTTGCATTTTTGGGTATTTTGATGAGTGCTTCACTCGCACTTGTTGAGCAGGGTAACTGGGAACTCGCTGCGTTTGTCTATGCACTTGGAAACGTCGGTTTTATGGGCTCAAATATCTTCTATGACGGACTGCTTCCCTCTGTGAGTGATGATAAAAACGTGGACTTCGTTTCAGGACTTGGTTTTTCTCTTGGCTATCTCGGCGGCGGTATTTTATTTGCATTCAATGTCTTTATGGTGCAGGAACCTGATTTTTTCGGTTTTGTAGATAAAGCGGAAGCCATCAAGGCCTCTTTTATCAGTGTGGCAGTGTGGTGGGCGCTCTTTTCACTGCCTCTTTTGTTGTTTGTCGAAGAAAAAAAAGAACACAAAAAAGAAAAATTTTCTCTTGTTCTTGCCGGATATCTACGGCTCAAAAAGACCTTTGAGAGAGTGACAAGCCTGAAGGGGCTTTTTCTCTTTTTGGTTGCTTACTGGTTTTACATCGACGGAGTAGATACCATCATTCGTATGGCAGTTGACTATGGCATGGCGCTTGGATTTGACAGCAGCAGTCTTATTATGGCGCTGCTCATTGTGCAGTTTGTCGGTTTTCCTGCCACGCTCATCGTTGCAAAGCTTGCAGAGATCTGGGATACAAAAAAAGTGATCTATCTCTCTTTGCTGATCTATATCGTTATTATCGTTTTTGCGTCAATGATGGAAAAAGTTTCAGAATTCTACATCTTGGCAGTGATGATCTCACTCGTTCAAGGAGGTATTCAGGCACTCAGCCGTTCGTACTATTCAAAGATGATACCGCAAAAATATTCGGCAGAGTTTTTTGGCTTTTACGATCTGCTTGGAAAGTTCGCCGTTATTTTAGGACCGCTGCTCATCGCAGGTGTGGCACTCTTTAGCCACAATTCACGACTATCCATCGCTTCCGTTGCCACTCTTTTTGTCATTGGAGGCGTTTTGCTCTTTTTTGTGGATGAGAAAGAAATCTCAAAAGAGGTGCGTGAGGCACTAGACTAAAAGAGTCCGTTTATCTGCGCATCACTGTCCATCATAAACATCGCATTGTTGACGACTTCATCGCCTGCATTTAAACCTTTGATGATGTAGGTATCGTTGTTAAGCGGTTGTGCATTGACCTCTTTTGGCTCGTACTCTCCTTCAAATTCACCCACGACAAAGACGTAATATTTGCCGTCTTTTCGTATCACGGCACTTTGCGGCAGCGTGAGGTATTCATGCGGGGTGCCTTTTGATACAACTGTTGCATACATCCCTGGAAAGAGTGTGTTGTCGGCATTGTCCAGTCTCAGACGCATAGTAAGCGTTGCCTCTTTTGGATTCAGATTCGGGTAGAGCAGTTTGTTATGTGTTGTGTAGACTTTATTGGTTGTTTTAAAGCTTACACGAAAGTCATTTGCTTTTTTTATCCAGTTTACATCATCTTCAAATATTTTTGTCTCTACCCAGACTTCATCAAGATTTACAATCTCAAAGAGTTTGTTCTTTGCCGAAAATGCTGCGCCGTCAACAATGTTCTTTGTGAAGATATAACCGGAAACAGGTGCATAGATAGTTATGTTTTGTGAAACTTTTTTGTTTTTAAGAACAGCGGTAATCTCTTTCTCATCTACACCCAAAAGCTCTAGTTTTAGTTTTGCGCTTCTGAGCATCGCTTTGTTGTCTCTTACTTTTGTGTATCTGTAAGAGTTGAGGTAATCTTCCTTTGCCTTATAGACTTCAGGAGAGTAGAGAGTGACAAGCGGCTCGCCTTTTTTTACATATTTGTAGATTTTATCTGCATAGAGTTTTTCTACAAATCCTCCAAAACGAGGAGAAATGTCATAAATGCGTGCTTCATCGGCTTTTATAAAACCGTAGTTCTCTTTGCTGTGTGCCGTTCTTACTTTTTGTACCTTTACGGTCTGGACCGAGAAAAGCTGTTCAACAGTCGGTTTTTCTTTTGGCTGTGCAAAAAGTGCGAGTGGTGCTAAAAGTGCCAGCAGTGTTAATTTGTTCATTTCGTCTCCCCTTTAAGTGCTGCAATCTGTGCTTCACTTCTTTTATAATTTGCAACGGCATTGATACTTTTTTTCTCTAAATCGAGTTTTTGAAACAGGACGTCAATGTATTTAAAGAGATCGCTTCCTATCGATATGGAAGAGGAAGAGAGCTCGAACATATGCGCAACCTGCGGCAGTGCCTCATCATGGATGATATGATATATCTTATAAGAAGCAAGCATCTGTGCATAATAGATTTCAATTTGTGAACCAATAGCTAAAACTGTGTCATTTTTTTGACTCTTTTTAGCAAGTAAAAGTGCGCGCTCCTGCTGCTCTTTTGCATCTTCTGTGCCATACATCGGCAGGGAAAGTCCAAGACCAAAGTTAAAGTAGTTATCATGTTTTTCTCTGTATGCATAGCCTGCAAGCAGAGTCACATCCGGGTAGTTGTTAATGTCTGCAAGCTGCACTTTTGCATTTTGTCTGCCAATCTCACGTTCTTGAATCAAGATGTCGGGATTGCTTCCAAGAGAAGCTTTGAGTGCTGCGAGATTTGGTTTTTTATCTAAGTACAGATCGATATCAAGATTATCTACTTTTACAGCTCCAAGATACGAAAGTCTTGCATAGGCTGTGGAGATTTTAGCATCGAGTGCTGTTTTTTGAACTTTTAAATCTGAGAGAGAAAGTTCCGCTTTCATGATGCCCATGTGTTGATTATCACTGACACTCGTGTAGGACTCATAGAGGTTAATGTTCTGTTTTGTCAGCGTAATATATTCATCAATGATGTTCTCAAGCTCACGCAGCTCCCAAATGGTATAGGCTTCGTTTTTTATACGTGCAACAAGTGCTACTCTTGCAGCCTGCAGTTTTTCTTGAAGAATTTTATCTTCTGCAACTGCAACATCTTCCCTTTTTTCTCTTTTTGAGTAGTAAGGGATTTTTTGTTTCACGGTGATGACACTTTGACTCATAGGCTGTGCTGCATCAATGGTGTTTTTTGTAAAGAGCAGTTCGGGGTTGTCAAACTGATTTGATATAGCAATATTTTGCTTGTTTGCCTTAAGTCTTGCATTGATAACTTCAAGTGAAGGACTTTTGGACAATGCAGTGTTGATGAGGTCATCTAGAGTCATGCTCCACGAAAGTGTTCCAATAAGCAGAGGAACAACGAAAAATATTTTCACAACTACACCTTTTTAATGTTTTATTGAAAAAAGTATAGCTGTTTTGTGTGTAGTATTTGTGTGTAGTTTTTAAAAAACTATCGTAATGCTTTTTCTGCCGCTATTAACTCTACAACACCGTCATACATATCCTGAACCGCTTGCACTTCAGTGATGCCTAAGCGACGACGGTTACTGATATCATAAATACCGCCTTCACTCTCAGAATGTTCACCGTGAATACCGCGAATCTGCAAGTGATGTTTATCGGTAATGGCTTTAAAAGCATCCATGTCTTTTGCCAGATTTGGCAGTGCGATGTGAACACTTGCCCGCATTGCCGTTCCGAGGTTTGTCGGACAGGAAGTGATGTAGCCTAAGTGGTCACTGTATGAAAAAGGTACTTTTGTTTCTATAGAGTTTATGGCTTGGGTTAAACGGATAAAGACCTCTTTAATATCGCCGCCTTGCTGCATCGAGATGATGCGCAGTTGATCCTCTTCATTTACCCAGACTAAAAATGTTTTGTTTTTGTTATGGTAGATGCCGCGTCCTGCAGGCCAGTCGCGGTTAAGTCCTGCCGCATCTAAAAAGCGGTCACCTTCTTTAAATAAAAAGTGATCTTTGATAAGCTCATCCTGAACTTCTTTGCTCATTCCAAGAAGGGGATAGTAATCACCTGCAAGTTCACCTTTTAATGTACGCAAACCGTCAACAACTTTTGCCTCTGCTTCGTCACGCTGCTCTTTTAAGATGGCAGGGCCGAGAGGCATATTGTTCATATTTCTTCCCACACGGATACGTGTTGAGACGATAAATTCACCTTTTGGGTCGGGGTTTGGAGCTTCTAGGTCATCGGGATTGAGATTGCTTTTGTGCATATCGTTTCTGTCAAAGCCGTGATACTCTTTGATGATAGGATCAAAAAGAGGAGCAAAAACATCATAAGACTCTTTGTCTCCCGCATAAACACCAATACCGCTGTCAATGTTCTTTACACCTGAGTTGATGGCTTGCTGCAGTGTAAAACCATTTGGTGTTTTTTTATCTTTAAGTACTTCAAAAATCTTTGGCGTTAAGTATTTGCATAGTAGTGATTTACAATCTTTTGGAAAGTTTGGGTAGTTCATTTCTAGCCTTTCTATGGTAATGTTATCCATCTGTAGTGTATAAATTATAGCACTTTCTTCCACGGTTTTTACAACTTATTTGCTATAATCACTTCATGTTAAGAACATATCTGCCTTTAACCATACTTTTGGTACTTTTTCTCACTGTCGCTTTTTATTTTAAGCCTGTGGGCATATTTTTGATGCAGAGCTATGCTTCTGCTGTGCTTGATAAAAATGTGACGGTGCAGCGTTTTGACATAATGGATTCCGCTATCGTTGCTTCTATCGGCGGCAAAGACAATATTGCAGACATCACGCTTCTTCAAATCTCGCCTCTGCGTTTACAGATCTACTACAAAGGCGATATAGCTGCATTTTCAAAATATCAACCGCTCAAAGGAGATGCCGTTGTCGATGGAAATCTGACTTATGAGAAGTATCTGCACATTGAAACCGTCGCATCTTTGTATAAGGCAAAAATTCAGACAACCATAGAACAGCGAGGCGAGAAAAGCTACGAGGTAGATGCAGATGTAAAGCATCTGGATCTGCAGAGCTTTGAAAAGCAAAATAACAGAGAATATGCTCTTGATGGCAAGCTTGATGGAGTATTGGCATGGTCTACTGGCAATGATATTTCTTTACACTTGCAGAGTAAAAAAGTGAGCTATAAACATAAAAGTTATAAAGATATAGCGTTTGATTTGCAGCGTAAAGATAAAAAGGTCAGACTTGTGGGTGATTTTGTTACGCCAACGAGAGGAAAAGTCCATATAAAAAGTTGGGGAAGATTTGATAAAGAGCTACAGGCAAAAGCGGAGATAGATACAAGACACAGACATATCGTACTCTCATCACTGCGCTACAGCGAAGATAAAAAACTGCAGATAGAGTCTCCAATGTTCGATGGAAAAGTATCCTTAACCCTGCAGCAAAAACAACTCGCATACGTTTTGAAACATATCAATATCCAAAAAGCAGCAGATATTATAGATAAGAAACTCCCTGTAAGCGGTTATGTCGATGCAAAAGGCTTTGTGGATCTGGCAACGCTGCAGAGTCGTTTTAACCTGCATTCAAAGCAGCTCAAAACTGATAAGATAAATATAAAAGCTATTGAGGCAAAGGGGACTTCCTGCTTTAAAAAGGTAAACTTTACGCTGCATGCCAACATTAAAAAAAGTGATCTTGATATTCAGGGAGAAGCGGATTTTCATGATGCTGTGAAGTTGAAGCTCTCTACAGGAAAATTTGATTCTGCCATATCGCTTGTTTATGAAAAAAAAGTTTTTACACTGCATGCAAAACATTTGAACCTGTTGAAACTGCAAAAGGCTCTGGGGCTGCCACAGTATGCTGCAGCTGATGTTGATATTGAGGCAAAGGGTGACCTTGCAAACATGGATTTCACTCTCCACTCTGATAGTGTGAAGGTTTTAAAATATACGAAATATTTTCAAAAGAGTGCAGCGGTTACTGTCAGTGGAAAGTTAAATAAAGATAAAGTCACCTTTCGACCGCTTATAAAAAACGAAGACTTTTTGTTTGCAGGGGATAGATCTACATATGAGATAAAAACGAAAAAATTACGTCTTGCAAGCAGACTTACATTGTTGGATGACAATAAAACGGCAGATATTGATATAAAACTGCAGACAATGTTGAAAAAACCATATAGCAGTAAAGCCAGCATAGGCAACGATCAGGATACGATAGAGATATATGACTTCTCTTATTCTCCAACAGAAGGAGTGAAGAGTGACTTCGTTGTTGATATAAAAGAGCTGCAGCGCTATCATAAACTGACAAAACGCGACCTTTTCGGTCCTGCTAAAATAACCGGAAAATATGATAAAAAGCTTCTCATTTCAACACCTTCTCTTGGTGGTTATTTGGAAGCCGAAATAGAAAAAGATGCTGTTTTTGCCCACTTTAGAGGCCTTGAACTCACCAAGATAGATAATCTGCTCAATAAAAACGAACTTTTTGATGATGGCTATCTCTTTGGTAATGTCAGCTATCATATTCCGACAAAGAGTGCGGACACTTATATCACCGCTTCAGATGTTGTGCTAAATGGGATAGATTTGGATAGAGAGCTTTCGAATATAGAAAATACCATCGGGCTCAATGTTGTAAGTATGGGAAGAAACCTTCTTAAATCTTATCAATACACCTCTCAAAAAACATTGATAAAAAAAGCACAGATAAACGTCTCTTTGAACAACAAGATTATAAAGTTAAATGATGTGGCACTTGCAACGAAGAAGTTCCGTATAGCTGCTCTTGGAAAGATTCGCGATAACGGTGACATCATCAACCTGAGCGTCAATATACTTGAAAAGCATGGGTGTGCAACACTCACGCAGGATCTCAAGGGTAATCTCCGTTCTCCGGAAGTAACGAATACATCAGGAGCTATTATAGATCTTGTCTCACAAATGCCTACGGCTATTTTAAACACTGGAAAAAAGGTCGTTCATGTTGGTACCTCTACTGTTGATTCTATCTCGTCGTTTGCTCTTAATACAACACATATAAGTGATAAAAAAGTATCACTGACAGATGATCTTACGCAGTCAATAGATGATGTCTTGACAGATACGGCAGAGTTTGTTTTGCCAAGTACATGCAAAGTGATCTATCGCGGAAAAGTAGAGCAGCCAAAACCACAGCAAGGATTATAAGAGCTTCAGTGCTTTTTTTGTCAAAGAAGATATTGGCAGGGTTGGCAGCTCTTCAAAACTTTTCCAAAAGAGCTTTTGCTGCGGCAGCTCATTGCCATGATAGAGTTTGACGGTAAGACGGTACTTGGTGTAGGCATGTTTGAAAGATGTAATGTAATTCTCTTCAATGGGGTCTATACTTGGAAGTGTGAGCATGTTTTTGTACATACTTCCTTCTGATTGCGTGAGAGCTATTTTCCCTTCTTGAATCCATATTCCGTAAAAAAGATCCATAGATTCATACTGTGTTTTTTTTGTTTTACTGTAGAGCTCCGGCTCACTTTTTCCCTGACAACTCTCACGCAGCGGACAGCTCTCACAGCTTGGCTCTTTTGGTATGCAGATAAGCGATCCCAGATCCATCAGTGCGAGATTGTGTGCTCGCGGTTCTTTATGGTTGAGCAGTTTCTGTGCTTTGTCGGCAAGCTCTTTGTCGCTTGGATTTGGCAGGGCGTAGAAACGTTTGAGAACTCTTTTAATGTTGGTGTCGATGACGACAACATTTTGATGGTAGCCAAAAGAACAAACGGCGGATGCCGTGTAACTGCCGATTCCGGGAAGTTGTAACAGCTCTTCATACTCGGTGGGAAAATTTTTGTGCGTGAGCTTTGCTGTTTTATGCAGATTTCGCGCACGTGAGTAGTAGCCCAGACCGCTCCATGCTGCAAGAACATCTTCTTCTTTTGCATCTGCAAGGGCTTTGAGCGTTGGAAATTTCTCTAAAAAATTCGGATAGAACTCATCACGTACACGGCTTACCTGCGTCTGCTGCAGCATTATCTCGCTGAGGTAGATATGGTAGATATTGTCGGTGTTTCTCCATGGAAGTTCATGTCTGCCGTAATTTTTGTACCACTCTAAAAGCTTACTGTGCATCATAGCAGTTGCTCTTTGATAAATTCATAGTAGTGGCCTTCTTGTTGTTCTAGCTCTTCATGTGTTCCCTGCTGGACTATCTTGCCCTCATTGAGCACATAGATCCTGTCGGCATTTTTTACGGTGCTGAGGCGGTGGGCAATGGTGATAACTGTTTTGTCTTTGAGCAGAGGCTCAAGGGCTACAAAGAGTTTTGTCTCGGTATGAACATCGAGTGCAGAGGTTGATTCATCGAAGATGACGACGCTCGGGTCGGCAACAATCATGCGGGCGATGCTCAAACGCTGTCGCTGCCCGCCTGAGAGTCGGATGCCGTGATGTCCTACTATAGTGTCAAGACCATCGGGCATACCCGCTAACATTTCAGAGAGCTGGGCAGTCTCAAGAGCACGAATCAAAGCTGTATCATCGATGTTCTCATTTCCCATGGTTATGTTAAACCGCAGCGTTGCATTGAAAAGAATGGGCATCTGCAGGACAAGAAATATCTTCGCTCTCAGGGAGTGTCTGTCGAGATTTTCGATTTCTATATTGTTGTAAGCCAGAGTGCCGGATTTTTTTTCATAAAACCCTGAGATTATCTGTGCGAGTGTCGTTTTACCGCTGCCGCTTGCACCGATGAGCGCTATTTTTGAGCCGTAAGGGACGTCAAAAGTGATATCTTTGAGGACCTCTTTGTCACTGCTTTCATAAGAAAAAGAAAGATTACTTAGTGAAATGTCAAGGGCTTTAGTTTGTATCTTTTCTCTGCCGTTTGCTTCATGTTTGAGGGTGAGCACTTTATTGATACGCCCAAGTGCTGCCTTTGCCGAAGCATAGCTGTATTGCATGGAGAGAATATCCTGAACAGGCGTCATGATAAACCAGATGTAGCCAAACATCGCAAACATCATACCGATGCTCAAATCACTGTAGGCAACAAGCAACAGTCCCGTAGCACGAATAAGCTCAAAAACGGAGAGAAAGATTGTGTAGGAGAGCTTTTCATAGGCGACACTTTTAAATCCAAAAGCATTGGAAGTCTCTTTTATCTTTTTTGCCTGCTCTATGGATTTTGAGAAAAAATACTCCTCTTTGTTGCTCGCTTTTATCTGTCCAAAAAGCTCAAGTGTCTCACCGACATCTTCTTGAAACTCGGCGATGGCTTGGTTCTCTTTGGCTTTAAGCTCACCGATACGAGTCGACATTTTTTTGCTGATGAACATGATAAGCGGCTGAACGAAAAGAATCAAAATACCCAGTATCGGATCAATGGCTATCATGACAATACCGACGGCTAAAAGTGTTAAAACGGAAGCGACAAACTTTGAAGCCGAATTCATGATGAAGGCATCGAGTGTATCGATGTCAGTGATGAGGTTAGCCGTGATAGCACCGCTTCCTAGTGTTTCATAGGCATTCATTGAGGTATACTGCAGGTGTGTGAGCAGGTGTCTACGTATCATGAAGGT
Source organism: Sulfurimonas paralvinellae (assembly GCF_014905135.1). Classification (NCBI taxonomy): domain Bacteria; kingdom Pseudomonadati; phylum Campylobacterota; class Epsilonproteobacteria; order Campylobacterales; family Sulfurimonadaceae; genus Sulfurimonas; species Sulfurimonas paralvinellae. Next base: position 1,912,541 of record NZ_CP041406.1, on the reverse strand, counting down.
TACATATTTGGATATTTTTGTAAAGATCTTTGTCGTAACAACTGTGAGAAAATAGTATAAAAAGCGTAAAAATATAACAACGGCGGCAACAAGTGCGATGTAGTAAAATGCGGAACCGCTGCCAAAGAGTTTATCGATCGCCGGAACGATGTAGTGCGGCTTATGCAGAAGTACTTCATCGACCATTACAGGAAGCATCAAAGGAACAGGTATGCTTATGATGATGGCTGCCAGTGTTATAAGCTGCCCGTAGATAAAAGCTTTTTTATGATGCAGGGCAAGTTTGAAAATGGTTCGAATGTCTACAGATCTGTTTTTCATAGTGGAATTATATCGGATATGTTCAAATCCGCAGACAATATTTTGAAAACGGGATTCTTTTAGGTATAATTTAAGATTAATATCTTAATAAGGATAGGTTATGAAAAAAGGAACTTTGTTATTCTTTGTCCTGTTTATGGGAGTTTCTGGACTGCAGGCAAAAAGTACAGCTGAAGAACTCAAAGCAAAACATGTTCAAGAACAGATGCAAAAAGAGAAGAGGTTTGCCAAGGAACAGAAGTTTTACCAAGGTAAAGAGTATAATCTTTCCGAACAAAAAGTAGACCCCAATGATCTGGACTCAATACCTGATATCAAGCCGGATTATGATTTTGATATGACCGATGTCTACAGGGATGACATCTAGTCGTTCTCAACACGATTTCTTCCGTTTTCTTTTGCTCTATAGAGCAGCTCATCAACTCGTTTGAGCAGAGAGTCAGAAGTGTCATCTTCTCGTAGTTGTGTAACACCAAAACTGCAGGTAGTTGTCTCGATGGAGCTAAAGAGTGATGCTTCGATGATCTTGCGTAGTTTTTGAGCGATGGCAACAGCTTCTTCAAGAGATGTTTCCGGTAAGAAAATGATGAACTCCTCTCCTCCCCATCTGGCAGATATATCACTTGAACGAAGATGGTTTTGTAGTATGGCTGCGATACCTTTTAGAACATAATCTCCGATGTCATGTCCATAGGTATCATTGATTTTTTTAAAAAAATCGATGTCGCAAAAAATGATGCTCAGTGGTTTATGATAGCGTTTTGATTCATCTATTTTCTGTTTGAAGAAGTAATTGACCGCATGACGATTGTAAAGACCTGTCAATGCGTCATGTGTCGCATCTTGAAATATCTTTGCTCTCCTCTTCTCATCATTATAAAAATAGATAAACAAGATAAGAGAGATAAAAATTAGGAGTAAAGAGAGAATAATAAAAATCATATGTGAATTTTTGATTAAAATTTTAAGTGTATCGCCAAACTGATAGTTGAGAATGTAGGCCACTGTCTTGCTGTCAAGGTTCGGTACGGCAATGAAAGAGATAATGATAGGGCTATCATTGTAGATGTCATTTTGATGAAAATAGATCGAAAATGACTCTCCCTTGGCAACTCTTTGTGCTACTTGTTTGGAGATTGCTTTATTGATGCTAAACATTTTGTTAAGCCGCATCTGCATGCTTTTACTTAATGTAGCTTTATCGTAGTCAAAACCGTCAAACTCACTTTTTTGATAGTTCCTCTTTTCGCTTGTAAAAACTTTTTTATTGACAACTTCTTGCTTGATGAGAAAGAGATAGGAGGTATGGTCTGTTTTTGTCAAGAACTCCTGCATTGCCAGAAAAGAGAAGGAAAGCTCAACTGTACCGACAAACTCTCCATCGTGAAAGATTGGATACACGTTGCGAAAGCCATTGAAAATCCGCCCCTCTTCAAATGCACTGATGGGAATTCTTCTTTTGTTGACATAATCGATGGTCTCGCGGACATTTTGAAGTGAATCCCCATATTTGTTTGGTCTGTGAAAACGCAAAAAACTGATAGAGTTCGGAAGATGAAAATGAAGCTGTCGTATGCCGTAATGATGCATTTTTTTATAGTCATCATTCAGTAATCTAAAAAGCTCTTTGCGAAGTCTATCTCGTTCATGCTTGTCCTGTGTTGCTGCTGCTTTAGCCATGATAGCGTCAACTTTTGGGTTATTTATCTTAAAGTCATAGAAGCTTTGCGTCAATTCACTGAGATGTGCATTTGTCATGTTAATATTTGTTTCAAGGTTATTGGTAAAGATATCGAGGTAGTAATTTATATCTTTTTGTTTAAGGTAACTTGTAGAGAGAAGGATTACGGCCTCCACTACTGCAAAGAAGATCAGGCTGATAAGCAGAGGGCGTCGGTTATTTTTAAAAAAGTTTTTGTAGAACATCGCGTAAACTTTCTATCTGCATATCTGCAGTGATCTCTTTTGTATTGTGTTTGACATCGACTGTTACTTCTTTGTCATCAAAACGTTCATTGAGTATTGTCAGGGTATTCTCTATCTCTTTTTTAGAATTGGTAAAGACTAAAAAATTATCTCCATAAAAACGGTAGAGCAGGCTCTCTTTTGAAAAGTTGTTTTTTAATATTTCCGCAATTTCTTTGAGAAGGTCATCACCTGCATTCCATCCTTTTGTTTTGTTAAAGTTATGGAAGCCTTTGAGTGATATCCAGAGGATATGTTTGTAATTTTGAATCGTATGTATATCTTTTGTCAAAGATGTTTCGTTGTAAAGGCCTGTCAGTGCATCTTTGTAAAAATAGCTGAAACGCTCACGTTCAAGCATGTTTTGTGGTTTTTGGTGAGGAACTTCTTGGATTTTTATACCTTGAAGTGCTTTGAGCGCAGCTTGCACAATGTTTGGATTGAACTGTTTTCCTGAGAGTGCTTCGATCTCTTCAAGTGCCTCTGCAACACTTTTTCTACCTTTGTATATTCTGTCAGTTGTCATGGCATCAAAGGAGTCTGCAAGTGTTAAAATCTGTGCCAATATCGGCGTTTCATCTCCACGTAAACCACGTGGATAACCACTACCGTCATAGTGTTCATGGTGATCGCGAACGACCTCTTTTATGTCATCGAAGATGGCAATTTTGTTGAGTATCTCATAGCTCATGATGACATGTTCCTGGATGAGTTTATACTCTTCTGGCATGAGCCTGCTTGGTTTTAGAAAGACAGAATCCGGAATCGCTATTTTACCGATGTCATGGAGCATTCCGGCTCTATGAAGTGTATGGATCTGCTCTTGCGAGATTCCCATCTCTTTTGCAATGAGCGCTGCATACGAAGCCACTCGTGAAGAGTGCCCTGCCGTGTATGTATCGCGCTTTTCAACGATATTAACAAGTCCATAGATATATTGTTCATACATTTCCTCTTGTTCATCTATATATTTGTAGGTCTTTTTAATAAAGTAACGGATGATCAGCATACCTGCAAGCCAAATGATAAAAAAGAGTGCAGCGACTAAAAGTGAGCTTTTCAGAGCATCTTTATAGAGTGGTCGCATTGGTATTGAAACACTGACCCCTCCACGGATGTCACCAACCTTGTAACCTTGAAAAGCATGACATTTCAGACAGGATTTTTTTGTTACCAGTGGGTTCATCAGACGAAGGTACTCTTCATCGTTAATTTTATTAAGTTCATAATACTGTTTTCTGGAACGCTCGATCTCATTGAGAGCAAGTGTCTCCCACTCATCGGGTTTGTTCTTTGGGTTGAGAAGTTTTTTACTTGTGATGTGGGTTTTTACACCATAGAGCTTTGTGTAGTCATGCATCATTTGTGAGAGTGTGTATGCAGGATTCATCAGAGTATATTTTTTCCCCAGTGCGGTGAAATCTCTCTCTTTTATATGACTGAGGTAGGGATTTGGTTGGGTTTTTTTGTCAACGGGAACATAGACTCCGCCGTGTGAAGCGACCCAGCTTCTGTATGCAAGATCTTTGTTGACACTTGTTTTTGCTTCTTGGATAGCGATGTATTTAGCGTAAGTATAGGTTCTTTCTATGATGATAGTGAGAATTCCTAAAAGCAGGAGTGTCCAGATAAAATATAATCCTCTTGTAAGAAAAAGAAGATATTGTCTTCTTTTTTGCATTGGACACCCTCCTTTCTTTTTCCTACATTAAGTATACCCTAATCTTAATAAAGACTATTTTACTCGTTGATGTTGGCAAGAATCGCTTTTGCAATGCGATCGAGTGTTTCATCTTTTCCAAGGACACTCATGACCACATCAAGGCCGGGACCGCTGAGCTTTCCAAGCAGGGCGACACGCAGAGGTTGGCCGATCTTACCAAAACCTATCTCCATCTCTTCAACAACCTTTTCCATGATGTGATGGTAATCACTTGGCAGGTGCAGTTCATTCGCTTCTTCAAGTCTGTTTGCAAAGGTTTCAAGTACTTCGACAGCATTGCCTTTGAAAGCTTTTTTGACGGCTTTAGGATCATACTCAGTAGGTGCTACGATGATCTCATTGATAAGTTCAGCGAGTTCTTTGAGTGTTTTTGCCCGCTCTTTAAGCGCATCGAGAATAATCTCTTTTTTATCGTGTGAGCTCAGCATAACGCCAAAGTCGCTCAACAGTTCGGTGAGTCTTTCGTTTGAGCTGTTTTTTATGTAGTGGGCATTGAGCCAGTCGAGCTTTTCAGTATTATAGATGGAAGCTGATTTATTGATGTCTTTTGGATCGAACAGCTCTTTCATCTCTTGCAGGGAAAATATCTCCTGATCGCCGTGACTCCAGCCAAGACGCACTAAGAAGTTCAGCAGTGCTTCTGGAAGATATCCCATCTCTTTGTAGGCCATAACATCAGTTGCACCGTCACGTTTTGAGAGTTTTTTGCCCTGTTGATTGTGAATCATAGGAACATGGTAAAATTTCGGAATCTCAAAACCGAGTGCTTCATAGACGACTATCTGCTTTGGAGTGTTTGAGAGGTGGTCGTCTCCGCGGATGACCTCGTTAATGCCCATGAGTGCATCATCGATGGCAACGACAAAGTTGTACGTCGGGCTGCCGTCAGCTCTGGCGATGACAAAATCATCCAAAATGTCTTCGGCTTGAAAGACAACATCGCCCTTAACGCCGTCATGCACGACGATCTCACCCGAAGTCGGTGCTTTAATACGGATAACAGGCTCGATACCCTCAGGCGGTGTCCCGTCAAAATCGCGGTATCGCCCGTCATATTTTGCACGCTGTTTATTTGCCATCTGCTCCTCACGCAAAGCATCGAGTTCCTCTTTTGACATGTAGCATTTATAGGCTTTGCCTTCATCGAGAAGCTGTTGGATGTACTTGGCATAGATATTGTCACGTTTACTTTGGTAGGTGACCTCTCCGTCAGCTTCGAGTCCGAGCCAGTCAAAGGCTTTGAGAATCGCTTCGGTTGCTTCTTCGGAATTTCTTTTTTTGTCTGTATCTTCGATACGAAGAACGAATTTTCCGTTGTTTGTTCTTGCCCAGAGGTAAGAGAAGAGCGCTGTTCTTAAACCGCCGATATGCAGGTATCCTGTAGGAGAAGGTGCGAAACGTGTGACAACCATGTGTAACCTTTTTATATGTTTTTATACTTCTTACATAAGGTTAGTGTGAGGCTCGTGAGCCAGGGAGGATTTGTCCTCTAAGCTAAGCTTATGTAAGAAGTTTCACGTAATTTTAGGCAATTGTTGGTTAAAGGTTGGTAAAATATTGGAAAATATTTTTGGCAGTCTATTTTAGAGGACAAATCCTCCCTGCGCTCTGAGCCTCAAAAACATACTGCCAAAAATATTAACAAAGTAATGAATGGAATATGGATGTATAAAATAATTTTGGCACTTTTATTAACGGCGGCTCTGGAAGCGAAAGTATATGACGGTGTGGCTGTCGTGGTTGAAGATAAGGCGATAACGCTTTTGGATATAAAAAAAGAGATGCAGACAGATAGAGTCGATGCGAAAAAGGCTGTCGATATTTTGATCCGTAAAAAGCTGGAGAGTCTTGAGGTTAAAAAGAGAAAAATCGATGTAACTTCCGCAGAAGTTTATGCTGACATAAAACAAATGGCAGCACGTAACAACATGAGTATCAGTGAATTTTACGATGCTGTGCGTGAGTCGAACGGTCTGAGTTCAGAGCAGCTCAAAGAGAAGATAAAACAAAAACTGCTCTCTCAGAAGCTTTATAGTGCCATTGCAATGAGTTCTATGAGCGAACCGGGTGAAGAGGAGATAAAAGATTATTATGAACTGCATAAAAATGATTTTAAGCATCCGGCATCTTTCTCTGTTGTTATTTACGATTCAAAAGAGAAGAGCCTTTTAAAAGAGAAAGTTGACAACCCTATGTTCTATTCACCACAGATCGCTTCAAATGAACAGGAACTGCCATATGGCAGAATCTCTCCTGAACTTGCCTCTTTGCTTTCAAAAACGAAAGTAGGCAGTTTTACTCCGATAGTTCCAAACGGTAAAGGCGGTTTTATGAGCTTTTATGTCAAGTCGGTAACTTCGGCGGCGGATGTCGATATGGAGAGTCTACGACCACAGATCGTCAATGCGATTATGTCAGAGAAGCGTGAGGCTATCTTGAGTGATTATTTTGCGCGTTTGCGTGACAATGCGGACATCAACATCATAAGAATGCCAGAAGAGTCATGATAAACGACAAGATCTTCATTAATATCGCTTCCGAGATAGCATCGGCTTCGAAGTGTGTCTCCAAGCAGGTAGGAGCGGTCATCGTTAAAGACGGTCGTATTCTCTCAACAGGTTACAACGGGACTCCTGCAGGTTATGTAAACTGCTGTGAACACTGGAATGATGAGTACACGCCGGAGCATCATGAGTGGAGTAAGACCTATGAGATCCATGCAGAGATGAATGCTATCATCTGGGCGGCACGTAAAGGTATCAGTATCGAGGGTGCGACGATCTATGTGACACTCGAGCCGTGTAGTGAGTGCAGCAAAAATCTTATCGCTTCTGGTATTAAACGTATCGTCTTTTTAAAAGAGTATGAACATACCCACTCCGAAGTTGTCTCAAAGTTTCTTAAAGACAACGGCGTGAGCATTGAAAAGCTCGAGGTCTAGTCCTTTAAGAACTCTGTAACTTTTTCAGGCGGTCTTGCAATGATCGCTTTGTCGCCTTTGATGATGATAGGACGTTCTATGAGTTTTGGATGCTCTACCATTGCATCGATGAGCTTGGACTCATCTGTTTCGTCTTTGAGGTTTAACTCTTTATAAATATCCTCTTTTGTACGCATCAGTTCACGTGCAGATGTAAAACCGAGCATTTTTAACAGTTTTTCTATTGTCTCTTTGTCGGGGTTTTCTTCAAGATATTTTACGACATCTTTTTCTACGCCGTTTTCATCGAGAAGTGCGAGTGCCTGACGTGACTTTGAACACCGTGGATTGTGCCATATTTGTACATTTTTCATATATAATCCTTGTGAATTTTCTTGATGTGATTAAAACACTTCAACGCTTAACGTCATATTAATCTGGTATAATAATTTACAAGATTTTCAAAAAGGCATATTCCATGAAAGCCAATCGCTACAGTAAACTAACGGAATTCGCAAAAGAGTTACTCACGAAACGTTCCCTTGAAGAGGGAATGCCGCTTATTGCCAGGTATGTAAAAGATGTCATCGGTGCACAGCGCTGTTCCATCTTTATCTATGATAATCTCAAGCATGAACTCTGGACGACTTTGGCAGACGGTGTCGATAAGATAGTTATACCGGCAAACAAAGGATTGGTCAGTTATACCATAAAAGTAAAAAAGCCTGTTATCGCGAATGATGCCTACGGACATGAAGAATTCCTTGCAGAAGTGGACGAGCGAACAGGATATAAAACCAAAAATATTGTAACGGCACCCATTTTTGATTCACAGAGAAAGGTCATCGGTGTTTTGGAACTGCTCAATAAAGAGGGTGGTTTTGATGATGAGGATGTGAAGTTTATGATATTTTTTGCACACTATGTCAGTGGATTTTTAGAACTTTTAAATACATACATTACAGAGGAATTAGATGAAAAAATTTAATCAGATTGCCGAATTTGGAAAAAAACTCATGTCGATGGATGACATGGAAAATGTCATAAATCTCATCTCTCAAGAGGCGAGAAACTTGGTTGATGCAGACAGATGCTCGATATTTATCGTTGATAATGAAGATAAGATTTTATGGACGAAACACAGCGACGGCATAGGCAGAATTGTCATAGGTCTCGACTCAGGTGTTGTTGGCGATACATACAGAACAAAATCACCGCAGATAGTCAACAATCCTTACGAAGATGAGAGATTTTTACCAAGCATCGATAAAAAAAGTGGTTATACGACAAAGAATATGATTACCGTTCCTATCTTTGATTCCAAGCGCAATGTGATGGGTGTCATGCAGCTGCTCAATAAAAATAGCCGGGATTTTGACAGTGCCGATCTTGAACTGCTGACATTCTTTGCCAACTATGTCAGCGGTTCTTTGGAACTTGTTATTTTGAGCGAGAAGGTTTAGCCAACGCCTTATGTGCTTCATAGGCTAGCCGAATGACGCCGATGGCGTAGTTTGAAGAGTTATTGTAACGCATGATCTTTTTGACATACTCACGCAGATAGTTGAGTTCCGGTTTTCCTTTAGTGAAACAGCGGTATTTCTTCCCGGTTTTCTTATTTTCTTCGTGAACGAAAGAACAGTTTTCGTTTTCAAACTCAAAAGCGTACCAGGCACTCTCCACTTTCTGAATATCAGGCATTTTATTCCAATCTATGAGCTTATTAAACTTTGCTTTTTTATGTAAGAATTTTGCAGCCGATAATATGGCATCTTCCATCTTTGTAAGGTCCGCTACTTTACCGTAAAAGCTGTCTGTGTAGATAAAAGAGTTTGGCATGAACTGTGGTATGCCAACAGCTCCGGCGTAGGAGCTTGGCAGATTGCATTGCTCAGGTTTGACTCCCTCTTTGTAACAGTGCTCGATAATGGAAGCCATATTTGTCTTGCTCATGTTCAGCAGCCATTTTTCACGTGAGCTTTTCGGTTTGGTCCGCGTGAGGATGGTATTGAAAACAATGAAGGCATCATGTGTCGGTTTTATTTTGCCGAGCTTGGTCTCCTTGAGCAAAATTGCGGCAATTATCTCTCTGTTGACGCCATATTTTAGTTCTGCCAGATCATATGCGTGTTTATACTCCTGCAAATTGGCAACCATTTTTGGGACAAATTTCACAAGTACATTGTTTGCCTGACGCTCTTTTTTTCTATGGTATTTGATCTTTGAAGGCTGGATATATTTCCATGTGATCTCATCATACTTTTGTGTTTTAAAGTAAGAGAGGAGAAACTGATTGGCATATTTATAAGAAACTCCGTGTTTGACGACTTCTTTGCATATTTCTGTGTAGTGTGGATTTTTAAAAGTACAATTGTTATAGCTGTATTTTGCAAAGAGCTGTGTTGTGAGTATGAGTAAAAAGAGTATGCTAAAAATTTTCATTTATCTTGTTCAACCTTTGGGGAGTGCCGATATCGTGCCAAATGCCTTTGTAAAGTTCTCCTGAAATCTCTTTTTTCTCTATCAACTTGCGCAGGAGTGGTGCCAAAGGAGCTTTTATCGGTGTGATATCTTTGAATATTTTCGGATTATAGTATCCTATTCCTGAAAAAGTGAACATGCTGGCACTTTTATTACAAATTAAAGAGCCCTCTAAGCCAAAATCACCTTTTTCGTTATGTGGTGGATTGGGTACGAGAATGAGATGAGCAAGCTTATTTCCCAAATCAAAATCGGCATTGAATGGGTAGTCGCAAAAAACATCGCCGTTAACGACTAAAAAAGGTTCATCTCCCAAAAGCGGCAGAGCCTTGACAATGCCGCCGAGAGATTCAAGGGCACCGCTTTCCTGCTCATCGGAATAGCTTATCTTGACTCCCCAGCGTGAGCCGTCTCCCAAAGCTTCGGGAATCTTGTAACCTAAATGGGCGATATTGATAACGACCTCTTTAAAGCCGCTGTGTGAGAGTCTCTCAAGATGCCAGACGATAAGCGGCTTGCCGCCGACCTCAAGAAGCGGTTTTGGCAAAATGTCGGTAAGCGGTCGCATACGCTCTCCGCGGCCGGCTGCCAGTATCAGTGCCTTCACTGCGTGAGTTCTTCAAGCAGTTGTGCCAGTGCTTTTGTTTCATCATACATTTTGGCACTCTCAAGCGTGTAGGCAAGGGTCAGCGGAATATCTTTAAGATAACCGTCTTTGCCGTCACGTAAAAAGAGCCGTGAAAAGATGCCAAGCACTTTGATGTGTCGCTGCATCCCCATAAAATCGAACCATTTGATGAACTGCTCATCGCTTGCATCTGAACCGATCTGCTCTTTAAAGTAAAGCACAAGCTCAAGAACACTCTCTCTGTCAAAGGTAATGTAGCAGTCTTTTAAAAGTGATACCAGATCATAGGTAAGCACCCCGCTCATAGCATCCTGATAGTCAATAATACCAAGCGAATTATCTGCGCGCACCATAATGTTGCGTGAGTGATAGTCACGATGAACGAAAATACCTTGGGGCTGAGTGAGAACAACATCAGAAATAGTGTTCAGTGAAGCTCTCAAAAGCTCTTTTTGCTCCTGCGTGAGGCTACATGAGAGATGTTTTTGCAGATACCACTCCTGCATCAAATCCATCTCAAAATGTAAAAAGGCTTTGTCATAGAGCGGCAGACCCTCTGCATCTGCTTTTTGCATCGTGACTATTTCATCTATGGCCTCTTTGTAGAGTGTTTTGAAATTGTCTTCATTTAAAACATTCAGCAGATGCGTGTTGCCGAAATCCTCGATGATGAGGTAACCGAGTTCTAAATTCTGCTCATAGATCTTTGGTACAGCAACCCCAACTTGTAAAAGCCTCTGCGTGACATCCAAAAAAGGCTTGAGTGACTCTTTTTCTAAAGAGCTGTCCATGAGAAGAAGAGTTTTGTCTCCCTGCGTGAGGCGGTAATATTTTCGAAAGCTTGCATCGGCAGAAGCTATCGAGAGTTCATAATCTCTGTAAGGTGTTGTTTGTAAAAACTTTTTAATTTGCTGCATAATGGGCTCCTAAGATGGCATTTTTCTTTGCACCGGTAACAGATTTGAGATTGATTGCTTCTTTGTGAATGCGTTTGTAAGCGAGCCAGGCAAATATCATTGCCTCAAGAAAATCACTGCTCACGCCATATTTATCACTTGTTTTGACCTCGGCACGGCAGAGTTTTTCAAGACGCTCCATCAAAAAGCCGTTCTTTGCTCCGCCGCCGCAGATGATAAGCTCACGTACCCCAAGACGGTTGGCTTCGTTGGCAATGGTTACAGTGGTCAGTTCCAGTAGTGTTCGCTGCATATCTGCCTCACGCAGGCTTTGAAAATCTTGTAAATAGTTCTGCAGCCACTCGCTGTTAAAATACTCACGTCCCGTACTCTTTGGCGGTATTTTTGCAAAGTAATCATCCCGCAGCATCGTTTGAAGCAGATCCATATTAAGCTCGCCGCTGCGTGCAAAATCGCCATTTTTGTCGTAGGGTTTATTCTGCGTGAGGCTGATGAAACCGTCCATCAAAACATTACCGCAGCCAATGTCCCAACCGAGCAGTTCATCACCGAGGCAGCTGATGTTTGCTATGCCTCCGATATTCACAACGGCAATTTTCTCACCGAGATTTTTAAATATCTCCTGATGAAAAGCAGGTGCGAACGGCGCGCCTTCTCCGCCGTTTGCAATGTCTGCACCGCGAAAATCGCTGATGACATCTATGCCGGTACGAGCGACAACCTCATTGGCATTTCCAAACTGCATAGAAAAAGGGTAGGGAGATGTTGGCTCATGCCAGAGTGTCTGCCCGTGCAGACCAATGGCTTTAATCTTCTCACGCAGCTCGGGATGGTGCGTAAGCAGTGCATTGACGGCATCGCTAAAAAGCACTCCGAGTTTTACATCAAGCTCACCGATGGTTTTGAGTGTGACAGCATGAGTGATTGCCTCTAAAATCTTACTTTTTAACTCTTTTTCAAAAGGGTGTTCATAAGAGGCAATAAGCCGACAGGAAGCTGCATCAATTTCACACAAAGCAACATCAACACCGTCAAGACTTGTTCCACTCATAACGCCAATGTAATATTCATTCATTTTATCTCTCTTTAAATACAGAAGGCAGTTTGTTTGGTGCTTTTACACGCAGCTGCTTATTTACATTCATTCTGCCAAAAACCACTTCAATATCTCTTATTTTTACATCGAACTCTTTTGCCAGAAATTTTACAAGATGGTCGGTTGCTTTTCCGTTGACGGGTGCGGCTGCTACAGAGATCTTGAGCTGATTTCCAAAGGGTTTTCCGATTTTTGTCAGTTTTGCCGAGGGCTTGCCTAAAATATTGAAGACAAGCACATCATCTTCCCACCAAAACCATTTCGTCTTCTCTTTGTGCTCTTGAAGTTTTTGTACTTTCGCTTCTTTGTCTTCCTGATGTTTTCGTTTTTTAGCCATAAGATTTTCCTAACTGCATAATTGTAAAAGATACAATTGTGCCTATAACTATCTGCCAAGCAAATCCTATGCTCACTCCAAAGATGTAAGGCTGCAGCGCTAAAACAGTGAGAAAGCCTCCGATGAGGGCATAGGGAACAAGAGCAGTGCCGCCTCTTTTTGTAAAGATGGCTGAGAAGAAAACACCTAAAAGTCCGGCATAGGCAAAGGCCATGATCCCAAGAGCAAAGCCGATAAGTGAAGTGTCACTGTTTTGCTGCCAAAAGTAACTCACCACTGCCATAAGTGTCAGAACAAAAGCAAAAAAGAGTACGGTTCTGCGTGAGGCTTGCAAAAAGTGCTGCTCTGTTGTCTGTGGCTCTTTTTTTAATTTCCATGGTCTATACATATCTTCCACCGCAACCGAAGCCATAGCACCAAGCACCGAGTTGGTACTTGAGAGGGCTGCGGCAATGGCACCAACGGTTACAAGTCCGCGCAGACCGGATGGCATCTCATTTAAGATATAGTACATAAAGATGGTGATGCTCTCACCTTTGAAGCTCTGCGTGAGGGGTATTGTCTGATAATGCACATACAAAAGCGCGCCAATGCCTAAAAAGAGCAGAACGATGGGAATGGTAATGATGATGGAGAGAATAAGTGAACGTGATGCGTCTTCTTTATTCTTACAGCTGAGCATTCGCTGTGCCATATCCTGATCGAGACCGAAAGCGGCGATGTTTAAAAGCAGCCAGCCGCTTAGCAGCGCAGGGATGCTAAATTTGCCGTTCAAAGAGGTGTCAATTATTTTTAATTTCCCGGCTTTATGTAAAACTGCCATGATGTCCACACCGTGCAGAGAAGTGTAGAGATACCAAAATACCAAAATACCTGCACCGACATAGGTGACAGCCTGAATGACATCTGAGAAGATGATAGACTTGATACCGCCGAAGTAGGTGTAAAGTAGTGCGCCGATGACGAGAATACTAATGGAGAGCAGCATATGCCAAAAGCCGATGTCTAAAAAGAGGATCATACTGACCGCCAATGCTCCGATGTAGAGCCTCGCTCCACTTGCCATAATACGCCCTAGCAGAAACATAATACCGGCATTTCTTTTTGCTCTTGCTCCGTAGCGTTTTTCTAAAAGTTCATAAACGGTTACGGCTTGCATCTCATAAAATTTCGGTACAAAATATTTGGCGATGAAAACAACGGCTAAAAGAGCGGAGATATAAAAGCCGATGAATGTGAAGTTGTGAGCGTAAGAAAACTCGGGAGCACCTAAAAAGGTGGCGGCCGACTGGCTGGTCGCAACGATGGAGACGGCAACGGCCAATAGCGGCATGGAGTTTGAGGCAGTAAAGTAGTCGCGTGAGGATTTGACGCTAAATTGTGAAAAAAGATAGGAAGAGATGGCAAGTATGAGAAAATAGGTTAAAAATACAAACCAGTCGAGCGTTGAAAAAGCACTATTCATTTGGCATTTTAAGATGAAGATCGCTCACGCCCTCACGCACCGCTTTCATAAATTTTGCTCCAGGATCGGCTTTTTTCGTTCTGTAACCTTTGTCCCTCTCCAGCCAGAGCGGATTTTTTTCCATCTCTCTGTACTCCAGATGTCCGATGAGATAGTCGATGCTTGGATATTTTGCTTTAAGATATTTGACAAGACGGATATTTGCACGAATTTGAGCGGGAGTCAGGTCCTCTTTTTTGTTGTCTTCACCGCCGACATTTTCTACCCCTATACTGGAGTGGTTCAGACCGATGACATGGCGTGCCATCCAGTTATCTGGCATAAGCTGGTAGATAGTTCCATCACGTGCAACCAAAAAATGAGCGGAGACATTTAATAGCGAAGCCGCTGCGATGTCTTTTCTGTCTGAGAAGAGTTTTTCGGGGTATAGACGCTTGAAACTGTCATTGAAGTCAGGCTCTGCTGTCCAGTGAAGTACAATGATTTTAGGCTTTATCGTAATGTCTTTTGCATCAATGCCATAATGTTTTTTGATGTAAGCTTTTGTCATATCTATGCGTTTTTGCGTGAAGATGATGGGCTTTTGAATGATGGATTGTTTCGTATGAAGATTTTCTATGTGTCTGTCGGCTTCTTGGATGCGCTCAAGTGGAATTGCACCATTTTTGACCTGTGTGAAGATGGTATTTACAATCTCCTCTACAGAATTATGAGCGAGCTGATTGCCAAAGAGTAGTATGTCCACTCCTGAATTGATGGCTAATGTTGTTGCTTCTTTCAAAGAATACTCGGCAGAGATAGCTTTCATCTGCATATCGTCACTAATGATGACACCTCTAAATCCGAGCTGCTTACGTAGAAGATATGTGTTTATTTTGCGTGAGAGGGTTGCCGGGTATTTTTCATCGAAATGGCGGTTGAAGACATGCGCCGTCATTATGGCATCGGCTTTGCCCTCACGCAGGAGAATTTTGTAAGGCTCCAGCTCTTTTTTGCTCCATGTGTCTGTAATATCAACAAAACCTTTGTGCGAATCACCAAGCGAAGAGCCGTGCCCCGGAAAATGCTTTAAAACGGAGATGATATTTGTTTTTGTCTGTGCATCTATCATAATGCCTGCATATTTGGCGACTTTTTTCGGCTCATTTGAATACGAGCGTTCAAGAGCAAAAATAACTTTGTTCTTCGGATTGACGGCTAAATCAACTACCGGTGCGAAGTTCATATTTATGCCGCATTCGTGCAGCATTTTGGTATTTTTTGCATAAGCCTCTTGTGCAAACTTAACAGGGAGCGAGCCAAGTACTTTGGCAGAAGCTATTTTTAAAAAGCCGTACTTTGGTTTGAGCCGTGCAACTCTGCCGCCCTCTTGATCAACGGCGATAAAGAGTGGTTTGCGTGAGAAGCTTTGCAGCTCTTTTGTAAGCTCACGCAGCTGCTCGGGTGAGCTGATGTTCTTTGTTTTGTTTCTATCGTTGTAAAATCTGTCAAAGAGAATGACACCGCCGAGGTCATAACACTCTATATCTTTAACGATTTGTGAGTTTTCATCGACGAACTGCTCATCGAAGCCGACAATAAGCATCCGTCCTATCATCTTTTTAAGCTCTGTATCGTTGATATTTTGAGTTGCGTGAAGTGTGAAGAAAAAAGTAAAAAGAAGTAAAAAGATTTTCATAGATATCCTAAAAGTTAATAATCTTATTTATATCATCAATAACATTAAAAAGAAGTGATTTTGTCTCTTCTTTACCTACTTTTTGCGGCTCAAAATGGTCACTTACGACTTTGATGATATGAAACTGTTTGATGGCAGGGTTATGGATAACGGCATCGTAAAAGCCGTAACTTTCCATATCTGCTAGTTCATATGATGGTGTAGCAACCTCTTCGCTTACGCAGCTGATAATTGGTCTATTCTCTTGAAAAATATGGTCAATTCCATTGTAATTTACGCCGCCGCACTCTATGAGCTCGCCAATTGTATAGCTGCGTGAGGCACCGCAGATACCTGTATTGAGGTAGGTGTCATCATCGGTGATATCAAAATTGTTGATGAGCGTCTGTGTTGCAAGACGGGCATTTTCTACTCCCATGCCTGAGATTATAAGCCTGATGTTGTAATTGGAAAAAATTGTAAAATTATTCAGTTTTGATTTTTTGAGTTTGTAGTGATCGACGAAGGCTTGAGCTTCTGGTTTGAGAGCGCTTACTATGTAGAGCATAGTTTCTCTTTTTATTATTTTGAAGGTGCTCCCCTCCAGATGGCTGCGGCACATGAGCAAGTAAGTCGTGCTGCTGTATTCCTACCCTGACACGTTAACTCACAAACCCATTGCACAGGTCTAAAGAGAAGCGGTGAAATTATAGTCGATTTAGCTTAAGACTAGGCTTAATCATCTCTGTATTTCGAAATGCCGCAAGGCTGATTAGGTTTTGGCGGGTGTGCTTTTAGGTACTCAAGGTCTTCCAATGTCTGCGTGAGGACTTTTTTCTGCTGTAAAATAGGCAGCA
The DNA here is from genome assembly GCF_014905135.1 of Sulfurimonas paralvinellae. Taxonomy (NCBI): domain Bacteria; kingdom Pseudomonadati; phylum Campylobacterota; class Epsilonproteobacteria; order Campylobacterales; family Sulfurimonadaceae; genus Sulfurimonas; species Sulfurimonas paralvinellae. Next base: position 1,896,174 of record NZ_CP041406.1, on the reverse strand, counting down.
TGAGATTGTCTTTTTCATTGAGGGGAATGCCCCAGTCTAAGAGGATTTTCTGCACTTCATCGTCTAAATCTTTGAGTGCATTTTTTATGTGTTGTATGGAATTATCTATTATCATAGGCAAAGTATAGCAAAAAATCAGAAAAGTTTGGGTATAATTGCGTTCCCAAATTTTACGAAAAGGATTATCGATGCCAAAAATGAAATCGGTAAAAGGCGCTGTAAAGCGTTTTAAAGTTAAGAAAAACGGACAAGTTAAACGTGGAACAGCGTTTAGAAGTCACATTCTTACAAAACAAGATGCGAAAACTCGTCGCAAACAACACACTCCAAAAGTTGTTGCTGCATCAGACGCAAAAGCTATCAAGGAAATGATCGTCAGCTAAGTGCTGATAGATTTTTAATCTCCAACTTTAAAAGAGTTGGGCAAGTCCACCACAGAAGTGGCACCTTGACTACAAAGAGTAGCTGGGTAAAGAAACAATAAGGAAAGAAAATGCCAAGAGTTAAAACAGGTGTTGTTCGTAGAAGAAGACACAAAAGATTATTAAAATTAGCGAAAGGTTTTTACAGCGGTCGCCGTAAACACTTCAGAAAAGCTAAAGAGCAGGTAGAACGCTCATTAATGTACGCATTCCGTGACAGAAAGCAGAAAAAACGTGAGTTCCGTAAACTATGGATCATTCGTATCAATGCTGCATGTCGTTTAAACGGTATGAACTACTCTACTTTTATGAACGGACTTCATAAATCTGGTATCGAACTTGATCGTAAAATTCTTGCTGATATGGCAATGAACGATGCGGCTGCATTTGCTGCGGTTGTTGACGCTTCTAAAGCTGCATTGGCAAAATAATTTCAAAACCCTTTTTGGGTTTTGAAACCTCTTTTTTAACCTTCCCCTATTAACCTTTATTACTCTCCATTATGTTTTTAAGCTTTTATGAGCTAGTATATTACATAAATTTATGTATACAAGGGTATTGCCATCGAGTTTGCAGTAGAAAATATCGTAGCACAGAAATCGCTGAAACAGATACTAAAAAGTACAAAATCAAGTATTTTTACAATGTATGCCATGGCTCTTTTTGTGCTTTTTATAGTAAAAGATTTTATCTCTACTGATAATTTCTATATCATACTTTTTATGCATACGGCCGTATTTGTGTACAGAGTCTACTATTTACTGGAATATAAAAAATCAGGAGATACTCTCAACACAAAAGAAGCTATAGAGTACTGGACTTATATCTTTAGAACAGGACCGCTTCTTACAGGAATTGCCTGGGGAAGTATGCTTTTTTTTCTTGATAATGTACCTTTTACATATGACCTGTTTGTCTTGCTTATTATCACAGGAATAGTTTCCATTGGCATGTCGACACTGGGGACAATATTTTCCGTCTATCTCTCTTTGATGCTGCCAAGTCTGATGCTCTCTTTTCTCTGGCTGTTGATGCACCTGCATGATGACCCAATCTTTATGATACTTGTAGTTCCCTTTGTTGTACTTATGATATATCTGATTGTTTCAGCCAGACGTTTTGCAACGAATTATAGACAGAGCTTCTTGCAAGAGAGCCGGGCAAATTTACTCAATGAACGGATGAAGTTAGCTCTTGATGGCAGTAATACAGCCATATCTGACTGGATCATACCGCTCAATGAACTTTATATATCTACAAGTTGGAAGATACTGCTTGGATACAGTGATGAAGAGTTGCCTAATAAACTTGGCACTTGGTTAAAACAACTGCATCCCGATGACAGACCAATACTCTTAAGTGCATTACGCGAAGACCTCAAAAATAAAAAAGAGATCTTTGAAACTACTTACAGGTTGAGACGAAAAGATGGTAGTTATATCTGGGTTTTAGGACGGACACGCATTTTTTATGACAAAAATGGAAAGCCTTACCGTCTTATAGGAACACAAACAGATATAACAAAAAGAAAACTGCTCGAAGAGATGCTTTATGAACAAAAAGAGAGCATGGCACATTTGGCGCATCATGATACATTGACGCAACTGCCAAACAGAATACTGCTGCATGACAGGTTAAATCAAGCGATACAAAAAGCCAAACGTGAGAAGAAAAAATTTGCAGTGTTGTTTTTGGATTTGGATCATTTTAAAGAGATAAACGACACTTTGGGGCATGATATTGGTGATAAAGTGCTAAAAGAAGTAGCAACTCGCTTTCAATCAGTTATGCGTGAAGAAGATACACTTGCTAGACTTGGAGGAGATGAATTTACCATTATAATGGAAAATCTTCAAGATGAGCAGGATGCTTCCGTTTTAGCACAAAAACTTCTTCATGCATTGGCAGAACCGGTCGTGGAAAAAGAGAACACCTTTTATCTTTCATGTAGTATCGGTATCAGTCTCTACCCTGCAGACGGTACTTCTGTGCAAAATTTGTTAAAGAATGCAGATGCAGCAATGTACAAAGCAAAAGAGGAAGGTAGAAGTAATTTTCAGTTTTACTCCTCTGAAATGACAACGCTTGCATTTGAAAGAGTTGTTATGGAAGCGAGTATGCGAGCGGGACTTAAAAATGGAGAGTTTGAGGTTTACTACCAACCACAGCTCAATGCAAAGAAGCAAAAAGTTGTGGGTATGGAAGCTCTCGTGCGCTGGAATCATCCAAATACGGGCTTAGTGTTTCCATCGAAATTTATTCCTCTGGCTGAGTCAACCGGATTCATTATTGAACTGGACAGATATGTTATAAAAACGGCAATGATGCAGATAAGCCGGTGGTATAAAGAGGGTCTCTCTCCTGGCGTTTTGGCTTTGAATCTCTCCAGTCGCCAAATCAGACAACAGGATTCTTTAGAATTCTTAACAATAACGTTAGCGGAAACTGAATGTAAAGCAGAATGGGTGGAGTTTGAAGTGACGGAAAATGAACTCATGCAAAATATGCAAGAGGCCATAGTAGTTCTTACGAAGATGAGTAAGCTGGGCATAGCAATAGCCATCGATGACTTTGGAACGGGCTACTCGTCGCTTTCTTATTTGAAAAAACTGCCGATAGATAAACTTAAGATCGATCAATCCTTTGTTCAAGACCTTCCAAATGATGCAGAAGATGCTGCCATAATAAGAGCGATTATCGCCCTTGCAAAAGCTTTGCATCTTGATCTCATTGCAGAGGGAGTGGAGAGAGAAGAACAAAAAGAGTTCTGCGTACAAAACGGCTGTGAGAACATTCAAGGTTTTTATTACTCTAAAGCTATTACAAAAGAGAAAATGCAGCATATCTTACAAGTGGGACTACCGGATAAGAGCTGATATTTCATGATAGTACTTAATACCATTTTTACTTTTTAGGCGATATAATGAAGTAATACATTCCATTCTATGGATATACAAGGTAAGAGATATGAGTAAGGAAGAAAATTCCAACTGTGCGCTACTTGAGGATTTAAAGATGGATGAGGTTTCTGTAACGCAGGAGCAGTATAACCATATTCTCAACATCCAGAAAGTAATTCTTGAAAAAGTAGCAGAAAGAGGTTCAAGCTCCCAAATCTTGGATGAACTCTGTTTAATGGCAGAATCTCTCTTGCCAAACTCTGTCGCTTCCATTATGCTCAAAGACAAGAAGACGGGTTTGATGGATATGATCCATGCTCCCTCAGTTCCTCCAGAAGGTATAGAGAAGTTTAAAGATCTCAAACCAGGTCCTCATGGAGGATCCTGTGGGAACGCTGTTTATAGAAATGAGCCACAGTATATTAAAGACACCTTTACAGACAGCAAATGGGAAGATCTTCGTGAGATTGCTTACGATTTCAATCTATGCTCCTGTTGGTCAGTGCCTGTGAGGAATGAGCAAAAAGAGGCTATAGGGACTTTTGCACTCTCCTCGTTTGAACACCGCTCTCCGTCACAATTTCATAAGCTGCTTCTTGAAACTGCTGCAAATATTGTTAGTATCGTGTTGAAAAATACCTTCAATGAAAGAAGAATAGAACTCTTCACGCAAGCAATGGAAAACGCCAAGGAAGGCGTTATTATTACTGACAGAGAGAACAATATTATTGAAGTTAATAAGGCCTTTAAAGATATATACGGCTATACGGATGAAGAAGTTTTGCACCATAACCCAAATATGCTGGCATCAGGGCATCATGATAAATCATTTTATAAGAAGATGTGGGATGATATTCTGCACAAAACACACTGGTCTGGTGAAATTATTAACAGAAGAAAAAATGGTCAAGAGATAACACAATGGATGAGTGTGAGTCTTATTAAAGAAGAAGATGAAACAAAAAATTATCTGGCAATCTTCAGTGACATAACCGAGCTTAAAGAAGCGCAGCAAAGAGCGAATTATCTGGCGTATCATGATCAATTGACAGGTTTGGACAACAAATCAAAACTTACCCAATTATTGACAAACAATGAGAAAGCCTATACGCTCATTCATTTTGATATCAATAATTTCAGCTACATCAATAGTGCATACGGTTTTGCCTTTGCAGACAGACTGCTTCAAGAAATTGCAAAAACATTAGTCAACATCTGTGAACTGCCGGATATATTTCGGGTTAATTCTGATGAATTCGCCTTTTTATGTGAGAAAGATCTTGCTAAAGATATCATCAAGAAAGTGCAAAAATATTTTTATGAGAACTCTTTTGAGATTGATGGCGTTGTGCTCAATATTTCATTTAACTATGGAGCATGCCATGGTGTTGAAAACTTGATGGAAAACGCTTCATTGGCTTTGAAAATTTCAAAAGATTTAGGTAAGAACAGATACCACATCTTTGATCCGGTGACTGATCTGCCAAGAAAAGAGGATAAAAACCGTTTTGTAAAGGCTAACCGGCTTATTCTCGATGCTCTTGAATCTGATAGAATCGTACCGTATTTTCAAGGCATACATAATAATGAGACAAATGAAATAAGCAAGTATGAAGCATTGGTGCGAATAGAAATGGATGACAGGGTCATTTCGCCGTTTGAGTTTCTTGAAGCAGGTCAGTTATCGGGACTGATGCCCGAGATCACAATGAGAATGATAGATAAAAGTTTCGCTGTGATGCAGGATCGTAGAGAATCTTTTTCGCTTAACATTACCGAGGATGATCTTGGAAGAAACTACTTGAGTGGTTATATCTCGCAAAAACTAAAAGAGTATGGCATTGATCCGCAACGGATAATTTTGGAAATTTTGGAGGGTGTTAGTTCGCATGGAAAGCAGAGTCATCTAAAGCAGCTTAATGAACTTAAAGAGATGGGACTTGGTTTGGCCATCGATGATTTTGGTGCAGAGTATTCAAATTTTGAACGTATACTTGACTTGGATATTGACTTTTTGAAGATAGATGCAAAATATATTAAAAATATTGACCGTGATGAGAAAAGTTATGAGATAGTCAAATCAATTGCCAACTTCGCACAAAATTCCAATATTACCTGTATCGCTGAATTTGTTCATTCATCTGAGGTGCAGGCTGTTGTTGAAGCCTTGGGAATTGAATATTCACAGGGTTATTATTTTTCCCAACCAGAGAAGTTCTCATGAAAAATGATTCTATAGCCCAAAGATATCTGGAAAACGAGAAAGTACAGATTTTTTTACGACTTTTCTTTATCGCTATTTTCATGGCTGTCTTTTATTACGACTATTATTACGCACACAATGTAGACTACAGAGGCTATTCTGCTGAGGAGATTATGGCCGCACCTGTTTTTGTTGTTTTTCTAAATCTTTTCTATTTTCTGACACTGAAATATTTTCCTTATGTAATGCAAAAAGAGCGAATTCTATTTTCAATTATCATTGATGTGGCTCTGAGTGTATATGTGATGTATCTGATTGGATCACTTTCAGCATATTTTGCAGGAATCCTTTTGTGGTACATTGTCGGCTATGGTATGCGGTATGGAAAACTTATGGCCTATACGGCTTATGTGGCAGTTCTTATATCATGGATGGTTCTTATAACGACATCGACATATTGGCTTGATGAAAGAGCAATGGCAATCGGCTGGCTTATTACGTATCTTGTTATTCCACTTTACTATTTTAAGATGGTTTCACAAATGCATGAGTATATCACTATCTTGTATGAAAATGTGGAAGAATCAGCACACAAGGCAAGACATGATGAGCTTACAGCTCTTGGAAACAGATACCTTTTCGATGCAGATTTAAACGAGTACATAAGCAGATTTCATCACGATGCTAAGCCTTTTGCTCTCTTTTTTGTTGATTTGGACTCTTTTAAAAAGATCAATGATGAGTATGGACACGATATCGGTGACAAAGTTTTAGTTGAAGCATCAAGAAGACTAGAGAGTATTATTCTTGATACCTACAGACTTGGTGGCGATGAATTCGTTTGTATGACACATTATGAAAATGCGAACGAACTTGAAAATATTGCAAAAAATCTGATGTTCAATCTTACAATGCCATGTAAAGACAGTAATATTGTTCTCTCTGCAAGTATAGGAATCGCCCGTTTCCCAGATGATGCAACGAGTGACTTTGATATCAAAAAACGAGCAGATCTGGCAATGTATGCGGCGAAACAGGCAGGCAAGAACAGATTTTATTTCTATGGAGAGGTTGCCTAAGACGAGAATCTGGCAATAATCTCGTTGCTGCTGATCGGTTTTGAAAAGAGATATCCCTGCCCGATATCACAATGTGTCTGCCCTAAAAAGTCCTCTTGCTCTTTGGTCTCTATGCCCTCTGCGACTATTTGGTAGCCAAGTGTTTTGGAAAGAGCTATCATGGCTTCTATGATGACATTGTCAGAGCTTCCATCAGCTATATCGTCAACAAAAGATTTGTCAATTTTAATCGTGTCAATCGGGAGTTGCTTTAGATAGGACATAGAAGAGTAACCCGTTCCAAAATCATCTATTGAGATCTGAAAACCATAGTTTCTAAAACTTTGCAGAAGGTTGATATTTGCAATGGTGTTGTCCATTAAAAATCGTTCGGTTATTTCGATCTCTATCTCGCTAGGATGAAGATTATGACGTTTAACAATAGAGACAAATGTATCTAAAAGATGCGGTTCTTTAAATTGGATACTTGAAACATTGATAGCAATATGCTGCAAATCAACGCCTGCCTCTTTCATCTTTTTGTATGCTTTACAGGACTCTTCAAATATAAAATAGCCAAGTGAAACTATGGTGCCGCTGTCTTCAGCGATAGGAATGAATTTATCAGGTGGAACAAATCCAAGCTCTGCATTCTCCCACCTTACAAGTGCTTCAGTAGATATGATCTGTTGTGTTTGCAGGTCATACTGCGGTTGAAAGAGCATATAAATTTCGTTCTTTTCAAGTGCATTATGCAGTGCCATATCTATGGCAAGCTTCTTTTGTATCTGTGATGAAAGTTCGGAAGTGTAGTAGCAAAAGTTGTTTTTACCAAGATCTTTTGCCTGATACATTGCACTGTCGGCATGTTTGATGAGTGTGTTCGTATCCTCTCCGTTTTCAGGGAAAAGGGCTATGCCGATACTTGCCGTTGTGATGAGATGATGACCATCGATGTTCATAGGTTCTTTGAGGACTTCTACAAGATTTGTAGCAACGATAGCAGTATCACTGGCACTCACTATGTTTTCGAGAATGACGACAAATTCATCACCTCCCCATCGAGAGATAAAGTCGCTGTCTCTAAGTGTATTCTTTAGGCGTTCAGCTACGGTGATGAGCACTTTATCTCCAATGTCATGTCCGAGGGTGTCGTTTATGATCTTGAACCTGTCAAGATCGATGAACAGAATCGCCATCAGACTCTCATTTCTTTTTGCCACTAAGAGTGCATGTGCGAGGTACTCTTCAAAGTTTACCCGGTTGTAAAGTCCTGTAAGCGGATCATGATAAGCAAGATAGTCTGCTTTAGCCTGCGACCTTTCAATCTCACGCAGGTCAGTTTGAATAGCTGTATAGTTTACAGTCTTACCATGCTCATCTTTGATTTTTTTGATTGTAGTCCAGACAGGAATGTTTTGTCCCTCTTTTGTTTTGTTGATCAGTTTACCTCGCCACATTCCATTTTTATTGATCTCGTACCATACGTCTGCATAAAATTTGTCGTCATATACTCCGGCGTGAAGCATACTGAGGTTTGTGCCTTTGACTTCATCGAGAGTATAGCCGTATATATTTGTAAAAGCGTTGTTTACTGAGATGACTTTGCCATCTGCATCAGCGATAATAATAGCCTCTTCGGTATTTTCAAAAACTGCAGCTGCCTGTACCAGTTTTTTATTTCTCTCAATGTAATCGGTAATATCAAGTTTGAGTGCGATGAAGTTAAGAATCTTACCTTCAAGATAGATGGGAATAATGGACGTTTTCTCATATAACAGTCTACCGTCTTTACGTTTGTTGATAAATTCTCCTTCCCATTTTTTTCCTTGAGCGAGTGTGCTGTTGAGATCTTTATAGAAATTTTCATCCTGCATGCCTGATTTTAAAAAGTTGGGATTATGTCCAAGTGCTTCTTTGGCTGTGTATCCGGTTGTTTTTTCAAAACTTTCATTGACGTAGATGATATTTCTTTGTGAATCGGTGATAACAACACTATTGTCACTTTTTTCGATTGCCGAACGAAAAGCGAGAAGCTCTTTTTTTCTTCTGTTGGAATCAAGATGAGAAAGAATCAGTGTAATGAGAAGAATAATGGAAAAAATAAAAAAGAGAAGTGCCAATAATGTTTGATACTCAAGATTTTGTTCATAATCAAGTCTCAGGTGCTCTTTGAGTCGCTGAATGTCTTTTGGAAGAGGGTTGTTCTCAATATCTACAGAAACTTCCTTGAGCGACTGCAGTGTGTTTAGCATAACAACAGCCTGTTTATAGAATGTATGGAGATGTCTGTTGGAATACTTGTCAGCTGTTTTTTGTAGTTTTGCAAGTTTAGTCTCTATAATCTTTTTATCAATATAATCGCTCGATGCGTATCGTAAGATGTAAAAAAGAATTTCGTTGGTAATATTTTTAGCTTCAAGGGCGAGCATGTTGTCTTGTGTAATGGTAGTATGCAGATCAAAAAGAAAATGGGAACTGTTGATAAGAGAAGCATTTTGCGCCTTGAAGTATTCAAGATCTTCACGTTTTTGTTGAAATTTTTGTAAGACTTTATCCAGCAGTGGTATTGCATCAGGGCTATATCTTTTTAAGGCACTATGTATGTTGCCAACTAGTTTTGTAAAATCAGATTCCGCTTTGTCGATGATATCATAGTTGGTAAATTTATTAGTTGCAAGTGCAATATTGTTGAGTTTTATATCAAGCATCTGCAGCTCTGTTATCTTTTGATTCTCCACAGCAAAAAAGTTCATTTGTGCTTTTATTTTATAACTGGTATAAAAGAGTATAGCAATGAAGAAGATAAAAAGAAAAAGTATCAGTGTCGTTCTGTCTGCATGTTTGAGTTTTTGCATCATTGCGGCTCGATATCTTTAGGGAGTTCTCCGTTAAGAGACTGTAAAAAAGCTTCAATTTTGTTTATTTCATCGTCTGTGATATGACGCCCGAGCTGATAGAGGCTCATAATTTTGATGGCTTCTTTAAGATCATAAGTACGCCCGTCATGAAAATAAGGTGCCGTTTGTGCAATATTTCGCAGAGAAGGGACTTTAAACATAAACTTGTCACGTTCTTTGTGAGTCAGATTGTAACGACCAAACCATGTTTTATCTTCTTTTGTAAAGATTCCGAATTTGTTGTAGAGATTACCACCGATATTGACGCCGTGATGACAGTTCACGCATCCCTTTTCCTTAAAGATTTCATAGCCCTCTTTTGCATCTTGACTAATAGCTTTTTTATCTCCTTTGAGATATCTGTCAAAAGGAGCATTTGGCGTAATGAGTGTTTTTTCATACTCAGCAATGGCATCGGTGATATTTGCTTTTGTAATGCCGTCTTTGTAGAGAGATTGAAATTTTTCTTTGTAATCAGTTTTGTTCAGTTTTTGAATCAGATCGGGAAAATTAAAGCCCATCTCTACAGGGTTTTCTACAGGACCTGCTGCCTGGTCTTGCAGGTCTTTTGCTCGTCCGTCCCAGAATTGGCGAAAGTTATAAGCGGCATTGTAAACAGTAGGGGCATTGATACTGCCCTCTTGCCCGTTAATACCAAAAGAGAACTTTAGTCCGTCATCACCGCCTTCTTGCAGGTTATGGCAGGTTGCACAGCTGATGGTGTCATCTTTGGAAAGCCTTGGGTCAAAAAAGAGTTCTTTGCCTAGTTTGGCTTTTTTATTGTTTACCTGCAGGGTGTGGATAGGACTTATAGGCTCATCAGCCAACACCAGTATGTTAAGAAAAACGAGTAATAGTGCTGATTTTTGGATTATATTCATAAATAAAGTATACTATAAATATGATTATTTGTTAATTAAATCTTATAACAGAGCTTTTTTTCGCTGCCAACGTACAAAGTTTTTGGCGGTATCTTTACTGAACATCATATGCTTCAAAAAGCACTCCAAGGCATTTTGCGTGAGCGAATTTGTGTGGTAGAGATGCAAAAGGAACTCTTTTTCGTTAGCATATTTGTTGTAAAAAATAAACTCGATAGCATCCTTTAACAAAAAAGTAACAGCTCCCCCGTTATCGAGTGTGGATGTGATGGTTTTGTGTAAATCCAAAGAAGAGTTTTCAAAAATAAATGTTGTTTTTTTATTTGCGTGCATGCTGTTTCCTGATTAAAATTGCTGGAAGTATAAGAAAAAAAGAGAGAGATGGTTGAAAATATGGCAGATTGTCATGTTAATGGTGGAGCATAGCGGGATCGAACCGCTGACCTCTTCGCTGCCAGCGAAGCGCTCTCCCAGCTGAGCTAATGCCCCATGATTTATTCATGAAATGCAATGATATTATATAAAAGTTAAAATTTTGCTTTGTATTGTTTTTTATATTTTTGAAAGGCTGCATTCATAGCACCTGCAAATACATCTACATTTCTATAACCGGCAAGAGTTTTTAAAACCGTCTCGTTATCAGGATTGATGAAAAGCGTTACAGGTCTTACCGGTGGTCTGAATCTATCTGGGTATTTTCTATCATGTGCTATGACAAGCGGTACAAAGTTTTTGAGTTTTGCTTTTATGGTTGGAGTGTCGAGCGTATTTTCAACAAGTTTGTCGCAGTAAGGACAAGGTTCTTTGACTATTACCATCATAAGCACTTTATGCTCTTTTTTCGCCTTGGAAAGTGCCGTGCCATAAACTTCCTCATAGTCAAGCAAAAATGCCGCATCTTTGGCATTTGCTCCAAAAAGTGTAAGTGTAGTCAGTAGCAGTAAAATTAGTTTTTTCATTATATTCCTTTGTCTTTGCTTGAATTATATAGAATAATTCTTAATTACTATGTCCTAATCCAAATACATTTGAGAGTGTATTGATATAGTTAAAATAACCAGTAATTGCTACAGCTTCTACAATTTGAACATCGGACCATCCCATTTGTTTTAATGAATCTATTTCCTCTTTTAAGATTTTATAATTTTCTTTTCCTGATGCTTTGATACAAAAGTTTAAAAGTGCTTTATCTTTAGTATCTACATTCATTGAGTCTATACCTTGAAGTATCTCTTCAATTTTTTCTTCACTTAAACCAAGCATTTTAGCAATACTTTTATGGACATCTACACACATTTTACAGCCATTCTCCTTGGAGATAAGCAGTGCAATAGCTTCTTTTATATCATAAGAAAGCGTTGTTTCATCAAGGAGATATTTTTGTATCATCCCATCTGTAGCAAAATAGATTTTTTCATCTAACGCTAAGAGTTTAAATATATCACCAAGTTTTCCTGTTTTTTCTAAAATAGGTCTTGCTTTATCTTGAATTGCAGGAGTCATTTCTTCAAATTCCGGTAATTTTATATGTGCCATTTTTATTTTCCTTTAGTATGTATATTTATCTGTGGAGTTAAATTCTGTACTTTTTCGTAATGAAGTATAGCATATTGGCTTTTGTTTGTGCTTTTTTTTATTTTTGGCAGCTAATAACTTTTTGATTGTTTGTCTATTTGAATTGGCGAGAGTAAATCTCTTGAAATCTCGTTATTATAGTGGTTTGTAAAGGATTGTATTATAAAGAAGTGGTGGACCCTCAGGGATTCGAACCCTGGGAGGTATGACCCTCGCCGGTTTTCAAGACCGGTGCATTCGACCAACTCTGCCAAAGATCCACGTTTGTTGTAGTTTGATTATAAAACTGGAGGTGCCACCCAGATTTGAACTGGGGATAGCAGCTTTGCAGGCTGCGGCCTTACCACTTGGCGATGGCACCAGTTTCAGTTTATTATCAGTGGTGCCCGGGGCCGGACTTGAACCGGCACAGTATTGCTACCGGGGGATTTTAAGTCCCCTGCGTCTACCGATTTCGCCACCCGGGCAAATGGGTGTTTTTCAACAGTTTCAATTTTAAATGGAGCGGGAAACGAGGTTCGAACTCGCGACCCCAACCTTGGCAAGGTTGTGCTCTACCACTGAGCTATTCCCGCATGTTGACGCTTACTATTTGTAAGTGAGCCGGAATTATAGCGATTTTATTTTCATTTGTAAAGAGTTTTTAGCCAAAAATAGTAAAAAAGTGCTATAATTCCAGCAATTTAATAAGAATATATGTATACGCTGGCTTGAGAGAGCTTGGTTTTAGTGACCTAATCGGTCTTAGATGAAGTGACGGAATTGTTTTCGACACTGTAATAAATTAAGGAAATTTTATGCGAAGTGACATTATTAAAAAAGGTTTTGACAAAGCACCTCACCGTTCTTTGCTGCGTGCAACAGGACTGAAAGATGAAGATTTTGATAAACCGTTTATCGGAATTGCGAACTCTTACATCGACATTATTCCCGGACACTTTTTTCTTCATGAGTATGGAGAGATTGTAAAAGAGGCTATTCGTGAGGCGGGTGGTGTACCATTTGTTTTTAATACTATTGGTGTTGATGACGGAATAGCTATGGGGCATGACGGTATGCTTTATTCTCTGCCTTCACGTGAGATTATTGCTGACTCTATTGAAACAGTGATGAATGCACACAAGCTTGATGCTATGATCTGTATTCCAAACTGTGACAAAATTGTACCGGGTATGATTATGGGCGCGCTTCGTGTAAATGTTCCTACTATATTTGTTTCAGGCGGGCCAATGCCGGCAGGTCATAAAAAAGATGGTACGCCGATAGACCTTTCAACGGCTTTTGAAGCGGTAGGTGAGTTCAATGACGGGAAAATGAGCGAAGAAGAGCTGCATGAAATAGAGTGTGAAGCATGTCCTTCAGGGGGAAGCTGTTCTGGTATGTTTACAGCAAACTCGATGAATACTCTTTGCGAAGCGATGGGTATCGCACTTCCGGGTAACGGAACAGTACTGGCGATGACACCTGAGCGTATCGAGATGGTTAAAAAGGCTGCAAAACGCATCGTAGAACTTGCAAAAATGGAAAACAATGAACAATACAATTTTAAAAATATTCTCAATGAAAAAGCTGTTCACAATGCATTCGTTGTCGATATGGCAATGGGCGGAAGTTCAAATACAGTACTTCATATGCTGGCAATTTCAAGAGAAGCAGATGTTAATTATCAAATAGAAAACATTAATAAAATTGCTGAAAAAGTTGCACATATTGCAAAAATTTCCCCATCATTAACAACTGTTCATATGAAAGATATCGATGATGCAGGTGGTGTGAATGCCGTTATGAAAGAGGTGAGTCGTCGTGGTGATGACCTGCTTCATCTTGATGCATTGACAATTACAGGTGAAACACTTGGTGAGCGTATTAAAGATGCATACATTAAAGACACTTCTATTATCCATACGAATGAGCATGCATACTCGCCTGTCGGAGGGCTCTCTATTTTATTTGGTAACTTGGCTGAAGATGGCGCAGTTATCAAAGCAGCAGGTATCGTTGACTCTATGCGTCATTTTAAAGGAACTGCCATCTGCTTTAACTCACAGCCTGAAGCCATTGCGGGTATTATGGGTAAAAAAGTCAAACCTGGTAATGTCGTTGTCATTCGCTATGAAGGTCCAAAAGGTGGTCCGGGTATGCAGGAAATGCTTGCACCTACGGCGCTTATTCAAGGTATGGGACTTGGTGAAAGTGTTGCTCTCATCACAGATGGGCGCTTTTCAGGTGCTACCAAAGGTGCATCTATCGGGCATGTTTCTCCGGAAGCTGCAGAAGGCGGCCTTATCGCACTTATTGAAGACGGTGATGAGATAGAGCTTGATGTAGATAAGCATATTTTACGTTTGAATGTTGATGAAGAAACAATCGCAAAAAGAAAAGCTGCATACAAACCATACAAAAATGAAGTCAAATCAAAATGGTTAAAACGTTATCAGCTTCTTGTATCTAACGCATCGAACGGTGCAGTATTAAAAACTGAATTATAGGAAAGATTTTGAGCAAAGTAGCAATAAAATATGAAGATACAATTGTAGACCTGCAGACTGCAGAAGAGCTTGGTCTTAAGGGTGAAGAGATAGAGTTGGACAACTCTCCAGAAGCGCTGGAAGTGCTACGTCACTCAACAGCCCATTTGATGGCACAGGCGATTAAGTCACTCTACCCTGATGCGGAGTTTTATGTTGGGCCGGTTGTTAAAGAGGGTTTTTACTATGACTTTAAAACATCGGCTGAAATAGGTCAGGGAGATCTTAAAAAGATCGAGAAGCAGATGCTCTCTTTTGCAAAGAAAAAGTTTCCTATTGAGCGTTATGTTATCTCTAAAGAAGAAGCGCGTGAGAAGTTCAAGAACGATCACCTCAAACAAGCTGTTCTTGATATGATTCCTGATGAAGATGTGAGCATCTATAAGCAAGGTGAATTCGAAGACCTTTGCCGTGGGCCGCACCTTCCAAATATCGGCCTTATTCGTTACTTCAAGCTGACAAAAATCTCAGGTGCTTATCTTGGAGGAGACTCTAAAAATGAGATGCTGACACGTATCTATGGTATTGCGTTTGCAACAAAAGAAGCACTTAAAGATTATATGACAATGATGGCTGAAGCTGAAAAACGTGATCACCGTAAACTTGGCAACGAGATGAAGCTTTTTACTTTCAGAGAAGAAGTCGGGGCTGGTTTTCCTATCTGGCTGCCTGCCGGTGGACGTCTGCGTGCACGTTTAGAATCACTTCTGTTTAAAGCGCACCGTAAACGTGGTTACGAGCCGGTTCGTGGGCCAGAAATGCTGCGTTCTGATCTTTGGAAAACATCAGGGCACTACCAAAACTATGGTGAAAATATGTACTTCACGCATATAGATGAGTTGGAATTCGGTGTTAAACCGATGAACTGTGTCGGGCATATCAAAGTCTATGAAGATGAATTGCACTCATATAGAGATTTACCAATCAAATACTTTGAATACGGTGTTGTTCACCGTCATGAGTTGACAGGTGCGCTGCACGGACTTTTCCGTGTGCGTGAGTTCACGCAGGATGATGCACACATCTTCTGCCGTGCCGATCAGATTGAAGATCAAATCATTGAAGTTGTTGACTTTGTAGATAAAATTATGTCAACTTTCGAGTTTGATTATAAAATGATGATCTCAACACGTCCTGATAAAGCGGTAGGAAGTGATGAAGTGTGGGAAGTCTCTACAAATGCGCTCAAAGCTGCGATGGACAGGCATAACCTTGCGTATGAAATTGATGAGGGTGGCGGTGCATTTTACGGTCCGAAGATCGACATCAAGATAACAGATGCCATCGGCCGTGAGTGGCAGTGTGGAACGGTACAGCTTGATTTCAATCTTCCTGAAAGATTCAAGCTTGAGTACAATGGCGAAGAGAACGACAAGATTCAGCCGGTGATGATTCACCGTGCTATTCTTGGCTCTTTTGAGCGTTTTATCGGGATTTTGACAGAGCATTATGCCGGAGAATTCCCGATGTTCGTTGCCCCTACTCAGGTTGCCATTGTTCCAGTTGCTGAGACTCATAAAGAATATGCTAAGCTTTTATCAGATAAACTTATTGACATTAATGCCGATAGTGAAATCTACGCGAAGAACGATTCTTTGAACAAAAGAATCAGAACTGCAGAAAAAACTCGTGTTCCTATGATCGTCGTCATCGGCGATGAAGAGATTGAGAACAAAACAGTTGCAGTACGTGACAGACGTACTAGAGAGCAGTACAATTTAAGCGAAGAGGAATTCTTGAAGCTTATACAAACTAAAATAAATGAGGTAAATTTTTGAGTAAAAACAAAGACCGCGTCATCATGAATGATGACATCCGTGTTCCTGAAGTAAGATGTAATGTAGATGGTGGAGAATCTTTAGGGATTATTTCTACTGATGAGGCTATGACAAAAGCAAACGAGTTAGGATTAGATTTAGTCCTTATAGCACCAAATGCAAAACCACCTGTTGCTAAGATCATGGATTATGGTAAGTTTAAATACCAAGAAGAGAAAAAACTCAAAGAGCAGAGAAAAAATCAAGTTAAGATTGTTGTCAAAGAGATCAAACTCTCTGTAAAAATCGCAGAAAATGACATCGCCTACAAAGTAAAACATGCAAGAGAATTCCTTGAAAAAGGATATCATGTAAAATTTAGAGTCTTTTTACGTGGTCGTGAAATGGCACACCCTGAAGCTGGTAAAGAAGTTTTAGAACGTGTCTGGCCAATGGTAGAAGATATCGCAGTAATGGAAAAACCGCCAAAATTTGAAGGCCGTTACTTCAATATGTATGTTATACCTAAAAAGTAATTTTTACTTTATTGACAAATATCATCATTTTAAAATAGACGAGAGTGTATAATTTCTCAACATTAGGGAGAAAAGAATGAAAAAACATCTATTATTATACACCTTGGCTATTTTCTGTGTCTCGGCACTCTCAGCAAAAGAGATGCCGATACAGACACGTGAGCTTCCAAAGGAAGAACTGCAAAAGCAAAAAGTGCTCATCGCTTCTCTGGCAGCAAAAGAACTTTCAAAAACACTGCCGCAAAAAATCGACAACTACACAACACTGAAGTCTATCACCAATAATAATGCAACACTTGTTTATACGTTTACAATTAACACAGGGGCAAAAAGTGATGATGCTGTCATCAAAGAAGATCACAGTAGAATGCAAAAGGTTGTCACTCAGGGAGTGTGTAAATCTTCGGAAAGATTTTTAGAATCGGGTATAAATACTACATATATCTATGTGAGCGCAAAAACAGATAAAACACTTTTCAAATTTGACATCACAAAAGAAAAGTGCGCAAACTTACCAATGAAATAGGCCTGTTTTGTCACTAAAAGATGCAATTAAATCATTAGATTTTTTTAGCAGACTCGATGATGAACAGATTCATGATATCGCCTCTTTTGCTACACTGCATCACTATGAAAAAGAGTATATTTTATACTACGAACAAGAAGAACTCTCTGAACTCTATTTTTTGGTTGACGGTTTGGCAAAATCGTACAAACTTGATAAACATGACAATGAGATATTTCTTTACTATATCTATAAAAATTCTATGATCTCCGAAATATCTGATTTGCAAACCGATACCCTTTTCTCTTTTTCAAATGTCTCCATAATTGAAGATGCGCAGGTTGTCAAAATAAAATATAAGAAATTCAAAGAGCATTTTTTGGATAAAGGAGTTCTGTGCAGGGAATTTACAAATGCTGTAGTTGAGAGATCTCTGCAGATGCAGTCCCTTATCAGCAGAGAATTTATTTTTGATGCGGTTTCAAAGGTAAGTATGATGCTGCGTGAAGATCTTGAAATGTTCAATAAACTCAAGCGTCATGATATCTCCTTGATGCTGCATATTCAGCCTGCAACACTCTCTCGGGTTCTCAACCGCTTAAAACGTAATAATATAATTGATATAATACATGGAGAGGTTGCTGTTTTAGACACCAAAGCACTTGAAGAGATTTACAAGGATATAAACGATGAATAAAATAAAAACTCTTTCTGCCTTTATATTTATACTCTCTTTAATTTTAGCACTCTATTCAAAACATGTGTCTGAAGAAAATGATGCCAACTTACTACTGCTTAAAACTATTAACGAACAAAAAGCTTTTACACAGGAAATTGCTAAAAATATATTTTATATTTATAATAATAAACATGCTTCCACGAAACAGCTTGATGCATCCATTAAATCTTTTGTACAAAATGTTAATAGCAAAGAAGAACGTCTAAAGGACCTCGACAACAAAGATATACGACAGCAGATACAAAAAATTATAGCGCTTTGGAACAAATTTTATCTGCTGGTACAAAAATTTCGAGATGTTAGTAAAGTGCATAATGGTTACACTAACATCATTCAGGAAAAACTTGTCAACGATATCTATAATGCAAATTTGGACTTGGTTGTTGCTTTTGACAAACTTATTGCAATGCACAAAGAGTATTTTGATACGGTTAAAAAACAAAACAGAGTCATTCAAATAACACTTTTTATCAGCCTGCTGCTTCTTCTCGTCTACTTTTTTACACAGCTCAAAGATATTCTCGGTTTTATTCAGAAATTTTTGCATACTTCGAAAAAAATTATTCATAAGTCAAGTGTTCAAGGGGTCAAGCCGATTGATACAGAGACGAACAATAAAGACATCTCTACGGCTGCCAATGATTTTAATTTTTTAATCCAAAAAATAAACAACTCCATAGAAACCTCCGAAACTTCACTGCAACAGAGTATTGGTTCATTGGAAAATATAGAAAAAAACATAGAAGATTTGATAGAACTTATAGCGGCGATGCAGACAGATAAATCTTTTGATAAAGAGTTGATTAAAAAAGAGGATATTCTTATAGAGACTTTAGACGAGCTTAGTCTCTCACTGCAGAAGTTGCAAAACCTTAAAGAGAACCTCAATAACTTTAAAAAATAAAGTTAGTTTACTTTTTTGACCTGAGTCAAATTTTTCACGTCGTTTGTGTATTATTATTTTCTTATCATTTGAGGAATTTTCTCAAAATGAAATGAAGGAGAATAAAATGGCTACTCGTTTAAGTAAGTTGCTTTCACTTGTTGTAAGTACTTCCATAGCCGCTACAGTTGCAAGTGCAGCAGTAGGTGGGGAATTACAGAAGATAATGAAAGCAAGGGGTTTAACTGAAAAAGACGTTATTCATGCTGCAAAAACATACACACCAAGCGGTGGTAGAGATGAATTTATCGTTTTTAGTTCCGGTGGACAGTCTGGACAGATAATTGTCTATGGTGTTCCGACTATGAGAATCTTGAAATATATTGCTGTATTTACGCCAGAGCCTTGGCAAGGGTACGGATATGATGAAGATTCTAAAAAGGTTTTAAGAGAAGGTAATATCCGTGGTCGTGAAATCAACTGGGGAGATACTCACCACCCGGGATTATCTGAAAAAGACGGAAAATATGATGGTAAATGGCTTGTTATCAATGACAAAGCAAATCCTCGTGTTGCTGTTATTGATTTGAAAGACTTTGAAACAAAACAGATTGTTGTCAATCCTGTTTTTAAATCAGAACATGGTGGTGCTTTCTTTACACCTAACTCTGAATATATTTTAGAAGCGTGTCAATATGCTGCACCGTTTGACAATAACTATCACCCAATTGAAGAGTACAAAGAGACATATCGTGGTGGTGTGACATTTTGGAAATTTGATCCTAAAAAGGGTCGTATTAAACCAAAAGACTCATTTGTTCTTGAACTGCCTCCATATATGCAGGATTTAAGTGATGCAGGTAAAGGTGCTTCTTACGGTTGGGGCTTTACAAACTCATTTAATACTGAAATGTATACAGGTGGTATCGAAGTTGGTATGCCTCCATTTGAAGCGGGTTGTTCTAGAAACGATACTGACTTCTTACATGTATATAACTGGCAAAAACTGGCTAAATTAGCTAAAAATAAGAAAAATTATAAAATGATCAATGGAATTAAAGTAATTCCAATGAGCGTTGCTGTTGCTAACAATGCACTTTTCTTGATTCCTGAGCCAAAATCACCGCATGGTGTTGATGTTTCTCCTGATGGTGAGTACATTACGGTTTGTGGTAAATTGGATACTCACGCATCTGTTTATAAATGGAGCAAGATCAAAAAACTGATCAAAAATCATGAATATGCAGGGAAAGATCCTTATGGTATTCCTATCTTAGATATGAAAAAATCTCTTCACGGACAAGTAGAATTAGGACTTGGGCCACTGCATAACCAATACTCTAACGTAGACGGTGAAATATATACTTCACTTTATGTTGACAGTCAAATCGTTAAATGGAACTATAAAAAACTTAAAGTTCTTGACAAAGTAAATGTTCACTATAATGTTGGTCACTTGTGTGGAATGGAAGGGAAATCTGCTGATCCTCAAGGTAAATACATTATCTCTTTGAATAAACTTGCGATTGACAGATTTGATCCGGTTGGTCCTCTGCATCCACAAAATCACCAGTTGATTGATGTAAGTGGTAAAAAAATGGACTTACTTGTTGATATGCCTTTACCGTTAGGTGAACCTCACCAGGCAGTTGCTATCCGTGCAAGTAAATTGCATCCGGAAGTACGCTATAAAATGGGTACAAATACAAAAACTGGTAAGCCGCATATTGGTAAAACTTTGGCAGGTCAGGAAAGAATTGTCAGAAAAGGTAAAAATGTTTATGTATATGCAACACTTGTAAGATCTCACATCAATCCTGAGAGAATTACAGTGAATAAAGGTGATACAGTAACTATCTACTTGACAAACCTTGAACGTGCACAAGATGAGACACACGGATTTACAGTTGATAACTTTGATATTCACGCATCACTTGAACCGGGTGAAACTGCTGAACTTAAATTTAAAGCAGATATTGAAGGTGTTTTCCCTTATTACTGTACAGAATTCTGTTCTGCACTTCACTTAGAGATGATGGGTTATTTAATGGTTAAAGATCCAAACAAAAAATATGTTTCGGCTCAAAAACTTAAAATGAAAAAAATGTCTAAAGCAGAATTAAAAGCTGAGTATGACAAAACTGTTGCAGTAAATGCTGCTACTGATGCTGTTATTCAATCAGTTGTGAAATTCTTAAAAGCAAATCATTATGAAAAATATCCAACTGTAAAAGCACTCGTAGAAGATGCACTTGACCAGTATGGAAAAATTCCGGAGCAGAAGAAAAAATCTGATGCTGCTGTAAAAGCTGGAGATTATGAAAAAGCTGTTCTGTTTGAAAATATGATCTGGCAATACATGGTTAAAACTGCGGATGTTGGTATTCGTGCAAAAGATCTTTTAGTCAAAAAAGTTGCTACAAAACAATCTCCTGCTGCTGAAGCCGGTGAGAGAGCCTTTGGTGAAGGTGGTTGTGGTGGATGTCACGTTATCGGTAAAGTATCATCTGGACCAGACTTGACAGGTGTTTTACTACGCCATGAAAATGCTGAAAAATGGGTGAAAGATTTTGTAATGGATCCTGCATCTAAATACAACGATCCATATGTGAAAAGTATGATAGATTATTTCAATCTAAAAATGCCTAATCAACATATGAACGAAAAAGAAGTTAAGAACATCATCGAATACCTTAAATGGGTAGATGAAAACGCAAATCTATTCTAGAAAGAATAGTCTACTATAAGGAGGAAGAGAGGCTCTCTTTCTCCTTTTTTATCCCAAATTGATATATATCATTTAATTTATCCAAAACATTTCGATATAATAAGCTCAATCTATAATTAAATTTATAATTAATTATATAATTATAATTTACTCTAAGAATTCACATAAGGAACAATAATATGCACCCAAGTCTGATAAAAGCTAAGATATTTGCAGCAATAGCTTTAGTGATTTTGACATTTTCCTTTACCTTACCTATGATCGCTTTTCATGGTACGTTAAACAAGGTCGATGCCGGTAAAGGCGCTGAAGTCTCATCGTTTAGTAAAACGATATGGAATCTTTACAATAAAGGAAGATATAAAAGTGTTACGACACCTGAGGATGCCCGTAACAACCTCGAGAAAATGATTGAAGAAGAAGCTGAGATAGGACCGGCTTCTTTGCCTATATGGGCTGTTTCACTTGAAGCTCCAAACTATCCCAAAGAAGCCTTTCCTGAGGGAATTCCGGTATTTTTTCATTTTGACGGATACAGTGGAGAGGTTCATGAGATGAATACAATCAACCACTATGTAGGGATGGACCCTATGTGGGCCGGTGGGCATATTGAACGTGCCATTGGCATTTATGCACTTTTATTTCTCTCTTTAGGGATGATTCTTTTTATTGCATATGATAAAAAAATATTCAACTATATTATGCTTATACCAGCATTACTCCCTTTGATCTTTGTTGCTGACTACTCTTATTGGCTCTATCACTTTGGACACAGTCTGCATGACTGGGGAGCCTTTAAGATAAAACCGTTTATGCCAACGGTCTTTGGTGATGGAAAGATTGCACAGTTTACAACGCACTCCTATCCGACAATAGGTTTTTATGCCCTGCTCGCGATTAGTATTTTAAGTATTTTAGCTTTCTTCGCAAAGCAAAAAGCCTTTAAAGAGATGGAAGAAAAGTAAGATGCTGTTGAGAATATTTGTATCTTTTTTGTATCTAAGTGTTGGTACACTCTGGGCAAATATTCTACAAGACGCTATAGATAAAGCACCTGCCGGTTCAATTTTAAAACTGCCAAAAGGGGTATACAAGGGTTCTGTTCATATCGACAAGCCGATCTCTATAATAGGACAAGACAAAGGTGTTATTATCGACGGAGAGAACAATGGTACGGTTATAACAGTTAAAAGCTCTTATGTCACACTGAAAAATCTTACAATCATCAATAGTGGCGACAGACATGAAAAAGTCGATGCGGCCATTTCAATGAGCGATGCTTCGCAGTGTGAGATAAGCAAGTGTAAAATTGATAACTGTCTGTTTGGCATAGATTTGCAGATGGTACATAACTCTATCATCGCAAACAATGAAATAACATCAAAAGATTTTGAACTTGGTCTGCGTGGAGATGGACTGAGACTGTGGTATTCAAATGATAATATTGTCAAAGGCAACTCGCTTATAAAATCACGAGATATGGTTGTATGGTATTCACATGGCAATAAGATCATAGATAATTACGGCAGAGAGAACAGGTATTCACTGCATTTTATGTATGCAGGAAAAAATCTAATCAAAAACAATCATTATGAATTGAACTCTGTCGGCATATTCTTTATGTACTCCCAAGATTCTGTTGCCGTTGGAAATGTCGTGAAAAGCTCTCAAGGTGCAACAGGTATGGGTATAGGGCTTAAAGATGTCTCCAACTTCACTATCAAAGACAATACAGTGATCTATTGCGCACAGGGAATGTACATTGACAGAAGCCCTTTTGAGCCGGATTCGCACAACTGGATAGAAGGCAATAAGATACTTTATAATGCAGAGGCAATGCATTTTCATTCTGTCAGTGAGCATAATATCATCAAAGATAATATTGTGATGGGAAACATCGAAGATATTGTTAATGATTCCAGAGGTTCCAGAACAAATCAAAATGAGATTTCGGGCAACTATTGGGATAAATATGAAGGTTTCGATAAAAATAGAGATGGCATAGGTGATACACCTCATAAGGTCTATCAATACGCAGACCAGCTCTGGATATACAACTCTGATGTGAAGTTTTTTTACGGTTCACCGGTGATTTCATTACTAAACTTTCTTGCAAAATTGGCACCATTTACAAAGCCGCTCTTTTTGATGGAAGATCCAAAACCAAAAATAAAGAAAGTAATATAAAGGACAGTTATGGCAAAAAAAGTTCAAACCGATAGAAGAGAATTTATAAAATACTCGACTTTGGGGATATTAGGATTGGTTATGGGCGGAGGCATCGTCTTTAGTCCTTATCTGCATGGGAAAGAAAATAGACTCCGTCCACCCGGTGCAGTACCTGAAAAAGAGTTTTTGGCACTTTGTATCAAGTGTGGACAGTGCTTGCAGGTCTGCCCTTATCACTCTATCAAATTGGCAGATATCGCAAAAGGATACGGAGAGGGTACGCCTTACATCGATGCAACACAACGCGGCTGTTATGCCTGTAGCGCTGTTCCGTGTGTTCTGGCCTGCCCAAGTGGTGCGTTGGATCATAGTTGTGAAAAACCTGAAGATATTCATATGGGTGTCGCCGTGTTGGAATTTCCAGATACCTGTCTGGCTATGAACAATACACCTGTACCGGATAATTATCTTGACAAAATGAAAAAATTTACAGACTCTGTCAATAATGTCACTGAATTAGAGCTGCAGTTGCTTGACAAAATGAGCGGTTATGAAGGCAAAGAGTGTACACTATGTGCAGATATCTGCCCGATTCCAAGTCCTCTAAGCGCTATTTCGATGGTCAGCGATGCAGGCGGAGGCAAGAAGCCGGAAATTTATGACGGTTGTATCGGTTGTGGTGCATGTGAAGAGATCTGTCCGACACAAAAACCGTCTATTGTCGTGAAGCCAAGAGTGAGCTACGAGCAGCAGTATGAACAACAAGGGTAAGGAAAAGAAGATGAAGAGTAGTTATAAAAAGAAGTTTTTACATAGTTTGATTGTCATTCCATCTTTTGTATTAATGGGCAGCTTTACGGCATGCAGTGATTCAAATAAAGAAGAGACATCACAAAATGCACAGCCGGTCTCAAATGCAACACCGAAAATAGAGATTGTACAAAACCGTGATGCTCACGCAATCAAAGTTGCACAAAAAGATGATGGAAAAACGCAGGGAAATTCATTTTATTATGATTATGGAGAGAAAAGCGAATATAGTCAAAATGCACAACCTGCGAATAAAGATGCCTCAGTAAGAGTGCGTCCAAGAACGGAAGTTGATGCCAATATGCATGTCCGAAGTCCTTATGAAGAAGTTCAGGTTTCGATGCTTGTAAGAAAACTGAGTAAAAATTTCATCGTTCGATGTTCGCCTTGTCATAACGATTATGCGAATGGAATCATCGGACCGTCTCTTTTAGGACGAGATTCTGATTATATTTATAAAAAGATTCAAAGTTTTAAAACAGGCGAAAAATCAAACCCTTTAATGAGTGATCTGATTAAAATGATGAGTGACAAGCAGATTCGCAGTATGGCAGATGAAATTTACGCTTTTAATAAAGAAATTAAAAATATGAGGAATAAATAATGAAAAACGTTATCGTAGGAATTTTAACATTGATTATTTTTGGTCTGATGGGATGGACATATAGTAACGGTGGTGCCTATAACGGGGGTGAGCATGGTAAAGTAATAGCTGACCTTGGAAATAGAACGACGGCAGCTGTCCAAGACAGCGAACCGCAAGAGAAGAGTGACAGAGAAAAAGAGGATGAAGCCCTCAATGCTCTGCGTGAGAAAGCAGGTAATATCAATGGATTTAAAGTGAGTGATGCCTATAAAAGTAAATGTTCATCATGCCATGGTGTCGATGGCAGCGGTATGCAGTATGGTAAAAAACTGATGGGACCAAAGCTTTTTGGACAAAGTGCTGATGCAATCTATAAAAAACTTGATGATTTTAAATCAGGCAGAAAAGAAAATATGGTCATGAAGGGTCTTTTACTTCATATGACAAAAGAGGATCTTCGTAAATTTGCTGATGAAATAGGTGAATTTCCGGCACGAGCAAAAGCACTGAAATAGGAAAATATAATGGATAAGTATCATAATAGAGAAACGATAAAAAGAACAACTTTTTGGTCGACATTTTTCAATACGACTCGTGACGGAAAAAAAGTTCTGAGTTACAGAGCAAAAAGATGGATTCTTGTTATCGTTATTCATCTTATGTTCTTTTTATCTTTTGCTGTTGACATTCAGATGCTCGAGGGGACGCTGAATGGTTCTCGTTTTTTAGGTTTTCACCTTATTGACCCTTTTACAACTCTGGAGATGTTGATGGCAGAGCATCATCTGCATATCAATATCATTATAGGTGTTACGACTATTGTTGTCTTTTATATACTTGTAGGAGGG
Organism: Sulfurimonas paralvinellae; assembly: GCF_014905135.1. NCBI lineage: Bacteria > Pseudomonadati > Campylobacterota > Epsilonproteobacteria > Campylobacterales > Sulfurimonadaceae > Sulfurimonas > Sulfurimonas paralvinellae. Next base: position 1,870,146 of record NZ_CP041406.1, on the reverse strand, counting down.
CGAACTTACTGTGCATGGGTCTGCCCATACGGTATACTCAGCGAGATAGGTGAGAAGTGGCATGACACACTTGTGCATAAAAAGATAATTAAAAATAGAAAATTCGACCATAGAGTCCGCTATATATTTTGGGCTATCTTTTTAATTCTCTCTTTTACGAGTGGTTATCTTGTCTTTGAAACCTTTAATGTTGTCGGTATTCTCTCCCGAGCTATTGCTTATGGCTGGAGTTTGGCACTTATCTGGGTAGTTGTTGTTCTAGCTTTTGAAGTTTTCTTCTCTCGCCGTGCCTGGTGTACCTATATTTGTCCGATTGGAACGACTTATGGTATGATAGGGAAAATTTCGGCACTTCGGGTAGAATGGAATGATAATTGTGACCACTGTATGGTCTGTCATGATGTCTGTTTTGAAAATCAGGTGCTTGAGATCACAAAGGCAAAATATGATAAACAAAGAGAAGAAGAGGGCATTACGCATGAATATATCACAGGTGCAGATTGTACGCTTTGCGGACGATGTATCGATGTCTGTCATGAAGATGCGCTCAATTTCGACTTTAGACTGAAAAGTTTGGTGTAGCTATGATACAAGTCTCAAACTTGACAAAAAAATTCGGTTCGCATATCTCATTGGATAGTGTGAATTGTGAATTTAATAAAAATGAATCTATCGCACTTATGGGAGCTAATGGAGCCGGTAAGACAACGTTGATTCGCTCTATTATGGGTTATTATCATCCAGATGCTGGCGAAGTGCTTATTAATGGTCTCAATCCTGTCAAAGAGCGTATGAAAGTACTTGAGCATATCAGTTTTGTGCCACAGCTCCCACCTCCAATAAAGCTCAGTATCGACGAACTTTTGCAGTATATAACTGTGAGTGCGAATGTCGATAAAGAGCTGATAAAGCATTATGCCAATGAGATGAAGCTTGACATTGCAGCAAACATGAGCAAGTCATTTTTTAAACTCAGCGGTGGCATGAAACAAAAACTTCTGATCGCTATCTCATTGGCAAAGAAGAGTGACATCATCATTTATGATGAGCCGACAGCAAATCTTGACCCAAAAGCAAGAGATGATTTTTACAGACTGCTCAAACAGAATGAAGAGGAAAAAGTACTTCTTTTTGTAACACACAGACTTGAAGAGGTGAAAGATCTTGTCAATCGTCAGATCTATATGGATCTTGGAAAAATAGTTTCGGATGAGAGGGTTTAGATGAAAAACTTATATTTAATAGCTTATCTTGATTTAAAAGAATCGATTCGTGCAAAATGGTTTTTGGTCTATTCTCTCGTTTTTGGCGGATTGATAGCACTTTTTTTCATTGCAGGAGTAACTGAATCTCAAGTGATGGGTTTCAGCGGGCTAAGCCGTCTGCTTTTGATGTATATTCAGATAACAATCGTGATATTGCCGATTTTTATTCTCATTACGACAGTGCGTTCCATATCAGGCGACAGAGATTCTCATATTTTAGAGTATATGCTCTCTTTCCCTATCTCGCTTAGACAGTATTACTGGGGTAAAATAATTGGCAGGTTCATCACTGTCTATCTGCCGGTCGTCTTTGCCATGATTATCGCCGTAGTATATGGAGCTTTTAAAGGTGCAGCTATTCCTTGGAGTATCTTCTTCCTGTATACGGGACTGCTCTTTGCCATGAGTGCTACTTTTTTGGGAATCGCTTTTTTTATTTCATCATTTGTAAAATCTTCCGAGGTAGCACTTGGCATCTCATTTTTCATCTGGATATTTTTACTGGCTTTCATCGACATAGCACTTATCTCTTTAATGATGCAGCAGCGAATAGATGAGGGTATTATCATTTTTATCAGTCTTATCAACCCTATGGAGATTTTCCGTGTAGCGGCTATCTCACTATTTGATCCGCAGCTTACGGTAATGGGACCTGTTGCTTTTTATATTTTGGACTCTGTATCACAGAGCACTTTTGTTCTGCTTTCCATCCTTTACCCTTTGGTTTTAGGTTTGGTATTTGCATTTCTTGGTTACAAGATATTTGAGAAAAAAGATTTGGTTTAGGAGATATAATGAAAAAAGTCATCGTATTACTGTTGTTATCTGTAAGTTTGCTTTTATCGAATGAAATAAATTACGATAAAAATACAACCGGACTTGTGCGACAAATGAAAGTTTATAAATATCCTCAGTGGGTTGCAAAAATAGAACTTGCCAACGGTAAAGAGATTTTTTTTGTTTCACCAAAGTCAATGTTCGAGTTTTATTTCAGACCTGGAAAATGGCCTGAATTTGGCATCAAACAAGAGAGTGATTTTAAAAAGATTTATGTGACTGATTTTGCTACAACGAAAGCCGTTAATGCAAAAGGTGCTTTTTATGTCTATGGAAGTGATAAAACTTCACCTTCAGGAGATGACCTTGTGCCTTTTGATTCTTATAAGGCTGCCGAAGAGTTTTCAAAAGCGCATAATGGCAAGCGAATTTTCGGATTTCGTGAAGTAAATCGTGGGCTGATAAACTGGCTCAATGACAGTTTATAAAGGAGGATGTAATGACAAAACCAACACCGATAGATGAAGAGATAGTACTCGATCCAAAACGCTATATTGTCAGTGAAACTGATGAGAAAGGGAAAATTACCTTTGCCAATGATTACTTTCAGGAAGTATCCGGTTACAGTGAGGAAGAGTTGATAGGCAAACCGCATAGTATTGTTCGCCACCCTGATATGCCAAAAGTGGTGTTTAAACTTTTATGGGAGACTATAGGGGCGGGGAAAAACATCAATGCTGTCGTGAAAAATCTGGCAAAAGATGGACGCTATTATTGGATATTTACAGAGTTTGAGATTCGTAAAGATACGGATACGGGTAAGATTATAGGCTATCACGCTTCACGCAAGAAGATCTCACGTCATGTCATAGAGATTATTGCCGATCTTTACGCAAAACTTTTAGAGATTGAAAAGTCTGAAGGTATTGAGGCAAGTGAAAAATATCTTATCGAGTTTTTAAAAGAAAAAGGCGATGATATTGAGTTTGCCAATATTATGGAAGAGATTCATAAATTTTACTAGATTCTGCTGCGTGAGATAAAATGAAAATCCTTCTGTTATTTCTCACTTTTTTCTCTTATGCATTCGCAAATCCTTTGCAGGATGCTATCGACAAGGCACAACCCGGTGCCGTCATAAAACTTCAAAACGGTATCTATCAGGGAAATCTTCTCATCACAAAACCTCTTAGTATCGTTGGACAAGGCGAGCAGGTAGAGATTCGCGGAGATGCTCATGGCTCAGTCGTTACAATACAAAGCTCACAAGTAGTTTTAAAAAACCTCATAATCACCAACAGTGGCAGCAATATGCAGCAGATTGACGCAGGTGTTACAATTCACAAAGCAGTATTTGTTGAAATAAGTAACTGCAGACTCAGAGATGTCCTTTATGGCATCGATATGGATATGGTTGAAAACTCTTTGATAAAGAACAATGATATAACGGTAACAAAAAACACAATCCCCTTACGTGGAAACGGTTTAAAACTCTACTTTTCTCACTACAACACTATAGAGCATAATAAAATCCATGAGACGCGTGATGTTACGCTCAACTACTCTCACCACAATTTTTTTGAGAACAATATATTTGTTAATAACCGGTTTGCAACACATTTGGAACTCTCAAACAGCAACCACTTTAAAGCGAACGTTTACCGGTACAATTCAGTATCTATGATGTTTATGGGAGCAAAAGATACACTTGTTGAAGACAATGAAATATTCAGTGCTACGGGTGCGGCCGGAATCGGTGTGATGATAGGTCATGTTTCTAATTTTATTTTTAAAGACAACAGTGTCCGTTACAATGCAAAAGGACTCTATATTCAAGGCGCAGAAAAATCACGAGGCATGAAACGAACTATAGAAGCGAATGAAATAGCTTATAATGCCGAAGCATTGCACTTTCACGCAAGCATTAAAGATAATACTATACGCCATAACAGCATCCACGGCAATATCGATGATGTCATTAAGGATGTTGGAGGCGGTTTTGATGCTTCAAATGTTGTTGAGTTTAATTATTGGGATAGATATGACGGTTTTGATAGGAATAATGACGGTGTAGGTGACACTCCCTACAAGGTCTATCAGCATGCCGATATGCTATGGCAGGAAAATCACAAGGTAAAATTTTTTTACGCGGCACCGGTGATGGCGCTGCTTGATTTTCTACTGAAGCTTGCTCCCTTTGTAGAGCCTACTTTGGTTATGGAAGATAAAAAACCTACCTTCCAATCTTTTTCACTCTCGAGACAACTTCATCAAAGTCAATAATCTCTTCACCTTTTGCAATATCTTCTTTTGATTTATGAGCTGAAAAACCATAGGCCATAGGAGTTATGTTATTTGTGTCATAGTATGCCTTTCTGGCATCGATCCATTTGCCTGTTTTGGCATCCGTTACCCAGATAACAGCTTTGTCTTTCCATGGAATCTGTTCATCATCGAACCAAAGAATCATGCAGCCGATGTCATCGAACGGATAATATTTCCCTGTTGCAGGATTGATGGCTTCTACGGTATTTTTTCTGTCACTGACAACCATGGCACAGCGAGCACACATATCTCTATCGTAATGTATCTCATGGACTTGCGAAGTTGCTTGCTTGTCACATCCTGTCATTGTAAAAAGTGTTAGTGTGAAGGTAAGCAATAAGAAGAATAATCTCATGGATAAAACCCTTTTTTTGGATTATTCTAGCTTATTATGATGATTTACACGATGATATAAATCAATAAATGAAGGCTATTTTACAATTTGTGCTTTGAGTCTGTCTTCATCCAGTTTTTCACTTGCGTATTTGATAACAACTACTTTTTCAGTTTCATTGATAAACCACTCTGCAATATGTTCGCTTTCAAGAGCATTGAGTTTGTCAAAATCTACTTCATTCTCTGGAATGATAAGGTGTGAATAACGAAGCGGATTTTTCATTTTAACAGCTGTAAAGATCAACCATGCCAAACTGATGCCTCCGATGGTAAGTCCAAGTGTCTCACGTGAGCTGATATCAAGATAGAGACCTGCAAAAGTACCGCCGATAAATGTGAAGAAGTAGGCTGCAGAATTTGCAATTCCAAGAGCAGCACCTTTTTGGTGTACTTTTGCGAATTTACTGATCATTGACTGAACAAGCGGTTCCATCATGTTAAACGCGATGAAGAAAAAGATAACGGCTGTAACAAATACTGTACTGGAGTTCGTTAGTCCCATCATTACAAAAGATGCTGTAAAAAGTACGATAGAGAGCATAAAGATCTGTTTTGGAATATTTCTTTTTTCTCCAAAGACAGCTGCCGGTCCCATTGCAATGAGTCCTGCGACCATCGCCGGTGCATAGACCATCCAAAGATCACTTTTTGCCCAGTTAAAACCATATTTAGGGTCTGTTAAAAAGATAGGAATAATAACAAAAGCAGCTGTCATCAGTCCTTTTTGCATTGCATTGATAATAATCATACCCAAAAGATTCGGATCTTTAAGAATGTCAGATGTCTTTGTGTTACCATGATAGATGTGTTTAATCTTTGGCGGAGTCGGTACCTTTGTAAATAAAACAACGATCGCAACAGCAGCAAGAACCGCTGTTATAAAAAAGATCGCGCTAATACCATAGTGTGAAGCGATAACCGGTCCAACTGCCATAGCGATAGCGAAGCTTATAGCTATAAATCCACCCATAATGGCCATTGCATGACCACGCTGTTTCTCTTCGACAAGATCGGCGATCATCGCTGTAACAACAGAACCTATGGCACCTGCACCCTGTAAGAAACGCCCAAGCATAAGCATATAGATATTGTCAGAATAGGCACAGATAAGTGAACCTACTAAAAAGATCAACAGACCGAAAAGAATCGTCGGTTTACGACCTACCTTGTCACTCATGCTTCCAAATGGAACCTGAAAGACAGCCTGCGTGAGGGCATAACCACCTACAACAACACCAACAAGAAAAGGAGTTGCACCCTTGAGGTCAAGCGCATAAACAGATAGAACAGGAAGGACGAGGAAAAGTCCTAAAAATCTTAGGAATAAGATCGTCGATAGTGGTAAAACTTTTTTAAACATGAAAAGCCTTTTATGAAATGATTTATAACTACTTTATAGTATAATTTTGAAATTATAGAGCAACTATTATTTATAATTGATTTGTGAAAGATAAAATGTATAATTTAAAAGATAATTTAAGGAAGTGCTTTGAAGAGATTGGTTTTAGCAACATCAAACAAGGGAAAAGTTAGAGAGATAAAAGAGCTGTGTGAAAATTATGAAGTGGTACCCTATACTGACATAATAGAACCTTTTGAGATCGTAGAAGATGCCGATACTTTTAAGGAAAATGCACTTATCAAAGCTCGGGCGGTCTATAAAGCTTTGGGGGATGAAGATGCGGTTGTTTTGGCTGATGACAGCGGGATAAGTGTGGATGTGCTGGATGGTGCACCGGGAATATACAGCGCACGATATGCCGGAGAGAATGCGAGTGATAAAGACAATCTCTATAAACTGATAGATGATATAAAAGCAAAAAGTGTGACAAGTTCACCGGCTCACTATACAGCGGCTATTGCCATCATAACAAAAGACAAAGAGAGAACAGTTCACGGATGGATGTATGGAACGGCTATAACGGAAGCGCGAGGTGATGGTGGTTTCGGATATGATCCGATGTTCATACCGTTTGGATTTGACAAGACGCTTGGAGAGCTTGACAATGCGATAAAGAAAAAATTATCGCACCGCTCAAAAGCACTCTCTTTGGCTTCTAAAGTTTTGAAAGTATTATAAAAACTTTCGGCTCAATCCATAAAAAGAGCGCTCGAGTTTTTGTAAAACTAAATGTAGGTGGGCGTTATATCTGCTAAGATTTTGCATGATATCTCCTTTAACATTTAAGATGCTAAAAGAAAAGCAAGAACTATTCCAATGTTAAAAAATATGCTAGTTAAATAATGTTAAAAGTAATATGCCAAATAAAATACGATAGATACCAAAGGCTACAAAGGTGAATTTTTCCAGAAATTTCAAGAAAAGTTTGATAGTCAGATAGGCAACGAAAAATGCGACAACAAAACCGATGAAGAGGTTTTCAAGATTGGCACTAGAAAACTCATGGTAATGTTTGAGCAGATCATAACCGGTGACAGCAGACATAACAGGAAAAGCGAGCAGGAAGCTAAATTCGGCACTTGCCTTGCGTGAGAGACCGACAAGAAGTGCTCCTATGATGCTCGATCCCGCACGGCTTGTTCCCGGAACAAGAGCGAATATCTGAGCAATACCGATCCACAAAGCCTGTTTGTAGGTGACGTTCTCGACATCATCGATAAGCTTTTTCTCGTTTGGAATGTAAAATTTTTCAACAAGCAAAAAAACGATACCGCCGACAATGAACATAACAGCGACAATGGTAACGCTAAAAAGCTCTTTTATTTGATGGGAAAATAAAAATCCAACAGCGCCAATGGGGATAAAGGCCAAAATGAGCTTTTTCCAAAGTTCTATTTTTTGAAGCGTAAATTTTTCTCTGTAATTGAGTACGACCGCTAAAATCGCAGCGAACTGGATGATGACTTCATAGGCTTTGGTCACGCTTGTCTGATCGATGCCGAGAAATTTTGAAGCGACAATAAGATGCCCTGTCGAGGAGATTGGCAGAAACTCTGTAAAGCCTTCTATACTTCCTAAAATCAGTGAATCAAAAATTGTCATCTTTTGCCTTAAAACTTAAATTTAAACATATTTCGATATAATACGAGGTTTTTTTAAAATTAAACATTAAATTAGGCAACAATAGGAATCACAATGTTACTTTTTACTCCTGGACCGACACCGGTACCACAAAATGTTAGAAATGCAATGGCTGAAGAGACAATGCATCACCGTACACCGGAATTTGAAGCTATCTTTGAAAAGACACGAAAACATCTTTTTGAACTTTTCGCTACCGATGAAGTCGTTATGATCGCTTCAAGCGGAACAGGAGCTATGGAAGCAGCTGTAATAAATCTTTGTAAAAACACACTTTTAAATGTAAACTCCGGAAAGTTCGGTGAGCGTTTTGGCAAGATCGCAACAGCACACGGACTGAAAAACGTTGAGATAAAAAATGAGTGGGATACACCTGTAAGTGTTGAAGCAGTTGTTGAAGCTGTCAAAGCAAACAGTGATATCGATGCCATAGCGGTACAGATCAGTGAATCGGCAGGCGGCCTGCGCCATCCTGTAGAAGAGCTGGCAAAAGCTGTTAAAGAGATCAATCCTGAAATTATGATTATCGCTGACGGTATTACGGCTGTCGGCGTTGAGCGTATCGATGTTTCTCATATCGACTGTCTGATCGCAGGAAGCCAAAAAGCACTTATGCTGCCACCGGGACTTGCTATTTTAGGTCTTTCAAATGCGGCGATCGAGAAGATCGGCTCAGGTACGGGATACTACTTCAATCTTGCTTCAGAGATTAAAAAGCAACGTCAAAATACAACAGCTTATACAGCTGCAACGACATTGGTCATTGGTCTTTTGGAAGTTCTTGAGACAATTGAAAAACAAGGCGGTTTCGGTGTTCTTTACTGCAATACTGCGCGCCGTGCAAAAGCGACCCGTGCCGCACTTGAAGCGATAGGTCTGCATAGTTATCCAAAAGTTCCTGCAAAAAGTATGACGACAATTGATGACAAAGATGCTTCAAAGATACGTTCAGCTCTCAAAGAAGAATATGGCGTGAATGTTGCGGGCGGACAGGACCATTTAAAAGGTAAGATCTTCAGAATCAACCAAATGGGACTTATCGAGCCATATGAGTCTATCTGGGTTGTCAATGCGATCGAACTTATTTTACATCGTATGGGACGCTTGGAGTATTCTGGTCTTGCTTCAAAAGTTTACAATGAAACATACTTTAAAACAGCGTTAGAAAAAAAAGAGATATAGATGATACTTGAACATGAAATTCCAAACGGTTCGAAGTTGTACTTTGGTGAGAGTGCCAAGTTAAAACGTCGAATCGAAAATACGGCGAGCGAAGTACTCGATGCAAACGGTTATGAAGAGATCGTTACCCCTGTCTTTTCGTACCATCAGCACAGATCCATTGCCGATGAAAAAGAGTTGATTCGCATAAATGACGAAAAAAATCATTCACTTTCACTGCGTGCAGACTCGACGATCGATGTCGTGCGCATCATTGAAAAACGCCTTGGTCGTAATACAGAGCAGAAAAAATGGTTCTATATTCAGCCTGTATTTACATTTCCGACAACGGAACAGTATCAGGTCGGCGTAGAGTTTATGGGGGAGAAAAAACTCTCCAGCGTTATGAACATTGCTGTGGAGATATTTGAAAGACTTGAGGTGAAACCTCTGATTCAGATATCAAATATGAAAATTCCGCAACTGCTTAGTGGAATGTTTTCAGAACTTACAATCGATGATTTTCGACATATCAATATTGATAAATTCATTAATATCGGCGAAGAGTGGCTGACAAAACTTGTTTATTTGCAGCATGTGGAACAGGTGGATGATGTTATAGCGAGTGCGCCAAAAGAGATAGCAGATGAACTTCTGAAAATGAAAGAACTCTGCAGTGAGATGAAGTGTGACAATGCAGTGCTTGCACCTATGTACTATGCAAAAATGCTTTATTATGATGAGCTGTACTTCCGTTGTATCGTTGATAATGAAGTCTATGCAAGAGGCGGACGTTACAAGAATGAAGAGCTTACTTCTGTAGGATTTGCAATATATACAGATGCTTTATGCGAAGCATGTCAAAAAGAGGAAAAATAAATTATGAGTAGAAATAGAGCTGATGTAATCGTGGGCATCCAGTGGGGTGATGAAGGTAAAGGGAAAATAGTCGATAAACTTGCATTGGAGTATGATATGGTCTGCCGTTCTCAAGGCGGGCATAATGCGGGACACACTATTTGGGTTGACGGCGTCAAGTATGCATTGCACCTTATCCCATCGGGTGTGCTCAATCCAAAAGCAATCAATGTTGTTGGTAACGGGGTCGTTCTCTCTCCAAGTTCCATCATTAAAGAGATGGAACAGTTTGAAGGTCTTGAAGGTCGTCTGTTCATATCTGATAAAGCACATCTTAATCTTTCCTATCATGCTATGATCGATCAGGCAAAAGAGCGCCTCAAAGGTGATAAAGCCATCGGTACGACAGGAAAGGGAATCGGGCCTGCTTATTCGGATAAGATCAACCGTATCGGACATCGTGTTGGTGAACTTTTAAACACAGAAAAGCTATGTCAGACTATTTTGGATTATTTTGCACAGAACAAGCCTATCTTTGACGTTATGGATCTTCATGCTCCGAAAAAAGAAGAGCTGTTGGCAGAATTGAACGCTTATAAGGAAAAGTTGGCTCCTTTTATCACAGACACTACGCAGATGGTATGGCGTGCACTTGACTCCGAAGGTAAACGCGTTTTACTAGAAGGTGCACAGGGAACGATGCTTGATATTGATCATGGGACTTATCCTTATGTAACTTCAAGTTCAACTGTCAGTGCCGGTGCCTGTACAGGACTTGGAATCAATCCAAAAGATATCGGTAAGGTGACAGGGATCGTCAAAGCTTACTGTACGCGTGTAGGAAACGGACCATTTCCTTCAGAAGATATGGGCGAAGATGGAAAGCGTCTTGGTGAGCAGGGACATGAATTTGGAACAACGACAGGACGTGCGCGTCGCTGTGGTTGGTTCGATGCTGTAGCTACACGCTACGCAAGCCGCCTTAACGGCTGTGATGAACTTGCACTTATGAAGCTTGATGTTCTTGACGGGTTTGATGAGGTTAAAGTATGTGTCGCCTATGAATATAACGGTAAAGAGATCGATTATGTTCCTGTAGATTTAGAGAATGTAAAACCGATTTATAAAACTTTTAAAGGGTGGAACGGCTCTGTTGGTGCTCGAAAATTTGAAGATCTGCCGCAAAGTGCTCAAGATTATGTTAAACTTATTCAAGAGATAAGTCAGACAAAAGTTGGTATAATTTCTACATCACCTGAGAGAGATGACACAATAATCCTCTAGATTAAGGACGCTACAACAGATGAAGACCCGTTTTAGTTCGTTGGTTACTATCAAAAAGAATATGCTGCAAAAAAGTGAACGGGTTTTGCAGCAGGCGAACAAAAATCTCCAAAATGCAAAAAATGCTCTGCAGGAGTCTCTCATGGCTCTTGATGAAATCACTCTACCAAAAGAAGGCAGTATGGCTGAATTCTTAGCAAACAGAAGTCTGCTTGATGCACAAAGATCACTGATCGAGTATAATGAAAAGTGGGTAACGTATGCTCAAAAAGAGGTCGCAGATGCCAAAGAACAGCTCAAACACGATATGATAGAGTATGAGAAGTTCAAATATCTTGAACTTCAAGAGATAGAAAAAGTGCTCAAAGCACAGAAACTTCAAGAAGCAAAAGATCTCGATGAAGTGGCTCTGATGACGCACGGTAAAAAAATAAAGATGAGACAGGCTTCCTAATGCGATTTTTATTACTGCTTTTTTTGACACACTCCTTTTTATTTGCCTTACAGACAAGTGATAAACTTTTTGAGTGTACAGAGATATTCAAAGAGAGAAAGAGTGAACTGCTTGTAGAACTGGAGCGGATAGATGAGCAAAAGCAGTCGCTCAATGCACTTAAAACTGCAACAGAAGAGCTTTTGAAGAAGAAAAAAGCGAAGCTGGATCTGCAAGAAGAGCAGGTCAATGCAAAACTTCAGGAGATATCTGACAAAGAGGCTTCTGTAAAAAAAATGCTTGCTGAGAACAAAAAAATACTTGCCGAGCTTAAAAGTACGAAGATGAATAAGATCGCGCAGACATTTTCCAAAATGAAAGCCGGCGCTGCTGCTAATGTTCTCTCCAATATGAAAGTAGATGAAGCAGCGGCAATCTTACAATCACTCAAGCCGAAAGTTGTTGGAAAGATCTTAACGAAAATGGATCCGCAAAAAGCCTCACAGTTGACACAGCTTCTCGCACAATAATTTTGCTCTAATAAGATTTTTACCTAACTTATTGTAAAATGTCTGAATTTAATTAATAAGTAGGGTCGCCATCATGAAAGTATCACTCAAAACTATTCCCCATATTTCCAACAAAATTGCAATTGATCTCAATAAAAGCGGCGTTGTTACTATGACCAAAGGCTTAGAGCCTGTTGCAGCAGAAGCACAAAAGATTTTCGAAGAGAATATTAAAAAAGAGATGGCACTTGAAGAGAAGGTAAATGATTACCTTGAAGAGAATGAAGAGGAGATAGAATTTATGCTTGCCGATGAGCGTCAACTCTTCTTTATGATCAAGAAAAAGTTAGCACCTCAGTACGATGTTATTTTGGATTATGAAGAGCGTTTTTCTGACATTGCACATAAAATTTTGGATGAATTGTATGAAGAAGATCTCATCCATTTTGATGTAACTGAAAATCGTATAAAAAATATTATCTATAATGCTATTACGTCATTTTTAGCAGATACTTCTGAGATCGAAGATGCTGTTATGGACAAGATCCGTTCATATAAAAGAAAATTTATTCCTGGAACGGATGAGTTTGAAATTTTACATGAAAAACTTTACCGCGAAGAATTGATGAAGCGGGGAATGGAGTAAACATGCAGTCACTGAAAAAAGCTTGGATATATTTGGAAAACGGTACTTTTTTGGAAGCAAACAGTTTTGGTGCCGAGAAGACGGAAGTTGGTGAGATCGTATTTAACACTTCTATGACAGGATATCAGGAAATCATGAGTGACCCTTCTTATGCAGGGCAGTTTGTTACTTTTACAATGCCTGAGATCGGGAATGTCGGTGTGAATGATGAAGATATGGAATCACAAGCTGCTCACGCAAAAGGGATGATCGTTAGACGTTATCAGGAAAGATACTCGAACTTTAGAGCAGAGGATTCACTGCATGACTTTTTGAAAAAATTTGATGTTATGGGCATTTGTGATATCGATACGCGTTTTTTGACAAAGATGCTTCGTTCTGAAGGTTCCATGATGATGGTTGCCTCGACGGAAGTGAGTGATAAAGAGGAGTTAAAAAAGATCCTTGAAAACTCACCGCGCATAGAAGATGTAAACTATATCGAAAAAGTAAGTACGAAAGAGGCTTATAAACATAATTCAAGTACTTACAATTATCGTGAGTTTAAGTATGATGAACCGCCAAAAGCAGAAGCAAAAATTGTAGCAATTGATTTTGGTGTTAAACGTAATATTTTAAATGAACTTGTTGCAGCCGGCATTGAGGTAGAAGTGATTCCAAATGACTTCATTGCAGAAGATTTGATAGAGAAGTATAATAGCAAGTTAATTGATGGTGTCTTTTTGTCAAACGGTCCTGGTGATCCGCTTGTTTTAAAAAAAGAACAGGAAGAGATTAAAAAACTTATTGCTGCAAAAGTGCCGATGTTCGGTATCTGTTTAGGTCATCAGCTGCTTTCGATCTCACATGGATACGATACTTTTAAACTAAAGTTCGGCCACCATGGTGGTAATCATCCTGTTAAAAATGAAAAAACAGGATTAGTAGAGATCACAGCACAAAACCACAACTACAATGTTCCTGATAATATCACGGAAATTGTAGAGGTGACACATAAAAATCTTTTCGATAACACTATCGAAGGTTTGAAATATAATGATGAACCGATTTTTTCTGTACAGCATCACCCGGAAGCTTCTCCGGGTCCAAAAGAGAGCCGTTATATCTTTGGTGAATTTCTCTCTCTTGTAAAACGATAATAGGCAACCATACAAGCGTTGCTTATTGGCGAAAAAACTCTCTTTTTATTCTTAACAAAAAATAAAATTCCAAAACTAAACAAAAACATAATAAATTCCTTGATTTAGGTCAAGATTAAGATTATTTAAACATATAGATTGCTAATATACAAGTGTTGATTAGTTTGATAAGTGTGATTGTGCACTTATGAGACTTAATTGCTTTGAATCTTAAGGAGGCTATATATGGAGAATCGTCCATTAGAGTACGACTATACGGTTGCAAAGATGTTTATGCTAACAACAATTATTTTAGGGATTGTTGGTATGAGTATCGGTGTATTTATTGCATTTGAACTTGCTTTTCCAGGACTAAATACAGTTCTAGGAAGCGGTCTTGCAGAGTACACAAACTTTAGTCGTCTTCGTCCATTGCACACTGATGCAGTTGCATTTGGTTTTACGTTAAGTGGTATTTGGGCCACTTGGTATTATGTTGGTCAAAGGGTACTAAAAGTATCTATGGCAGAATCTAAGTTTTTGATGTTTATTGGAAAATTACATTTTTGGCTTTATATTTTAGGTGTAACTGCTGTTGTAGTTTCACTATTTATGGGTATTACAACTTCAAAAGAGTATGCAGAATTCGAATGGCCTATTGATATCGCTATCGTTGTGGTATGGGTACTTTGGGGTGTCAGTATATTCGGTCTTATCGGTATTCGTCGTGAGAAGTCTTTATATATTTCTATCTGGTATTATATTGCTACATTCTTAGGTGTTGCTATGCTTTACCTGTTTAACAATATGGAAATACCTACAATGTTGGCATCTTCAGCTGCAGGTGAAACAGGTATTGGTGCATGGTATCACTCTATTTCTATGTATGCAGGTACAAATGATGCGCTTGTACAATGGTGGTATGGACACAATGCGGTTGCATTCGTATTTACAGTGCCTATTATTGCTATGATTTACTACTTTTTACCAAAAGAATCTGGTCAAGCGATTTATTCATATAAATTGTCTTTACTTGCATTCTGGGGTCTAATGTTTGTATATCTTTGGGCTGGTGGTCACCACCTTCTTTATTCTACTGTTCCAGACTGGATGCAGACTATGGGTTCTATCTTCTCAGTAATCCTTATCTTGCCATCTTGGGGTTCAGCGATCAATATGCTTCTTACAATGAAGGGTGAATGGCAACAAGTTGCGGCATCTCCACTCATTAAGTTTATGGTGCTTGCTTCCACTTTCTATATGTTCTCAACATTGGAAGGTCCTATCCAAGCTATCAAATCTGTAAATGCTATTGCTCACTTTACTGACTGGATCGTTGGTCACGTTCATGATGGTACTCTTGGTTGGGTTGGATTCATGATCATTGCTGCGCTTTACCATATGGCACCACGTGTATTTAAACGTGAGTTATACTCAAAAGGTCTTATGGCTGCACAATTCTGGATTCAGACATTAGGTATCGTTTTATACTTTACTTCTATGTGGATCGCAGGTATCACACAAGGTATGATGTGGCGTGCGCATGATGAGTTTGGTAACTTGGCTTACTCATTTATGGATACTGTTGATGTACTACACCCTTACTATGCACTACGTGGTACAGGTGGATTGTTATATCTAGTTGGTTTCTTTATGTTTGCTTACAACATTTATAAAACTATGTCTGCTCGTCCTGTTGAAGAGTCTGAGCTTCAAAATGCTTCGCCTATGGGCGCTTAAGAAAGGGAGGATTATATTATGTTTCATTGGTTAGAAAAACATCCGTTCTTATTCGCGGTAGGTGTCTTCGTAACAATTGCTTTTGCCGGTTTGATTGAAATCGTGCCAAACTTCGCACAGGCTTCTCGCCCAGTAATCGGTACTAAACCGGTAACTTTGTTAGAGCAGGCTGGTCGTGATGTATATATTAAAAACAGCTGTAATGCATGTCACTCACAGTTAATTCGTCCGTTTAAAGCTGAAACTGACCGTTACGGTCACTACTCTTTAAGTGGTGAGTATGCATATGACAGACCATTCCTTTGGGGTTCTAAAAGAACTGGTCCGGATCTTCACCGTGTAGGAAACTACAGAACTACTGAGTGGCATGAAAACCACATGAAAGATCCTAAGTCTGTAATGCCTTCAAGTATTATGCCTGGTTATCCATGGATGTTTACGAATAAAGCAGATATTGATACTGCATATGCAACACAGTTGACAAATGCACAGTTCTTTGGTGTACCATATAATAAACCTGTTCCTATGAAAGACGGGTCTACTACAGTGGTTCCAATGGCGAAATCTGTTGCAGAAGCTCATGCTATGGCATTGAAAGAAGCAAAAGAGATTACAGCAAAAATGAAAGATCAAGACGTAAAAGATGCAGTTGCACGTGGTGAAATTCCAGAAATCGTTGCACTTATTGCATATTTAAACAGTCTTAAATAGGAAAGGTGCAAGATAGTGGACTTTAATGAATTTGCAGCGTATGCGTACTTCTTTTTAGTAGTGTTTTTGGTGGTGGTTACATATGCGTATGTCTATCATCTCTACACAAAGAAGAAAGATGCTACCGGAGTTGATTATGAGCACTATAGCAATATGGCACTGAAAGATGATATAGGCGATGCTCCGGTAAAGCCTGTGTCACGTGATAAAGAAAAATAGGAGAGATATATGAATAAGCTTTATCTTTGGGGAATTATCATTACTGCGGCAATGTTGGGTGCAACATATGCGACAGTTGGATACCAAAAAGGTGGTCTTAATGGTGATATCGTCAATATGCTTGCAATCGCAGGTGCAGTTGCACTTGTAATCATTACAATATTTGTTGTAATCAAGTATGTACGTCAAATGCAAGTCGATCAGGCTACTGGTGAATTGGCAGATGAAACATGGGACAACATAGGTGAATATAAAAACCCGGTACCTTTTGGTTGGGCAGTTATGTTCTTAGGTACGATTATTTGGGGTATGTGGTATTTTACAATCGGTTATCCGGTAAATGCTTTTTCTCAAATTGGTCAATACAATGAAGAAGTAAAAGAAAAAGACGCAGAATTTGCAAAAAAATATGCAAATATCAAAGGTGAGCAGCTTGTCAATATGGGTGAGTCAGTTTACCTTGTTGAGTGTGTGAACTGTCACGGTCTGAATGCTGATGGAAACAATGAAGTTGACGCAGCAGATTTAAACAGAAGAATTTCTGAAAAAAGCGTTAAGTATGTTGTCAACCACGGTTCAAACAACAAGCTTTTAGGTACTGAAATGCCAATGCCGGATCGTAACGGTCTTTTCAATGCCGCAACTGGTGCATTGATTACTGATAAAGAGATTGATGATGTAGCAAAATACGTTGCCGGTGGATTAAAAGATGCAAACAGTGCAGGAGCAAAAGTATTTGCTAATGTATGTTCTTCTTGTCACGGTCCTGATGGTAAAGGTATGGAATACGTTGCTCCTGATATCGCTGATTGGAATCAAAAACTAATCGTTAATGTTTTAGATAACGGTAAAGTTGGTGCTATTGGTAAAATGCCAGCAATGGATAGACTAAACCCTAAACAAAAAGAAGCTATTGCAGCATATGTAATGAGCTTAAGCAAAGGAGAGTAACATGAATGAAAATAGAAGTGTTTTCGCTCTAGATGGTGTTACAGGAATGTTGATAGCGACTGTTTTATTACTTAGCATACTGGCTTTTTTAAGTGTTAATGCAGTAAGTGTACAACATGCTCAAGCTGAAAACTTTTATAAGATAAAAGATGAAAAATCAATCAAAAGAATTGATACAGAAAGCTACAAACACGTAGTTGATGTGAAATAAGGAGTTTAGAATGGAAAAAATTATTTCTTGGGGCCTTGTAATAATGGCCGCGTATACTCTTTGGGCTGTTGTAACTCCTAACCATCTTTACGTTGGGTAGAAGTTTATTGAAAGCTTTAACTAGAGGGCTTTATGCCCTCGTCCTTACACTATTTATTCACTCACCATTACTAGCTACAGAATATTTATATAAAGATGAACTAATACACAATGCAAAATTTACACAAGAGATAAACACTCTCGGTACTATTTTGTATGAAAAAACAGGTATTGCTCTACGTCTTGTAATGCTTAAAAAACTTCCTGATGGCATGAATATGTATCAGTATGAAAATCAGATTTTGAAAACTATGAATGAACCGACTATCTTGTTAACCTTTTCAGAATTGAATCAACAGATTGATATAGAAGCAAACGATAGCTCTTTATATAAATATTTTAATAAGAAACAGGTACTCAGCCCTGTGACATCATACGTACAAGCTTTTATGATGGGAGTATTCTATGCTAAAAGCTGGGATGAATTTAAAAGTATGATGACTAATGTAGATGGAACCATACTCCCTCTGCTTGGAGAAAAGGCAAAGAAACCAAAAGAGAAACTTGCAAAATACTCTGCAGCCATGTTTAACGGCTATTTGGACATTGCACAGCAGATTGCAAAAGCTAAAGGCGTTAAACTTGGCGAAGAGTATGACAGTACGGCCAATCAGTCCTCTCTTTTTTATGTGAAGTTGTTTTTCTATGGTTTTGTTTTATATGGTACTATAATGTATATAAAAAGAAGAATTTATAAAAAGAGGCATCAGAATGAGCATAATTAAGAGTGGTAAGCTATGGCCGTTTGCAATTGCATTGGCTATTACAGGTGTTGTCGGTTTAGGCGCTTGGACGATTATAGAGACAAGTAAAGCTGATATCCAGCCAAGTGATGCCTATATGACAAATTATCAGGATGCAGATGCAAATGCAAATAAACTGATAAAGTCAAGAATAGCTTTTGATAAAGAGTATAGATTAAAATACGTTACAGAGCAGATCAAAGAGAATGGCTGTGATGTTAAATACGCACTTACTACAAAAGACGGTAAAGCGGTTGAGGGTGCAAAGATGGTTTTAGAGATCAGCCGCCCGGAAGTTGAAACATACACTAAAAAATTTGATAATCCAAAATTTGAAGAAAATCTGTATGTTTTTCATGATGTGAAATTTCCAAAAACAGGTGTTTGGAATCTAATGCTCAAAGTGGATGCAGGTGATAAAAGCAGATTTTATGCAATAAAAACCGATACACGAATCAAAAATGACAGAAGTATTCAGGAAGCTTCGCAATACTAAACTATGGATGATGAGCTCATAGTTCTTCCCTCTGCTCGTGCCATTAGGCATAAGCAATTAGCAGTAGAATTAGATACACTGTTTCTGCCAAACTTCATTATGATGAGTGACTTCATTGCAAAACTTACTCTTGTTGAAGGGTATACATTTTTGGATGAAGACACTCGAACACTTCTTTTGTTAGAAGCTTCAGACTTTCAAAACTTTTCCAACCTGCAAATCGAGAGGAACTTCTTTACTTTTACAAAAAACAGCTCGTATATCTTTAAATTTTTTGAAGAGCTCAGTGCAGAGCTATTTGAGATAGAAAACCTCAGTAGTGCCGATCTCTATGGTGAATATGAAGAGCACATAACAATCCTGCAGGAACTCTACAGACGTTATGAAAAATTGTGTGATGAGAAAAAACTGCTTGATCGGATCTTTCTGTCAAAGCACTACACTTTCAATGCCCCATATCTTAAAAACTACAGATCTGTCGAAATAGTTTTAGAGGGTTATCTGACAAATTTTGAACTTGAACTTTTACAAAAAGCAACACTGTATAGTGAGATTAAGATTCGCTTCACTGCAACCCGATTTAATATGAAAATGCAGAATAAACTGCGTGAACTTGGCTTTGAAATTATGCCGGGACATCACTACCTGCTTCATCTGAACGAAATAGAAGTTCTTCAAAAAGAATCACTTTCAAAAAACTCAGAGATAAGCTGTGAGAGTTTTAGTGAAGGGATCTTGCAGGTAGCGTTCATCAAACAAAAGCTCTATGAATTTGTCTCTAAAGGTTACGACCCTGAAAAGATTGCTGTGATTTTGCCAAATGAGCATACTGCAAAAAGCATACAGAGCTTTGATGAGAAATCAAACTTTAACTTTGCAATGGGGGCGAGCTTTAAAGAGAGTCAGATATATAAAAATCTCCATGCTGCGTTTTTATATCTTGATGATGCTACCTGTGAAAACAGCAGCAGGCTGAATCATTATGGTGATACATACTATCAACTCTTTTATGATGTCTATAGAAAAAATATTGTGGACGTAGATTTTACGGTGCTGATGCAAAAGGTTCAAGAGAGCATAGCAAGTAAAACTGAGGCAAAGATATTTTATGAAGAACTGCACAGTTTTGTAAAGATTCTGCCATATTTGCAGCATATGAACGTACGTTCTGTTTTATCTCTTTTTATGCAGCGTTTAGGCTCACGCAGCATTGATGATGTCCGTGGCGGCAAGGTGACGGTTATGGGTGTCTTGGAGACACGGAGTATTGCCTTTGATGCTGTTATCATTATTGATTTTGATGATGACAATGTTCCAAAACGCAGCAATAAAGATATGTTCTTAAATACAAAGCTGCGTGAGATGGCAGGCTTGCCGACAATGCAGGAGCGGGAAAATCTGCAAAAACATTACTACGAGATGTTAATGTCGCGCTCCAAAGAGGTGGCTATCTCCTATGTCTCTTCGGAGCAAAATCATCCTTCGCGTTTTTTAAAAGAGCTGGGCATTACAACAAAGAACAGCTATGATGAGATCAATTATGCAGAGATACTTTTTGCAAGGAGTTCAAAAAAAGCTCTCTATGAGCCTGAGATAATAGAGCCGTACAGTTTTAAGAATATTGCACTCTCAAATTCACGGCTTAAAACATATCTGAGCTGTAAGCGAAAGTATTATTACCATTATGTGAAGCATATCAACGCCCATGAGATTCCGCGTGATATGCCGCAGGAACATGCAATAGGAACGGATGTTCATAAAGCGCTTGAGCAGCTGTATGCCAAAAAAGATCACTATGATGATGTACGAGAGCTGCAGCATGACCTTGAAAGAGAGCTTGAAAACGTAACCGGCAAAAGTGAGCTTGAGAAATATCTTATGGCAATACAGAAAAAAAGGCTGGAGCGTTTTTGTCTCAATGAGGTGAAACGCTTTAAAGAAGGCTGGCGTGTTCACAGTGTAGAGAAAAGTTTTCAGGCACCCTATGCAGGCATGACACTGCAGGGGCAGATAGACAGAGTGGATAAAAAAGAGAATCTTGTGGATGTGCTTGATTATAAAACAGGCTCTTTCACGCTTTACAATAAAAATAACTTTACAGAAGCAACAGATTTTCAACTTGAGTTCTACCATATACTTGCGGGTGGACTTGGGAATGTGAACAGCTGTGCCTTTTATGATCTTAAAGAGGGCAGAGTGGTTGAAGAACTTTTCCTTGAGCAAAAGCTGGAGATACTAAGGTCACACATAGCGGATCTGCTGCAGGTCGAAGAGGTGAATTTTGAGAAGACGGAAGATGCAAAAATGTGTCAGTATTGTGAATTTGCACTGATGTGCGGGAGAGCGTGATGGCATTTGTGAAAAATCTTGCCTATGAAGCGAGTGCGGGCAGCGGTAAGACCTTTATGCTGGTTGTTCGCTATCTTACACTGCTCTTTCAAGGCGCAGATGCCTCGAAGATACTTGCCCTTACATTTACCAACAAAGCCGCATCAGAAATGAGTGAGCGAATCGTCGAGACACTCGAGCATCTTGAGACGCGTGGTGAACTTGATGAGATCATCAAAGAGAGTGGTATGAGTAAAGAAAAGATCCTCACGCAAAGAGCCAAGGTCTTGACATCATTTTTAAATGCGCATACAAAGATCATGACGATAGACAGTTTTTTTACGCAGATACTGCGAAAGTTCTCTTTGTATGTTGGATTGATGCCTGACTTTACAACTTATGCCTCACAGCATGAGATAAAACTGCTCTCACGATTTTTAAAAGAGGTGAGTGTTGCAGGAAAGAAAGAGCTGCTTGTGGCACTTGCACTGGAGTCAAACAAGCGCGTCAGCGATATTTTTCAACTGCTCAATGAGTTCTATGAAAAAGAAGAGGAGTTCGGCAGTATCAGCTTTCAAAAATCTTCATTGAAAGAGTATGAAGATCAGGCGCTTCAAGCGCTCACGCAGCTGCAAAATATTGTCAAGAACTGCAAGGGTGCTTCGGCGACACTGCTAAAAGCGGTGGAAGCAGATAGTTTTGATGTACTGCGCTCAAAAAGCTGGATTGGGAAAGAGACGCTTGAGTACTGGGTCTTCAAAAAGTGTTATACACCGGAGATGGACAGTGCACTTCATACTATTCAAGATGCTCTGCGTGCTTATAACAGAGCCAAAGAGCAGAATTTCTTTTATGGTCTGCGTGAGCTTACAAGTATCTATAAAAAAGCAAAAAAAGCGCTCTATCAAGAGGAGAGTGAACTCGGTTTTTCCGATGTTACACAGCTTGTTTACACTATCTTACATCGTTTAGATGACAGTGAATTTCTTTACTTCCGTCTTGATGCAACAATAGAGCATATGCTGCTCGATGAGTTTCAAGATACCAGCATAATGCAGTACAAGATATTAAAACCGCTGATCTCAGAGATAGTCTCCGGTCAGGGAGTCTTTGAGTCGGGCAGTTTCTTCTTCGTGGGCGATGTGAAGCAGTCTATCTACAGATTTCGCGGCGGGGTTTCGGCGCTCTTTGGTGAAGTTGCACGTGAGAATCACACAGAGGTAAAAAAACTGTTGACAAACTACCGATCGCAAAGAGAGGTCATAGAGTTTGTCAACAGAGTCTTTGAAGAGAAAATAACGAATTACTCGCCACAGCTCTCACGCAAAGAAGCGGATGGCGGTTATGTGGAAGTAATAGAAAATGATGAGTTATTAGAAGCGACGCTCACGCAGGTTGAGCGTTTGATATCTTTGGGGGCAGCTCTCAATGATATTGCCATTCTTTGTGCAACGAACGGTGACGGTGAAGAGATCAAGAATCTGTTGCAAAACAGAGCGATAGAGGTCGTTACCGAGACAACGACAAAACTGATCAACCAACGCAGCGTCAAAGCAATCCTTGAGTATTTGAAATATCTTTACTTTGAGGAAGATATCTACAGACACAACTTCTTTGCTCTTATAGATCAAAAGAGCATGCCTCTGCCAAAGCTGGATGTCACACGCATCAAACTCTTTGATATCATCAAGCAGTGCATTGAGAGGTATGGACTTTTCAGCGATGATTTTCATATTATACGCTTTTTGGATGCGGTTGCGAAGTATGAAGATATCGACGCGCTTATCTTCGAGTATGAACGTCTTGATGTGAGTGCCGCGGCATCTGACTTGAGCGGTGTGCGTGTACTTACTGTGCATAAATCAAAAGGGCTTGAGTATAAGCATGTCATTGTCATGGACAGACTTAAACGTGCACCTGCCTCACGTGATAGTATCATCTATGAATATGACGGCATTATATTGCAGAATGTCTATCTGCGAACTGCAGGCCGTGATACTATTGACACTGCCTATGCAAATGCTTTGGCAAAAGAGAAAGCCCTAGTGCGTGAGGACAGCCTCAATGCTCTGTATGTCGCTTTTACGCGTGCTAAAGAGCATCTATTTGTCATTAAAAAGAGTGAACACTCAAGTTTTGAGCTACTGGATCTGGAAGTCGGCAGTTTTGGCAGTTTGAAAGTCGAGCAGCAGGAACAACGCCATGAACGCAAAACAAAAAAACTGCCTTATGAAAATCTTTACTATGGAACACAGAGCGAGATCTTGGCATTGGAAAATGAAGGCGAAGAGGATCTGCAAGCCATTAACTTTGGTCTGGCACTCCACTATATGCTCGAGATGATACCGGCATTCTCTCTCGATGCAATCGCAGATGCCAAAAATATGCTGCTTAACAAATACGGCTTTATCTTGACACCTAAAGAGATAGATGATATCTGCATGCGGGTAGAGAGACTGCTGCAGCATTCGGAATTTTTAAACCTGATAAAAGAGGGCAGATACTATAAAGAAAAAGCGCTGCGTTATAAAAACAATCTGCGCTATCTTGATCTGCTGGTACAAAAAGAAGATGGCTCTTTCATTGTTATAGACTATAAAAGTGCTATGAACTTTCAAGATAAACATCGTAAGCAGGTTAACTATTATAAAGAAGCTGTGAGAAATATAACGAATGCAGAGGTTGAAGGGTATCTATGCTATCTTTTAGAAGACAGCATAGAGATTGTTGCAGTTTGATTATTTTGTATTGTCAAACTGGTATCCCATGCGTTCATCATACTCTTTCATAAGTGTTGCAAAACAGTCTGCTATCTCATTGATTGTCTCTATATTCGGCTCTATGTAGATCTTGTTTTTTTTCTTGACCATAGTGATAATCTTTGCATCTTTAAGCTCTTTGAGATGGCGGGAGATGGTAGGTAGGGCAAAGTCGAAGTTCTCTGCTATGCTTGTGACACAAGTCGCTTGGGCTATGATATCATCTTGCGGTTGTGTTTTGTCGATAGAACAGGCATAACCACCTGTAAAAACATTTTTAAAAATTTTAAATCTTGTTTCATTTCCCAAAGCTTTAAAAATCTTGATCTTATCATCCATATTTAACATATGAGCCCTTTTTATTGTCTATGCGGAATTATAGCTAAAATCTACTTAGTTATTTAGACAATTAACATTATATTAAGTAATAATAGTATAGTCTTGTAAATCTATTTAGTTAAATTGCTAAATTCATAAATTTATTTTATATATATTTTACACTTTATCATTAGTATATGGAAAATCAAAAAAAAGGATAGAAAAATGAGATATTCTCTAGTAAAATTGTTAATTGTAGGAGTACTTGTAGCATCAAGCAGTGTAATGGCGAAGTCTTTAAGCAAGATGGATCTGATCAACCAGGCAAAAAAAGAGGTAGGTGAGGTAACACCCCAAAAGTTAAAGAGTATGCTCGATGATGGCGAAGATGTCTTTGTTCTTGATGTGCGTGAGACAGAGCAGCATGCAGAGGGAAGCATCCCATTCGATGATTTTAACAAAGAGAATTTCCGTGCTGTCACACGTGGTAATTTAGAATGGAAAATCAACAAGATTATTCCGGATAAAGATGCATACGTGGTGACATACTGCCGCAGAGGCGGGCGTGGAGCGTTGGCTGCACAGGTTATGAAAGAGATGGGTTATACACATGTAACAACACTTAAAGGCGGGCTTAAAGGATGGGCGAAAGCAGGGTATCCTGTTAAAACCGGTCTTGGGAATGTAGTACTTAATAAAGAAAAATAAGCAATGTTGGCAATTTTAAGCGGCGCTTTTATTGCAGGAATACTGCTGACCTTTACACCTTGCGTTTTGCCGATGATACCTATTCTCTCAAGTGTTATAGCCGGTGAAGGTGAAAAAATCTCAAAAGCAAAGGCATTTCAGCTCTCTTTTGCTTATGTACTTGGAACTGCTGTTACCTATGCCGTCATGGGTGCATTGGCCGGTGCAACGGGAGAACAGTTGCAGTCCTATTTTCAAAATGCATGGGCAATCGGGACAATGAGTCTCGTTTTTGTTGTCATGGCGTTTGGAATGTTTGGAGCTTTCACAATTCAGATGCCTGCTTTTTTGCAGACACGACTTGAAGGCAGTACACACAATCTTAAGGGTGGAAAATTCTTTGCAGTTTTTTTTCTTGGACTTGTCTCTGCCTTGATTTTAGGAGCTTGTGTCTCTCCTGTGCTTATCTCGTTTTTGAGTGTTTCTATTGCAACAAGCAATCCGCTATTAGGTGCAGAGACAATGTTTACGCTTGCTCTTGGTATGGGTGTGCCGTTGATGTTTATGGGTGTCGGTGCCGGCTATCTGCTTCCAAAAGCAGGTGCATGGATGGATGGTGTAAAACATTTCTTTGGAATACTTCTCATTGGTGTTGCTATTAGTATCTTTTCAGAATTACAACTTATACCATCGCTTTTATTATGGGGAATCTATTTCACAGGTATTGCTGTTTATATGGGAGCTGTAGATGTAAGTGTAGAGGTTTCAAGCGGCTGGCAGAAATTGAAAAAAATAGTGTCAGTGCTATTGTTTATCTGGGGTATCATCACACTTGTTGGAGGAGCACGAGGCAACAACGACCTGTTGCTGCCACTTAAAAATGAACAAGGAATGATTACAGGTGCAGTAACTGCAACATCGGTAAAAAAAGAGTCAGCCCTTCCTTTTGAACAGATAAAAAATCTTAATGAGTTTGATGCAGAGAAAGCTAAAGCACTGACTCAGCATAAACCTATTGTTATTTACTTTCATGCCGAACATTGCAAGGTGTGCGAAAAATTGAAAAATACAACACTCAAAGACTCAAAAATAAGAAAAATACTGGGAGAGAGTTATATCCCGCTTATGGTTGACATGACAGATAAATCTGATGCAGAAGCCAATGCAATCAAAAAGAGTCTTAAAGTTTTCGGACCGCCTGCTTTTGTTATCATTGATGCAGATGGTAAAGTGCTTGAAGATGAAATAGCTTATGGATATCAATCAGCACAAAATCTTTTTGATATGCTTGATATGAATGCAGAATAAGGAGCGAAAATGGCAGACAACAATCAAATAATCGAACTATATACAGAGTTGGCGCAAAACCCCGAAAAAGATTTTGGTTGGGATAAAGGTTTAGAGAATGCAAAAGCGCATGGGTACAAACAAGCGTGGATAGATGCCACACCATCAGAAGTTTGGGAGTACTGTGCAGCGGTCGGCAATCCTTTTAAAAATGCAATAATATCTGAAGGGGATACTATATTAGATCTTGGATGTGGTGCAGGAGTTGATGTTTTAGTTGCTCGCCTGCATGCAGGAGAGAGTGGAAAAGTGTATGGTGTTGATATAACACCGAAAATGGTTGCAGCGGCATCCGAACATGCGAAGATGGTCGGTTTTGATAATGTCGAGATTTTAGAGAGCAGTTTTGATAATGTGCCGCTGGAGGATGAAAGTGTTGATGTCGTTATCTCAAATGGAGCGATCAACCTTACTTCATGTAAAGAATCTGTTTTTTCAGAGATATATCGTCTCTTAAAGCCGGAGGGGAAAATCTATTTTGCAGATATGATAGATATTTCAGAACCTACTTGTTGTGCAGTCCAAGAGAGTTCATGCTGTTCATCTTTCGGTGAAGAGGATTGGGCAAACTGTGTTGCTGGAACTATGCGTGAGTATGAGCTTATAGAACTTATGCAAAAAGCCGGGTTTAAAGATGTAGAGTGTACGGGACATACACATTACACAACAGCAGAAACGACAAGGGGTGCTACGTTTCAAGCAACAAAAATACCGGCAGAGATAAAGCGCCAACAGCATTGGGAAAATATTTTCCAGAACAAAGATTATACGCAGGTATTGTGGCACCAAAGATCTCCGCAAAAATCTCTTGAACTTATCAGCAGCTATGCAAAAAAAGAGGATGCTGTTATAGACGCAGGATGTGGTGCTTCACTACTCGTCGATAAGCTTTTGGAACTTGGATATGAAGATATAACATTATTAGACACGTCCAAAGCTTCGCTCGATATTGTTAAAAAAAGAGTGAAAAGTGAACATGTTACTTATATGCGTGAAGATATTCTCGCTTTTGAGAGTCAAAAGAAATTTGATTTGTGGCATGACAGAGCAGTTTTTCATTTCTTGCTGACAAAAAAAGAACGGCAAAAATATTTTGAAGTGCTCTCATCAGTGATCAAGCCAAATGCAATTGCTATCATTGCTACATTTTCAAAGGATGGAGAGATACAGTGTGCAGGACTTGACATAGAAGCATATGATGATACAAAAATCTTACAAGAGTTGCCAAATAATCTACAACTTATTGAGAGTGAAGCGTACAGACATATCACTCCAAAAGAGAGTGAACAAAACTATAGCTATTTCATTATAAAAAAGATCAGCTGATAATAGGGGTAAATACTTTTGTGCTGAGTGTTACTTTAGTTATACTACCGTTATCCAAGATAATAACACGCGAAGCCGATAGATCTTGACTGACAATAATGATGATCGTACCAAACTTTTGTGAAGTGTAAGTAATTTATTTTGAAGTTTTGTTCACATGGTAGCATTGAGTGCGGAGAGAGAGTGGTTCATTGCGTAGCAGGATTTTTTGTCGCAATATTAACGTATGTTAGATACACTCACCTACTTATTTTACTCTCCACTGAGCGTAACGAACATCTACAGCATTAGGAATTTTAGACCTGATAAAAGAAGCTGTGAGAAATATAACGAATGCAGAGGTTGAAGGGTATCTATGCTATCTTCTAAAAGATAGCATAGAGATTGTTGGCGTTTGATTATTTCTCTTTCGCTCTTTTATCGGTAATTTGAATGCTTTGATCCTGCATATAAAGAGGGCTGTAAGGTCCGGCAGGCAGGGCAAAAACGATATGGGAATTTGCCACTCTTGCATAGGTTACATAGTCTGCAGCTGCAGTGTTGATAGCTGTTGCAATAGCACTGGCTATAAGCCCGCCGATACCGCCGCCGCTGTTACCGCCGCTTAGATCGACAACGATTGTATCATAATATCTCCATAATTCCTGATTTGTCTTTGTTGATTTTAACACAGCTTCGATGGAGACGGTTAGTGATGATGCTATGACGGCATAAGAGACCTTCCACTGCTTGATCTTGGTAAAGAGTACCGCATCGGCACCAAAGTATTCATAAAATTTATCAAGCGGCATATTGTAGAGAAGTTCCGTATCATATACACCCTCTTGTTTCATGATATCACTGACCATTTCAACAGGAAAAACATAGTAACCCATCTGTGCAAAAGGGACCTCGACAGTTGTCATATAATAAGACTTCGCTTCTGCGTCACTACTTTCATTCATTGGCGGCAGTATGAGAATAGAGCGAGGCTGCTCTTCATACATTTTCGGAAATGCCGAGCCTTTTGTAGTCGGTGTTGTGCCTGCACAACCGCTTAACAGAGCCACTAAAAACAGGAACAGAGTATAAAGTGTGAGTCTATTTTTCATTTTTATCCTCCTCTGCCATTGCTACTTTTTTGATGAGCATATCCATGAGTTTCGCAGATTCCGGATAGAGTACTTTCTCTTTTTTGAAGTTTTCAACAGCGAGTTTGCTTTGTCCCTTTTTGAGGTAGATGTAACCGAGATTTGCATAAAGACCGGGTGCTACTCTTCCTGATGTGCTGTCCTGAGCATTTTGAATGGCATCTTCTATAGATTTTTGCAGGGCGAGCTGGGATTCGTGTGTATGATCTTTCACATCGCTGTAGTAACTTTCACTATATGTGCCATAGTTGTATAGAGCCTGATTATGTGAGCTGCATCCTGCCATAAACAAGGCGGCAAAAAGTATGCTTGGAAAAATAAGATTGTTTTTGCGCATCTATTATCTTACCTCTATCTCTTTGGATACACCGTCACTTACGAAGATCTCTATTTTGACAATGAGTTTGTCGTCTCTGTATACCTGAACCAAATGTTTTCCCGGAGCGACATTATAGAGATGGTCTATACCGCTTTTTACAGGAAATTTTTCTGAATTATCGATCGATACAAGAACATTTGAGGTGTCGCCTGTAAAATAGAGATGTGATTTTGCTGCAGCTGTACGTACGCCCTCTTTGTATCCGCAACCACTAAGGCCAAGAAGAGATATAAACGCTATTATTGCAATGATGTACTTCATTTTGATGCTCCTACTTCAATGTACAGCTTTGAAAAATCTTTCGATTTTATATAGCTGTCTAAATTACCGCTGACTATCTTTGTCAGTGAAACTTCATTTTCCGGTCTGTCTCCAAGTGTTGTGACTACTTCTATTGTTGCCAGTTTTTTGCCCGGAAGGGTTATGGTCATATGTGTTTGTGGGTTTGTGACCTTTTTACCTTGTACATAAACATCAAATCTATCGCCTGCTTTGATGTTTTGGCTTTTTCCGCCAGAAATGATGAGATTGCCGTCTTGGTAATCCAAAATGTAGCCTCTCCATGGTTTGTCAAGCATATGTTCGATGATATTTGAAGCAAGATCGGAAATGGCTGCATCAATGGCTTTATCGTTGAGTTGTGAATCGTATCCCGCTTTGTCACCGACACCCATTACATTTCCTGCTTCACTAAAAGCAGTTCCTTTACCTTCGTCTGAGTAGATGATCTCTCCGGTGCTTACATCGACGATGCGGATATGCACACGGGCAAAGGCTTCCTGTTTTTTAACACGGCTGAATAGACCGACATCACTCACCTCTTTACGTCCAAATTCCGTGATGGAACCCAGAATGATATAATCAGCGGCATTGTCAAGTTTTTTATGATCTTTCATCTTGAGTTCATCATCTATCTTTGATAGATCAGCACGTTCAAGCATGATGAACTTTCCTGTCTGGAACAGTTTTGCAGAGAGAATATCCATTGCCTGTTTTCCGATACGGTTGTTGTCTTTATCAATGAAAAAACTCTGTCCATAGCGTGTTTCATTTGTAAAACGGGCGATAGCCACTTTTCTTTTGATTCCGGTCGGTTTGCCAGCGTTGGCTTCTTTTGCTTCTATGCTCTTACTCTTAACAACAGCAGAGCTTTTTGGCACCTCATGTTCTTCACTTTTTTGTACAGTTGCACAGGCACTCAACATCAGCGCGATTCCGAGTACACTCAATATGCTTTTTCTTTGCAAAAGAGATCCTTTTTATTTTGAAATGTTAAATAATAACATAATGGAATTAAAAGAAGCTAAGAAGATAGCGTTGGTTGAAAGGCTTTTATACTAAGCGTCACTGTATCACAACGACTGTGAGTTTGGCTGCTTCGTCTTTAGAGAGGACAACTTCTGTGAGCTGTTGCTCGATGGTGACAATGGCAATATAGATAACATTGACTTTTTTATCTCGAGCAGTTCACCTTCAAACGAGAACTTTTGACTTTCTTGTCGTTTGAGAAGGACTTCTGACGGTTTTCCGTCATTGAGTAGCAGAATTTTTTAAACCTGATAGATTATACAAGCGCCATGAACTTTCAGGACAAACACCGTAAGCAGTGGAAGAGATAACTGGATGTACTGTAGAAGGCTGTATATGTTATATATTAAGTGATGAAGTTAGATTAGTTCGGGTTTAGGTTCGGAAATATAATAGCCTTGTAGAAAATCTACACCTATCTCTTTGACATACTCATAGATCTCTTTTGAACAAACAAACTCTGCGACAACAGGAATACCTTTTTGATGAGCATAATCGAGTATGGTTTTTGTCACGATTTGTGAATTTTTATCTTCAATAATATTTTTGATAAACTGGCCGTCTATCTTTATGAAATTGATTGGTAAGTTGTTGAGTTGTGCAAAGTTGGAACAATCAGCTCCAAAATCATCTATAGCTAAGTTGAAACCATCTTGATGGAGGATATTGAGTGTATTTTGTATGTTTTTATCCCTTGAGATACTATTATTTTCAAGAATTTCAAAAACAATCTGTTGAGAAGAAATGTCATATGATTGTATGGTTTTATGAATGGTTTGAAGAAATTTAGGATGTTTTAAATCATATTCACTTATATTAATACTGAGAACAGAAGCTGTTGTCTGTGCTTTTTGGCAGGCTCCACTTAACATTACTTTGAATATTTCAAACATTTGTCCGCTATACAGCGCGGCATCTAAAAAATGAAAAGGAGAGTATATTTCATTTTCATATTTTAAGCGGACAAGGGTTTCATATTTTTCTATTTTTCCATTTTTAGCATTTTGTATGGGTTGAAAGTATGCTAGTATGTTGTTGTGTGCAATAGCTTCTCGAATACGACCTGTCCATATGGAATTTGAGTGAATTGTTCTTACTATCTGTAAGTCATCACTATATTTCTTTGCATTGTTTTTACCATAAAGCCTTGCTTCTTTTAATGCAAATTCAGCTTTTTGGATGATATTGCCTCGCTCATCTAAAACAGCTCCAAGTGTTGCGGTTAAGTGAAATTTTACATCTTTTACATTAAATTCATGTTTGTATATATCTTCTTTAATTATTGATATACTCTCTTCTTGCGTATGACTCGTGTCTGATTGCAGGCATAATAAAGCAAATTTATCTGCTTCTAAATGATAGACTTCAGCATATCTGGAATATTTTTCAATGAGAAATTTGGCAAAAGATTTTAAAACTTCATCACCAAATTCAAAACCGTTGTGATTATTAATAAGGCTAAAATCATCAATATTGATAAGGATAAGAGATTTCCCTCCGATAGTGTCAAGATTTTCGCTGAGTTTCATTCTATTGGGTAATGAGGTGATTTCATTCGTCGTCATTTTTTTATAGATTTCATCTCTTTTGTCTTTGAGGTCTTTAAATTGTTGGTATTGTTTAATAGCCGTACGAATAGTTGTAAAAAGTCTTTGGGATTTTATGCATCGGCTGTCTTTATAATCGTTGATATCATAATGGGCTATAATATCACTTGCGGGTACAGGTGAATCATCACTGTTAATGATTACAATTCGCATAGAACTATTGTAAAGTGTCTGTCTTATGTAGTTTACTAAGTCTAAGCCGGCATCAGGTGTATGCATGGCAATATCTATAAAGGCAATGGCAATATCAGAATATTGTTGTAAAATTTTTTTTGCTTCTTGTGCATTTCTGGCATGAAGCATTTTTACTTTTTTATCGTTTATGAAAATTTCATCAAAACTTTCTGCTACTATCTGATGAAATTTTTCATCGTCATCAACTAGTAATATTTCCCAAAAATTAGAGGACAATTTTTATCCTTAATATTAAAAATAGTTATATTAATCATAATATCACTTTTAATATTAAAAAATTATTAAAAATATAGGGGGGATAATTATGTTAAATTTGGGTTGAAAGCCTTTGTTGAAACATTGACTGTGTCTCCGATTTGAAGGTTTTTTGCTTCTTCTTGTGATATTACAATTTCGACTAACTGTTGACCGATGGCTACAATAGCAATATAAATAACATCAACCTTTTTTATCTCAAGCAATTCTCCTTCAAATGAGAACTTTTGACTCCCTTGGCGTTTGAGAAGGACTTCGGTCGGTTTTCCGTCATTGGTTATGCTGCCGTTATCCAAGACAACAACACGTGAAGCCAAGCGATATATCTCACTTGGATCGTGGCTGACCATAATGGTAGTCGTACCAAACTCTTTGTGCAGTGTGAGCAGTTCATTTTGGAGTTTTGCACGCATGGCAGCATCGAGTGCGGAGAGAGGCTCATCGAGCAGCAAGATTTTTGGTTTTCGCATCAGAGCGCGGCAGATGCTCACGCGCTGTTTTTGTCCCCCGCTGAGTGAAGAGGGGTACCTGTTTTTAAGCTCACGCAATTCGGTAAGTTCCAAAAGATGTGCAGCAAGGTTTGTATTATTGGCAACGAAGAGGAGATTTTGCTCGATGGTCATGTTCTCAAAAAGGGCATAATCCTGAAATACAAAGCCTATCTCTCTTTTTTGCGGCGGCAGTGCTTTTTGCTCACGCAGCCAGATTTCACTGCCGACCTGAATCTCGCCTGATGCTTCTTCAAGACCTGCCAAGATTCGCAGGAGTGTTGTTTTCCCACTGCCGCTTGTACCGCTGAGTGCAACGAATTCTCCCTCTTGTATCTGCAGATCTACCTGAAGGGGCATAAGACCTTTTGCGCCATAGAGCTTTTTTTGAATCTTGATATCTATCATAATCCAAACCTTTTGTTTTGACGTGCATTGAAAAGATAGACACTAAAGAGCACGATAAAAGAGATGATAAGCATGATAGCGCTGTAGATATGCGCAGCAGTATAGTCCATAACCTCTACCATATCATAGATAGCGACTGAGGCGACTTTTGTCTCACCCGGTATGCTGCCTCCGACCATTAAAACAACACCGAACTCACCGACAGTATGGGCAAAGGTGACAATGATGGCCGTTAGAAGTGCTGGTTTCATATTTGGCAGGGCAACTTTAAAAAGCGTTGTCACTTTGCTTTTGCCTGCGATGTAACTGGCTTCAAGCATATTTTTGTTGAGACTTTCAAAACCGTTTTGCAGCGGCTGTACCATAAATGGCAGGGAGTAAAAACAACTTGCAATGACGATGCCCGTAAAACTAAAGGCGAGTTTTACGCCGAAGATATCTTCAAAAAAAGCACCCAGCGGCGAGTTGAAAGAAAATGCCCAGAGCATATAAAAACCTAAAACAGAAGGGGGCAGAACAATAGGCAGGGCAGTCACTGCTTCAATAAAAGGCTTTGAGCGTGACTTTGTCTGTGAGAGATACCAAGCTAAAGGCAGAGCAAAGACAAAAAGAATAGCAGAGGTGATAAATGCCAGTTTGAAAGAGATGAGAAAGGGCATGAAATCAAGGTTGCTAAGAGTCTTAAACATCGAGTATCTCCTGAATGTAGATATCATTTGCCCCAATGAGAAGTGAAACGGCATCCCCTTGTTTTAAAAGAAGTCTGTTGTGTGCTTCGCGAGTTATGATCGCTTCAAGGATTGTCTCTTCAAAAGATACGGTTACACTACAGAGCAGTTCACCGGCTTCGACTGTTTTTACAGTTGCGTGAAGGATATTTTCGCAGCTTGTTTGTTGTGGATGTTCTTTTGCAAGGATGATATTTGTTGGCTTGACAGCCAGTGCTACCTGGCTGCCTTGTCTGATGTCTGGATTGAGCTTCAAACTCATCATAACAATTGCTGTCGTATGGGATTCACAGTGAAGCAGTGTCAGGTTGTTGACATTTTCTATGGCTGTGACGTTTGTGACAATTGTGTTCATTTTGCTACTTTAAATCCGTAGGCACGCATGATCTTTTGCGAATCGGCTTGCTGAAAGAAGCTGATAAACTCCTGTGCCAAAGAGGAGGATTTTGCATGACTTGTTATGCCATACCCCTGATAAAGTGGCTCATGCAGACTATCATCGATGAGGTAATAGTCATGAAACGGACTTTGTCTGATGTTTGGAGCAAGAGCAAGTGAAAGAGCGATGATGCCGATATCTGCCGCTTTGATGTTGATGTAATTGGTAGTTTGTGAGATGTTTTCTCCAAAGACGATCTTTGGCTTTAGTTTTTTATAAAGATGCATGCTCTGCAGTGCCTGTTTTGCTTTTTGTCCATAAGGAGCGTGGTTTGGGTTTGCAATGGTAATCTTATTGACCCATGGCTGTGTGAAGTTTTCAAAACTTTTTGCTGATTGAAAATTTTTGTTCTTACTCCAGATAACGAGTCTGCCGATGGCGTAAAGTTTTGGCTTGGTGATGATGAAGCCTTTGTTGTAAAGATACTTTACATAATCCATATTTGCCGAAAAATAGATGTCGTAGGGTGCACCGCGTTCTATCTGGACACGCCCTTTACCGGAAGATCCGTAGATGATGTTGATGGTGTCGTTCTTGTGGGCTTTTAAAAAATCTGCTTTAATGGTGTCAAGCGCAAACTTCAGGTCACTTGCCGCAAAGATAGTAATCTTCTGTGCAAAAAGTGTTACACTCAGTAGTAAAAGCGTTATAAATATTTTTTTCACCATATTCCTTTAAGTATTCAAAAGAGATAGTTCAGCTCAAACCGGGCATCAAGATAATCTGATACTTGGGAAGAATCACCGATAAAATCACGCCAGCCTAAACGAACTCTGTACTGAAGTTCCTGCATGGAAGGAATGTTCTGCACGATACCTGCATAGTAGAACATAGAATCAGTTTCCTTTTTATTTGTATCTCCGTCCATATATAAAACAGAAGTCTGCAAAAAAGGTTTTGTATAGATTCCTTTTGCATTGGCACCTTTTACAAGTTCGATTCTATAACTTTTGACATTAGCACGCCAGTTATACATTCCCATCGAACGGGTATAGCCGGCTGTCGGAAAACCTCGCCACGGTGTTACAAGGTCTGCTTTGTCGAGTACTTGCGTGTAACCGAGATTTAGTTTATAGTCATCTATCTTTGTGACGATTCTTGCTGCAATCATACCACTGTTTAGTGAATTTGGATCTTTGTAGCCTGTTGTATCTGTTGTGATGGAAGCACCACCGACATCTCCTGCTCCATTGTCAAACTGTTCTATATAGCGTACACTGTGTGTGATGGAAAAGCTTTTAAGTGCTATTTTGTAGTTGAGTTCACCCATTACCTGAGAAAGCAAGGAGGGAACAACGTATGAGGAGAAGTTTATTTTAAGATTTTTTACAGAGTTGTTTTGTGCATCTAAAATAATAAGCGGTGCATCTGTTTTTTTTCCTGCTGCTTTTAGATTTGTATAACTCAATCCTTTGTGCATTGCCGAATCATCATTGCCTGTCCATTGTGAGTGGTTGGCACTATTGGAATCATCATACATCAAAACAGAGTGTGCAGACTCATGGTCACGCAGTTTCTGCTTAGCAAGATAGGCAAGTGTTAATTTTGTTTTTTTGATATCTTTTGAAGAGACAACAAGACCGTCAAAACTGTTTGGAATCATCTTCGTATCATTGCTTTTTGTATAAAAAGTCTCAACAAGCTGGCGGCCGGCTCTGAAGTTTGTTTTTGAGTAGCTGTAGCTGATGTTGGCCTGTCCGAATGCAAAGAGAGATTTTGAGCCGTTTGTTATGTATTTGTATCTGCTAAAAGTATCTTTTGCCGCTTTTGCGAAAGATATGTTGTTCTTAAAATCATCGGCAGAGAAAAAAGCCTGGGATCCATAGAGGCCAAGTGTAAAGTCAAAATTGTTCAAAGAAGCAGATCTGAAAACAAAACTTGCACCAACGGAGCTGACAAGATTACTTTCGTGTCCGCTGTCATCATGGTCATAACCGAAGTAAAAGTTGTTACTGCGAAGGCGGCCGTAAAAATCACCCTGCTGAAACATCTCCTTGAAAATCTCTGCAGTTTTTTGTTCTTGGTATATAAGCTGCCCATTTGTTTTGAGTGCCTGTTTTGGAAGTGTTGCTTCTGCCTGTGATAAAGATGCTGTTAAAGTGAAGAGTAACAATAATGAATATCTGCGTTTCATTGGAAGTTCTTTCCTTATAATCTTGTTAATATAATGACGTAGTATAGTACGAAGTATCTGAAAAATAGTGTAAATATTGGAGATATGTTATAATTTCATTCTCAACTTGCTTCAACAATAAAAAGCTTATAAATGACTTAAATTCAGCTATTTATAAGTTTATGCAGTTATACTTTCGCCACTAAAACAGATGTTTACTATAGAATCATTTATAGTGTTTGTTATAAAAATTCCTAAAGAAAGGTTCAAGAATGAAATTTACAAAAATTGCAACTCCTGAACAAATCGATCAAAAATGGGTTTTGATTGATGCTGAAGGTAAAACTTTTGGTCGTATGATCACTGAAGTAGCTACTATACTTCGTGGTAAGAACAAAGCATGTTTTACTCCTAACATTGACTGTGGTGATTATGTAGTAATCATCAACGCTTCTAAAGCAAAATTCAACGGTCTTGGAAAAATCGCTAACAAAGAGTACTTCTCTCACTCTGGTTACTTCGGTTCTACTAAGAGTGTTAAATTGACTGAGCTTTTAGAGAAAAATCCTGAGAAACTATACAAATTAGCGACTCGTGGTATGCTTCCTAAAACTAAGCTTGGTGCTAAAATGCTTAAAAAATTAAAAGTATATGCAGGTGCTGAGCATCCTCACACTGCACAAATTGCTAAGTAAGGATTAACATGGCAAATAAAATTTATGCAACAGGTCGTCGTAAAGCGTCTATCGCAAAAGTATGGTTAACTCCAGGAAGTGGTAAAATCACTATCAATGGTCTTTCATTAGACGCATGGTTAGGTGGACTTGAAGCGAAAAAACTTCGTGTAAAACAACCGCTTGTACTAACAAAACAAGATGAAAACGTAGATATCGTTGCTACTACTTTAGGTGGTGGTTTCGGTGGTCAGGCAGATGCACTTCGTCACGGTATCAGCCGTGCGCTTGTAGCGTTCAACCCTGAATTAAAAACTATCCTCAAACCAGAGGGTATGATGACTCGTGATTCACGTGTTGTTGAGCGTAAGAAACCAGGTAAACGTAAAGCACGTCGTTCTCGCCAGTTCTCAAAACGTTAATATTCTTTTTTATCAAGAGTTTTTTCTCTTGGTAAAATCTCTCTTTTTTTTAAACTTCCCAAACTTTTTTCATTTTTATACTATAATTTCACCACTATGAAAATATTACTCGTATTTCTTTTCTTTACAGAGCTTTTTGCTTCAACGCTGCAGCTGGCAACCTCTGCAAATCCTTCACGCTTAAACCCTATACTGGCAACTGATTCATCATCTTCAGAGATAACGGGATTTTTATTTAACGGGCTTGTAAAGTATGACAAAGACTCTAAAGAGATCATCGGTGATCTGGCGAAGAAGTTTTATTTTAAAAATGATACGACGCTTATCTTCGAATTGCGCCATAATGTAAAATGGCATGATGGCAAAGATTTTTCTGCCAAAGATGTCCTCTTTACCTATAAGACACTCATTTCAGATAAGATAGCTTCCCCTTACAGCACTGGCTTTCGTTTTGTAAAAGATGTCAAAGCTTTAGATGATTATGCCGTTGAAGTTGATTATAAAAAGCCTTATTTTAAAGCACTTGAGACCTGGATGATGGGAATACTTCCTGAGCATATCTTAAAAGATGAAAAAAATCTTATGAATTCGACTTTTAATACGCATCCAATAGGCACGGGCCCCTACAGGCTCACGCAGCTGGAATTTTCTAAAAATATCGAGCTCTCGGCTTTTGATGACTATTTTGAAGGGCGTCCCAAGATTGACAAGATCTCTTTTCATGTCATAGCCGATCCGATGACACGCCTTTTGATGCTGAAAAACCATGAACTAGACATTGGAACTGTTGAACCGCTTGTAATGGAGCGACAGCTTAAAAAAGATTTTTTTAAACACTTTAACATCTATGAGAAGATCTCGCTCTCTTATACCTATCTTGGTTTTAACCTGCGTGAGAAAAAGTTTCAAGATCCGCGTGTGCGTGAGGCACTCTCTTTGGCCATCAACAGAGAAGAGCTGGTAGATATACTTTTCTTTAAACATGCGAAGGTCTGCACTGGACCATTTCTACCGGGAACGAAAGCTTTCAATTCTGAGGTAAAAACCCCTAAACAGAATATAAAGAGAGCTAAAGAGCTGCTGCGTGAGGCAGGCTATAATGAAAAGCACCCCTTTACTTTTGAGATAGCAACATCAAACTCAAGTTCCATCCGTCCTTATGCGGCAGAGATACTGCAGTATCAGCTGCAAAAAGCGGGGGTTGTCGTCAAACTGCGTGTGATGGAGTGGCAGGCTTTTTTAAATATGGTCGTCTTTCCGCATAAGTTCGATGCAGTTCTTCTTGGTTGGGGACTCTCTCCGACACCCGATCCGTATCTTTTTTGGCATAGCGAGAGTGATAAGAAGGGCGGATTCAATCTTGTCGGCTATCATAATAAAAAAATAGACATGCTTATAGAGAAATCACAGTCTGTTATAGATAAAGAGAAACTCGGGGCGATGTGGCGTAAAATGTTTGCCATCATCACGCATGATAATCCCTACCTCTTTTTATACATTCCAAACTCCATTACGGCGGTCAATAAAAAGATAAAACATATAGAACCGGCACTCGGCGGTATCTGGCACAACTATATTTCATGGGAAAAAGATTAATGATAATACTATTTGATTTGGATGGCACACTCATAGATTCAACGGAAGCGATTTTGGAGAGTTTTCATTATGCTTTTGATTTTTACGGTTATAGACATCCTGATGATGAATCAATAAAAGCACTGATAGGACATCCACTGGACTATATGTTTGCAAAACTCGGTGTCGAGGACGAAAAAGTCTGGGATTTTGTGGCTGTTTATAAAGAACACTATAGAGAGATATCGACGCAAAAGACGGTACTGCTGCCTCACGCAAGAGAAGCTGTTGAACTGGCTGCCACTTTTGCAAAACTTGGTATTGTGACAACAAAGACCGGAAAGTACTCTAAGGTATTAATGGAGTATTTCGGCATTATGAATAAGTTCAAGGTGCTTATCGGCCGCGAGCATGTCGAACATCCCAAGCCTCACGCAGAGCCTATCTTAAAAGCACTTGAAGCTTTTGATATTGAAGATAAAGATGTATGGATGATAGGTGATACACAGATGGATATGGTTGCGGCAGAAGCAGCCGGTGTCAATGCCATAGCTGTAACAAGCGGATATGATTCACGTGATACACTGAAAAAATTTACAGATGTTGTTTTTAATGATGCTTATGAAGCTGTAAAGTGGTTAAAGCGTAGAAAAATATCACATACGTAACTGATGTTATAAGCTACATTATATCATCAAGCTACATTTAAGTGCCGTTTACCTAAAATACAGATAAATAGAAAAAATAAATGTTTCTTGAGAAAAGAAAAGGAGAATTTATGCTAGAAATTAGATGGCATAGTCGTGCTGGTCAAGGTGCTGTAACTGGTGCTAAAGGTTTAGCAGACGTTATTTCTACAACTGGAAAAGAAGTGCAGGCATTTGCATTTTACGGTTCGGCTAAACGCGGGGCTGCTATGACTGCATATAATCGTGTTGATGATAAAGTGATTTTGAATCATGAAAAATATATGGAGCCTGATTATGTTTTTGTAATTGATCCTGCTTT
This sequence comes from Sulfurimonas paralvinellae, assembly GCF_014905135.1. Lineage (NCBI taxonomy): Bacteria > Pseudomonadati > Campylobacterota > Epsilonproteobacteria > Campylobacterales > Sulfurimonadaceae > Sulfurimonas > Sulfurimonas paralvinellae. The sequence continues at coordinate 1,829,667 of NZ_CP041406.1, read as the reverse complement.
GGTTTACACAACAGATGTAACTGTTAATGGAAAAGAAAATACAAAATATATTATCACAACACACATGACTACAGATGAGTTAATAGCATCACAGCCAAAACTTGAGGGTAAAGAAGTATATACACTCGATTGTATTACTATTGCAAATGAGACTATTGGCCGTCCTATTCCAAATACACCGATGCTTGGTGCATTTATGAAAGTCTCCGGTATGTATGATATTGAATTTTTCAAAGAGAGCATGAAGAGAATTTTGAAAAAATTACCTCAAAAAATTGTTGACGCGAATATGATTGCTATTCAGCGTGCATATGATGAAGTGAAATAAGGAGCTGATGATGGCAAACACAGGTTGGGACGAATTTGAAATCGGAGCTATGCTTCGTACATTTGAAGGTGAAGCTGGAGATATCGCAGGAACACTCCAGGAAGATCGACACTATACACAAAACAGTTCTTTTACTGCTAGTGTAGCTGATTGGAGACTTATTAAACCGGTTTTCAATAAAGACTATTGTATTGATTGCCAATTTTGCTGGGTATATTGTCCGGATATTTCGATTATTTCAAGAGATAAAAAAATGATAGGTATTGATATGGATCACTGTAAAGGGTGTGGTATCTGTGTTGAGGTTTGTCCTACAAATCCAAAATCATTGTTGATGTTCCCAGAACAGGCAGATGAAGAGACAGAAATTGCTAGATGGCCTAGTAAAGAAGAGAAGGAGAAATAGATGGCATTTGATAAATTAGAATTAAATGAAATAGAAGTATGGGATGGAAATTATGCAGCAGCACAAGCTTTAAGACAAGCTCAGGTTGATGTTGTATCAGCTTACCCAATTACGCCATCAACCGCTATTGTTGAGGGATATGCAAAATTTAAGTCAGATAACCTTGTTGAGGGTGAATTTGTAATGGTTGAATCAGAACATGCCGCAATGAGTGGTTGTATTGGTGCTGCTGCTGCAGGTGGTCGTGTTGCAACTGCTACAGCTTCTCAAGGTCTTGCTCTTATGGCTGAGACATTGTATCAGGCTTCTGGTATGCGTTTGCCAATCGTTTTAAATATCGTAAACCGTGCATTAGCAGCTCCACTTAATGTTAACTGTGACCATTCAGATATGTATATGGTCCGTGACAGTGGTTGGATTCAATTTGATGCATTTTCTCCACAAGAAGCGTATGATTTAAACCTTATTGCTTTTAGAGTAAGTGAAGATCATGAGGTTAGACTTCCGGCTATAGTAAATCAAGATGGCTTTTTAACTTCTCATACAGCACAAGGTGTACACACACTAAGTGATGATGCAGCATTTAATTTTGTTGGTGAATATAAACCAATGAACGATATGCTTGACTTTGAACATCCTGTTACTCATGGTGTTCAGACTGAAGAAGATTGGCACTTTGAGCATAAAGCTCGTCAACATGCTGATACGATGAACATTGTTCCTGGAAAAATTGATGAAGTATTTGCTGAATTTGAAAAACTTACAGGTCGTAAATATAATCAAGTTGAAAAATATAATATGGATGATGCGGATGTTGCTGTTGTCTGTATGGGTACATCAGTTGAAACTGCACGTGAAGTTGCAGGTGAAATGAGAGAAAAAGGCATTAAGGCAGGTGTAGTCGGTCTACGTGTTGTCCGTCCATTCCCATTTATGGAGATAGCTGAAACATTAAAAGATGTAAAAGCTGTAGCTGCACTTGACCGTTCAGCTCCAGGTGGTGCTGCGGGTATGTTATTTAACGAAATTGCGGGTTCACTTTTTAACACAGATAGTAAAATGCTGCTTTCTGGTTACATCTATGGACTTGGTGGTCGTGATTTAACAAAAAAACATTTAGTAGATCTATATACTGAGCTTCAAGCAAATGCTGATGCAGGTAAGTTATTAACTAAACAACAACAGTTTATCGGTGTTCGTGGACCGAAACTAGCTTTTTTATAGGAAGATAAGATGAGTGAAATGAAAAAAATTAAAAACTTAAAAGAGTTTTCGACATCAGCTGACCGTTTTGAAGGTGCAAATCTTCTTTGTCCTGGTTGTGCTCACTCTATCATCGTTCGTGAAGTTTTAAATGCAACAAATGATGATTTAGTTCTAGCAGCTTCTACCGGTTGTCTTGAAGTTTGTACAGCTGTATACCCATATACATCTTGGGATGCTTCTTGGATTCATATTGGATTTGAGAATGGTTCTACTGCTGTTGCAGGTGCTGAAGCAATGTATAAAGCACTCAAAACAAAAGGTCGTTTGAAACAGCCTGACCGTAACCCTAAGTTTATAGCTTTTGGTGGTGACGGTGCATCTTATGATATTGGTTTCCAATGGATTTCCGGTTGTATGGAAAGAAATCATGACATGATGTATGTTGTTCTTGACAATGAAGTCTATGCAAATACAGGTGGGCAGCGTTCATCTTCTACACCAATAGGCGCAAGTGCTACAACCACGCCAGCAGGTAAAATCTCTTATGGTGAGACAAGAAATAAAAAAGATATGATGGGCATTATGGCTGCTCATAATATTCCATATGCAGCACAAGTAGCTCCAAATAAATGGAAAGATATGGTTAAGAAAATTCAGCATGGTATGAACACTGAAGGTGCAGTATTTATCAATGCAGTTTCTCCTTGTACCACTGAGTGGAAATTTGATCCTAAAGACACTATGCATTTAACTGATCTTGCAACAGATTCATTGGTTTTCCCACTTTATGAGATCATTGATGGTCATGAACTGAATATTACTTACAGACCGAAAAATGTTGTTCCTGTTGAAGAGTATCTAGCAGCACAAGGACGTTTTAGACACCTTTTCAAAGATGAGTATAAATACTTAATCAAAGAGTGGCAGGAGCGTGTAGATAAAAACTGGGAATATCTAAACAGACGCGAAGAAGCGAGAGTTTAGTCGCGAACTTCTAGCTTTCACGCATATTGCATAAAAATCCAACATGGCAGGCTTATAGTCTAGCCTTTGTTGGATATTTTCTTTTATTTCTCTTGATAAAAATTCCACTTTAAGTTCTTACTAGCAACATTTTTGATACAATAAATAATAAACAATATAAGAGTAATAATGAAATTATTTTTTCTATTAGTCATACTTTTTTCTACACTGTTGCAAGCTTACAATATAGATCAGATTCTTGATTTATACCGTAAAGAGAGTGACCTTTCCAAAAAAACAAAAAATGAATCACTCGGGCATCTAACTGTATATACTCGGGATGATATTGAAAGAATGCAGGCACATAATTTAAGTGAGTTGCTTAACTCTTTGCGCTCTTTTCGCTATGATGAAAATTTGTTTGGCATGCCTGATGTTTTGCATGCTGATCCTGCAACGTATGCAAGTGATATTGTTAAAATATTTATAAACAATCATGAAATCACATCTGCTTTTGCGGGAAGCGGCCTTTTTATATATGGTAACATTGATCTTGGGTTTGTTGACCATGTTGAGGTATATGAAGGGAGTACATCAAGTTCTGTAAACTCTGAACCCTCTGTAGTTACAATCAAATTATACTCTAAAGATCCGGCGAGAGAAGTTGGAACCAACATTCAGGCATATGCAGGTTCTAGGGGTACTCATCATGAAAATATATCCTATGCTGCAGCATCAGATGATCTGAAATATTATGCATATGCGAGCCATAGTAAAGTAGAGAGAACAGATTATACTCATGATACCTATGATCTTTCCCGTGATTATCAAAACAAACATGCACTTATGACAGTGAATTATAAAAATGTTAAAGTAGGCGCTGAATACATTGACCATAAGATGGATCCATTTTTATCATTGAGTATGTTTGCAACACCTAAGAATGGTGATATTGATTATAAACTTAAAAGAGTGAGTGCAACAAGCACCTTTTTAAATGATGATTCGCTTAAACTTTCCCTCTCATTTATCAGAATTAATGAATACCTGAACCTCAATATGGATAGGACGCGATGGACTACAAATCCTGCTAAGCTTTTGTTGCCGCAAGATAGTTTACATTCTAATAGTATTGATGACGTCTATAATGTGAAAGTTGATAAAAAGTTTGCTTATAAAGCAAATAATTTTATTATAGGTTCTGAATATATTAAAAAATCTCTTCATGATACTGTCGCATACAATAATGGAATTTTAGAGAGTAATCCAACTTTTGTAGACAATTCTATATTTTCATTGTATATTCAAGATGACTATATTCTCACTGAAAGTCAAATGCTGACCGCCTCTATAAAACAAAATTATTATCACAGTAAATCAAATGCAACACAACGTAATTTTGATACATTTCAGGCACGTCTTGGATATATTGTTACTTCGAAAGGGAGTACATTTAAAGCTTTTGCATCACAGATGCAGCTACCAACGGAACAGTATGCTTTATCAAGTGCAGCAAACGCTGCAATAGAAGTGCTTCGCATTCGAGATGTTTCTGCTGAATATAATAAAAATATTGCAAATCATACAATAGGCGCATGTTTAGAGTATATTCAAAATGAAAATTCGCGAATAACCATTTCACAAGGTGCACCGAAATATTATAATAACTATAGTGCCAGCGTGAAGTATGATTATAAGTTTGATGCATTTAACAATCTCAAATCAATGCTCTATGCCAATAGATATCATGATCCTGCAACAACTGAGGATAAGAGAGTAAATGGTGCTTTTGTACGTTTTCTCAATACATGGCGAAAATTTGACTTCTATAATGAAGCTGATTATTACCGTGTAAAAAAGACACCGATAAATGGCATTAATTATAATGTTGGTATTCGTTATAAGCCTACTGCTTCACTCATCTTTTCTGTAAAAGGGACAAATATATTTAACAGTGCTGCCAAGAGCAGATACAGTTATATTAAAATGAACGGTTTTGTTCCCGAACAAAAATCACTCTATATCTTTCCAATCGACCAAACTTTTACAGTCGGAATGGAGTATAGCTTTTGAAAACTTTTACTCTCTTTTTGCTTATGCTTTTGGTTGTTGATGTCTCTGCTTCCGATTCCCATTGGGAGGCACTCATTATCAAAAAAATGCTAGAGGGCATGAGTACAAAAAGTGAAATCAGAGTCTATTCTCATGATACACATTTAGAGCATATTGCTGCCGATTCAGAAAAAATCTTCGTGGTGAAGAACTGTGAAAAAGCAGACTTTGTGCTTTCTGATAAGGGTATTCAAAAGTCATGCAAGAAACCAATTATTGTTTTTAGTTATGAAAAATATCTTAAAGACCCAAAGGCAGTTGGTGTCTTTTTCTGGCAAAAGGGACGTCCAACAATTCGTTTTTCATCCAAACGTCTACAGCAGTTTGGATTACAAGTAAAAGGGGAGTTGTTAAAATTTGTCTCAACAAGAAACTAAGAATATAATTAGCAGACCGATTATTCAGTTTACTGTTTTACTCCTTATTATTACATTCATTTCTATTCTCGCCTATACAGAGTATGCAAAGACTCTTCAAAAAACCACTCATGAGTTAAATACAAAAATTATTCATCTTCATACAGAGACTTTTTCGAAACTTTCACATGTATATGAAAAGGACAGCAAGTGTCATTTTCTACAAAGTGTTACAACAAATGCTAAATTACGTCATAATTTTGAGGATATGCTTCGACTTATTCGCATCTCCACTATTCAAAATCTTTTTGTTATTACAAAAGATGAAGATGGTAATTATTATTTTCTTTTGGACAGTGATAATAATCTTACAACACGGGCGAATATCTTTGAACCTTTTAGTCCTTTGGGGAATTTTTGGGATGAGGCCTATAAACAAAAAAAGGTGGAGGTCTTTCATCATAAGCAAGGAACGAATCTTTGGATTACTATTGCATACCCAATTGTTGAAAATAATCAAACAGTAGCATTAATAGGTGCAGATATTTCACATAATCTTGACTTGATTATGCAGACACGTCTGCAGAGCTTCAATAGATTTTTTCTATGGTTGGTTATTATAGGTCTATTGACTTTTGTTGCACACTATATCTTGACACTCTATTTTAGGAAAAAATATTATGAAGGTTACAGGGATCCTCTTACCAATGTGTATAATCGTAAATACCTCTATGATATATTGATCAAAAAACTCTCACGCAGATACCAGCTTTTTATGGTTGATATTGACCATTTTAAAAAAGTCAATGACACCTATGGGCATGATGCAGGAGATGTTATACTGCAAGAGGTCGCCAAGAGACTGAAAAGTTTAACACGCAACGAAGATTCTATTATTCGTTATGGTGGGGAAGAGTTTGTGATATATACAACGAAGCTGAATGCACAGCAGAGTAAAGCATTTGCAGAGCGTCTGCGTGAACATGTGAAAAAAGAGCCCATATACTATAAAAATATTGAATGCCGTATCACAGTTTCCATAGGTGTTAATCCATATGCACGTAATGAAAAACCATTTGATGAAATGTTGAAAAAAGCTGATGAAGCACTCTATAGAGCGAAGATGTCCGGTAGGGATCGTGTATATCTTAGTGAGTAATATACTTTATAAACTAAAAGTCGGTAAAATATCGATATAAATAAATTCAAGGAATGAAATATGCCATTATTAGACTCATTTACAGTTGACCATACAATTATGCCTGCTCCTGCAGTTAGAAAAGCAAAAGTGATGAAGACGCAATGCGGAGATAAAATTACAGTATTTGATCTTCGTTTTTATAAACCAAATGAAGATAAGATGGATGGCCGAGGGATTCATACGCTTGAACATCTGTTTGCGGGATTTATGCGTGAGCATTTAAACGGCAAAGGTGTAGAGATTATTGATCTTTCCCCAATGGGATGCCGCACAGGTTTTTATATGTCTGTCATAGGTACGCCGCGTGAGGCAAGAGTTGCCAAAGCATGGAAAAAAGCGATGGAAGATGTTTTAAAAGTAAAAAGTAAAAAAGATATTCCGGAGTTGAATGTTTACCAATGTGGTACATATAAAATGCACTCACTGAAAAATGCGAAAAAGATAGCATCAGATATCTTGTCGCACAAAATAGGCGTGATGGATAACAAAAAACTGCAACTTAGCAAGAAAAAACTAAAAGAGATAAATAAATCATGCTCGTAGCCGTTCCAATGGATTCAACGGATGTACAAGAGGCAAAGATAACACCTGTTTTAGAAGCTAAAACATGGGCACAGCTGCGTATAGAAGAGGGTGAACTTGTTGAAGTCCTTCACGCAGATGCCTATGATGCTTTTGAAGAGTGGAATGAAGCTGTTGTTGTGCATAGTGACGGTGAACCGGTTATGGATTTTATAAATATGTCCATGATGGTTTTAGTTGCGCATACACAAAAGAGCATTGATGAGATAGTCGAAGCGTTTCTTTTCCGTGAGCTTCACGATTTAGCCTACTAAAAGATTCTTTATGGAGTTAAAACAGTTTTTAGAACTTTTTAACCCGCTTCCGGGAAACCATTACATACAGGTAACTACTAAGCCGGATGCAACGTCTGCTGCTTTGGCCTCTTTACTTGAGGAAGTTAATGGAGAATTTCGTTTAGCCGTATATGCTGAAGAAGAGTTCCCTCTAAGTTCTGAATTAAAAAATGCAAAAGTACAGTTTGTAAAAAACTTTAAAACCCCTTTTCGAGCTCTGCCTCGTGATAATGACATCGTAATATTAAAAGATATTTTGAACACTCACGCAAATCCGGAACTCCTGCTTCGTATCGCTTACACGACACTGGCAAATACCGCTGATATCATCATTATGGAGAAAAAAAACACTTTGGATATTGAAAAAACAAAAGAACTGCTGGACAAATTTGAGTTTCGTGCACCCAATGCCATTGATGTCCTAGAAGAGTATGACCTCGTGATGGCAAAAAAAATGCATATGTGGGGGAATGGTCTTTGAGTAATTTTGAAGATGAACTTCATTCGCTTGCTTTGAGTGAAGACGGCTCTTTTACGGCATATTCGAAAGAGTACGATGAACACTATCACTCAACAAAAGATGGTGCGCTGAGTGAATCGCTCTATAAACATATTATCCCTGCGTATAAGCATGTATCGGATAAAAATGAGGTTACCGTTTTAGATATCTGCTACGGATTGGGTTTTAATACCTTGGCGACTATACTTTATTATCAAGAGCATGCACCTCAGATGAAACTTTCCATATACTCACCAGAACTCGATGCAGATCTGGTCGCGTCATTGAAAGATTTTACGTATCCCAAAGAGTTTGAAGCGCTGCGTGAGGTTGTTGTATCGCTCAGCACTACTGGAAGATATGAAGATGACAACCTGTTTGTAGAACTCTTTTTAGGCAATGCGCGAGAATATATCAAAAAATTTCAAAACAGATTCGACATAGTCTATCAGGATGCTTTTTCACCAACTGTAAATCCTCTTCTTTGGACAAAAGAGTATTTTGCAGATATTAAAAATGCTATAAAAGAAGACGGTATTTTGACTACATACTCCATAGCGCTTAAAACCCGTTTGGCGCTCTATGAAAATGGATTTCATGTTTACTTGAACAAGGGCGAAAATTTTAGAAGTGCCACGCTTGCATCTTTGCGTGAGCTAAGCGGGTATGAATGTGTCAATATGGAACATAAAATTGCATGCAATCCGGATACAAAGCCACTGAGAGATAGTCAGTTATTGTGAATGACTGACCCTCTTAATAGAATATATCCAAGGCGCATCTAAAAAGCCTTGTCTTATATAGATAATTGAAAAGTTGTTTTTCTGATACTGTTTATATACCCCATAGGGCACTCGCATTTCGTCTAATTTATCAAATGTAACATAATAACGGCTGTTTCTACCTCTTACGGCACGTGTATCTGTAACACGATGAAGTTCTACTCGTGCTTTACTTGTGTCAAGATAGATATTCATCTCTTTTAACGCTGTTATGCTTGTTAGAAAAAGAGCAGCAGAACCTAAAGAAATACCTATAAAAAGAGCCAAAGCAAGACGTGAACTTTTATAAAAATAGATAAGTACAAATATACTATATACGGAGACTAACAGTAGTGTGATCTCAAGTGATGGAACTAAAAAGTGATATCTTTCTATAAGTCTTGGTGTATAAAAGATGGAAGCGCTTTCCAAAAGAAGTTTGATTGCACCATTTAAAAAGAGTGCTATAAAAAGTGCAAGAGAAATTGTGATCATTCTACTGCTTTTTTCTCTATAGATGTTATGATTTTTTTGTTCTGTTTTATCAGGCAGATGCATAATGACTTCTCTCATTATGGGTGCTGCCATATCACACAGCTTTTCTATCTCTTGGAGTGTCCGGTCATTTGATTCTTTTGTTGCTGCATGAAGAATAAGTCGTCCATCATAATACTGGAGATACTTCAGAGTAAAGTTATGTTCTTTTAGATTCCAAAAAAGCTCAAATATTAGCGTTTGCAGCTGTGTATCAGTTTTTAAATCCCGGCACAGTATTTTATCATCAGACAGAATATATATCGTATCATCAAATTTTTTATTGCCGCTTTGACATTCATAACTCAAGTGCAGTGATTTTAACAGCTTCTCAAATCTGTTTTCATACTTGAGCATAAAGTCATAACCACATTTTCCATCGATAAAAAGTGTAAAGTTGGCACCTTTGTCTTTGGCATCAATATAATTACTATAGTGATAAAATTTTCCATCAATGCGTTTTTCGGTTAGAGAAAGGTCATCAAAATAGTCATAGGTATGCTCTTTATGTCTTTTTGTTAGGTGTCGCCACAGGAATAGGAGAGTAAAAAGTAAAATAAATGGTATGCGAGTTTGCGGTTCATAAAAAAAGAGTAGTGTCGCATAAAATTTTTCCGGAAAGACGAACATGAAAAAAAGTATAAGTGGTATTGCTAAAAGAAGACTAAAGAGTTGCAGTACAGCCATATTCGTTTTTCTTTAGTTGTTGATGACAGTTAAGAACTCTTCACCAAACTGCTCGTACTTTTTCATTCCAACGCCATTGACCTCAAGCATCTCTTCTTTATTCGTCGGCATATCGTTGGCTAGGTGTTTGAGTGTTTTATCTGAGAAGATGATGTAAGCCGGAACGCCCATTTCACTTGCTAGTTCTGTGCGCTTCTCACGCAGCTTCTCAAAAAGCTCTCTGTCAAAGTCAAACTCCTCGACCTGACGCACCGCTTTTGCTTTTTTATCAACCTGCAGGCGTGATGATTTAATGTCAATGAGTTTTTGTGACTTTAAAATCGCTATGGCATCATTGGTAAGTTTGAGTGTCGAGAAATCTCCTAAGGTAATGATTTTAAGCTCTAAAAGCCGCTCAACAATGACGAACCACTCTTTTTTACTCAAATGGGTACCGATATCATAGACGGAGAGTTTGTCCGCTCCATTGGCAAGAATCTTCTGCTCGTTCGATCCTCTTAGAATGTCTATGATGTAGTTCTTTCCGAAGCTCTGGTTCGTTTTATAGATGGCACTCAGCAGCATCTGTGCCTCTTTTGTGATGTCCTGACGCTTGTCATCTGAGCTAAGACAGTTGTCACAACGTGTTTGACAGCTTTCAAGCGAGTCGTTGAAGTATTCGGCTAGCTGTTTGTGAAAGCAGATCTCACCTGTTGCATATTTGTAGATGGTGTCTATTTTCAAGGCGAGATGTTCCTTGTACTCTTCACTCTCTATCTCTTGCAAAAAGCGTTTATGCTGCATCATATCAGCTGCGTTAAAGAGCAGCAGTGCTTCAGAGTCTTCGCCGTCACGTCCTGCACGCCCAATCTCTTGATAGTAGTTCTCTAAAGATTTCGGCAGGCTCATATGCACCACAAAGCGGATATCACTTTTGTCTATTCCCATACCAAAAGCGATGGTTGCGACTATGATATCCACTTTGTCATTAATAAAGATTCGAAAGTTCTGCTCTCGTACATGCTGTGGCATTCCGGCATGATAGGCGAGTGATCTGTAGCCGTTTTGATTTAAAAAGGTACTTAGTTCTTCGGCTTTCTTGCGTGAGCTTACATAGATGATGCCGCTTTCGTTCTGGTGACGAAGTAGGAAATTTTTAAGCTGTGCCTGACCATTGCTAATGCGTCGCTCGGCTGAGATAAAGATGTTTTTACGAAAGACACTTCCCTTTAAAAGCAGCGGGTCTTGCAAGCGAAGCTCACGCAGGATATCATCGGTGACATTGTCCGTTGAGGTTGCTGTAAAAGCGGCGATGCTTTTGTCCGGAAAGTTTGCTTTTAAGTTGCCAAGCAGTCGATAATCATCACGAAACTCATGTCCCCACTGGCTGATACAGTGTGCTTCGTCAATGACAAAGAAGTTTATCGACAGGTTTTGCAGTATTGCTATCGTGTTGTTGGAGTTGAGTCTCTCCGGAGAGAGATAGAGAAACTTCAACTCGTTGTTGTGCGCCTGCGTGAGGATACTCTCTATCTCATCATACGATTGTGCTGAGCTTATCATAGCTGCCGGAATCTTCTGTGCGACAAGTGAAGCGACCTGATCCTGCATAAGTGCTATTAGCGGTGAGATAACGATGGTAATACCGGACATCATCATGGTTGGGAGTTGATAGACAAGTGATTTTCCGCCACCTGTTGGCAGTATCATTAAAAGATCCTGTCCGCTTAAAATAGCATCGACTCCCTCTTCTTGCAGGGAGCGAAAATCGTTATGCCCAAAGGTGTCTTTTAAAACTTGATTTTTTATAATTTTGCCTTAAAATGCAGCGGAAATTGCATCGACTTCATCCCAAGAAAGAGAATCTTTTGAGCCTGACTGGTGTTTGAGTATATGGGCGATGTAACGGGCGAACATATCGGTCTCCACATTGACACGTGAGCCTTTTTTGTAGTTTTTAAAGAGTGTCTCTTTCATAGTGTGGGGGATGATCGTCAGGCGGAAGTTGTCACTGCTGACATCATTAACGGTCAGACTTACACCATCGATGGTAATAGAGCCTTTTGGCACGATGTAAGGGATGAACTTTTTATCTACTTTGACAAAAACATCATAGGAGTTACCATTGTTCTTCATGGCTTCTATCTCACCGATGGTATCGACATGCCCTTGGACAATATGCCCTTCAAATCTATCGCCCATCGCCATTGCCGGTTCAATATGCACTTCGTTTTTATAGTTCTCGATCGCAAGAAGCTTTTGACTCTCGGGAGAGAGTTCTACTGCAAAGCCGTCATGTGTTACTTCGACAACTGTCAAGCAGGCACCATTGATGGCAATAGAGTCACCAAGAGCGGCTTTGTACTTTGACTTTATACTGAGTTTCGAGCCTGCAAAACTTTTGACAGTGGCGACTTCTCTTATGAGACCTGTAAACACATGAATACCTTTTTATTAAAGATCAAAAGACTATCTTGCCATCTTCTTGAAGATTTTTTATGATTGATTTTGCTTTTTCATGACCTGCATAAGCAGCTTTACGACACAAGTCCAGTGCTTTGTCATTGTCCATCTCACAGCCTACTCCTTGGTCGTACAAAAGACCTAAGTTGTAGAGACCTTCGGGAAGACCTGCTTCGGCAGCGCGTGAGAAGCAGATAAAGCATTTTGCATCATCCTGTTCAACTCCGTGTCCCTCTTTATAAAGCGTACCGAGGTTGTTAAAAGCGGCTGCGTGACCGCGTTTTGCTGCCTCTTCATACCAAAATGCCGCCTCTGAATAGTTTTGTATGCATCCAAGACCTCTCTCAAGCATAAGGGCTACTTCATACATGGCAGGGGGAACTTCTCGTACAGCTGCTTCCATATGCAGTTCATGGGCTTTGAACATATCGTGCTCAACACCGCCGACACCGTTTTCGTAAAGAATAGCAAGGTTAAAAAGGGCATATGGCTGTTTCGCCTCTGCTGCTTTTGTGTAGAGCTCAAGAGTTTTTGCTTCATCGACTTCACACCCCTGTCCCATTTGATGCATATAGCCAAGAGAGGTCATAGCATCGACATTTCCTTCTTCTGCGAGTTGTGAGAAAAGCGCATAGGCTTTTTCGTAATCTTTTGCATTATATGCAGCATTTGCTTCTTGTATCATTTGTCCTCATTCTCTGTTCTGATGTTTTGTCGAAAAACTGTTTTATTGCCTTTTGCGGCAGCTTTTTTTCGACGTATCTTTTCGAGTAGATTTTCTTTTGTATTTAAGTGTTCATCTCTTATCTTGTATTCACCGCTTCCGTCAACTGCCTCATCATAGACAAGTATCTCCGGAACGTAATCTTTAAACAAATCGTCACTCAACTTAAAAACCTCAATTAATTTCGTTTATATTATGCAAATGATACTGAAAAATGATAAAATTCGCATTAAGAAATAATGAACGGATTTTTTATGAATTATGATGTAATAGTAGTAGGCGGCGGTCACGCAGGTATTGAAGCAGCGCTTGCTTCTGCTCGAATGGGAAATAAAACACTTTTGGTCTCTATGCTCGCTGAAAATGTAGGTGCGACGAGTTGTAATCCTGCCGTAGGCGGTTTGGCAAAAGGACACCTTGTACGTGAGATAGACGCACTCGGTGGAGAGATGGGGCTCATAACGGATGAAGTGGGCATACAGTTTCGCATACTTAACCAGACAAAAGGTCCTGCAGTTCGAGGAAGCCGCGCACAGATAGATATGGACAAGTACCGTGTCATCGCAAGAAATACCATCTTAAATACACCAAATCTTGACCTCGCTCAAGATACAGTGGAGTCGTTAATCATTGATAATGGAGAAGTAAAAGGCGTAAAAACCGCTCTTTTAAATGAATACCAAGCCAAAAAGGTCATCATAACAAGCGGAACGTTTTTAAACGGCATCATCCATGTCGGTGAGATTCAGCAGGTTGGCGGACGCTTTGGAGAGCAGACAAGTGTAGGACTTTCAGCTTCACTGAAAAATGATGCAGGGCTTACTATGGCACGTTTAAAGACGGGAACCTGTGCACGTATAGACAGCTCCACTATCGACTTTGACCAAATGGAAAAACAAGACGGTGACGCACTGCCGAACCCTTTTTCTTTTCGAACTGATAGAGAGCAATTTCGTGCGACAAAAAAACAACTGCCTTGCTACATTGCCTATACAAATGAGAATACACACAACATCATTGAATCGAATTTCTACAGAGCACCGCTCTTTACAGGACAGATTGCAGGGAAATCACCAAGATACTGCCCTTCAATCGAAGACAAGATAGATAAATTTCCGGACAAAGAGCGACACCATCTTTTCATAGAACCCCAGACTGCGGACAATACGGAGTGCTATATCAACGGTATGAGCACCTCTTTGCCGCCTGATGTGCAGCGTGATATGATTCACTCGGTAAAAGGGATGGAAAAAGCGAAGATCGTGCGTTACGGCTATGCTATCGAGTACGATTTTGTCGATCCGCGTGAGCTTAAACATTCACTCGAGACGAAGAAGATCAAAGGACTCTATTGTGCCGGACAGATAAACGGAACGACAGGCTACGAAGAAGCGGCTGCGCAGGGAATCATGGCAGGGATAAATGCAAGCCTGTCACTGCAGGATAAAGAGCCGTTGATACTACGTCGTGATGAAGCTTATATTGGTGTGCTCATAGACGACCTTGTTACTAAAGGAACGAACGAGCCTTACCGTATGTTTACAAGCCGTGCGGAGTACAGACTGCTCTTGCGTGAGGAGAGTGCCGATACCCGTCTGGCTCATTACGGTCACGAACTCGGGCTTATTTCAGATGAGTTCTATGAACGTGTCAAGCAAAAAGATGAACAGATTCGTTACGGTGCGCAGCTTTTGGAGGAGACAAGATTTACTCCAAACAAAGAGTTCAATACACTGCTTGCCTCTATGGATGAAGAACCGCTCAAGGATGTTTCAACTGCACAGCAGCTTGTAGCGCGTAAAAGCTTTACGGTTGAGAAGATGCTCAAAATCGTTCCGGAACTTGAAAAATTTGATGCATACATTCAAGATGAGATACTTGTCGAAGGAAAGTATGCGCGTTACATCGATAAGCAGAGTGAAGAGATAGAGCGAATGAAGAAATATCTTAAAGTAAAAATTCCTGAAGGCTTTGATTTTACCATTGTTAGCGGACTCTCAAAAGAGGTACAGGAAAAATTGGCGGATTTCAACCCGCCGACACTGCAAGCGGCAATGAACATCAGCGGTATTACCCCTGCTGCGATTGAGATACTGCACATCTATATAAAAATGGCTGCAAGATCCAATAAAGTGTGAGAATGTTCATTAAAGTATGCGAATAGTTACAATAAAGTTTGAGAATGAGATAGCAAGATGAAGAAACCAAAAAGTATCATTCCTGAGTTTATGACAAAAAATAAAGATGATACTTTTATGTTTTTGATGCCGCTTCGTTTAAAAATTGACTACGAAGATTACGGAAACTCTATGTTTAAAGTAGCTGTTAAAAACATTACGAAAAATGAATTTTTTGATGTGCATCTCTCTCCCGAAATCTTCTTTACAAAGTTTCGATTTCATCAGCCATATAAAAATGGTAAACAAGACAAAAAAAGCAAGAGCAATCTGCTAATAACTAAAAAACAAATTGAACTTTCCCAGTATCAGATAATAGACAAAGATATAATTCTCGATAAATTGATAGATGAAGACAAAATTGTTGAGCTTTTGGGCTGGAAAAGAACCTATTTAAATGATACCAAAAAAACACCATGTTTTAAAATTGACAATAGATTTGAGACAATAATTATTCCTCATTATGCAGTTGCAATTTATTACTATTATAGAACAACTGTTATGCGTGAAGCAGCACTTAGATGTAAGTTAGATGACTTATACATTGCAGTACATAATGATGGTGTTCAAGCTTCAATAACCATTCCAAAATATGTTACTAAAGCAGAAGCACCGTTTATCTGTCGCTTTGCTACAATCGAGTATGCCACACAAATGTTTGATAGGATGGGAAACTTTATAAATGTTTATATCGATTATACGCAAGAAAAAACTTCAAGATCACCAAATGATATGCCAATTAAAGCAAAACTGCCTGTCGATGAGGATTTTTCTTTAAAAGCAAAAGTGCATGAGTTTTGGAATAGTGGCAAGAGAATTATCTATGTGCATGAAATTTTAGATGATAATTCAGATATTGGGTTCAAAAAACTCCAGGTATTACGAGAAAGTAAGACAAGCTCTATTAATTTAGATGAGTTTGAAAATCTTCCAACGGTGAAAAAAGAGATACCGGGAGTGACAACAGAGATCTTAAAAGTTGAAGGTGCAAGCAAGAAAAAGCAACATAGAACAATTCGCTCAAAAAGAAGATCTTGCAGTAGTCTTGATGATATTGAAATCATAGAAGATACTGTGGCGAGTGAAGATATTCCACAGGTTTTAAAAATATATCAGGAGGAGATGGCAAATGAAGTTGTCGATCAAAGTTTAACGGAGTCATCGAAAAGTTTAGAGAAAAAGATCCGCAAAACACGCATATCTAATGAATATGAAAAAAAAGAGCAGGAGAAAAAAGAGTACACTCATAACTTTGATGAATTTTCTCAATATATGAATTTTTTGGCCACTCGAAAGAGCATAAAAAATCTTATAGTTCATGGTAATCAAAAAATGCAACAGGTAATAGATCCGACAACCGATAGAGCATATGTAAGATGCAGTATTGCAGGTAGAGAAAGACAGTATATCACGGCAACATTTCAATATGGTAGTGTATATGTTGGACTTTTGGAACTTGAAAACGCTTCAGGAGGTGCTGCAAGCACTTGGGTGATTTCATCAAAAAAACCAGTAAATCAAATGGTGTTTGATAAGTTTTTGCATTACTATGTTGATGAGAAAATGAATATCAATGATATAAAAGAATTGTATAAGGAGAATAGTGAATTGAAATTTGCTACTAAAAATCATGAGAGAAATGAGATACTTAGTAAAGAAGATTTAGCTCGATGGATGGTTGGGGTGTTGGGGAAATTAATAAAGTTAAGATAGTGAGTTAATAAACATGCGGCTTTCGAATTAAATTTCTATAAATAGGGTTCTTTATAAAAATAGTATTATTTTTAATGAATAAAGGTTGTGTATATTTTTTTTAGGATAAAATCATTGTAAAATCAACATGGATTATGCAAAATGGCTTTAGAAAGTATAGGACAACAATTTAGTAGAGAAAATAATTTAGTAAAACTTATTACAAATATTGAAAAACTTCATGTGGGCTTTGTAATAAGAATGGCATATGATACGGTAGATATCTTAACTAATGATTTTTTTAAAGAAACAGCAGGTGGTGTTCCTCAAAATAGTTTTTTATTAGCAACTGCATTTAATCCCAATAACTTTGAAAATTCACAAGATACTGATAAGATGATATTATTATTGCGGGTTCAAGATTCTTGTAAATTGCCTCAAGATGATGTTAATTTAAATACAATTATTGAACATTTTCAAAGTCTAGATGATATTATTCCGGCAGATAACCGGGATGGTATAGAACAAATTACTCATTCAATTTTACAGTTTGGTGGTTTGACATGCAGTATATTAGGCTGCTTTTATTTAGATGAACTTGGACGATTATGTTTGGGTGCAGACATTGAGGACTTTCAATCTGTAGCACACTTAAGAGTATACAAACCATCGAATGAAGCGTTGTCTACAATTGTTAACTTTATTGATCCCATCAAAATACACAGTATGGAATCTTCAGCTATGAAAATGGGCTTTTCTAAAATGCCAGAAGCATTTCAAATAGGAAATGTACGATATACATCTACAAATAGAATACAAAAAAAAGAAGGTACAAATAATGTTATTGTAAAAATACAACCGACTGATTTTTTAAGCAGAAGAACCGCGGTTCTAGGTATGACAAGAACTGGTAAATCAAATACCATCAAAACTACTGTTTCGGCTGTGGCTTTGGCCGCAATTAAATCAGATTTAAATATAGGGCAGTTAATTTTTGATTTAAATGGCGAGTATGCCAATGCTACGGGACAAGATGATGGCTCATCAATTGCTGAAGTCTTTGAAGATAATGTTGTTCGATATCGTGGGCTTCCAACAATAGGGTTTGAAGATTTGAGAGATAATTTCTATAAATCTTTGAGTGCCGGACTAAATATTTTGCAATCAGTACTTAGTGAAGATGGTTTTAATAATGGGCAAGATATGCAAAATTTAATAAATATGAGTCTTGACGAACCTGATAGAATAGATAAATCAGAACATTTAAGGTGGGAAAAGCAAGCTGCAATTTATAAGTGTTTGTTGTATAAGTCAGGTTATGAGCATGGTAGTGATGATAACTTTATAAAATTTAAAGTTGGTGATGGTATTTTTGAGCAAATGTATGATGCTATATTGGATGATGGAAGTAAGAAGTTAAAAAAAGATAAAATAGATTCAGCAAAAAAATCATTTGGAGATCCAAGTATTGGCTTATCATTACATGATGCTACTGATTTTTTTGGTAATGTTCGAACTGCCAACAAGAAGATTAGGCAACAAGAAGGTGATTTACCAAAAGGACTTGTTTCATCAAGTGGAAAATCATGGTTAAGTGATATTGATAGATCATTATTAAATTTATTAGTTGGAAAATCAGAAAATGATACCTTTATTAGATCTACAGGTACTATAGGAAAATTTAAAATATTTCATTCGAAACATGGAAGTGACAATATACCACGAGATGTTTTTAACCATTTGAAGAATGGAAAAATAGTAATTTTAGACCTATCTATAGGTGACCAAAAAGTTAAAGAAAGAATATCCAAACAAATAGCTACTTATTTGTTATTGCAAGCATCAGAAAATGTAAACAAGGGCAATAAACCAATGCAAATAGTTACTTACATAGAAGAAGCTCATAACTTAATTGGTAAAAAAGCAGAATTAACTGAAATCTGGCCAAGAATTGCTAAAGAGGGTGCAAAATTTGGCATAGCTCTTGTATATGCTACGCAAGAACCATCTTCTGTACATCCTAATATTATGGCCAATACTGAAAACTTTTTTATTACGCATTTAAATAATGACGATGAATTACGAGCACTATCTAAATATTATGATTTTGGTGATTTTGTATCATCCTTGAAAAAAGCACAAGATGTTGGTTTTGCAAGAATTAAAACTCTTTCATCTCCTTATGTTGTTCCAACTCAAATATTAAAATTTGAACCACAAAAATTAAAACAAATCATTTCGAGCTAGGAAGTGTTATGCCTTTTAAAAATGAATCAGCAAGTAAACATGGACATGCTCAAATAACATCGAATCCTGATGTCAAGAAATTTCTCGAAAAATGTCCAGATGTAGATGTTCCTACAAAAATAGATCTAGAGAAATATATTCAAAAATTTCAGAGTATTGATGATTATAATGCAACTTTACCAAAATTACTTTTGGCCATAGATGGATCATTTTACGAATCTTTTGTTGATGAAGAATATCCAAGTAGGCAAGTGGGTTACATTAAAATCAGTTCAGTGTTATTAAATATGGAAAAATACTTAGATGTTGGTATGACAAAGAGTAAATATATAAATCCTAGAGAAATAGCTAAATTACAAAAAGAGATAGATACTGTGAGTTTAGCTCTACCAGGTGCCTATGTTAGATTGCCAGATTGCGACACTGTAACAGAAACTTTTAGAAAGACATTATTAGACTATCTGCAAGGCGATACAACCAAGCTACATGGCAGAAGTCTTTACGATACATTAATTATTTTAATTGATTATTTGGGGCGAATAAGTGAAAATGAAAATGGAGAAAAACATATTGTTTTTTCAAAGTGTTCAGTGAATAATTGTCATGAGGGTGAGAAAAAGAACTTTAAAATATATTTAGATATTAAGACGGGGGTGGGGGTTTGTCCTATTTGTAAGTGCAAAAATTATGCATCAGATGTTTTACGAACCTTTGAAGAGTTCTCAGAAACAGAGAGTAATGTTCAAGCCTATAGTCGTATTATGAGTTTTCTTGAACATTTATTATCGGTGCATTATATATATTATTTGTGGAAGAACAATCTTCAGCTACTTTCTCAAATGTGTATATTTCTAGATGGACCATTAGCTATTTTTGGACCTAGTGCAGTATTTAGAAAAGCAATAATGCTTTTACTTGACGATATAAGACAAGAGGCTAGACAAGTTGGTCTTGATGAGCCTTTGGTCATGGGATTGTCAAAAAGTGGAAGGGTATATGAGCATTTTTTAAAAGTAGATAAAATTAAAGTATTTGATAAGGAAGAGAAAAAAGATTTTATTCCTAGAAATACTTTTTTTATGATTAGTGATGAGTATAGGTATAGATTTATTGATTCTGCACAAAAAAATCATGAAAAAAATCATGGAGAAGGCACATACTACGGGCAAGATATTTTTGTAAAAACAAAGAAAGGTGGACGTTTTGTAATTTGTTTAGCATATCCATTTAGAGAAAAAGGTGCAGACTTTCAGCAAAGAAAAATAGAATTAAGCAAATATAAAAAAATTGCTCAGGCTCTAGCTGTAATACATGAACTAGAAGCGGATTTATATGAAAACTCTGTTGTTCCACTTGTACTAGCTCATAAACATACATCGATTAGTTTGCGTCCAGGTGGAAAGGTTTTAGATATCTTGACGACAGATGCTTTTAATAAGAAATGATTACAAAGTAATATTTAGATTCAAATTGCTCGCAATAAATTCTTTTTTAAAAATTCTTTCTTTATTTGATGATGTAGTATATCGAATATCAAAAAAGCCATATTGGGCAAAGCTTTTATATAAATCACTCAATGGTGGTTCGTAGTCATAACTAAGAAGCCATTTTGTATTTAAATTTTCAATGAATTGTTTTAAGGATAAGTGATCCTCTTCTGTAAAGTAAAAGTTATATAAATCTTTAGCTTTATTAACATAGGGTGGATCAAAATAGATAAAAGTATTGTCATTAATATATTGCTGTCTATTATTTAAAGAATCTTGATAGTCACCTTCGTCTATAAAGAGTACTCTATCGCGATAAGATGACAATCTTTCTATTTTTTCAATAATGGCTTTTTTGTTAAATCTACAATCTATTTTATATTGTGAAATTTGCTTTTGTCCTCCTATTGGTCCAGCTTTCAAAATACCAGAAAAATTTGTTCTGTTTAAAAATAAACATTTTAAAGCTTGTGTCCTTTTGGTTTTTGGTTTGTACTTCTTAAAGTGATGCCATTCATCTAGCGAAACTTTTAACTTTTGAATTTCTTTGACCAACCACGCTGATTCAAAAAAAACAGTATGCCAAAAAGATGCTACCAATGGATCTTTTTCAATAAGAGCAATTCTATTCACATAGTTGTGTTGAAGCATATACAAAGATACACTAGCCCCACCAGCAAACGGTTCAATGAATAAATCTGGTTTTATGCCATTAGATTGCATAATCTTTTGTAAAGTTGTACAAAACTTTTGTTTTGAACCTGGATATCGCAAAGGACTTGTGACTATTTTTTTTGATTTTATCATAATTGAAAGTATAGTGAAAAAAAGAGAAAAAGGCCAGAAATAATTAATATAAATTTAAATAGAATATTGCATAGTAAAATATAAAATGAAAAAAGTGATTTCCAGATGATTATTAATGATGTTATGATAGATAAGTTCCGTGGCTTTAAAAATCAAAAGTTTGTAATTGGTAGCCAGTTAACTGTGATAGCTGGACAGAATGGTACACAAAAAACAACTTTATTAGGGATGGTAAGCCAACCTTTTTCAATAACAGATCAGGCTAATCCGATAAAGAACGAAAAGCCTTTGTCTGGAGGAAATTATAAATCAGCTTTTGCAGATAAATTTAAGTTGTCAGAAGAATTTGATAAACCCAAAATGCATCAATGGACGCTGCATTTAAATGAATCCATAGCAGAAATTTCTGAGTTTACAATAGAAAGTATTCCAAGAAATAACACTATACGGTTCTGGAAAAAAGGAACAAAAGAGAAAGGATCTGGGTATATCCAGTTGCCAGTTATTTATTTAAGCTTATCCAGGTTGTTGCCAATAGGAGAAGATAAGGTTTTATCAGAAAGTGATTCTATTGTTCTCACAGAGGAAGAGCAACAGTTTTATGAAACTTGGCATAACAATATTTTAATTATTCCAAATTTAAATATCCAAAATATTAACTATCTCGATAGTAAATTGAAAAAAACTATCGGAGCCAATACAGAATTTTATGACTGGAAGATGAATTCTGCTGGGCAAGATAACGTAGGGAAAATTATACTTGCTGTTTTATCTTTTAAGCGATTAAAAGATAAATATCCAGAATACTATAAGGGAGGTATATTGGCCATTGATGAAGTTGATGCTACATTATATCCTGCTTCACAAGTAAGGCTTATTGAATTCCTGAAAAAGTTTGCTGCTAAACTTAATATTCAAGTAATTGTAACAACTCATTCATTAGAGATTTTAAATAAGGCTTGTGAATGGCAATTTGATGAAAAAATCAAAGAACAAGTAAAAGTTGTATTTTTAAAAATTAGGAATAATGAAATTATTATCGATAATGGAATTAGTTATAATAGAATAAAACAAAATTTAAATGTTGCATTAGATAGCAAGAAGAAAGAAAATAATAAAATACTTTTATTTTCAGAAGATAATGAGTGTCGATTATTCTTTAAATGTTTAATAAAAAGAGAATCTTCAAAATTTAATTTTATTAAGATGGCAACTGGATGTAATAATTTAATTCAGTTAGTAGTTGATTTTAAAATACCTTCGTTTGTTTTCCCTGAATCATTAGTTGTATTGGATGGTGATGTGAAAAGGAATGCAAAACAAATGAAAAAAATTCAAAAAGTAAAGAATATAATTTTACTACCAGGACAGAATCCACCAGAATTATTACTAGCAGATTTAATTCAAAATATCGATGAAAATAAACTTGAAAAAATTTATTCAGATTATACGAGACAAATAGCATTTAAAGATATAGATTACAATGAAATAAAAACAAACAGAGTAAAAGCTAAAGAATGGTTTAAATCTCAAGAAAAATATTGGGGACGAGAATCCGTAAAAATTATTAATCTATGGATGCAGGAAAATCCAGAAGAAGTTCAAAATTTTTTAAAAAATTTTCAAGAAATATTATCAAAGTATCCAAAAAATTAGTATACTTAAAGGGAGTGTTAGAAATTCCGTGTCAGTTTGATAAAATACTATTAAGGACTGACAATGAATGAAGAAGTAGAATTTGATTTTGATGAAATTTTAAAAGAATTCAGAAATGGAAAAAAGCTTACCTGTAAAGGTGGGCTTTTAGCACCACTAATAAAACAACTTACAGAAGCTACACTCGAAGCAGAGGTTGAATCTCATATAGCCAATGATGTACTTGGCGGCAAACCAAATAGATATAACGGTTTTAATACGAAATATTTTTTATACAGCATATCTCTATGAGAAAAGGCGCGACTTTTTTTCTGCCAAATAGTGAAGGTGTAGAGCTGCATCCTTCTTTTA
This sequence comes from Sulfurimonas paralvinellae, assembly GCF_014905135.1. Lineage (NCBI taxonomy): Bacteria > Pseudomonadati > Campylobacterota > Epsilonproteobacteria > Campylobacterales > Sulfurimonadaceae > Sulfurimonas > Sulfurimonas paralvinellae. The sequence goes on along the minus strand of NZ_CP041406.1, from coordinate 1,806,174 downwards.
ACATAAATGATAGCACAGTTGTCACAAAGCACCATTAAATAGTTTTCGTGGGACAAATTTACAAGAGGAATTACAAAGCAGAGAGATAAACAATCTCATAATCTGCGGTGTTATGACACATATGTGTGTAGATACAACAGTGAGAGCTAGATTTAATTTAAGCTATAATATTGAACTTATAAGTAATGCTTGTGCGACGAAGGACTTGATATTTCACAAAGAGGTGATAAAAGCTGAGGAAGTACATTGTGCTTTTATGGCTTCGTTAAATGGGATTTTTTGTAAGGTAAGCATGACAGTAAATACACTAAGGTAAATAATGGAAAATAAAGCAATACGATGGGTATATGATTGTGAGAGTATAGATTATAATGAACTCTCAAACCTATACAAAATAACTTTGCTTGGTGATAAAAAAGCAGAAGATTTAAAAGTAGTATTCTCAAATAGTTTGTATAAATGTTTTGTGTATGTAGAAGAGAAACTAATAGGTGTCGGAAGAGCTTTGGCAGATGGTGTAGATTGTTCCTATATTTGCGATGTTGCGATACATCCTAGGTATCAAGGACAAGGAATAGGCAAGAGTATAGTCGGTAAACTTGTTGAATTTTCTAACGGTTATAATAAAATAATTCTCTACTCATATCCAGGGAAAGAAGATTTCTATCGCAAGCTTGGATTTGCAAAAATGAATACTGCTATGGCTATCTTTAAAAATCAAGAACAGGCTTTTGAGTGGCAGCTTCTACAAAAGGTTATTTAGCTAATGGGTAAAGAACAAATGAATCAACCAACCAGAGAAAAAATCCTTGATGTAGTCTTTGAACTTGTCTATATCCATGGGTATAACGGTACAAGTATGTCGATGATACTTAAAGAGTGCGGTATACCAAAAGGCTCACTTTATCATCATTTTAAATCAAAAAAAGATATGGTGCTAGCTGTTATAAAAGAGCGACTTTTACCTAGAATGGACGAGTTTTATTCGCTTGATGTAAGAGATGATAAAGATGGTATAGATACTGTAATAGAATCAATTTTACAAGTAGCACAAAAAGAGAACCTTTTAATATATGGATGTCCACTCAATCGACTGAATCAAGAGATGTCACCGAGAGATAAAGATTTTGAAAATGCAATCAACATTATCTATAAAAATATAAAAATAAAAATAAAAAAAGTTCTTAATTTCTCTTCAATACAACAAAATATAGATAAAGATTCTCTTTCTTCATATATCATAACGACAGTATGGGGTGCACTCTCTCTTAGTCCTTCAAATTCCTCTCAAGAGCAATATCTTAGCTCGGTACAACACCTTATAAATTATTTGCAATCACTTAAAAACTAAAATTAGACCATTCAGTCTAATTGAAGAATAAAATTACTATACTTTTAAAACAGACCGATAGGTCTAGTTTAAACTAAAGGTAGGTAATGTTTATTATAAAACCCATAAAAGCAGAAGAAGCAACAGGTGAGTTAAAACTTATATATAAAAAAATTCAAAAAACACTTGGATTTGTACCGCCGCACTTTGAATTATTTGCAACAATTGATGCTAAATCTTTGATGGATTTTATAGAGTACAATCTGTACTTTAAAAATCATTCAAATATAGATGAAGATTTATTGCCATATTTGCGACTCTGTATAGCTCAAAAAGAGTGTAGGAAGTATTGTATAAGTTTTAATACAAAAATGTTACAAGAGATGGGAGTAGATAAAGCGATACTTGGTGACATATGCTCTAATATTTCCAAATTGCCATTTGATGTAAAACAAAAACTTTTACTTAGTAAAGTTATTGATGCCATATATAATGCTGATAAATTTAGTAGGGATGATTTAGAAGAGTTGTATAGTGTAGGTTTTAGCGATAAAGATTTTTATGAGCTGCTAGGTTACGGAACAAATTTTATGGCAAAGAGTAAGATGATAGAGGTCTATTTAAAATAGAATTACTTGAGGGAAGCGTAAAATCATTATCCTAGTCGGCTCGCCGTTGATAAATTTTTACGAACTGCTTATGAATACTAAAATGACATCCAACAACATGAGCAACACTTTGTTGGGTAACTTTTTGATTATTTTGCTTGAGATAGTTAATAGCTCCTATGACTTCAGATTCACTAATCTCTCTACCAATTTTATTTTCTACGGGAACAAGGTCTTGAATTATGCCAAGATACCAAAACGGTATATTTTTAAAACCATGAATAAAATCTCTATGCGTCAAGTTGTTTTCTTTGATAAAAGCACGAAAATTACGAGGGAAATTTTGGAAAAGATGATATACCATCGCAGTTAGTAAAAAGTTTTCATAAATCAGGGAAGCTTTTTTTGAATTATACTTACTAAGTTTGGCTTGCAACTCTTGGTATTCATGAAGCAGTGGAAAATTGCTCAGTTGTAAATTTTTAAGAGATTTTAACATAGCGTATAAGTTTGTGAAAGCTTGAAAAATCCACAGAGAGTTGATTTTTTCATGATCAATAATAAAATAGCCGTTTTTGAGTCCTGTTTCAAACCATTCAACAGCTTGGATGCCGTAACGATGTTTGTCATTTACTTTTTTCGGTCGTGTTTTTCGTAAATCTCTGCCACAGTTGTGGCAGTACACAATTGCATCACTCAGAGCCATTTTGTGAAACCGTATTCGTTCAAAGCAACCTCCACATCTATCAACAAGATACACTTGATGCTTTGGACAAGCATTATAAAAAAGATAGCGCCACTGTTTTCGAAAATAGGGTGTTTTGTCTTCTCTCAAACATATAGGGCAAAACATAAGCCCATAGTGTGTGCGCTTGTCCAGCAGTTTTCTGATCTGTTTTGGAGGGTAGAGGCACTTATTGCATGCAAACAAATATCCCTCTTCATTTCGTAAAGACATTTTTAAAATTTCGGAAACAGACAGCCGGCTTTTATCTGCCAAAATAGCAAACAGTTGTTCGTCATATCTAAAGTCAAGATCGATTCTGCTGAGATTTGCTCCCTCGTTTTTAATGTAGGTGGTTGTAAAGAGCGACAGGGTTCTGCTGTGTGCAAATGCGGTGCGTGTTAGCCATGAGCTAAGCAGTTCATCCGGAAGGATTTTTGGGATGATATGAAACTTGTAATCCTCTATCCAGTTCCGTTTGCGTTTATACATTTAAGAGAGTGTCGGTAGATACTCTATATCTTCGAGAACGATTCTTTCTCGTCCGGATTTTATCGCTTTGACTGCCGCTTTTTTTAACAGATTGACTGTACGACCTATAAGCCCCTCCGATGCATAATACAAGGCACTCATAATTTCAGCATCTTTGACAAGATTGGATGCCTCTTTTAAAGGAAGACAGGTCTCATAAGTTGCAACAAAAGAACGAAATTTTTTGTCATTACTCCATCGTGGCAGTTCGATAGAAGGAAACCGAGAACTCGTCTCTCCGCTTATGTTGAGTGCGGAATGTGCTTCTCGTGTACCGGCAAGAACAATTCTCAAAGAGAGTTTGTTACTGAGTAGTTTAAGATCATTCACAAAAGCGCGCTGTTTTGTGAGGTTGCCTGTAAGTGCAGAGTGTATCTCATCTATTAGGATCATTTTTGTATTGAGCTTATTGAGATAGTGTTCTGCTAATCTTGCTTTCTCAAGCACTTTTTCTGTTCCTTTATGGGGAACATGTAGTTGGTCAAGAATATAGCTGTAGAGTTTACTCTCATTTGGGCTGTTTGGAGCTTCAAAGTAAATAATGGGTATCTCGTAAATAGTATCACCATTTTCATCAACTTTATCCAAAGTTGTTTTGTGCAGATCGTAAAATTTTCTCAAAATGGCTGTTTTACCGTTATGAGGGTCTCCATAAATCAATAGTCCTTCATGGCGAAGCTGTTTTGGATCGTTGAATTTGTCTTCGAGTAGCTCAAGTAAAGTGACTGCCGCACTGTAACCTATCCAAACATCCTCCTTGCAGCAGATAATTCGTTCTTCATCGCTTTTGTCTAGGTATTCGTGTGCTTTTCTTGTTAATCTTCTTTGTGTCATCTTTTTCTCAATCTACAGGATAATACTCAAAATCACTATCATCGTTTTCAATGATAGTATGATTTTGAGCTGTGTTTTTTGCCACCTCAGGAATCTGTTTTTTTTCAAACTCTATTGTTCTTTTCATATGCTTTTTGGAACTTTTAGCCCGCCTTACCGATTTTTGTTCTCTCTTTGATTTTTGAGCATACTGATATAGCCGTTCATGTGCTTCAAAAATATCGTGTGATTCTATCCCTCTTCCCGTTACAGCTTTTTTCGCTTCGGAGATTGCACGGCGAAGCTCTTTGAGATTGATTGCCGGTCGTTTTATATCTGCATAGGGAACAATGATATAATCGTTAACGTCATCGTCAAAAACATAGATTTTACTAATGTCTCTGGGGTCTCTTCGGCAGAGTACTTTTTTTGGATGAATATTTTTTGTAATTTTTTTATAGCTTACCGGAATAATCCATTTACGCAGTGTTTCGGAAAAATAGGTGATATGATCGATAGTGATACCGTTTTTCTGTACTGTACGCTCCATTGCAGGAAGCAGTGCCATACGCAGCTTGAGTGTATTAGCGGGTACCGTTGGCAGAAAAGGTATGGCACCGTCTTCAACCCCGAGCATTCCTTGGTAAAATTTCTCTTCCGGTGTCATGCCGATTGAGCTGTGAACTGATTTATGGTAAATATTGACAATAAATTCAAGAAACCATTGTTCAAGTTCTTTGAGTGTTAACGATGCCTCTTTTTGAGAATTGTAAGTACCTTTTTCATTGATGTTTGAAAAAGTACTTCCGGGTAATTGGTGTACTTTACCCATAGCCGTTTTTATGGCACTTTCTACATGTCCGCCGAACTCCGGTCTTGCAACAGGGCGTAAAATATGTGTGATGCGGTACTCTTCGGCAAATCTTTTGAGGCTTTCACTACGAAATTCAGCCGCATTATCCATATGGATCGCTCTTGGTAATCCATAGACGGGCCATTCCCCTTGAATATTATGATATTGCAAAAGGTCATCTTTTGGAAGAATAGCATTGAGAAGTGTCTGTCCGACGCTGAAATAGCTTGGCGCTTCAAGAGAAATGTAAAATCCAAAGATCATTCTGCTGTAGACATCAATTGCCAAAGTTATATATGGTCTTCCTATCTCTTGGCGTGACTCTTCATCTACGATTATGACATCCATAGGAGTATGATCTATCTGTATTACATCAAGCGGCATATGTACATCGGGGAATTTTCCCGGTGTCCCTCGAGTATCTCGAACACTGAGTCCTTTTCTATTTTTTGCAACTAGTTTTGGACTAAGTTGTGCAATGCGGTTTCGAACGGTATTTAAAGTTGGTGCTTTAAGCCCTGCGTTTTGGCATTTATTTTGGATTTTTAAATGGATATATGAAAGTGAATATTGTTGTTTGTTTAAATAGAGTTCATCTATAACAGACTGTATAATTGCTTCAATCGATGGATCAAGTCTTCCTTTACCTTTCGCTCCACAGTTATCGAATGAGTTGGCAAGAGCAGTGATTGTTCCGTATGCTTCAAACTTCTTTATCCATCTGTAAAGAGTTGCCGGACTTTTTTTGTGTTGTTTTGCAATTTTTTGAACATCTTTTGTGGTTCGTTTTTCAAGTTCTAAAAGTGGCTTGATAATGAGATAACGCTCTTTTGCTTCTGAAAATTCCGTATCACTTATATCAACAAGCGTTTTCTTCGAAGCAGTGATATTCTTTGGATCTTTGATAATTTCATTGATTTTTATGATTTTTTCTTTGTATGGAGGGTGCACCTCTTTTGCAAGCACTTCACTAAAAGAAGCGTATCCTTTGATGACATATGGAGTGTCATTATAAATAATTCTCCGACCTATATCAAAACGGACGATACTCATAAAGCCGGCTCTATAATGGAATACATACTGACTTTTGTATTATGTAAGTCGGTTGTGAGTTTACCGGCAGCGACCAATCCCCAAATAGCATTGGCTGCGATAATAAGTTCTTTTGGATCATTAGTTAAAGTGTTTGCTATCTTTGAGGCGGTAGTAGCATCTGTAAAATTGAATGATAAAATCTGATTATCATATCTTTTTTCTCTGCCATGAGTTTTATAGCGATACAAGAAATCCAAATTATCTATATAGACTTGCGGATAGTTTTGCTCTGTAAAAATTTGAAAGTCTAAGTTAAGATCATCACATGCTTGGCGAATAGATGCAAATTTTTCCTCAAAGTATTCTTTCTTTTTTTCGAGTTCCTGCGTATATTTTACTTCGACTAGCGAATCATCTATATTCGCTGCTTTATCATACCGGACATAACAGTCTGCACTGTATGTTTTTATTCTCTTTTGGAAATCTATAGAGATTTGAGGTTGTTCCTGATATGAAATAACATTGTCATCAAATTCCAGTGTTAAAAAGAAAGTTTTCTCCAGCTTGGATTCATAAGCAACCGACTTACCATTTTTTATACTGGGAAAATGACCTGTGACAGAGCGATAGTTCTTCTTAATTTTGCGTTGAGGAAAAGTAATCATAGTGTTTAAATTATACTATACGAAAGTAAACATATCTATTATCATACTTTATTGATATAATATCAATCTTTAATGATGCTTATAATTAAGAAAGATAAGGAAAAAATTAATTTAGATAACTGTATAATACTTAAAAACAAGGCTTTAAACATGCAAAATGAATATTCTCATACTTTTTTGAATCTATCAATGGCTGCAAGATCCAATAAAGTATGAGAATATATCTAAGATAAGGGCAGCTCTAAAAATTAAAATTATAAACCATTCTAAAATCCTGTCTACTCTCACGGGATGAACCAGCTTTTTGGTCTTTGAATGAGTAAAGCAGTTCAAATTTTGATGCTTTATTCAAAGTATAGGCACCGTAAAAGATGGACTCTATGTAGTTATCTCTATTATAACCTGATGCGGCATTGACATTGACAGAGCCTGCTTTTATTTTCAAATTTTTCAGAGGATAGAGTATGAACCTTGCACCATATGCCATACTTGGTTCATAATTGCTATAGCCCTGCTGCCAATCGGTATACATAGGCGCAGACAGAATTGTTGCAAAACTGTTGGAAAAGATCTGGTTGTAAGAGAGTTCAGCTCCAATCTTTTTGTTGAACATGCCGCCTACTCTTGCACCTATCATTTTAGAGTCAGATTTTTTGTCGTATCTGTTACCGCCGGCTTGAAATTTTATGTAACTCACGTCTCCATAAGGCAAGCTGTATTTTGCATCAAGATAGCTGTAATCTTCTATAGCAATATGGCTGCCGCTATTACTCTTTTTTGAGAGTGGTAGAACATACTGAGCACTTATATAAAGGTTTTGGATACTTTTATTTGTAATATAGAGAGAGCCAAGACCATCTTTACCCCATTCGTCATCATGGCGTAAAAACCCGTTGTCTTTGGAAGCAAAACCGCTGTAGGCTCTGACATAAGATAGCTCTATCATCGTATTTGCTATATCTCTATTTTTTACAACACAAGCTTCATAAACAGCAGGAAGTGTTCTAAGCTGTAGTATATCTATAATGGGAGTTTCTAATTGTTGACGGCCTATTTTCACTTCGGTGTTTTGGTACTTATATTGTAGATAAGCTTCACCTAAAAAGTTGATATCATCCCCTGTTTTTCTCTCCAAAAGACTTGTACCACCTTTTGGATTTGCAGCGGTGTAGTCGGAATAGAGACCGGTGTTGAAGTTCCCATAGTAGCCGATGCCAATCTTTAAACCCCGATAGGACAGGCTCTCATACTTCATAATACCACCAAAAGTGAGTGCTTTTGTGCTTGGATCCGGTGTTTTCTCAAAGGTTCGAACCATATAGAAAAGTTTTGTGTCAAAAGAGATTTTTCCATTGTGAAGCGATTGGTAGATGGAATCTGATTGATTTGTAGAGGCTATGGCACTATTACTAAGTGCCAGGAGTAAAAAACAATATGTGACAAGATAGCTCTTTTTATGAATTTGCAACAGCTTCATGATAACTCTTCATGAGTTTATTTATAAAAGCTTTCTCATCCAATGGCTTGGAAAAGAGGTATCCTTGGATAAGGTCACATCCATACTCTCTTAGCAATGCCAACTGTTCTGCGTCCTCCACCCCTTCTGCAACAACATGAAAATCCAGATTGTGCGCCATAGTGATAATCGTTTTAACGATTGCCTGGGATTGAGGCTTTGTGACAATCTCATCGATGAAAGATTTATCGATCTTAAGTTCATCAAGAGGAAATTTTTGCAGATACTGTAAAGAGGAGTACCCTGTACCAAAGTCATCGATGGAGAGATTGAATCCGCTCTTTTTGAGGCAATTCATGATATCAATGAGGTGTTGTATATTTGTAACGGTTGCTTCTTCCGTTATCTCAATAGTAATAAAATTCTCAGGCAGGTTGTATTGTCTTGATAATGCGGTAAGTTGATCACAAAATCCATCAATGGCAAAGTGTGTAGGCGATATATTGATGGCGATGCTTTGTATGCTCGATTGCTCTATAAGTGCTCGATTCTGATGAATGAAATCAAAAACTTTCATCATCACCTGTTTTCCAATTTCAATAATCAAACCTATATCTTCAGCAATAGGAATAAACTCAGCAGGAGAGAAGAACTCGCCATCAACTGATTGCATCCGAACCAATGACTCTGCAGAATAAATCACTCCATTTAAATAACATTTTGGTTGAAAATTGACAATCAAACGGTTGTTCTTAATCTCTTCTCTAAGTACCTCTTCAATTCTAAGACGTCTGTCGATACTAACTTGCATTTTGGGATAAAATAGTTCTATTTGATTTACACCTTTTAGCTTGGCGCGGTGGAGTGCATTGTCCGCATTTTTGATTATTGTATCAACGTTACTCTCTTTACCAAATAGTTTGATGCCAATACTAGCACTAATGTGATATTCCAGTTGCTTTATTTTGAGAGGCTCTTGTATAACTTCTAGGATATGTTGTCCATAATCGAGTGCTGTTTTTTTCGCTTGCTCAATATTGGTGCCCATATCCTCAATAACAAACATAAAAATATCACCTCCGAGACGACCGACATCTTTTTCGTTGATATTAAGCAAAAGAAGTCGTTGTGCAACCTCTTGTAAAACAAAATCACCCATTTGGTGTCCCAAAGAGTCATTGATGAACTTGAAGTGATCTATACTGATAAGAAACAGTGCATGATACTGCTGTTTTAGATACTTATGCTGCACTATCTCTTTTATCTGTTTTTCAATTGCTTTTCGATTGTAGAGATTCGTCAGTGAATCATGAAGTGTTTGATACTCAACTTTTTGGTAATGCGTATGAGCCTCTTGGCGCATATAATTAATGGCTTTTACTGTATCGTCAAGTTCATCGGCAAACTTGTTTTTTGATCTTTGCAATGCCAATGGGGACTGTTTTTTTTCTATGTCGATTTTGTTGACATAGTGTTGGATTGTTACGAGATGATCAGAGATCAATCGTTTAAATATATAGGTAATATAAAATATGATTATCACAATAAGCAATATACTCTGCAGTACGAGAATGAGAACAGATGATTCAATATCTTTTAATATCGACTTCGTTGAACCTGCAAGTGTAAGTTTTCCGAGAAAAATCTTTTTTCCATTATCATTATGGTACAAATCAACTGATTTTTTTATATTTACATCTTCACTATTTCCAAGCTTGATGATATTTTTGCCGTTTTCATCACTTATTTGTACAAATGTTATCGAGCTATCAAGTAAAAATTCCTGTGCTTTAATTTTAAGTGCTTGGGTATCAATTCTCCAAAGAGCTTGCGATATGATTGATTTATTGCTAGTGAGTGTGTTTTCAACACTATTTGTTATTTCAGAAATTTTTGTTTGATACTGCTCATAGGCAAGCATGAGAGAAAAGAGTAGGGTTGATATGATTATGATACTTGTAACATGGAGTATAAAACGACTTGAAAGTCTACTTTTTTTATCAATTGTATTCAATACTATTCTCTTTTTCAATGATACTTGTTTTGTTCACACTATACGATCTTCGCTTTGCGATAATAGCGTCAATGGTGCCATCCATTTTCATCTGATTGATGACTTTATTAAATTTATCCAGTATATCGACATATGTCGAATTTTTATTGATAAGTAGTCTGAATGCTACTGTTTTTATTGGGTATGGATTCATGATAATCTTTTTGTACCCTTGCGAAAGCGTATTTCCGATACGTACTTTTTTCTCAATAAAGTCTGTAGCTGTGTAACCGTTGGCAATATATATATCAGCTCTCTCTTTAATCAGCATCTCAAATGCGTTCCCTATATTTGGAACCCACTCTATCTTGAATCCTTTTAAATTTGCCTGTGTCCATCCCGCACCAAGTGCTTCGACGATTTTAAAAGGTTTTAAATCTTTTAATGAGCGTACGGACATTATTTCATGTAGATGAGGATTGTTTTTGTTGACAAATATATATTCACTACTTAGCAAAATTGGATCGGATGCTTTTGTAAACAAACTTCTCTCTTTAGTTACAAGGGAGACCATCCCATCGGAAGTTCCATTTTTTACCATTTTTTGTGATCTGTTCCATGGATAGACGTCAACTTTCAAAGGAGTATCAAGACGATGAAACGCTTCTTTCATAATATCGTATAGGATACCGGTAGGTTTTCCATCAGCACCACGGTAGATGAGTGGTGGATAATCTTCGTCATCAGTCCAATAAAAAGCCTTACTGCTATCTGCCTTGACAGAAGAAAATATTAAGAGTATTGCTACTAAAAAATGTAAAATTTTCATTTTTGCTCCTTCGAGGCAAAGATTAAAATAAGAGTATTTTTAGAGTTTAATGAAGTGTCAAATATATCATTCCATTTATTGTCTTTATAGATATATGTGACTAATTGCATAGTAAGTCTCCATCATCAAGCTATTTTCTTAATTGTACTCCCTTCCACTCAAAAATTAACTTAAATTATTTTTTTTAGATTGCTCTTAGTGTTTATACTTAAAAGAGTTATATTTTATATGCAAAAATCATTCAAAAAGATAAAGAGTAGACTTTAGTTATTGTATAATCTTGTAAAAAAAAGAGAAAAAAAATGTTTGATAAAAAGACTTATTACTATGTACATACAGGTCACCGTATAGGATTGGACAGATTTCGCAGGGCTGCTGCTATCTTAAATACTTTAGAGGATGAAGATATTACACTCTTGACAAGTGATTATAGAATTGCACAGATTGCCCGTGATTTTGGCATCCAAAAGAGTGTGGGCATTGATGTCGTTCGTAATATTCCTCAGATATCACATAATGGTGATAATTTAATCTTTGATTCAGAGGAAGCAAATCCTCTAATGCTTGAAGATATGCGGGATTATTTTTCGGGATTTGTTCGTATCAGTGATGATAAAAATGATGTAAAGGCAGCAAAAGAGTTTTTAGTATCTCCCTATTTGCAGGGAGAAGGTATCTGCACTTGTATTCCTGTTGATGAGAGATATTTCGGCAATTTTGAGAAGAGTGTGGAGTTGACCTATTTCTTCGGTGATGATGATTATGAAAAAGATCTTGAAAAGCATTTTGACTTTATTGAGGAGTTAAATCCAAATCTTCAACTGGGATTTTATTATTTTTTAGATTATGAAGATATATTGAAAGAAAAATTTGTAAATCATTTTGAATTTGAAGAGTATGAGGCGATGATTAAATCTACAAAAACACTCATCACGGCTTCCCCGCAAGCGGTATTTGATTCGCTGGCCGGTGGAGGCAAGCCTGTCTATTTTCAAAGAGAGGACTATACAAAAGATTTTGTGCCGTTGTTTGAGAACTTAGGTGTTCCGATTGTAAATAATTATGATAAAAATCACCTATTTGAGATAATTGAAACAATAAAAAATAGAAAATATGAAAAAATTGAAAGAAATAGTAACAAAATTGCTAATTTTATAAAAGATAGCTTAAATTTATAAATAATTAAAACTTATTTGGTATATAATAAGACTTTAGAATAAAAATTTCACAAGAAGTGAGCGAACATGAAAAATAGTAGCCGTAGAGGTTTTATGGGTAAAGCATTTGGTGCTGTTGCCGGCGTTGGCGCAGTAGCTTCTTTATATGCTATGAAAAGAACGTGGGATCCCTTACCAAGCGTAAAAGCAGCGGGATTTACGACTCTTGATATGTCAGCATATAAAGAGAATGAACTTGTTACTGAGAAATGGAGAGGGAAACCTATCTTTGTTCTCAAGCAAAATGCAGAAATGGTTAAAAAAGCGCAAGCAAATCCGAAAGATATGGAAAGACTTATTAAAATAGGAAATGACTATTTTATGGTATGTGTAGGTCTTTGTACACACCTTGGTTGTATCCCTGGATATAACCCTGATGAACAGAGTTTCCTTTGTGCTTGTCATGGTGGTATGTATGATTTTACTGCAGAAGTGACAAAAGCTCCACCACCACGTGGACTTGATATTCCTCCGTTTAAAATTGATGGTATGAAGATAGTTCTTGGTGAAGAAGGACCTGAATATAAGAAAATGCTAGAAACTGGCGTTACTCTTAAAGTATAGGTGAAAGGAAAATAAATGGCACATTTTACAAAAGCAACAAGCCTGCATGACTGGCTCAATCAACGCTTAGCAATTGATACGCTTCGTCGTGTTTTAGCAACTGAGTATTGGATTCCGAAGAACATTAACTTCTTATGGGCAATGGGGATGGTTTTAGCTATCACTTTTGGTCTATTGTTAATTTCTGGAATCTTCTTATTGATGTATTACCAACCAAATGTTAATTTGGCATTTGACAGTGTTAACTACACGATCATGCAAGAAGTCGGGTATGGCTGGCTATGGAGACACGTTCATGGTGTGGCTGCATCAGTAGTCTTCCTTGTGATCTATATTCACATGTTTACTGGGATCTATTACGGTTCATACAAGAACGGCCGTGAGATTATCTGGCTTTCTGGTATGCTTCTTTTTGTTGCATTCTCAGCAGAAGCGTTTTCTGGTTACATGCTTCCATGGGGGCAAATGTCTTACTGGGCAGGTATGGTTATTACTAACCTTTTCTCTGGTGGTTCACTGCATGCAGATGGTTTAGTTGAGTGGATTCGTGGGGATTATGTTCCTGCACAGGCATTCTTGAACCGTTTCTTTATGCTTCACGTTCTTCTTATTCCTTTGGTTATTTTAGGACTTATCGGTCTTCACTTCGGTGCACTCCGTATTCCTCACGTAAATAATCAAGATGGTGAAGAAATCGATTTTGATGCAGAAGCGAAAAAATATTTGTCTGGTGATAAAGCAGGTTCTAAAGTAATCAGATTTGCAAATGACTTTATGTCTAAAGATATGATGGTTGTTGGAATCTATTTGATTTTCTTCTTCTATTTAGTCTTCTATCATTATGATTTCGCAATGGATCCGGTGAACTTTGACCCTGCAAATGGACTCAAAACTCCTACGCACATCTATCCTGAGTGGTACTTCCTATGGTCTTATGAGATCTTGCGTCCATTCTCAACGAATGTTGGTCTAATTGCGTTTGCTTTTGCACAGGTTATTTTCTTTATGCTGCCGTTCTTAGACAGAAGTCCAAATGCAGTTCCTGCATCACGTCGTGGTCTGTTTAAATATTGGTTCTGGGCAATGCTTATTGATATGATCATACTGACTGCAATGGGTAAAGTTCCACCTGAAGGTCTGTTTAGTACAATTGGACTTTATGCAGCACTAACATTTATTGGTCTATGGATAGCACTTCCATTCATCACTAAATTTGAAAAAAAAGTTTAAGGAGTAAAAAGTGAAAGAATTATTTATATTAGTGGTTGTAACTGTTTTTACTCTTTTAACATATTGGTTAGTTGAGCCTTTTGCACATTCACAAATGCACAAACATTATGAGAGTGAAGGTTTTGCTTACAAAGATCTTCCTGCACTCACTAAAAAAGGTGACGCAGCTCGTGGTAAAGATCTAGTTATGGGTGCCGGTGCATGTACTGGTTGTCATGGTATCAAAGCAGCTGGTATGCCGGCTCCTATGGATCCTGTTACTGCAGCACAAAGTTATGGTGTTAATCCACCGGATCTTTCAAATGCAGGTGCTGTATTTGATCCTAAATTCTTAGCAGCGCTCATTAAAAACCCAGCTCACGCTTTAATGGTAGAGCACAAATTTGACCCTGCAAAAGGACAAATGCACCCAATGACACAATTCTATGGTGCAGGTGGAGATTTAGATCAGGAAGTTGCTGACATGGTTGCTTACCTACAGTCTATCGCTCCAAAACCTGAGGAATTGACACCAAATCAAGCGTTCGAAACTGCTTGTGGTAGATGTCACGCTATTCATTATGAATACAACAAAGAGGGTGAATTACATCCTGCATGGACACAAATCGGTGAAAAACCTGCATTTAAACATAAACAAGATGAGTTGATGTTTGAGAAAAATGTACTTGATTATCAAGATGCATTGAAAAAATATATGGGAACTTTACCACCGGATTTAAGTATGTATATCCGTTCACGCGGTGAGCACTACATTAAAACTTTTGTTGAAAATCCTCAAAACTACCTCAAAGGAACTGCAATGCCACGTGTTGGTGTAAATGCTGTTGCTGCTGAGAAAGTTATTGAACACCTTGAAGATGTCGGTGATTCAAAAAGATTTAAAAGAGAAGAAGTCGGTAGAAATGTAATGATATTTATGTTTATCTTTGCAATCTTCGCTATTCTTTGGAAAAAAGAGGTCTGGAGAGATCTTCACTAACAACTCACGCAAAAGGGAATTTTCCCTTTTGCTCCTCTACATTACTCCCCTTAAAGAAAAACTTCGTTACAATCTTTTTTATGAGATTCAGAGATATTAAAAAAAATAAAAAACGCAAACAACAACTTCAAGAAAAAAATAAAACACAGATACGTTATGCCTCGTATCCCGATCGTATCAAGGCGCTCATTACTGATATGTTTATGATATATGCCCCTATACTCTATTTTATCACCTATGTAGTCATGGGCAGTAAAGAGGCGTTTCAATCTTCTCAGTGGGCACCGTTTTTGGGTGTGACACTCTATGCCCTCATCTATGCACTTTTAATTTCCAAATTTGGGCAAACTCCGGGTAAAAAAGCCTATGATATTAAAGTCGTGGATGATACAACACATGAAAATATCAGCTTCATTCGCGCATTTGTCCGTTTTATAGCTTTTTTGTTTTCGGCAACAATTTTGCTTGGACTTTTAACTCCTTTTTATCGCAAAGATAAAAAAGCACTGCATGATATCATCTGCTCTACAATAGAAATAAGTGTCGATAAACCGTTAAGCGTTTAATATTTTCCATCTTTGAGTATAATGGCTTTTATATAAAGGGGTTAATATGAAAAAAATATATTTGTTGATTGCAGCAATGATGTCGCTATTTTTTGTTTCATGTTCGAATGTGGAAGTTGGATTTGAAGAAGAGAGCATCTTTTACCAGGGTGGAGTAGTCTATATCTATCTCGATAAAGATATGGATTCTAATGAAAAGTATGAGGTCTATATCAATGGAGAAGATACAGAGATATCTTTAATGCCGGGATATAAAACACGATTTGGAATAAAGCCGGGAACTACAACAATAGAGATACACCACGGTAATGAAAAAGCAGCGGTTACGATGCAGCTGAAATCTTCGAAGAATTACTATCTGCGTGTTCAAAAAGACAGCCATGGCAAAATGGAAATCATCCATATAATCCAAGAGTCAATCGGTGATAATGTAAAAAATACTCCTTTGTATGTAGATGAGAAAGATGAAAAACCAGGAGCAACACAAAAAGTAGAAAAAAAATCTGAACCTCAAAATAAAGAGGGTGAAACAACCTTTTACTATGATCCGCTTGAAGGTGAGTAAAGCAAATTTCAACTAGAGCGGATATAATACAAATAATAAACAATAGGAAAATATATGCTCATAGACAGCTATGACAGAGTCGTCGATTATATTCGTGTTTCGGTGACAGAGAGATGTAACTTCAGATGCCAGTACTGTATGCCGGAAAAACCTTTTTCATGGGTGCCAAAAGAGAATCTGCTCTCATTTGAAGAACTTTTTGAATTTATGAAAGTAGCCATTGATGAAGGTGTCAAGAAGATTCGTATAACAGGTGGAGAACCGCTTCTGCGTGAGGACCTTGATAAGTTCATTAAAATGATCTATGACTATGCACCCGATGTTGATCTGGCAATGACAACCAATGCATTTTTACTCAAAGGAACGGCACAGAAGCTAAAAGATGCCGGACTTAAGCGAATAAACGTAAGTATAGATACTTTGAAGCCGGAAGTCGCACAGGCAATTGCGGGTAAAGATGTCTTGAAAAATGTACTCGAAGGTGTCGATGAAGCACTCAAAGTAGGACTGAAAGTAAAAGCGAATATGGTGCCTATGAAGGGTATGAATGCTGATGAGATTTCAGATGTTTTGGAATATTGCAAAGCTCGTGATATTACGGTACGTTTTATAGAGTATATGGAAAATGCTTACGCAAAGGCGGGCATTTCGAAACTAAGCGGACAAGAAGCTTTAGATGAACTTTCCAAAAAGTACAGTTTTGTCTCTGAGGGCTATGATGGAGCTTCTCCGGCGAAGTATTATAAAATGGATGATGGATACAGATTCGGGATTATCGAGCCCTATGGAGATGACTTTTGCAAGCAGTGTAACCGTATTAGATTGACAGCGGAAGGACAGCTTATTCCATGCCTCTATTTTGATGAAGCGATGAGCATTGCAGAGTCTGTCAAGCGGGGTGATATTAAAGGAGCGGCAGCTGTACTCAAAGAAGTCGTCCGTACAAAACCAGAGAAAAACCGCTGGGGCGGAGAAGATGATGAAGTATCTACCCGTGCATTTTATGAAACCGGTGGATGATACAGCATAATGGTCTATCTCGTTGAACATTTTTACTCCATTCAGGGCGAAGGAAAATATGTAGGTACTCCTTCACTTTTTTTTCGTTTTGGCGGATGTAATATGCGTTGTGAGGGTTTTGGCTGTATTGAAAAAGCGGATGACGGCGTTGAGGTCCTTGGTTGCGATACTGTCTATGCTGTCAATAAAGAACATTTTTCCCATACTTGGATACCAATCACAAAGCCGCAGGAACTCTTAAGTGTTTTGGAACTTTATGATCTGCCATGTGCTGTAGATATTGTCCTGACCGGTGGCGAGCCTTTGATATATGCCAATGATGAAGTCTTTGTGACTTTCCTTGAGCTTTTGATTGCCAGAGGGCATCAGGTGACATTTGAGACGAACGGTTCGCTAAATATTGATTTTGAGCACTATCCGGTCTATAAAGAGTGTGTATTCGCTTTGTCGGTAAAACTTGCCAATTCAAAAGAGCCTCTTTCCAAACGTATTCGCGGAGATGTCATTTACAATATTGCCTCAAATGCAAAAGATGCTTTTTTTAAGTTTTCCATAGATAGAGACTCTATCGATCTGGCACTCGAAGATGAGATAGAAAGCATCCGGATCCATTCACCAAAAACAAAGGTCTACTGCATGCCTGTTGGCGGTACAAAAGCAGAAGTTGAAGCCAATACTGAGCCGCTTATAGAGTTTTGCAAGGCAAAAGGCTACAATTTTAGCGACAGACTGCATATACGTATCTGGGATGCGAATAAAGGAGTGTAGAGTTCTTGCTGACATCGTTTTGTAAGCTTATTTACAAGGACAAATCCTCCCCGCTGGTCTGAGCCTTATAAATAATCTTACAAAACAATGGGAAAACTCTTAAGGAGAGAAGTATGATAATCAGAAAATTATTCAAATTTGAAAACGCTCACGTAGTTCGTAGATGCTCGACAGTAAAATGCAGAAGTTCTGTCCATGGGCACTCCTATAAAGTTGAGATCCTTTTTGAATCAAATTTTTTGGACAATGGTCAGATGGTTTATGATTTTGGTCTGATGAAACAGAACATGAAAGATCTTGTTGAGAGTTTTGATCATGCGATTGCATTGTGGCGTGAGGATGATGCAGAGTATCTGCGTGATATGAAAAAACACTCTGCACGTTGGGTTGAACTTCCGGTTTCTCCTTCTGCAGAACAGTTCTCACGTGTTATTTTTGTTATGATAGACAAACTGCTTGGTCTTACCTCTAAAATAAATGGAGAAAAAGAGGTGAAACTGCACTCTGTCATTGTCCATGAAACAGATACAGGCTATGCACAGTGTTTTGAAGCTGATGCCTACTCCAAAGAGATGGGTGACATCAATCTTTGTGAGATAGATTTTTCTCCACAGGTCAAAGAGGATTTTAAAGATAGAAGATTGTGGGAAAAGATTTTAAATGAGGAGACTTTTGTCAATCCTGATTCTGTTTAAAAATTTCTTTTAAGGAGTGACAAGTTCTTGAAACTCCTTAGCAGTAAAACTGAATTTTGTTGAAATGATTTTCACACTGCTTCCTTCTTTGATAAAATCACATGTCTGGCTTGCGATGATAAAACTGTTTGCCTGAGCAAGAGGTGAGATCATCCCTGGTGCATATTGCTCACAAACAGTGAAAAATTCTCCGTCAAAATATCCCGGAATGACAGATCGTCTGCCGGGACGCAGCTGAAAGTCATTTTTCATTTTTGCTCTTATTGGATTGATGAACTTTGCTTTTGCTCCACTCATAGCATAGATGATACTGCGTCCAAAAAGCTCAAAATTCAGTGCTGCTGCAAGTGGATTTCCAGGAAGATTGAGTATCATTTTATCGCCTATTTTACCAACGGTAGTTGGTTTTCCCGGTTTTATCTCTACTTTGTCAAAGAGTATCTCATAGCCGAAGTTTCCAAAGGCCTCTTTTGTAAAATCGGCATCGCCGACACTCACACCGCCGCTTGTAATGATAATGTCACAATCAAGTGCACTTTTTATGTGGGTATGTATATCATCAAGTGTGTCAACAGCAGTGCCGATGAACTCAACTTCACATCTCAACTCTTTGGCACGTGCGAGCAGTGTCGGCGTGTTAGTGTTGTAGAGTTGATACTCTTCTACCTGCTCAAAGTGCATCTTCAGCTCATTTCCTGATGCAAAGAGTGCTATACGTGGTTTTTTATAGACTTTTATATGGCTGATCCCCTGTGAAGCTAAGAGTGTGATCTGGTGAGCGTCAATTTTATCTCCTCTGCTTAAGAGTTTCTGCCCTTTTTTAATATCTTCACCTGCAAAACGGATATGTTTGCTTATTGTCAGGTTCTCAGGCAGTTTTACGCCGCCATCGCAAATTTGAGTATCTTCTATGGGAACGATGCACTGTGTTCCCAGCGGAATACGCGCTCCTGTCATAATCTTTATTGCTTCACCGCAAGATAGCTCGCCTTTAAAGTCATCGCCTGCAAAAATTGTGCAGTGCACTGTAACACATTTACCGCTGTCTTCTATTTTAACGGCGTAACCGTCCATTGCAGAGTTGTCATAAGGCGGTAGATTGTGTACCGCTGTGATATCCTCGGCAAGAATGTAGCCAAGAGCCTCTTCGATGGGTATGATTTTTAAAGATTTTGGTTTTGTATTTGTATAGATTAATTCAAGTGCTTTTTCAATTGTAACTGCCATTTTGTGCAACCCTTTCTTTCGTTAGCATATTATAATATAATTTCGTTATGAATGAAATGTATAATATGGGTTTAGCCCTACATAGTTGGAGTGCGATTGCGGTTTTGGTAATGATTTTTATCAATTTATTTATTTTGATCTCTTCAGAGGATCTGGCGAAATATAAAAGAGCAAACTCACTTTATTGGGTGCCTTTGGAGATAACAGTGCTTGGTTCACTGCTCTTTACAGGGGTTGTAATGATGGCGGCGAAGCATCTTGAATTCAGTGTAGAAAATATCGCGATGATAATTCTTGGAATTGTTTTGATCGTATTGGAAGCAAAACGTTTGAAAGCTTTAAAGTATCTCAGTACGAAAAAAGAGAATGCTTTTAATGTCTATAAACCTTTTGGACGTACAATTTTACAAGCAGAGTTCATTTTGGTGCTTTTGATGTCACTCTGGATGTGGTTCGTTTAAAATGATCTATCTCTTCAATGAAAAAGCAGGCAGTCAGAGGCTCGTAATAAAGGGAGAAGATTTCAAGTATCTCATTAAAGTTCGCCGTCATACTGTCGGTGATGAACTTGGCTTTCGCAATAAAGAAGATATAAAGACACTGCATCGTTATAGACTGAACAGCATAGAGCCAAGAAGTGTAGATTTTGAGCTGATCAACTCCGAGATAGTTGAGATAAAAGCAAAAAAAGAGCTGCACATCGGCTGGTGTGTCATTGATAACAAATCGGTAGAGAAAGTCCTTGCATCACTAAACGAAGCAGGGGTGAAAAAGATTACTTTTATCTACTGTGAACGTTCACAGAAAAATTTCAAACCTGACTTTAAGCGTTTTGAGCGAATAATCGAAGCTTCCAATCAACAGTGCGGACGCACAGAGCTTATGGAGTTTGATACATGCAAAACCCTTCAGGAATTCGTGTCACAAAATCCCGATATGAAAGTATTTGACTTTACAGAAAAAACACTCGGCTGCGAGAGTGATTTTAAAACAGTGCTCATAGGCTGTGAAGGTGGTTTTTCGAAAAATGAGAAAGAGTTCTTAGAAGATCAGGAAGTCTTTCGACTCGATACCCCGATGATATTGCGTTCAGAATCAGCTGTATTGGCAGTTGCATCAAAAATACTTTTGTAATTTAAGCAAAACTTGGATATAATCCGCCTCATAAAATTCCGCTCCCATACGGAATTAAAAAATATATAGTTATACGTACACAAGACGTGTAGCAAAAGGTAAAAGCATGAAAAAAGGTATTCACCCAGAATTAGTTGATTGTACAGTAACATGTGCATGCGGAAACACTTTTGTAACAAAAAGTCAAAAACCAGAGATGAGAATCGATATCTGTAACGAATGTCACCCATTCTTCACAGGTGAAGAGCGTATGGTTGATACTGCCGGACGTATCGAGAAATTTAAAGCACGTTACGCTAAAAAGTAATTTTTTAACTTGTGCTTAGTCTTGTTCCAACCCCAATTGGAAATATAGGCGACATCTCGCTTAGAGCTATTGAAGCTCTGCGTGAGGCTGACATTTTACTTTGTGAAGATACCCGTGTCACAAAGAAACTCATCAATATCCTCAAAGAACGTTATAACACCTCTTTTAAAGAAAACCAGGAATTTATTTCACTTCACTCTCACAATGAACAAGATTTTGTTGAAAAACTAGAACCATCTTTTTTTGAACAAAATATTGTCTATGCAAGTGATGCCGGTATGCCCGGTGTGAGTGATCCCGGACAGACATTGATACGCTACTGTATAGAAAATGATGTGGAGTATGATGTCCTTCCTGGAGCAAATGCCGTACTTACCGCTTTTGTCGCAAGTGGGTTCATAGAGACAAAGATGCTCTTTTTTGGTTTTTTGGATCATAAAGGCAGCTCACGTGAGCAGCAACTTCAAGAGGCGATGTATAACGGTTATACGACCGTTTTGTATGAATCGCCGCATAGAATAGAAAAACTGCTGCGTGAGATAGACAAGGTTGATGACCAAAGAGAACTTTTTGTCGCTAAAGAGCTTACAAAAAAATACCAAACATATCTGCACGGCGAAGCGGCAGATATCTTAACAAAGCTCAACGGTAACTTTAAAGGTGAATGGGTCGTTGTCATACAGGCAGGAGATACCCATGCAAGTTCTGCTGTGAGTGAAAAAGATATTTTGGCTCTTGATCTTCCGAAAAAAGTACAGGCAAAATTGATATCAAAAATAACAGGAGAAAATACAAAATCCTGCTATCAACGCTTACTTGAAATTTAAATTTTCATTGTAACAGTTTTTTAGATAAAATACTTACATGTTAATTTATGCAAAGCAACCAATTTACTATCTCATCAATCACTACCCGCAGAAAATAAAAACGCTGTATTTGGCGCGTGAACTTGATAAAAAAGAGTATTCAAGACTCATGAAAATGGGCTTTGAAATCAAACGAATACCAAATGAAGCAGCGGTAAAGATGAGCAAAAATGCCAATCATCAAGGCTTTTTGGCTGAGGTGAAAGATTATCTGCCGCAGAACTATAAAGATTTTTTTGATAAAGATTTCGTACTTGTTTTGGCAGGACTTACCGATGTCGGCAATATCGGTGCTATTGTTAGAAGTGCATATGCTTTGGGTGTGGATGCCATTATCGCCTGCGGTATAAAAAAGTTAAATATCGAGCCATTGCTTCGAACGAGTACCGGAGCACTTTTTGATATGCCCTTTGCCGTCGAGCACAATATCCATAATGTTCTCAATGATCTGAAAATGTCAGGTTTCATCAGTTATGGCGCGGATATGGGCGGTGAAGATATACGCAAAGCGGAAATTGTCAAAAAAAGGGTTCTCGTTCTTGGCAACGAGGGAGAAGGTCTGACCTCACGCGTGAGTGCAAAGCTCGACAAGATAGTAAGCATAAAAATGACACATGACTTTGATTCACTCAATGTTAGTGTGGCAGGTGCAATTTTGATGGATAGGATGAGATATGAGTGATGCTTTAGAGAGATTGAAAGATATTGGCGCGCAGAAGATTTATGAAGATACGCATATTCCGGTCGAACATGTACAGGCAATTCTGTATGAAAGTTTTGATGGACTGAGCAAAGTACAGTTTGTTGGTTTCGTATCTATACTTGAGAGAGAATATGACGAAGATTTAAGCAGTACACGCTCACGCGGAATAGGCTATTTTGATGAAAAAAATAATTCAGATGCCTTGATAACTGATGAGACTATTTTCAAGCCCTCATCAAAGAAAAAGAATCTGACCATTATTTATATTGTGATTGCCATTATTCTTTTTATTGTCGCTATTTTTTATACAACCAAATCGGCAGATGAGAGCATGCAAAATGCTCTTAATGAGCATCAAATCATCCAAGATGTCAAGAAAAATATCGTTGTTGAAACAAATAGCAGTGAAGAGAATGCAAGTGATGAAAATACAACTGCAGTAAGTGTTGATGCCAATGTAACAGCTGTAAAAATTCCGGAGCCAAAAGCTGTTGTGCACAGCTTGAAGATCAATGCACGAACGAAAGTATGGATGGGCTATATCGATGTCGCTACCGATAAAAAGTACCAAAAGACTTTTGAAGGTGAATTTGAACTTGATCCTTCAAAAGAGTGGCTGCTCTATTTCGGCCATGGCTACATAGATGTCATTGTTGATGGTAAAAAAGAGGTATTTAGTTCAAAAGACACTTTGAGACTCCATTATCAAGAAGGCAGGATTTCAAAGATATCACTTAACGAGTTTAAAAAATTGAACAGAGGTAGTGCATGGTAAAATTTTTACTTTCACTCCTGCTGCTATGTACATTTGCTTTTGCAGAAGATGAAGTTGTTTTAGAAGAGGTAAGCAGTCAAGATGACAATTTGACAACGAAAATAAAAAGTTTTTTGAATGATAAAACATACGAAGAGAACAAAGGTTTTATCAACGTTATCTTTGATCCAAAATCATCGTTCTATCAAAATGACAGAGTTGATGCCGTTAAAGTTGTACAAACACTCAAAGAGAACGGTCTTTTAAAACTTTTTTTTAAAAAGCCTCAGGAGTTTCGCCTCAATTTCAAGACAAATGGTTCTCCGCTCTTTTTTGTCAAGCTGATGGGTGATACACTGCGAAGTATAGGTTACTATCGTTATGTGACAACTGCTTCAAATTTGGACTCTTCAGAGTTTACCTGGAGTATCAATCTTACATCGGAATATGCAACGGATCCGTTGGTGTTGCAAACGCAACTGCAAAAAAGCTCCTGTAATATTATCGACATAGAGAAAAACGGACCAAAAGAGTGGACCTATGTGATCGATATTACCAAAGCAAAACTAAATGTGCAAATGCTACAAGCCTCACAAGAGGTAAAGCTAAAACGTTCGCTCTATGCGCATTGGCTTGATGTTTCCAAGATCAGAAGCCTCAAGATAAAAAGCTCTAGACGTAATAGTTGGTACCCTTATATCGCTTACTATGACAGCTCTTTGCATCTTGTAAAAATTCTCAAAAGAGATAAGATTTACAAAGAGATTCTGCTAAATATTCCAAAAAATGCAACGTATATCAAAATATCTGATCTTTATACCTTGAAAAATGTTCGTGATGAACTCATTCTTCTGCCAAAAGGAAGACGTTAGTTTACGACTGTGTTATCTTATTCTAAATATTTTTCGCTAAAATAGCATCTATATTTTTACTAGGGTTAATTATGTTTGATGAGTTTAAATTTAACAGAGTTGAGAGACTTCCAAAGTACGTTTTTGCGGAAGTTAATGATATTAAAATGGCTGAACGCCGTGCAGGAAAAGATGTTATAGACTTTTCTATGGGAAATCCTGATGGACCTACTCCTGAACACATAAGAAACAAACTTGTTGAATCTGCCCAGAAAACGAAAACACACGGGTACTCTACATCAAAAGGTATCCCTAAACTCTTAAAAGCAATTGCAGACTGGTATGAGCGTCGTTATGACTGTCATCTTGACCCTGAAACTGAGTGTGTCGCTACAATGGGTTCAAAAGAGGGGTACGCACACCTCACGTATGCTATTACGAACCCTGGAGATGTTGCTGTCGTTCCTGATCCTACATACCCTATTCATGAATACTCTTTCATTTTGGCA
Organism: Sulfurimonas paralvinellae; assembly: GCF_014905135.1. Taxonomy (NCBI): domain Bacteria; kingdom Pseudomonadati; phylum Campylobacterota; class Epsilonproteobacteria; order Campylobacterales; family Sulfurimonadaceae; genus Sulfurimonas; species Sulfurimonas paralvinellae. The sequence continues at coordinate 1,781,382 of NZ_CP041406.1, read as the reverse complement.
GGGGGAAATGTCATTAAATTCGGCATCGAATTCGATGAACACTATAGACTTGATGAAGACAAGTTTTTTGAAAACTTGGAAAAGGTTTTTAAAGAGAGCTCTCCAAAACCAAAGTATGTTCTTGTCAATTTCCCGCATAATCCGACAACGGCTACAGTTACACCGGAGTTCTATGAGCGTCTTGTTGCTATGGCCAAAGAGAAACGTTTTTATATTATCTCTGACATTGCCTATGGAGATATTACCTTTGACGGCTATAAAACACCGTCAATTATGCAGGTAAAGGGTGCAAAAGATGTTGCCGTTGAATCATTTACACTTTCAAAATCATACAATATGGCAGGTTGGCGTGTCGGTTTCTTTGTTGGTAATCCGAAACTTATCGGTGCACTGCAAAAGATAAAGTCGTGGCTAGATTATGGAATGTTCACACCGATTCAGGTGGCAGCTACAGTCGCACTTAATGGAGACCAGCAGTGTGTTTGGGATATTACAGAGAAGTACAACCATCGTCAGGAAGTTCTTATTGAAGCATTTGGGCGTGCGGGATGGCATATTGAAAAAAATGAAGCGACAATGTTCAGCTGGGCGAAGATTCCTGATTGTGTAGCGCATTTAGGTTCGTTGGAGTTTTCAAAACGTCTGCTCACAGAAGCGGGAGTCGCTGTAGCACCTGGAATCGGTTTTGGTGAGTATGGAGAAGGATATGTTCGTATCGCTTTGATTGAAAATGACAATCGCATTCGTCAGGCGGCAAGAAATATCAAAGAATTTTTAAAACAGTTTGACGGCTGTAATCAAGAGAGTAAGTAACTATGATAAAAGTCGGAATTATTGGTGTCGGAACAGTTGGGACAAGTGTCGCAAACATTTTAAAAGAGAATGCAGATGTCATCTCTGCACGTGCGGGACGTGACATTGTTGTTAAAAGCGGTGTTGTTAAAAATCTTGCAAAAGAGAGAGGACTTGACATCACACTCACGGACAATGTCGATGATATTCTAAACGATAATGAGATAGATATCGTTGTAGAACTCATGGGTGGTGTCGATGAAGCGTTTGAAGTTGTCAAGTGCGCTCTTGAAAGCGGTAAAGCAGTTGTCACTGCGAACAAAGCACTTTTGGCATATCACAGATATGAGCTGCAGGACCTCGCAGGAAATATTCCCTTTGAGTTTGAAGCGAGTGTTGCCGGCGGTATTCCTATCATCAATGCTTTGCGTGACGGACTTTCTGCAAACCATATAGAGTCTATTATGGGTATCATGAACGGTACCTGTAATTACATGATGACGAAGATGACCAATGAGGGTGTGGCGTATGACGCTATATTAAAAGAGTCGCAAGAACTAGGCTATGCCGAAGCGGATCCTACCTTTGATGTCGGTGGTTTTGATGCAGCGCATAAACTGCTTATTTTGGCAAGTATTGCATACGGCATTGACGCCAAACCCGAAGATATTCTTATTGAGGGTATTGACAAAGTGACACAGGATGATATCGCCTTTGCAAAAGAGTTTGGTTATGCCGTCAAACTGCTTGGAATCGCCAAAAAAGACGGCAATGAAGTTGAACTGCGTGTGCATGCCTGTCTGATAAAGCAAGAAGAGATGATCGCAAAAATAGATGGTGTGATGAACGGTATATCTGTTGTGGGTGACAAAGTGGGTGAAACACTCTACTATGGTCCTGGAGCGGGCGGTGATGCAACGGCTTCGGCTGTAGTTGCCAATATCATTGACATTGCAAGAAGTGGAAAATCAACGCCTATGTTGGGATTTAACCGTCCAATGGAAGGCAATACACTCACACTCAAATCTGCAGATATGATAGAGTCAAAATACTACCTGCGTATCAATGTTTCAGATAGAGCGGGCGTACTTGCAAAATTGACAAAAATCTTTGAAACACACAGTATCTCTATAGAAACAATGCTGCAGCGTCCAAGTGAAGATGCGAGAGCCAATCTTCTTATCTCTACACATCTGGCTGTTGAAAAAGATATTCAGGCGATGATGAAAGAACTTGAAGCTCTTGATTTCGTTCATGCAAAACCTGTGATGATCAGGATAGTGTAACTTCTGAAATGAAAATCCTCATTACCGGTGCAAGTAGTGGCCTTGGTGCCGAGTTTGCCCGTCAGTATGCTTCAAAAGATAATGAGCTTATTTTACTGGCTCGTCGTGAGGCAAAACTGCAACAACTTCAAAAAGAAATCTCTCCACACTGTAAATCTGTTAAAATTATTGTTGTTGATGTGACAGACTTTGCTCTACTGCAAGAGAAGATAGAGAGTATCGGTAGTGTTGATATGCTCATTCTCAATGCAGGTGTTTCTTTGGGTCACAGTGAGGATATACCGACGATAGCAGCATTTAAAAATCTCTATGATGTCAACGTGCTTTCAAATCATGCTATTTTGGAAGTTTTGATGCCAAAGCTGCGTGAGCATGGAAGCGGCAAAGTTGTTTTTATCTCCTCTTTGGCATCCCTTTTTTCAATGCCATCTTCAAAGGTATACTCTTCTTCCAAACGTGCACTTAATGCCTATGCAGAAGGCCTTCGTTATAAATATTCTTCGTATGGGATAAAGATCATTACCCTTTTACCCGGATTTATTAAGAGTGAGTTGACTGATAAGAATGATTTTTCAATGCCTTTTTTACTTGAAACAAGTGAGGGAGTTTTAAGAATGAAAAATGCTATTGACAAAGGAAAAGAGTTCTATGCTTTTCCGCTTAGATTTTATTTAATCATCAGGTTCATGAACTTACTTCCGTCAGCTTTAAGTCAAAGGATTGTAAACTATCTTTCAAACTAATATTGCATAAAGCCGATTTTTAAACAATATTTTTTAAGGACAAATCCTCCCTTTGGTCTGAGCCTCAAAAAACATTGTTTAAAAATCTTGCAAAATAGCCTCAAGAGTAGAGAAGGGTGGAAAAATGGAAAATATAGAAACGATAGACAGCGTATGTACCTACTGTGGAGTGGGATGTGATATAGCGGCACATATCGATACAAAAGAGAATAAGATAAAAAAAGTATTTGCGCATCCTGACGGTGTGGTAAGTCAGGGAAAACTTTGTATAAAAGGGAAATACGGCTATGATTTCGTTGATGCTGAGGATAGACTTCGAGTGCCTCGTATTCGTAAAAGTTTCTTAGAAAAAAATCCTGATATAAAAGAAGCGGTCGCTTCGGCTCTTGTTGATTTTGATGATACCTGGTACGAGTGTGATCTCGATGCGGCTACGACTGCATGTGCGATGAAACTGGGAGAGATTCAAAAAGAGTATGGTCGTAAATCTGTCGCTTCCATCGGAGGTGCGCGTACCTCTTGTGAGTCTTCTTATTTGTTTCAAAAATTTACCCGTCATACTCTTAACTCTCCTCACGTAGATAACTGTGCGCGTGTTTGCCACTCACCTTCACTCAAAGGGATGCGCGCAACTATTGGTGAAGGGGCGGCAACGAATCCGTACAATGATATCTATAATGTTGATTTTATGATCGTTATCGGTTCAAATACTACCGAAGCGCACCCTATCATCGCAAACCGTATCTTGGATGTTGCTCGGGAAAAAGACAACCTGGCTGTTTTTGATGTGCGTGAGATAAAACTGCATCGTTTTGCAAAATACAAAGCGATCATGCCGCATGAGGCAAATCTTCTTATCTTGAATATGCTCGCTTACGTTATTATTGACGAAGAGTTATATGATGAGAGTTTTATCGAAGACAGAACAAAAGGTTTTGCTGAATTTAAAGAGAAGATACTGAACGACCCGTATGCAAATCCTGACTATTTTAACGAAATAGAGGGGTATGAATATCTTTCAAAAATGGTGCGCAAGGTTGCACGTGAGTATGCACTTAAAAAATCGATGATCTTTTGGGGACTTGGCATTACGGAACATCTTGACGGCTCATATGCCGTTATGGCCATTACACACTTGGCACTGATGACTGGAAATATTGGAAAAGAGGGTGCTGGACTGATGCCGCTTCGTGGACAGAACAATGTTCAGGGAACTTGTGACATGGGAATGCTTCCGTATTACGATCCTGATTATCAAGAGCCAAAAGAGGTGGGACTTATGACTCCTGAACTTGTCGATGAAATGCTTGAAGGACGCCTTAAAGCAGTACTTAATATTGGTGAGGACCTCACGCATATTCATCCGAATCTCAATAAAATAGACCGTGCTTTTGAGGAGTTGGAGCTGCTGTTTGTACAGGAGCTGTTTATGACCGATGTAGCGAGCCGTGCGGATATTGTTGTGGGCGTTAAGTCCGCTTATGAAAAGACGGGTGTCTATGTCAATGCAATGCGTCGTCTGCACCTTTCTCAACCGCTTGTCAAATCAGACCTGCCGGATGACTGGGAAGTGCTGCAGATACTAGATAATAAAATGGGCGGGAGTGCTGATTATAAATCGAGCAAAGATGTCTGGAGTGAAGTGCAGCGCGTCGCATACAGACGTTTCAGCGGTGCAGATTATCATCGGCTTGAAAAACATAGAAAACGTGGACTGCAGTGGCCTGTTCATACCGAAGATACACCGATTTTACATCAGTTGGATTTTAGAACGGAAGATGGTTACGGGTACTTTAAATACAAACAGTATGAACTGCGCGGTATGATAAAAGAGATTATAGAGAAAAATCTCAAAGGTTATCACTTGACAACGGGACGCACACTTGCACATTATAATAATGCTGCACAAACAAAACGCTCCCAAAAGCTCAATGACAGATATGATGAAGATATTTTACTTGTATGTGAAGATGATGCAGCTGATTTTACGAGTGAAAAAGTCATACTCAAATCAGCCTACGGAGAGACAAATCCCCTTACAGTAAAAATCACTGATAAGGTGCAGCCAAAGACGCTCTTTGCAACTTTCCATCATGCAAAAAGTAGAATTAATGCTCTCTTTGGGGATGCTAGAGATGAGCTTATTTTAACGGCTGCGTTTAAAACGATAAAAGTAGAAGTTATAAACTGCTAAAAGAGCCCAAAAAGTTTGGGCCTTTCAATCTCTAAAATATAGTCAAGTTCATAAATGTTGTTGATGATGTACTCAAAGTCTTCTCTGTTTTCATTATCGGCAACGATGAGTAGCTGATCGTCAAGTTCTATGTTCATTTGTGAATCGGGAATTAAAAAGATTTCACCTTTTCGTTTTAAAAGTAAAAAGACAATAGGCAGCAGCTCTTCTCTATTCTCACGTGAACGTCGAAGATTTGCCAGTGTTATTTTTTTTCCTTTTTCCAGTTCGAGTGCGAGCGCATACGTTTCTTCTTTATTTACTGCAATCTCAAAATAGTCCGGAGTACCGCCTATGATATTGTTGAGCATATTTACGATGATCTCGCCCCATGCTTCATCCCTCTTACGAACTTCATGTACAAAGGCATCAAGAAGCGGCTTTGAAAGCAGAGTATAGGTTGTATCGGCCAAAATCTTCTCAAGAACATAGATCTTATTTATCTTAGCTGCCTGGAACATTGTAAGCTCTTCAATGGCATTTTCACGTGCTACGGTGAAGATCTCAGGATTGAGTTTTTTCGCTTTGTTCAAGATGGTGAGATTGAGCAGGTCATCTTTTGTTGCAGCGATGATGCAGGCCGCATCGCTGATGCCAAGGTCGAGAAGTTTTTGTGTATCTTCTTCATCACCAAAGAGTGTCGTTCCTTTTTCTTTTTGGTATGTTTTTGAATCTATTTTATAGGTGACATATTCTATATTTGCTTTTTTCAGACCGATCTCAAGTGCCTGTCCCATTCGTCCGTAACCGCAAATGATATATTTTCCTTTTGGAAAGAGGTCGCGTTTTCGAAGATTGAGACTGTGCCCGTATGCCCACATCTCCAAAAGCCAGATATGCGGGGCGGTAATACTGTAGTAAATTCTCTTTGAGATAGTATTGAAGGGGTCTTGAATATGTTTGAGATTCATCGATTTGAAGTGTTCAAGGTGCTGTGGTGAACTCCCTTTTACAATGATGTCAATCTTTTTGTTGAGCAGTTTACAGACCGTTGCTATCTGTGTGTTCTTTGTATCATCTCGAAAGAGAGAGATAATGCCGACACAGTTTTTTCTATGGATTCCGGCAAGTTTGAGCATTTGCTGATTTGTTACATCGCCGTCTATCGCCGGCACATGAGGGTAGAAATTCTCTAACATTAGTGCATCGATCTTTGCTTTGTCTTTGTCTAAAACGACAAAACGGTAATCGTTGGCATGGATTCGGTTGATGATGTTTTTGATGACACTGTTGTAACCGAGCATGATGTAAAAAGGTTCGGTCAGACTGCGAACCTGTTTGTTGAAACGATTTCTTTGCACCGCTTTTCTGAGTGCTTCATCCTGAATAAGTGCAACAATAGAACCGATGGCATAGAACCAGCCGATAACCGTAAGGTAAATGATGCCGCTGACCCAGATACGTTGAGAGTAGGTGAAGGTGTAGGGTGCTTCACCGAAACCGATGGTACTGGCCATATAGCTGACAAAATAAAAAGCATCGAAAAAGGTCATGTGGTAAACATGTCCCTGGTCATCAACGCCGTCTATAAGCGTGAGTCCCAAGATAGATATGGCAAAGGTGACAATGATGACAAGAAAAGGTATTCTTAATCGTTTAAGAACAATCCAGAAAATTTGATCATTCATATCGCTGTATTATCTTTTAGATTTTACTGTATCGCTGATAAAGAGAATAACCGAGACAATGTTTGCTAAAAGGGCACCACCTGAGAGTGAGACAATGGCCGTTGTTGCTTCGGGACCCATGTCGTGATAAACATAGTAGGCAATCGTCCAAACCGTTGCAGAAGCGATAAGCTGGATATCTGCCACAAGACTCGTTGCAAGCAGTACAGCACCGAGCTGTGTCTTGTCGCCGAGTTTTAAAACGGTTGCAATCAGGTTGACGACGATCGCTGCAAAAAGCTCATAGGCACTGTGGTCAATCAATACTTCCGGATTTCCATAAAAAAAGCCGAAGTTTATGGTCATGGCAAGGATAAAGAAAAATCCGGAAACTATTTTGTGCATATTCATAGATGAGATCCTTTTGTAAAAAGTCTGATTTGTTATAAGTATACTACTTTTTATTGTATGATACAGTTAAAAAAAATAAAGTACATAGAATGAGCAGAGCAAAAGGTAACAAAGCAGAAGATACGGCGGTACAATATCTGTTAGAACATGGCTACAGCATCATAGAGAGAAATTTTTATTCCCACTTTGGTGAGGTGGATATCATTGCAAAAAAAGATGCAGTTGTTCATTTCATCGAGGTAAAAAGCGGTGAAGATTATGAGCTCGCTATTCAAAACATTACACCCACAAAACTTGCACGCATTATTAAAACAGCGCATGTATATATGAAAAAAAATGCTTTAGATATTGATTTCATGCTTGATGGACTTATTGTTACACCGAATAATATCGAAATAGTAGAGAATATTACATTTTAGTATATCGTTATATATAGGTAAATATCACTTTTTTTAGATAGAATAAGAAAAAGTTATTATTAGGCTGTTTATCATGTTGAAAAAAAATTGCATCAATGATGTTACAACTCTTAACCCTGTAAAAGTGGCAGGTGTTTTATACCCTCAAAGTATTGAAGAAATTCAAGATATTGTAAAAAATTACAAAAGTATATCTGTAGGCGGCGGCCATTACAGCATGGGTGGGCAGACAGCATGCAAAAATTCTGTTCATGTTGATATGCGAGAATATAATAAAATTCTTCATCTTGATACGGAAAAAAAAGAGATAACAGTCAATGCTGGAATAACATGGAAAGAGATACAAAAAGAGATAGACAAATATGATCTCTCTATATCAATAATGCAAACGTATTCCAACTTTACAGTGGGCGGCAGTTTAAGTGTCAATGTTCATGGACGTTATATTGGAGCAGGTCCATTGGCACTTTCTATCAAAGAGTTTAGATTCATAGATGTGAATGCTGAAGAACAGAAAGCCAGCAGAGAGAAAAACAGAGAATACTTTGAAATGTTAGTCGGAGGTTATGGAAGCATCGGTATTGTAACTGATATAACACTTTGTTTGGCAGAAAATGTCAATGTCAAGCAAATAAATAAGAAAATGCGAGTCAGCGAGTATTTGCAAAATTTAGATTTCATAACAAAAGATGAGAAGTCTGTTTTTCATAATGCAGATATTTACCCACCGCATTATAATAAAGTGAATTCTGTTACATGGGTTAAAACTGAAGATGCTGTAACGCAAAAAAAACGCATTCAGGATGTGAGAAAATTCTATCCATTGGAAATGTATGCTCTGTGGGCAATATCATCAACTCCATTCGGGCCACTCAGAAGAGAGTACTTATATGACAAAGTTATTTTTGCAAAGCCGAGGGTATATAAGCGAAATTATGAAGCAAGCTATGATGTGGCCGAGTTGGAACCATTAAGTAGAAAAAACTCTACGTATGTGTTGCAAGAATATTTTATTCCAAAAGAGAATGCAGAATCATTTATACAAAAAATCGCAAAAGTATTTGTTGCATATAATGCTAATATTTTAAATATTTCCATTCGTCATTCAATTGCCAATACGGATTCATTACTGAGTTGGAGCAGGAGTGAGGTATTGGCTTTTGTCGTCTATTATAAACAAGGAACATCTCAAAAAGAAAAAGATGCAGTGGCTGTGTGGACACGAAAAGCCATTGATGCGGCTATAAGTGAAGGAGGAACTTATTATCTTCCATATCAACCACATGCTACAAAGGAGCAATTGCTTCAGGCATATCCTAATTTTGAAGTTTTTGCTAAAAAGAAAAAAGAATTTGATCCTGAATACAAATTTAGAAATTCTCTGTTTGAGAAGTATATTTATCAAGAGAATACATATGACCCTAAAAACTTCTATGATATTTTACACAAAGACGAATATAAAGATAAGTTGTATGACTTCTTGCTCTATGTATTTAGAAGTGATGAAAAGAGAGTCTTTCATTCAACGCTGCAAGGGCTTGAAAAATATGAAGATAGTGATGAAATATATAACTATATTCAAAAAGAGTGTCAACTTTCGGCAAAAATATTGTTAAGTCCATCTTCGACTGTAAATATAATAAAACAACTTTTGATCCAGAATAAAATGATAAAAGAGCAGACAAAAGAATTGTTGGGTCATGATATATATGATGCGCTGTTCATTGAACCGACAGATATAAAAAAACCAAGCAAATTTTATAGTAAAACTATTCCGTTAGATATAGACAAATTACTCGGAAATTTTCCTGTAAAAGCTACAAAAGAGTTTTATATTAAAGAAGGTGAAAGTCTAATTGAACTGTTGCAGGGTATTGATGAGAATAGTTTGGATTTGATTACTGTGTATGGCGGACTGCATCATATTGAAAAAGAAAAACGTTTGCAAATACATAAACTGATTTATAAACGACTGAGAAACAACGGTGTATTTATATTAAGAGAGCATGATGTTTGTGATGATGACATGTTTAAGTTCGTTTCATTGATTCATGCAGTTTTCAATGCAGTTACAGGGGAAAGTCTGAAGAATGAAAGGTCTGAAGTGCGAGAGTTCGAATCGATTGAGACCATAGTTGATGATATTGAGATGGCAGGTTTTAAAGATAGCGGTAAAAGATTGAAACAGTATGGTGATCCAAGTGAAAATATTTTGCTTGCTTTTGAAAAAAAGAGCAGCTGATGCATAGATTTTTTCTTTCCATATTACTTTTGGCTACACTTCTCTTCTCACAAGATGCAAGCTATAAAAGAGGTGCAGACCAGACTTACTTGACCTATCCGGAATGGTTTTTGGTTTTTAGTCCTGAGGAGTATGCGTATTATTTAAAAGATCATCCCTCGTACGATTTTAATTACCTCGGACACCTTGGACAGTTCTGGGGAAGCTATGAAAAAATGTATGCCAAGACAAAAGAGAAACATTTTGAATTTAACACAGGCTATCACGTCATGATCATGACCATAGGTGTCAGTACAAGCGTTGAGTATCTCATTAAATATATCTATGGGCATTCAGTCGCAGAATTTTTTGCTCTCACGCAATCATCTCAGAGAGTAAGCGAGCAGGAGTATGGTCAGAAAGTGGCACAGGAATATGTTGATTTTATAAAGAATCGGCTCTGGTATGAGTTTGATTTTGTCTCCAAAATAAGAGGCATTTATACACTAAATAGTTTCTTTGGTAAAGATTTTTTACGTAAATGCGAGCGTAAGTCTGCTTTGACACAGGAGTATACGGTAAAGTTTCTTTATGCAAAAATTATTGGCTTCTTCACGGAAGTCGGCTATGAGGAAGCTCTGCCGACTACAAGAGTAGAGCTGAGTAAAGATAATGTACTCTTAGATATGGATTTTCCGAGATATGACAAGTTCAAAAATGAAAGTTTGAAGTACGCAAGAAAAGGCTATTCTTTTAAAAGTATTGCAGGGAATGATGCTAGCAGTTCTATTTTGTACTCTTTAGTAGGAGAGAAAAAGATTATAGATACGATGCCGTGTATGATACAGACACCTATACTTTCAAACAAGAAGTATGCAAGATGCATCAACGATGTAAAAATTTCAGAACTTGCAAACGTTCTTAATAATAAAAGATTGGCAGTCATAGATACTTTTTTACCGCCAAAAGGGATTGTTAAATTAGAACATATTTTTGATTACTAATTTTCGCTGTTTAGATCCGCTTCATCGAGAATTGTGAAAAAACCTGCCGGCTCGAGTACTCCAAAAGTTTCAAAGAGAATTTTTCCGTTTTGATCTAAAAAGTAGTGCCTTGGTGCGCCATATCTTTGAAATTTATCCGGGATGAAATGACGGTCGCGTGAGAGATAGATGAGGATATAGTCTTTGTGGAGTCTTTCCATAACACTCTTTTGTGAAAGTGTCTTCTCTTTAAAGATCTTACAAAATTTACAGGCATCGGCACCAATGAAAAGGTAGATGTTCTTCTGCTCTTTTTGTGCGAGCTTGAGGCCTTTTGAATAGTCATGAATCCAATTATCCGTTTCATATCCGAAAAGTGTCGTTATTAAAATAAGTATCAATAATAGTTTTTTCATAGTGAAATTATAACCTAAAGTTACCGTTTGTTAATTGAGATAGGAGTATAATTTTGCAATTATTTATATCTATCATAAGGAAAACTAATGAGAAGAAGATTATCCTGGTGGATGGGCGGTATTTTAATGTCGCTTTTACTCCTCTACACGTTTGCAAGTTTTGGTGCAGGCAGACCCCTTGGAGCATCGACATATGTACCGTATTATGCGGGGATTCTTTTTGCTATGAATCCAGAGCATTATACGTACCTTCAAGAGATTGAAAAGCCCGGTGCATGGGAAGGTGTGATGCTTTTAGGTTCACTTGTGGGCGGTTTTATCACTTCTGTGTTCATTACGAAATCATTTCGTTTCAGTATCATGCCTACGGGTTGGAAAGTATATAAAAACAGTTCTGTCATCTCTCGTCTTATCTGGAGTTTTGTAGCAGGTTTTTTTCTTATCATAGGTGCGAGACTTGCCGGCGGCTGTACATCGGGACATTTTTTATCAGGTATGAGTCAGACAGCATTTAGCAGCATGATTTTTGGCGGTGTCGTTCTTGTCTCTTTAATTATTACAGGAAAACTGTTTTACAAATCAGGAGATTCAAAATGAGTATAGGTGAATATTTTGATTTTGTGTTGACACGTACAGAAGCGATGTACAATATTGTACAAAATGAGGGGCACGGTTCCTTTGCTATTGTTTTTATCATAGGAATTATCTTTGGTGGTATTATTCAGTACACGCGTGTAGATAAGTTTGAAAAAATTGCCGGCTTTGCAATGCTCAAAGACACGACCATTCCAAAAATGCTCTTTTTAGCGATAGGTATCACCAGTATAGGGCTCTTTTTTGAGATAAAGATGGGTTATGCTGCGTATCATATTAAGCCGATGATCCTCTCTGGTCTGATTGTCGGAGGTATTCTTTTTGGGATATCTATGGCAATACTTGGAAAATGTCCTGGAACGGGTCCTGTCTCTATAGCCGAAGGAAGAATTGATGTTCTTGTCGGTGCAATTGGCGGAATTTTTGGCGGATATGTCTTTACAAAATATTATGATACTATCTTTAAACCATTGATGGGTACAAATTTCGGTAAAGAGTCTTTAGCCAACGTGAGTGGTGCTTTTGCTCCCTATTTTGTTTTGATTTTTGGAGTGGCGCTTATCGTTATAGCGATTAAAATTCCACATATGGAACTGCTCGATGAAGCGGATCTTTCACTATTGGACGCTGATGAGAGACCAGATGCCAATTCTTCAGAAGAAATTGAACTAATTAAATGATATAATCTCTTCAATATATTTGAAGGAATTTATTATGGATGCAAAAATATTTTTTGGTTCAGATCCGGTAACAAAAGAGGAACTGAGCGAGAGAAGGTCGCCATTTAACGGTGAAGTAGTCTCTCGTGCTCCAGTATGCAGCGAAGAAGATGCGAAAAAAGCACTTGACATTGCAAAGGACGCGGCAAAATTCGCCAAAAAATCAACACTTGCACAACGTTGTGCATGGATACTAGATGTAGCACAGAAGCTGCGTGAGAACAAAGAAGAGATGGCTAAGACCATTACCGATGAGGTTGGTAAGCCTATCACTTTTGCACGTATTGAGGTCGAGCGCTGCATCGAGACATTGACGCTCTCTGCTGAGACGATGCGTACGATGCATGGCGAGACGATCAATACGGACGCGATGCCTTCTGGTAAGAAAACGATGGCTTTTTTCCGTCGTGAACCGGTAGGTGTTGTTGTTGCCATTACCCCTTTTAACTTTCCATTGAATCTTGTTGCTCATAAACTCGGACCTGCCCTTGTTGCGGGAAATGCCGTTGTTCTCAAACCAACTCCGGAAGCACCGCTGACGGCTTATAAATTTGCCAAGCTCTTTATTGAAAATGATTATGCCGTGCCGGATGCACTGAGTGTCGTTTATGGTGATGCAGAGGTTGGTAGTGCTTTGATTACTTCTGATATTCCTCGCGTTATCTCATTTACGGGCAGTGTTCCAGTTGGGAATATCATCACAAAAAATGCAGGCATTAAAAAAGTAGGTTTGGAACTCGGCGGGAATGCAGCTACTTTCATAGAAAAATCGGCTGATCTGGCAGAGGCGGCAACGAAGTGTGTTCTTGGCGCTTTTGTCAATTCAGGACAGGTTTGCATCTCGCTGCAGCGTATTTATGTTGAAGCAGATATCTATGATGAGTTTGCCGAATTGATGGCAGCAGCAACAAAGCGACTCAAAGTCGGCAATCCCTATGATGATGAAACCTTTATGGGGCCGCTTATAGATGATGAAGCCTGCGCACGTGCCATGGGATGGGTTGAGTCTGCCATAGAAGAAGGGGCTATTCCTCTGCTTGTGCCGCATGTAGAGGGAAGAGTGTTCCATCCGTGCGTGATGGCAAATGTGCGTGATGATATGGCAATAGTCTGTGAAGAGGTCTTTGCACCGATTGTCTCACTTGTGAAAGTTGAGAGCTTCGATGATGCCATTGAGCGAATGAACGACTCTCCATACGGACTGCAGTTTTCTGTTTTTACAAATGATCTGAATCTGGCAAACCGTGCCATTGATGAACTTGATGCCGGTGGCATTGTCATCAACGATATGCCGACGCTACGTTTTGACATTCAGCCTTATGGAGGCGTGAAACTCTCGGGTGTCGGGCGTGAGGGACCGAAGTTTGCCATTGAAGAGATGACGGAGATAAAATCAGTTGTCATCTGCTAAGAAAAAGGCCATTATCTCTGCTTGCATCTTAGGAGAGTATTGCCGTTATGATGGGAAAACGAAAAAGATTCATGATGTAGTAGAAGCCTATAAAGATTATGAAATTATTCCTTTCTGCCCTGAGGCTCCTCTTTTTGGAACGCCGCGTGAGCGCATCAACGTTGTTGACGTGGATGGTAAAGAACGTATTATTACTGATGAGACAAATAGAGATGTGACCGAGCTGCTGCGTGAGGAGATAGAGAGCTTTTGTAAAATGCATCCTCAGGCAGATGCCATAGTACTCAAGTCAAAATCACCTTCATGCGGTTATGGAACAACACCGATTTTAGACAGTGAAAAAAATATTTTGCGTTATGGTAATGGCATAGCGGCAACGATACTGGAAGAAAAGTATAAAGATGTTACCATAAAAGATGAGCTTCTTTAATGCAGCACTTTATATCTTTTGAAATCTTTTTATGTAATGATAGTGCACATAATGTAATAAAGAGATGATTTATAATTTTTCAAGCATTCCTTCTCTTGAAAGATAAAAAATATCAAAATCATTCGCCACAAAACATTTATCTGTGTAAGAAACTTTTATTTCATCACAAATCATCTGTGCGTCATAAGAACTGCCTTGTGAATATCTTGCACTGATGTGTGTTGCTATAAGATTTTTTATATGATGTTTTTGTGCAACTTCACCTAACTTTTTTGCCGTGGTGTGTAGAAATTTTGTCGGCAGGGCATCATAAACTTCTTGCGTATAGGTGCTTTCATGAACAAGCAGGTCAAGGTTGTCAAGATATTCTCCCATAACATCAGGCTCACTGTTATCTCCGGCTATGATACATTTTCGTCCTTGTACGGGTGCGAGCATATATTCACTTGAGACAAACTCTTTTCCTTCATGTATTATGTCGTTTCCGCGTTTAAGTTCCCCATAGAAAGGCGAGGGCTCCAAACCTTCCTGCCGCAGCTTGGCTTCATCAAGTTTGTTTGTGATGTTATGTTCTTGCAAACAAAAGGCAAAGCTCTCTACAGAATGTACAAGTGGAAGAACTTTGAGTGAAAACTTGTCAAAACTCAATACAGTATTTGCTTTTATTTCTATTATTTCGAGTTTATAACCCAGATGCTCCTCTGAAATGTCCATAACACACTCTATAAATTGCTTTAAGCCTTTTGGTCCATAAATGCTCAGCGGAGCAAAGGCTTTGTCGAGTGTTTTTGATGAGAGTAGTCCGGGAAGTCCGTAGTAATGGTCACCGTGGAGATGTGTGATGAAGATTGCAGAGAGTTTTCCGATGGAGAGTGAAGTTTTGAGTATTTGATGTTGCGTAGCTTCCCCGCAGTCAAAAAGATACCACTTATTATCCTGGTCAAACTCAAGAGCAAGGGCTGTGACATTTCTCTCTTTTGTCGGCTTGCCCGCACTTGTACCTAAAAAAGTCAGTTTCAATTTTTCTTCCTCTGTTTTGTTATATAATGGTTAATAGTAAAAATTTTATGAAAAGGATACCCAATCATGAATAATTATCAAAGAGTCCATCCACATAAACCTGCAGACATTGAAAATAAACGAGCTTTTTTAATCGGATCGGGTATAGCCTCTTTGGCTGCGGCAGAATACTTGATGCGTGATGGCTACATGAAAGGCTCTCAGATAACGATATTTGAAGAGAGTGGTTTAGTGGGTGGAGCACTTGACGGTACCGGCAACCCGCAGGATGGTTTTGTGGCACGTGGCGGGCGTGAGATGGAAGAGCATTATGAGTGTTTATGGGACCTTTACGGTGCGGTGCCTTCACTTGAGGAAGAGGGCAGAACTGTATTAGAGGAGTTTAAGGCACTCAATGACATTGATCCGAATTTTTCAAAAGTACGGGTGATTTATAACAGAGGTGAAAAGCAGCATTCAACGGGCTTAGGTTTAGAAGAAAAACATATAAAAGAGCTGACAAAACTACTTTTGACAAAAGAGGAAGATTTGGGCGCTCTAAGTGTTGAAGAGTATTTTGAGTCTTCTTATTTTGAGACAGATATGTGGCTTTACTGGCGAAGTATGTTCGCTTTTGAACCATGGCACAGTGTTGTTGAAATGAAGCGTTATATGCACCGGTTTATCCATCTTTTACCGGGTATGAGTACGATGCGGGGATTGGTATTTACTAAGTACAATCAATATGAATCATTGACACTGCCTTTAAAAACGCTCCTTGAGGAAAAAGGTGTCAACTTTGTTTTTAACACTACTGTAACAGATTTGGACATAGACATCCAGCCAAATAGAAAAACAGTAACCGCCATACATCTTCTTAAAGAGGGCAAGGAAGAGGTTATACAAACAAGTGAAGATGATCTTGTCTTTTTTACCAACGGTTCTATGGTGGAAAACTCTACGCTTGGCGATATGAACACGGCTCCCGTCTTAAATCGCAGCGAGGGCGCGTGCTGGGCGCTGTGGAAAAAGATAGCACAAAAAGATGCTGCGTTTGGAAGACCGGAAGTTTTTTGCGGTGACATAGACAAAACAAAATGGGAGTCATTTACTATAACTGCAAAAGGCCCGAAACTGCGCCAACTTTTAGAAAGCTTTGCTGAGCGAAAATTTTTGCTTCACAGAACGGCAACGGGTGGAATTATTACCATCAAAGATTCGAGCTGGCTTATGAGCGTCACGGTTAACAGACAACCGCAGTTTAAAAATCAGCCTTTTGATTATACCGTGGCTTGGGCGTATGCACTTTTTCCTGATAACACAGGGGACTTTATAGATAAAAAGATGAGTGATTGCTCAGGAGAAGAGCTGCTCAAAGAGTTACTGTATCATTTTGGCATTGAAGAGCAGGATATGCAGGTGTATGTTGATGAGTGTATAGTCATTCCTGCTATGATGCCATACATCACAAGCCAGTTTATGCCGAGAGTTGCAGGGGACAGACCGCAGGTCGTACCAAAAGACAGCGTAAATCTAGCCTTTTTAGGGCAGTTTTGTGAAATAGAGGGTGATTGTGTCTTTACTGTTGAGTATTCTGTCCGTTCAGCTATCACAGCGGTTTATACACTGCTAGGTCTTGATAAAAAAGTTCCTGAAAGCTACCCGAGTCAGTATGATATCAGAGCTTTAGCAGCAGCGGTGAAAACAATAAAAAGTGAGCATGAAGGTCTGCTAATGCGATTAGTAGAGAGTGTCATAAAGAAAAAACTCGAAAATACAATTTATGAGAAGCTGCTTTAGAGGTTTTTTTCTTTGAAGAGCGCATTATAGATGCTGATCACAGCGGTGTCTGTTTTAAACCATGTGGCGTAAGAAAAACGGATTTGGAGTGGGTAGTGTTGCGTGAGGATGAGATGGAAGCAATTCGTCTTGTGGATTATGAAGGCCTTTATCAGCAGGAGTGTGCCGATAAAATGGGTATCTCACGCACGACCTTTTCACGTCTCATCGAAGGTGCCAGAAAAAAGATAGCCGACGCACTTTTAGATACAAAAGCGTTAAATATTAAAACGCAAACTCAAAATAAGGAAGAAAAATGAAAAAAATTGCATTATCAATGATGTTAGTAGCAAGTGCAACACTTTTAAGTGCTGCAACAAACAAGGAAATCAAACAAGAGGCAAAAGCTGCCATGATGAAAATGGGTAAAACACTCAAAAATCATATGAAACAAAATATGAAAGTAGGTGGAGTGGTGCAGGCGGCTAAATTTTGTTCAGAGGAAGCTTCTAAACTTGTTGCAGAGGTAAATAAAAGCTATAAAGAGGGTGTAAGTGCAAGAAGAATTTCACTTAAATATAGAAACTCTGCAGATAAACCAACAGCAGATGAGGTAAAAGTACTAGAGCAGATTCAAGCAGATGTGAAAGCCGGTAAAAAAGTACCGAAGATGATCGTCAAAGAGATTGCTAAAAACAGTTATAAAGTTTATAAACCTCTTTTTATCCAAAAAGGTGTCTGTCTTACTTGTCATGGAGATGCACAGGCAAGAGATCCCGAAGCATATAAACTCATCAAAGCGAAATATCCAAATGACAAAGCAGTCGGTTATAAAAAAGGTGACTTTAGAGGTGCCTTTGTTGTTACAATCGTAAAATAAAAGGGAGTGGAAGATGCAGGTGGATTTCAGACAGATCGCTACAGTAAGATCAGATGAGAGATCTATTAAAAGGCTTTTAGAAGGCCTTTTCAAGGAGAGTAAGAGATGAAAGAGATAACATTAGAGACAAAAATTGCAGATTTACTGAATGATTATGAAGGGATGAAAGATATCCTCATTAAGATAAATCCAAAATTTAAAAAACTTAATAATCCTGTACTGCGACGAACACTTGCAAAAATAGCAGGAGTACGTCAGGCTGCAGTTGTCGGCGGCATGGATCCTATGGATCTGCTTAATCAGCTTCGCGTAGCTGTAGGACAAACTCCTGTAGAAGTTAAAGCGGTAGAAAAAACAGAAGCAGAAAAAGCACCTGAATGGATAGCTAATGAGCCAAAAGAGTCTATAGATGCCAATGAACTGCTTGATAAAGAAGAAAATCCTTTAGCAAAATCGTATAATATTTTACGTAAAATGCAAAATGGTGAGATATTACAGATAACATCAGATTTTAAACCTGAGCCTTTAATAGAAGAGTTTGAAAAAAATGGACATCAGGTTTTTTCTCAAGAAGTAGCAAAAGACAAATTTGTCACTTATGTGCAAAAATAGTCATAGTGTAAGTATGCAGATTCTCCTTGACTGTGGGTTAATAGTAAGTTTCAAACTACAAAATAAGGATTTAAAATGAGAAAAAAAATAATTTTATCAATACTATCAGCTCTTCTGTTTATAGGATGCAATACTCAACATAAACCTCGACTAGACGGCAAAAAACTTATAGAGAAAAAATGTTCACAGTGTCATAATCTGGATCTGCCTCCAAAAACATTTGAAGATGAGAAAGCACCACCTATGATGGCTGTTGCTTTTCATATTAGAGACTTCATCAAAGCACCCAATGAGAGTGAAAAGGTTCCAAGGGCAATATCTTTTGTCAAAGATTATGTAATCAAGCCAAGTGTAAGCAAATCATTTTGTGATAAGCACAGTTTGGAGAGTTATGGCGTGATGCCTTCTCAAAAAGGAAAGGTCAGTGAAGATGAGCTTGAAGCTATCGCAGAGTATATGTTTGAGCATTTTACTTTGAAAAATCTCAATGATGCCCAAGCATTACAGAATAAACTCAATGCTATGCCAAAAGGTGAGCGTTTAGCTTTACAAAACAATTGTCTCTCCTGTCATAAGGTAGATAAGAAAATAGTAGGTCCCTCTTTTAAAACCATTGCAAATACAAAAGGTAATAGTGAAAAAAGTTTAATACAGAGCATTCACAATGGAAGCAAAGGGAAGTATGCAAGTTCCAATGGCGCCATAATGCCTGCATTCAAGAGTTTAAGTGATGATGATCTGAAAATTATTGTTGAGTGGATTTTATCATTTAAAAAATAGTACCGCAGTTATGTAGTAACTACGGTATTTTTGGCGGAGTTATCTGTTCGCCTAAAAGTGCATAACTTTTGCCAACTCTTGCAACTGGTGCGTATTCGAGTGTGATTTTTTCTCTGTTTGTGATGATTTCATCATCTATGAATTGTTGTTTGATCTCTACTACAAGAGGAATTGTTTTTGATCCTTTGAGTTCTATTTCCTGGTAGAATTCACAAAAAAATGCACTTGGAACATCCTCCACCATAGGCGGAAAATCTTCAAAAATTTTTGTTGTTTTGATGTCAAATGCATTAGCTTCACTTTCATCCTTACGCAGCTCTTTTGAACTAAAATGCATGGATTCAAGGTGTTCTTCATCTACCATGCAAATAGTGCATTTTTTACTCTCTTTGATGTTTTTCAGTGTATCTTTTTCACTGCCGTCACTTTTATGTCCGATGCTTACTATCATGGTAGCAGGCTTAGAACTAAGCCCCATGAAATAACTAAAAGGTGCAATATTAATAATCCCTTTCTCATTTTCAGTGACAATCCAGGCAATAGGTCTTGGTATGATAGTCTGTGCCATAAGCTGGTAACGCTGCGTGAGGGCTTTGTCTGCATAATCTACGATCATATTAAAGTCCTACGATATGTTTTAATTTATCAACCATACCTTGTTTCTCTTGTGAAAACTGTTCAGTCTGTGTATCACTGCTTTCATCTTCACCTGTATAGGCATCTTCAGGCATAACATTTTCAGGTGTTCCATCAACATTGACTACACTAAGCTCCGGGTGAATCAGTTCACGCAGTTTTTTCTGCACAACCATTTTTGTTGTCATCAAACTCATGGAACACCCTCCGCATGCACCTGTCAGTGCAATATAGACTGTTCCATCTTTTACACCAAGAAGTTTGATGTCCCCTCCATGGGATTGGACATATTCACTGACTTTAGGCAGATAGTTTTGTACAGCAGAATAAATATCTTCATCTAAAAATGTCATTTTTTATCCCTTAAAATATTATTATTAAGTTAATTATAGTAACTTATAATTAAAATAATCTTTTCAAATTAACATAGTAAAAAAATTTAGCTATGGTGTTATTTGTCTTTTGTGTAAATGGTGCAGTTTTGTGGTTATTTAAAAGAAAATTTATACACAAGCAGAAAAATTTTCTGCTTATGCGTGAGGTTATTTGAAAAGTGCAGTGAAGTACTCTTCAATATCTCCAGGTGTTCCTGAGATTCCCATAAATTCACCCATGCTGAGGTTTGGATAAGAGATGGCAAGGTAATATTTCGGATGAAGGATTTTTGCCTCTTGTTCCCCGTCGCTATCTTTTTCTATAAGAACCATATACGGTAAAAAGGCTGCATTTTTTTGTCCTTTAATTTCAGAAACATAATATTTTTCACCTTTTTCGCTCGGCATTGCAACACCGTAAAGTGTAGCTTCAGGCATGTCGATTTTAAAGACAATATTTTCTCCTGCATTTGTTTGCAGTTTTTGCGCGAGATCTTTTCCTTTTGCTACTTCTATCATATCTTCATAGTAAGGCATTCCCATCATAAAGTGATATCCTTCAATATCATCTGCATCGAGCCCATCTTTTGATGGTGTCAATTTTCCAAATGCTTTTGCAAGGGTCGCATTGAGACTTTTAGCATCATCGGCTTTATAGTCATCTTCTAAAAATGCATGTAAAAAGTACTCCGGGTTTGTAAATACGAGTTGTTTGTCAGCTTTATTGATCATCACTTTTTGTACAGCCGCAAAAGCATCATCGTCATCTTTTGAAGCATCTGCCATGAGTGTGTCATTTGTGTAAGCGATTACATGATAGTTTGGGTTTTGCATTGCATCATATTCACCGACGATTTTTAAATTGTTGTCACGCAAAATACTTTTGACATCGTTTTTTTCTTTATATTGGGCATATTCATAACTGCTGATATTTTCTGCCATGAGTGTTGAACCAAGCAGTGTAGCCAAGAGGCCGCTAAGTAGGATTTTTTTCATTTTCTCTCCGATATTTTAAAATAGACTATTATAATTAATTATAGTTAACAGGTGAATTATTTTTGAGATTTCGAAAAAAATAGAGAAAAAATCCAAAAATTTAGCTCATTTTGGTTATAATCGCGTAATTTTATAAAAGAGAAAAACATAATGAATGTCAGAGAAGAATTTTTAAAATTTTTTGAATCAAAAAATCACACAAGAGTAGCTTCAGCACCGCTTGTCCCAGATGATGCGACGCTGCTTTTTAACAATGCGGGAATGGTCCCTTTCAAGTCAATCTTTACCGGTGAAGTGCCACGTCCCAAAAATCCGCGTGCAACATCGTGTCAGACATGTATTCGTGCCGGCGGGAAGCATAATGACCTTGAAAATGTCGGCCATACGGCTCGTCACCATACGTTCTTTGAGATGCTGGGTAATTTCAGTTTCGGCGATTACTTCAAAGAAGATGCTATTGCTTATGCGTGGGAGTTCATCACGCAAGTGCTGCACCTGGACAAAGATAAGCTTTGGGTGACGGTTCACGAGAGCGATGATGAGGCTGAAGAGCTTTGGAAAAGGCATATTGCAGCGGATAGAATCATGCGTTTGGGAGACAAAGATAACTTCTGGGCTATGGGTGACACAGGACCATGCGGGCCGTGTTCAGAGATATTTTACGATCAGGGTGCAGAGCATTTTGACGGACCTGAAGACTATATGGGTGGTGAAGGCGACAGATTTTTAGAGATCTGGAACCTTGTTTTCATGCAGTATGAGGTTAAAGAGCCGGGTGGCGAGAGAATACCACTGGAGAAACCTTCGATAGACACAGGTATGGGACTTGAGCGTGTCGTTGCCATTAAAGAAGGGGCACTTTCAAACTACGGTTCTTCTCTTTTCATGCCGATAATCCGTAAAGTCGAAGATATGATAGGCAAAGAGTATGTTTATGCAAGCGGCGCGTCATACCGTGTTATTGCCGACCATATCAGAACGGCTGTTTTCCTTTTGGCACAGGGAGTGAACTTTTCAAATGAAGGGCGTGGATATGTTCTGAGAAGAATTCTTCGCCGTGCCGTACGTCATGGTTATCTTTTAGGATTCCGTGAGCCGTTTATGCACAAGCTTGTCGATACGCTCGTGGATATCATGGGAGATGAGTATGATTATCTCGGTAAAAAAGCACCGGCTGTCAAGGAACAGATAGAGCTTGAAGAGGCACGCTTTTTCAAAACTATCGAATCGGGAATAGCACTGTTTAACATGGAACTGCAAAATACGAAGGATGTTTTTTCGGGTGAAGTGGCTTTTAAACTTTACGACACTTACGGTTTTCCACTCGATCTTACAGAAGATATGCTGCGTGAGAAGAGTTTGAAACTCGACAGTGCGAAATTTGAAGTATTGATGCAGGAGCAAAAAAGCCGTGCAAAAGCAGCATGGAAAGGCAGCGGTGATGATGCGGTTCATGGTGACTTTAAAGAGTTACTCGAAGCGTTCGGTACAAATGAATTTGTCGGTTATGAAACAACACACCATGCTTCAAAAGTGCTTGCTCTTTTAGACGAGAACTTTAAGCGTATAGATGCTTTAGACATCGGTCAAACCGGCTGGGTTATGTTGGATGTGACACCTTTTTACGCAGAGAGCGGTGGACAGTGCGGTGACAGAGGTGAGCTTCAATGCCGTGCAAAAGTACTCGATACAAAGAAATTCTTCGATATAAATCTCTCAAAGATCGAAGTCACTTCAAGCATTAAAATCGGTATTAACGTCGATGCAATCGTCGATATCTCACGCAATGAGATTACAAAACATCACTCGGCTACACACCTGCTTCATGCGGTGCTTTTTGATGTACTTGGTGATCATATCTCTCAAGCGGGTTCTCTCGTTGAAGCAGATAGACTTCGTTTTGATTTCTCTCATCCAAAGGCTGTGAGCGAAGCGGAACTCTCTGAGATAGAAGAGCGTGTCAATGTGGAGATCATGCGTGCTATTCCTGCAAAAACAGAAGTGATGAACATAGAAGAAGCAAAAAAATCAGGTGCAAAAGCACAGTTTGGTGAGAAGTACGGTGACGAAGTTCGTGTTGTCAGTTTTGCAGATACTTCGGTTGAGTTCTGCGGTGGTGTGCATGTTGAAAACACGGCAAATATTGGTAATTTCATTATCACAAAAGAGAGCGGTGTCAGTGCGGGTGTGCGAAGAATCGAAGCGGTCTGCGGTAATGCAGCCTACAGATATTTCAATGAGCAGCGCGCTCTTTTAAAAGAGGCGCAGTCAGAAGTGAAAAACCTCGATCTTATCGCCGGTATCCATAGACTCAAATCAAACATCAATGAGCTAAAATCTGAACTCAAAGAGGCGCAGTCAGCTGCAAAAGTCGAGATCAAAGCTGAAGATATCAATGGTGTTGCCGTGGTAGTCAATGAACTGCCAAATGGTGATATAAAAGAGAAGATAGATGAGCTGAAAAACCAAAATGAGAAACTCTGTGCAATGCTTTTCCAAGTTAAAGGCGATAAAGTTCTCATTGCTGCCGGTGTAAAAGGGTGTGATGCAAAAGCGGGTGACTGGATCAAAAAAATCGCTCCAATACTTGGTGGTGGCGGAGGAGGTCGTCCGGACTTTGCTCAAGCGGGTGGAAAAGATAAAACAAAACTTCCTGAAGCAAAAGTGGAAGCAATGAACTTCATCAAAGAGGCGTTGGCGTAATGAAAGAGTTTATGGTTGAACTGTTTGCAGACTATAGAACACAGATTGTTTTTCTTCACGTTATCTCAGCCGTGGTCTGGGTAGGGGGTATGATTGCTATGCGTTTTGCAGCTCATCAGTCCTTTGTAGAGATAGAATCACCGGTACATAGACTGACACGCATTTCACATGCACTCAAACGTCTTTTTACTATTGTGACTCCTTTTGTGCTTATTCTTATTGCTACAGCTGTCATTATGGCAGTTGGGCTTGGTTTTCGTGCGGCGGCAGTCGATGCGAACGGAAATGTCATCGATGATTATGCAATGCATATTTATAATCTTGTGCATACGAAAGAGGTAATTTGGATGATTATGTCTGCAAATCTCTTTGCTATGATAGTGCGCCGAAACAAAGCGCAAAAGCTTCTTGACAAAGGTGATATGGCAGGTGCGAAAAAAGCGCTTGAGCTTATTGGAAAATATATGGTTCCTGTCAATATTATTCTTGGTATCATCGCGATTTATTTGGGAGTTACGCTTCGTAATGCGTATTAGACTCTGCTCCTCTTCAGAGACTCGGGCAATACTTTTGCGTGAGGCCGGCATTGATTTTATTCAAGAGAGTGTTGATTTCGATGAAGAGAACATAGTTGCAACAAGCCCCAAAAACTTTGTCTATCAGGCGACCATGGGAAAGTATGAAGCCAATTTTAAGGCTTTTGGCATTGAAGAGTACCCGCTCTTGGTTGCCGACACGGTCGTTACTTCACAAAATCACATTCTTAGAAAAGCACGCTGTGAGGACGATGCTCGTAATATTTTAATGACACAAAGTGGAAATATTACTAGTATTATCACCTGTATGATCTACCATGCAAAAGATAGAAAGATCGTCGATATATCTAAAACTGATTATCTTTTTGATGAATTCGACCAAGATGATCTCGATGCCTATCTCAAGAGTGGAGAGTGGCGCGGTAAAGCCGGTGCATGTATGGTGGAAGGTTTTTGTAAAACCTATATAAAAGAAGTCCGTGGATATGAGAGTACTGCCATGGGTCTATCTGTTGAAGTACTGCAGACATTTGGAGAACTATAGTGAAAGTTTCTAAAGGAAATTGGGTCATTATTTCAGCAGTCTTTGTTTTTTTGTTTTTCATAAGCTTCGTGTTTGTTTACAATGATTACATAAAAGTGAAACAAGATGAGATACTAACTGAAAAATACAAAGCCACAACAAAAGAGATACGCAGTGATATTGCACATTTTCTAGAGATCAAAGAAAAATCGACACTCGCTATCGCGCTCTCTTTGGCAACTGATGAAAAAATAAGATCATTTATTTTAAAGAAGAAAATACCACAAGGGTATTATGCTGATCTCATCCATCAATATAAAGCAAATACACTCTATCAAAACATTTGGATACAGATAATAGATAGAGATGGGATTTCTCTTTATAGAAGCTGGACTAAGGCAAAGGGAGACGATCTCTCTGGAAGCAGAGCAGAAATTTCTAAGATGGAAAAACAGCATAAAGCAAGTGTTGCTATAAGCGTAGGCAGTTATGACATGAGTATTAAAGCGATGGTTCCTCTTTTTGATCATGAGAGGTTTATCGGATTTATAGAGATCATTTCGCATTTTAACTCAATTGCAAAAACCTTTGAAAAAGAAGAGATCGACTCTGTTGTTTTGGCTGATAAAAAATATGCGAAGCATTTGACACATCCTTTTACGAAAATGTTTGTAGATGGTTATTATATTGCGAATTTAGATGCAAAGAAATCGTTGGTAAAGTTGCTCTCTGATAATAAAATTGAGACTTTTTTTAATAAAGAATATAGGATTGTAGATGGTTACCTTATTGTTGCATACCCTTTAAAGGATACAAATGAAAAGACTATCGGTCATTATTTGGCTTTTAAAAAGTTAAGTAATATAGAGAGTAAAGATCTACAATTTTTTCAGTTTAGATGGATTGTTTTTACTTTGCTCTTTTTTATGGCTATTGCAGGTGTCGTAAATATTGTTATGTACTATAATATGCGAAAACAAAAAAAATATTATAAAAATATAATTGATTCTTCCAGTAATATGATCATCATTAATAATAAAAAAAATATTATTGATACCAATAAAGTTTTTTTCAAATATTTCAGCAAATATAAATCCTTGGATGAATTTAGGGATGAAAACACCTGCGTGTGTAACTTCTTTGTCGATGAAGAGGGATACCTCTCCAAGGGAACGGTTGCATACAACTGGCTTGAAAAAGTTATAGATCATCCTGATGAGCATTATAAAGTCAAGATGATTATAGAAGAGAAGATCTATTATTTCCTAGTCAATGCTGCTGTGATAGACAGGGAACAAAATCATTACAGTGTTATCTTTGCCGACATTACAAAAGAAGAGAGATATAAAGAAGAACTTGAAGATATAACAATAAGGGATTCTTTGACAGGTCTCTATAACCGAAGGTTTTATGAGACACAAATAGATGAAGAAATATATAATGCCAAACGTTACGAGCATGCATTAAGTGTTATAATGCTTGACATTGATTTCTTTAAAAAAGTAAATGATGAACACGGACACAGTGTCGGTGATGAAGTGCTTATCTATTATGCAAATCTCGTCAAAGAGTCATTGCGTGAGGCTGACAAGGTGTGTAGAGTAGGGGGTGAAGAATTTGTTATTATTTTGCCGTATACAACAAAAGACGATGCCGTAAAAATTGCAGAAAAGTTAAGAGTATTAGTAGAAAAAAGCAAAAAAATTCTTCCGATAACAATGAGTTTTGGTGTAACGGAGTATATTAAGGGAGAATCAGAAGATTTTCTTTATAAAAGAGCTGATGAAGCACTCTATGAAGCAAAAAACAGCGGAAGAAATCGAGTAGTTGTTCGATAATGTTTTACAAAAAAGAGCTAGAAGCACTAAAGCGCGCAGGACGATACAGAACACGAGAAATTGTTTCAAATGAGTTACATGATTTTGCTTCCAATGATTATCTTGGTCTGGCACATAACAAAACCCTGCATCAAAAGACATGTGACCAACTTGGTGAGACGGAGATTCACGCAAGCAAGGCATCGATGCTTGTCAATGGCTATCATCAGATACACAAAGAGTTTGAAGATGCTTTATGTAAAGCGAACGGTTTTGAAGCAGGCATTGTTCTTGGCAGTGGTTTCAATGCAAATATAGCACTGATAGAGTCACTCGTACGTAAAGGTGACAAGCTCTTTATGGATGAACTGTACCATGCTTCAGGCGTGCTTGCATCACAGCTTCACGGCATTGATGTTATGTTCTTTCCGCATAATGATATGAACGTGCTGCGAGAGATGCTGAAAACTTCTCAGGCAAAGCGAAATATCGTCGCCGTTGAAGGCATCTACTCTATGGATGGTGATCTCTGCTCACGTGAGGTCTTTGCTGTCTGTAATGAAAATGAAGCGATTTTGATTGTAGATGAGGCGCATAGCAGTGGTGTTGTCGGTGAAACACTTATGGGTGTTTATGAACACTATGGTATAGATATAGCACCAAATCACATAAAAATGGGAACACTCGGCAAAGCATACGGAAGCTTCGGTGCTTTCATTTTGGCTAGTGAACATATTGTGTCATATCTTCTTAATCGGGCAAAACCAATCATCTACGCGACCTCACTCTCTTTATATGATACACTCTTAGCCCATAATTCACTTGCATTTATTCTCGCTCACGCAGATATGCTGCGTGAGGAGATAGAGCAGAGAAAAAGCATCGTTAAGCAAGAGTTAGGTATACAAATGGATGGACTTATAGCAGCTGTTCCTGTGGGAGACAATAGAAAAGTCATTACCATCAAAGATGCACTTTTAGAAAAAGGTTATGCGATAGGCGGTATTCGTCAGCCGACAGTGCCGAGTGCTATTGTCAGGCTGATCGCGCGACTTGGTGAGAGCAGGGCTGAATTGCAAAATGTATGCCAAGAGCTGGTAGGTCTGTTATGATAGATATAAAAGAGCTGCGCATCTCATTAGATGACAAAACACTTGTTGATATTGCATTTAGCATTAAAAGCTCACTTGCACTTATCGGCCAAAGCGGCAGCGGAAAGAGTCTGACACTCAAAGCACTGCTGGATATGCTGCCTAAAAATATGAAATTTACGCTGGATTATGAGAGTGAATTTGAGCTGATACCGGGAGAGAGCATCGGTTTTGTACCGCAGAATCCGTTTACAGCACTCTCACCGCTGACAAAAATAAAAAAACAGTTCTTTGTCGATGAGTCGAGAATCAAAGAGCTTTTTGAAGAAGTAGGACTCTCACTTGATCTTTTGGAACGTTTTCCTCCTGAACTTTCAGGCGGACAACTGCAGCGTGTCGTTATTGCAATGGCTTTGGAAAAACATCCAAAACTTCTGCTTTTGGATGAACCGACAACGGCACTTGATCCAAATACGAAAGAGGTCATACTCACACTGCTCAAAAAGCTGCAAAAGAGAGAGGGATTTTTGATGCTTTTTGTTACGCATGATATACTCTCGGCAAAAGAAATATGTGAAGATATTTGTGTCATTAAAAACGGTGTTATCGTAGAAAATGGTACAATGCAGGAAGTTATTTCTTCGCCGAAAGAGACATATACGAAAATACTCATCGAGGCGAATTTTTCAAACAGGAATTTTAGACAATGATAAAAAAGATATTTTTAACACTTTTACTTTTAGGGTTTTTATCACCGTTTGCACTGGTAGCGTACTACTACTTCGCTTATAATTATGATATCTCTTCCCTGACTGACTATAAACCGGCACAGACAAGCCGTATCTATGATAAAAATGGAGAGAAGATAGCCAATATCTTTGGAAAAAAGCATCGTTACTATGCACCTTTTGAAGAGATACCGCCTCGTGTCGTTGAAGCGCTTGTAGCAATCGAAGACACGACATTCTTTGAGCACTCCGGTGTCAATTTCGATGCGATCTTTCGCGCTGTCATTAAAGATGTCAAAGCGAGAAAGATGGTTGAGGGAGCCAGTACAATTACCCAGCAGCTTGTTAAAAATAAACTGCTTACGCGTGAGAAAAAACTCTCTCGTAAGATCAAAGAGCTTATCTACTCTTTTAAAATTGAACATGCTTTGAGTAAAGAGCAGATACTCGAGCGTTATCTCAACGAGATCTATTTTGGACATGGGTACTATGGTATTAAAACAGCAGCAGACGGATATTTTCATAAAAAACTTTCTGATCTGACGCTTAAAGAGATCGCTATACTTGTAGGACTTCCAAAGGCACCAAGTACCTATGCCCCGACAAAGAACTATGAGATATCTATGGGACGCGCGAATCGTGTTGTTACGCGCATGCATACACTCGGCTGGATCGATGATGCAACTTTTGAAAGAGCACTGATGGAGAGACCGACAGTCTACAATGATACGCTCACACAGAATAAGGCACCTTTTATTGTAGATGAGGTGGCACGTCGCTTTAAAAAGATGGGATATGATGATCTTAAAACAGGTGGTTATGAAATTTATACAACAATTGATCTGGGACTGCAGCAAGCCGGACGGGAATCATTAAAATTTGCTTACAACAAGGCCTTGGAGCGTATTGAGAAGTATAAGATAAAAGATCAGAAAGATCTCCAAAAAGCACAAAGTACAGGTGACACTGAGTTTACACTGCAAGATGTCAATGTGTCTCAGCTCAACGGTGCGCTTGTATCACTTGATTCAAAAACGGGAGATATACTTGCACTTGTCGGTTCGGTGGATTATAAAGAGAGTTCATACAACAGAGCGACACAGGGGAAACGACAGCCTGGTTCCGCTTTTAAACCCTTTATCTATCAAGTGGCTATTGATCTTGGCTACAGTGGGGCAACACAGTTGGTTGACATTGCAAAAACATATGAGTATGAAAAGAATGGTGAAGATATGAAATGGCGTCCGAAAAACTACGAGAAGAACTATAAAGGGCTCATTACCTTGCGTGAGGCATTAATTCACTCTCGTAATCTCGCTACGATCAATCTGGTTAATGATATAGGACTCAATCAACTCCTAAAAGAGCTGAAAAAGTTTCATATCAAAAATATTCCAAACGATCTTTCTATTTCCCTTGGAACGATGTCTATGTCACCGCTGGAGCTGGCACAGTACTATACATCTTTTTCAAATTACGGTGTTCAGGTAGTACCGCATCTTATCAACTCAATAGAGAAGAGAAATGAGATTATCTATGAGAAACAAGAGGTCTCATACCCTATTACAAAGCCGACACAGTCTTTCATTATGACGACGATCCTGCGTGATGTGGTTAAACGGGGTACAGGACGACGCGCGGGTGTCAAAGGTATAGAACTCGCCGGTAAGACAGGAACGACAAACAACAATATCGATGCCTGGTTTGCAGGCTATTCACCGACCATAGAGACGGTTGTCTGGTTTGGAAACGATGACAATACACCGATGTATCATAAAGAGACGGGCGGACGTGTCGCGGGACCTGCGTTTGCAAATTATTTTAGAGATGTGCTCAAGCTATATCCTCAGATAAAAAGAAAGTTCGATGTTCCTGAAGGCATTATTGAAGTGAATGTGAACGGTAAAAAAGAGTATTTCAGTGACATTTCAAAACCGCCGCGATCTGAACAGGTAAATAATCCGGAAGAGGAGTTATTATTTTGATGAAGAAAATTTTTATACTGTGTGTCGCACTGATTTCATTAGCCAATGCTGATATTTTTTTACGAGGGAACAAAAACATTGGTGCTTCTATAGGTGCAGGCAGGGCATATAACCAAAACTATACAGTAGCGGGGGTATACGGAAACTATTTTATAGCAGATAATCTTTCTGTTGGAGTTGGTTACAGAGCATGGATGGGAGGTACACCCTCCATGCAGGAGTTGCAGCTAGAAGGAACATACTATCTGCCTTTAAATAGAAAGTTTCATCCTTATATAGGTGTTTTTGGGCGCAATACATTTGTCAGCAGTTATAAAGATTACCAGTCATACGGGGCAAGAGCAGGCTTGGCAATAACAACGAGTAAAAACTCTTATGTCGGACTTGGGTATATTATAGAGTACTACAGTGACTGCAACAGATTGGGTGAATGCTCAAATAGTTATCCTGAAGTTGTTGTCGGACTCTCTTTTTAGGATTTAATGGAGATTCGAAAGAGTGCGCCGTCATTGGCATTTTCGACAGAGATGGAGCCATTGTGCTTTTGCACGATCTGTGAACTCATATAAAGGCCGATTCCTGTTCCTTTGCCATCAGCTTTTGTGGTGACGTTTGGCTTGAAAATAGAGTTGATGACATGCTGTGGAATACCGCCTGCGTTATCTTCAAATTCAATAATTCCGTGATGATCGTTTTGAAATGTTTTGATCTCAATAGTGCGGTTTTGTATCGCTTTTTCGTTAAATGCATCAATGGCGTTGCTGATAAGATTTAAAAAGAGGTGTTTAAATTCATTGACCTGTCCATGAAGAGTGATATCTTCTTGTATATCGACATTGACAGAGATAGTGTTTTTTAGGAGTTCATCTTTCATAAGTACCTGTACACTCTCAAGACACTCTGAAACGGAAAAGTCCTGCGCATCTTTTGATGGTCTGAAAAATGTTCTAAACTCATTGAGTGTGTTTATCATATGCTCTATCTGCATATGCGTCATTTCTGTAACATCCTGAATGTACGCTTCATCGACAAGATCATTTTTAAAGTCGTCCATAAGCATATCGTTCATCATACTCAGAGAATTGAGAGGCTGTTTCCATTGATGTGCTACGGCGTCCATCATTTCGCCCATTGCTGCCATCTTTGACTGCTGTGCGAGCAAGGCATCTTTTCTTTGGCTCGTAGCATTGATATTGATAGTTCGTTTATCTATCTGCTTTATGAAATATGCCTGATTTTTTATGGTTTTAGCATCGCGTCTTTTTTGCTCTTCGTAAGATGCAACGAGTTCATTTATCTTTTGGGGGATTTGATCACAGGCACTCTCATGGAGTGCCTCGATCTTTGTACTTTTTAAAAGTAACTCTATCTCATGAAGGATTTTTTTACTTTTATCTTCTTCCATAGAGAATCTTTTAAGAAAATGCCCTGTTGAGCGCACAGAACATCGCTTTAATCGATGCTACGGTGATGTCATTATCTGCACCGACACCGAAGCAAGAAAGAACTTCTTTGCTCTGTATTTCTATATAGGCTACTGCTTTGGCTGTACTTTTGTCACCACATGAGTGCTCTGAGTATGATTTGATTGTAAAATCATGGTTATACTCTTTCATTAGTGCATTTTTACAGGCATCTATAGGGCCGTTTCCTTCACCTTCAGAAGTGACTTCCTTACCATTGTAACTGTAGGTTAAAACACATTTTGAAGTACCGTTGTCACTTGTTAATGAAACATCTTTGAAGCTGATATGCTCATTTATGTTGAAATAGGTATCTTTAAAAACCTGCAAAATCTCTTCGGGTTCAAGCTCTCGCCCTTTTTCATCACTTAAAGCCTGGACGGCACGGCCAATCTCCGGATGCATCGCTTTTGGGAGTTGGTATCCGTAATTTTTTTCCAAAATATAAGCTACGCCGCCTTTTCCCGATTGGGAATTGATACGGATGATAGACTCATATGTGCGTCCTACATCAGCAGGGTCTATCGGCAGATATGGCACTTCCCAAAAAGGGTCTTCTTTTGCCTGCTGATAGGCAAGACCTTTGTTGATTGCATCCTGGTGTGAACCGGAAAATGCAGTGTAGACCAACTCTCCGACATAAGGATGGCGTGGATGTGTTGGAAGCTCCGTCACTTTTTCAACTACTTCGACGACTTCATTGACATCTGAGAAATCCAAACCACTTTCTATGCCTTGTGTAGTCATATTAAGAGCCAGAGTGATGATATCCACATTTCCTGTTCTCTCACCATTACTAAGAAGTGTCCCTTCCACTCTGTCGGCACCTGCCAAAAGTGCAAGTTCTGTCGCGGCAATCGAAGTGCCTCTGTCATTATGTGTATGGGTTGAAATGATGACATTTTTACGATTATCTAAATGTCTGCTCATCCATTCAACCTGGTCGGCATAGATATTTGGCGTTGCCATCTCCACAGTTGCCGGAAGATTGATGATGACTTGTCTGTCATCGGCTATGCCCCAGCGAGCTGTTACTTCATTTGAGATACGTGCGGCAAATTCCAATTCTGTTCCTGTAAAACTCTCAGGCGAGTATTCCAAAAAGATTTTACCGTCATGGTCTGCTTCATACTTTTTAACCAAATCGACACCGTCAAGTGCAAGCTGAATAATCTCTTCTTGCGTTTTACTAAAGACGATTTTTCTCTGTGCGATGGAAGTCGAGTTGTAAAGGTGTACAGTTGCTTTTTTAACACCGCGCAAAGCCTTAAATGTCTTTGCTATCAAATGCTCACGTGCCTGAACGAGAACCTGAACGGTTACATCATCAGGAATAAGATTGTCATCGACGAGTTTACGCAAAAAATCGTGTTCTATTTTGGAAGCAGATGGAAATCCAACCTCTATCTCTTTAAAACCGAGTTTGAGTAAGAGTGCAAAAAGTTCAAGTTTTTTATTCATATCCATCGGGTTGATAAGTGCCTGATTTCCGTCACGAAGATCGACACTGCACCAGCGCGGTGCTTTTGTGATTGTATTGTCCGGCCAGGTACGATCTGGCAAGTCTATTTTAGGATATGGCTTGTATTTGCCGTTTGGTATATGTTTCATAAGAAACCCTTTAACTTGAAATTTCTGATAATGCACTCTTACATTGATTATCATTGTGCGAATTATAGCGAATTTGGAAGTTTTTAAAAAGAATTTTTGGAGTTAGTTGGAATTTTAAAGGATAATTTTTATTATTTGTGAGTTTTCTCTCCCAAAAAGGGAGAAAGAACTAGCACTGGTATGTAGTTTTGAATTCGTAAGCAGTCGGACGACCTTCATCAGGCCATACATCTCTTTCAAATCTATAGTGTTGGTATGCATTGATGAACTCATCTGTAAATACAGGTTTTAAGAATTCATTATCTGCAATAAGACCTTCAAGCGCTTCACGTAATGTATGTGGCATTTGAGGAATTTTTTTCTCACGAATTTCATCAAGAGAAAGTTCAAAAAGATCTTCATCCATTGGTCCAACAGGAATAGTAGAGTTTTTGATACCATCAAGTCCAGCCATCATCATAACTGCAAACGCAAGGTATGGACAAGAAGATGAATCTGGAAAACGCATCTCGATACGAGTCGCTTTCTCACCTGCACCGTATGGAATACGACATGCAGCTGAACGGTTTTGAGAAGAGTAAGTAAGAATACTTGGTGCTTCAAAACCAGGAAGAAGACGTTTGTATGAGTTTGTTGATGGGTTAGTAAACGCAGCAACTGCGGCAGCATGTTTGAAAATACCACCAGCATAGTTCAGTGCCATTTCACTTAAGTTTCCGTAGTTTCCTTCTTTATAGAAAAGGTTTTTACCGTTTTTCCATAGTGATTGGTGAACGTGCATACCGTTTCCATTGTCACCGTAGAGCGGTTTCGGCATGAATGTAGCTGTTTTTCCGTTAAGGTGTGCGATCATTTTTACAACATATTTGTATTTTTGAACATTGTCACCGGCAGTGATGATATCACCGAAAACGATTCCGATTTCACCCTGACCTTGAGCAACTTCGTGGTGACCAAGAACAACTTCAAGACCGACTTGTTCAAGTACCTGCATCATTTCTGCACGCATATCTACAGTTGAATCAGTAGGCGCAACCGGGAAGTAACCGCCTTTTGTACCAGGACGGTGTCCGGTATTGTACATATCCGGGTACTCAGTATTTGAGTTCCACTCACCCTCTTCAGTATCTACTTTGTAACCTGCTTCATTGATATTGTCAACAAATTTCACATCATCAAAGATAAAGAACTCATTTTCAGGTCCAAAGTATGCAGCATCTGCAATCCCGATCTCTTCAGCATGTTTGAGTGCTTTTTTAGCGATAGAACGAGGACATCTCTCATAAAGGTCATTTTTGTAGATGTCATAAACATCACAGATAAGAATAACAGTCGGATCAGCAGTGAACGGATCTAAAAATGCCGTACCAATGTCTGCTTTTAAAATCATATCTGATTGGTTGATTGGCTGCCAAGCTTCTACTGAAGAACCGTCAAATGGAAAACCATTTTCCAAAATTTCTGCATTTACTGCAGAGTAGCGGTATGAAAGGTGATGCCATGCACCTTTGATGTCACTAAATCTTAAATCTACGAATTGAACGTCATTTTCATTACAAAATGTAAAGAACTCTTCTATGTTATTAACGAATTTTCCCATTAATTTTCTCCTGAATTTTATCTGGTAATAGTATATCTCAATAATCTGTAATCTTTGATGTAATTATGATTAAAAAATATGCACAAAGAGGATATGTTTCAAATTATTACAGTAACAGATGTCTATTCTTTAAAACTTCACTCTAAAAACAGAGCCTTTGTTAATTTCACTTTCTATCTCAAGGGTGAAATTGTGGAGTTTGATGATATTGTTCGCTAAAAAGAGCCCGAGTCCTAGAGAATTGTTCCATTTGTTTGTATTGGCTCTGTAGAATTTTTCTGTAATTTTGTCAATATCTTTGGGTTTTATTCCCACACCGCTGTCAATGATTTCAAGAGAATCAGGAGTGATTCGTATATGCACTTCATCTTCTGAATATTTATAGGCGTTTTCAATAAGATTACACAGTACAATGTCGAACAACCCTTCATCAACAGCAATTCTCAGATCTTTGTCGCCTTCTATGATCGTTTCTCTGTTATGGTAATTTGGTTTGATCGTATCAACACAATCACTTACCAAATCAAAGAGGTTAACCTCTGTTTTTGTGATCTTTTGCTGTTTAGAATCGAGTTTGATAGAGAGGCGGAGCGTATCTATAAGGGCTGAGAGTTTTGTTCCGTTTTTGTGAATTTTTTCAAGAAACTTTTTACGGATATTGGGGTTTATGTTCTCATCATCCAAAAGTGTCTGCGAGTAGCCGTTGACAACTGCTATGGGGTTTTTAAACTCATGAGAGATGGCTGAGATGATATCATCTTTTTGGCTGTTTGCAAGCTGGAGCTTTTCTGTGTATTTGGATTTCTTTTTCTCTTTTTTAACGATGATCTGTGCTATCTTTGTAAGCAGTTTTGTAATGTAGGCAAATTCCTGAGAGTATTCGGAGCTGATATAGGTGGATTTTTTCTGTTTTACCAGAGATTTTAAAAAATCGACTATTTTATTGGTTTCATACTGTATCTCTGTATTTAATTTATACGATGCCATAAAGACGGCAATAAAAAAGAGAATGATGACAGCTAATATCTTGAGACCAAGATACAGAATTTCTGCCTGGATACCTTCAGCTTCTTTGGCGAGACGAAGATAGATGATCTTATCATCGAGAACAATTTTTCTTGCTACATAGAGAAGATCTTTGTTCACAGTGTTGGAATGGCGTATTTTAAACCCGATCCCGTTTTCTCTTGCTTGAACAATCTCATCACGGTATCTATGGTTGTCCATTGTTTTTTTATCTTTGTCTGATTCGGCAAGGATAGTGCCGTCATCACGGACAACGGTCATGCGAAGATTGAGATTTTTTCGAACGAGTTTTACAAGTTTGTCGAAGTCTGTCGTATTGTTGATTTGCAGAGAGAGAAGTTTGGTGTCTTCTACTAAAGCATTTTTTGTAGATTGTATGTAAAATTCATAGGTCCAGTAATAGACAATACCGCCTACGATAGCAAAGAGTAAAACAAAGAGTGTTAAAAACTTTCGTAAGACAATCTGATGAAATTTCAACACTCTCAACTCCTTCTAGTTGTGGAGGGATCCACCAACGCTGATGTATAAAAGCAGGCTGGCAACGGCAAAGGCACGTGAAGCGATCTTCTCACTTTTTCTGAGTGCTCTGAGCATTCTATGATACTTTTCAAAAGAAGTTTTACAACTTTCCGCTTCTGCGACCAGTTTTCTCTCTATCATTTCATAGAGATCGTCGGCTTTGTTCTCATCAATGATAACTTCGTCATACATCTCACGCAGCTCGTCGGGATCTTGAATAGCCATCATGGCAATGGTTGTTTTGATGGCATTAACGGTAGATGTCTGCATTGGCAGGGCATATTCATTGATAGTCTCAACATCAAGGTCGTTACATACATCTGTAAAGCCACGAATAAAACTGCGTGTATTTGAACAGGCTCTTGCAATCTCGTTGGTGATCTTCAGATAACCGACAACACGGCGAAGATCTCTTGCCTCAGGTGTGTAAAGAGCCAATATCTTTATGATCTTGTTGTCAATCTCATCTGTTTTTGACGTTACGTTCTTGATGTTCTCTCTCGCTTTGCTGAACTTTTTGCTGTCGCAGTCTTTGAGAGCTTCTAGTATAAGCTCATTGGCTTTGACAAGGCCGTTGCCAAGGTCTGTAATCTTCTGCTGTACGTTGTCTAAGTCTTCTTTAAAAGTTGGTAACATTATCCAAATCTCCCTGTAATATAATCTTCTGTCTGTTTCTCTTTTGGATTCAAGAAGATGTTTTCTGTTTTATCAAACTCTATTAAATCGCCAAGATACATAAAAGCTGTATAGTCGCTGATGCGGCTTGCCTGCTGCATATTATGCGTAACAATGGCAATACTGACCTCTTTTTTAAGCTCGACTATCAACTCTTCGATAGCTCCCGTAGAGATCGGGTCAAGCGCTGATGTCGGTTCATCAAAGAGCAGGACTTCCGGTTTTACGGCAACGGCGCGTGCAATGCAGAGACGCTGCTGCTGTCCACCTGAGAGTCCCATAGCTGACTTGTCGAGTCTGTCTGACACCTCTTTCCATAGTGCTGAGCCTTTGAGAGAAGCTTCAACACGGTCTGCAAGCTCGCTTTTGTTTTTGATGCCGGCAATTTTGAGACCATAGGCGACATTGTCAAAGATGCTCATTGGAAACGGTGTCGGTTTTTGAAAGATCATACCGACTTTTTGACGCAGTTCAATAAACTCATTCTCTTTTTTTATATTAAGGATATTCTTATATTTTCCTGTCTCTTCGTCTAAAAGATCGATCTTCCCGTCATATTTGTTACCCGGATAGAGATCATGGATACGGTTCATAGAGCGAAGCAGTGTCGATTTACCACATCCGCTTGGACCGATAAGTGCCGTGATCTTATTTTGTTCTATCGGCAGAGTGATATTTCTAAGTGACGGGTGGTCAACACCGGCATAGGTAAAAGAGAATTTTTTTATTTTCATTACATTCATAAAAGTTATCCTTATTTTTTGTTTCTTGTGATATATCTACCACTGAGATTGATGATGAGTACAAGCATAGTAAGTATGAATGACGCTGCCCATGCAAGGTCACGACTTGATTCCTGCGGTTCGTTTGCAAGGTTATAGATACTTACTGTCAACGATGGAAAACTTGAAGTAAGATCGAGCGAGAAGTAGTTGCTTGTCTCAGAAGTAAAGAGCAGCGGTGCCGTCTCTCCTGCTATTCTTGCAAATGCAAGCAAAACACCCGTCATGATTCCCACTTTCGCAGCTTTGATGACAATATCCAAAATGACTCTGTAACGTGATGCCCCCAGTGCTACACCGGCCTCACGCAGCTCTTTTGGAACAAGGGAGAGCATAGAATCGGTTGTATTGATGATAATCGGGATCATCATAATGGAGAGTGCAATGACACCGGCAAATCCGTTCGCACCGCCAAACGGTGCAACGGCAAAAGCGTATACAAAAGCACCGATGACAATGGAAGGCGCAGACATCATGATATCACTGAGGTCTCTGATGATTTCGGCATATTTTCCATGACCATACTCACGTGTATAGATACCGGCAAGCATTCCAAGCGGTATACCGATAGCACCTGCTAAACCTGCTAGAACCAGTTGTCCTATGATAAGGTTACGAAGTCCGCCGTCAACGAGGTCGTTTAAAAAGAGGCTCAGGTGTAGAGAACTGATGCCGTGAATGAAGATCGTTACTAAAATCCAACCTAAAAAAGCCAAACCGATAAGTGCGGAAAGGATAGAAAGAGAGAGGAATATCTTGTTTATTAAAAGTCTCATACTCTGCTCCTTTTTAGGAAATAGAATTTTGCAAAAGCGATAAATGCAAAGCTCAAGATAAAGAGAATAAGTCCGAGATAAAAGAGTGCATTTTCACCAAGACCGCTTGCTTCACCAAAGTTAAGTGCCATCGCGACAGGAATGGAAATAGTAGGATCGGTGATCTTTTCGGGAATGGAGTAAACCGCACCGATAAGAAATGCAACGGCCATTGTCTCACCAAGCGCGCGACCCAAAGCCAAAATGATGGAACCGATGATACCAACTTTTGAGAATGGAAAGATGACATCTTTGACGACCTCAAACTTTGTCGCTCCAAGTGCATAGGCTGACTCTTTTAAAACATCCGGTGTAGTGTTCATCGAGTCACGGGTAATGGCTGCCATAAACGGCAGAATCATAACACCAAGTACAAGACCGGCCGTAAGAAGTGATACCTGAAAACCACCGAATATATCGGAGATGATAGGAGCAAAATAGTACAGTCCCCACATTCCAAAGATAATACTCGGAATAGCGGCCAAAAGCTCAATGGCTATACCAACATATTTGGCAACATTTTTCGAAGCCATCTCTGCTAAAAAGACAGCGATTCCCATGGCGATAGGCAGTGCGAAAGCAAGGGCGATGAGTGTTGAGAAAATCGTTCCGAGAATTGGAACCAGACCACCATAAACTGTTTTTGTGGCTGTTTCATCTTCGTCATCTTCATCAAGGATCATATCGTCTTCATCAGCGATCATATCATCATCTTCTGCAGCTTCCGGTGTTTGTACGACTGTAGTTGTGTCTTGCGTGAGGTTGCCAGTCTGCGTGAGAGGTACTTCCTGATTCCATCGTTTATCTACAATAAAATTGAAGCCAAATTCATCAATCGCTGGTTTTGCCTGTAAAAAGAGAGTTACAAAAATTCCAAGTAACAGTGCGAGTACCAAAGAGGCACTGGTAAATGAGATCTTTTGAAAGAGTTTTTCCATATAAATTTCCAGTCAGTATAATGGTGATATTATAGTAAAAATAGATTACAAAGGGATTATTTAATCCCTTTTGCTTCCCAGTATTTTCTGATTTTATCAGTTAAAGAGTCCGGTAGTGGAACAAAACCTAAACCTTTTGCGATATCTTGACCATTTTTATAAGCCCAGTCATAAAAAGCTGTAACTTTTTTATCTGTCGCCGGTTTTTCTTTCGGTACAAGAACAAATGTTGCAGCAACGATCGGATAAGAATCCGCACCTTTAGGATCAGCGATTACAGAGTAGAAATCTTTTTTAGGATTAAGATCAGCTTTTGCTGCTGCTGCTTGGAATGCTTTAAGGGAGGGTTTGATAAATTTTCCAGCTTTGTTTTCAACTGAAGCCATCACGATGTCGTTGTGTTTTGCATCAGCATAGTCAATGTAACCAACAGAGAATGGTGTTTGTTTGATAAGACTTGCAACACCTGTGTTCTTGTTTCCACCGATGTGTTGATGTCCCGGCCAGTTAAGTGATTTTTTTGCACCGTATGTGTGTCTCCACTCTTTTGATACTTTTGAAAGAAAATATGTGTAGTTAAAGGTAGTTCCTGAACCGTCTGCACGGTGAACGAATGTAACTGGTTTATGTGGTAGTTTAAGGCCTTTATTCGTTGAAGTAATAACAGCATCATCCCAATAAGCGACTTTCCCCTCAGAGATGGCAACGATAGCTGCACGGCTTAGTTTAAGATTGTCAACACCCGGAAGGTTGTAACCCATTGTAATCGCACCGACAACACCAGGAAATTGGTAAAGACCGTTTTTCTTCAAAACTTTCGGGCTTAAAGGTTTGTCAGTTCCTGCAAAATCAACTGCACGAGCTTTTGCATCTTTGATTCCTTTAGAAGAACCTTTTGAGATATAGTTTACTTTGTTCCCCGTAGTTTTATAGTATGCCTTTGTCCATGCATTGTAAACACTGTATGGAAATGAAGCACCACTACCGTTCAGAACGTCGTTAGCCATAAGACTGCCGGCTAAAACTGAAGTTGCAAGAGCAAGTTTGATTACTTTTGTCATTTGTTACACCTTTTAAATTTTAAGTTGTGAAAGTATAAAACAGTTTGGTTACAGATTGATTACAGTAATCTTTCATATTAAAATTTGATGATGGCATCCAACTGGACACGTTCATAGTCCGCTGCCGGCTTAGTAGAACCATTTCTATTTCCATAAAGTGTATCGAAAAAGAATGTTCCTGCAAGATAGGTGTTTTTGCCAAACTTGTATTTTGCTCTGATCGCATGTCCTCTTGCAGCAGTACCACCGCCAAAGTTGTCAGAATCACTATGATCTCCAAGGACAGCATCTTCTTGAATGTCAGTATAAGAATATTTCAGTTGCCAATCATGAACATGTTTTGCTTTACCTATTTTTACTGCAAGATCATATCCGAAGTTCTTATCACTGGCTGCAGCATTATATGCCATACTGGCGGCAAGTGCGAGCGGTTTACCAAAGATATCTTTGAGCTTGAACTCTCCAAACGCTTCTACAATATGAAAATCATTTTTATATACATCCACTCCGGATGCATCTGTTACAAAAGTATTGCCCATTTTTTTACCGCCTTTTTCAGGATAATACATAGCAGTATTGCCTTTTAAACCATCGTAATAATAAAGAGAAGCGCCTAAATTCAATTGAGAGTTTTCTAATTTTATTTTCTCTACATATTGCGCAAAATAAAGATTGACACTATCTTTTGCGTTGACTCTTTCTGCGTATGTTGGTTGATTGATACCTGCGTTGATGATGCGAGAATCATTTTCATAGTTATAACTTACACCGTTGAATGAGATGTCGTTATCCCAAATAAGCTGAGACTTGATCGGTCTGTATACCATATATGGATGTCTTCCGACTTTTACTGTATTGTCTCCATCTTTATAAGCAATATCTAAAATATTGAATCTCAGAGATTGCCAGAAATAGTCACTTAAGGCTTTATCGTCTAAAAATGTCTGATTACCGGAAGTTGGATTTCCATAACCACTTCGCATACCGATATCGAATGTCAATTTGTCAGTTAAATCTATGGCTCCTACCAGTCGTAATCTATATCTATTATGATATGTGTATTTGTTCGTAGTGTCAGTTGCGTCTCTGTAGTCGGTTTCTTTGCTTTCATATCGTAATCTTAAATCACCTTTGAAATGGAATCTATCCAGAAATTTTTTTTCTGTATCTGTATTGGATACCTTTGTAGTCGTTTCTGCATTGATTGTTGTTGTCATAGTGCAAGCAGCTAAAGCTGATAAAACGATTTTTTTCATTGTGAAGTCCTTTTTTCTTTTGTTTGTAATAGATATAAAATTGAATTTATATATTGTAAAGTTGAACTTCTGGAGATAGAATTCGAAAATATTGAACAAACAGATAAAAAACAATATTCAGGCGTTCAAACTTTACAATATAATGAAATAGTGAGTGATTAAGAGTGGAGTATGGGCGGTTTTAATAAAGATGAATTGTTATGATGGCTATGGAAGCATACGTGATAGAGAGGTTTTTCGTTAGATGTAAAAAGATTATAAAATGAATAAGTGTTCAAAAAAGTAGCCTCTTTTTTATCATCATCATATTCTGGCTCTGTCTCGTTGTCAAAGTCTAAAACTTTTTCACTGCCTGCATCAAAACAAATCGTATCTACAATAGGAGCAGTAAAAAGAAATAAAGAAAAAACAATCAGTGCAATACTAAGTATTTTATTTTTGTTGTTTGTCATAACTTTTTAGCTCTCCTTTGTAAATTGATAGTGCAATAATAGAAAAAGAAGATTACAAGAAGATTACAAAACAGTTGTATTCTTGTAATCATTATGTAACCTTCCTATTTTATACTTTCGCCGAACAAACGAAAAACAAAAGGAATTCACAAATGAAAAAAATCGTTTTATCAGCTTTAGCTGCTTTAACTCTAGGCACAGTTGCTGCAAATGCAGGCGTTACTAAATTATACCAAGACGAAAATGGTCAAGTTTTTACGAAACCTGCTGAAGGACGTACTCTTATTGAAACTCCGACATCAGTATTTTCAAAAGCTGATAAACTGAAATTTTCTGGTTTGACTTACATTGGCTATAAATATAATGATTACGACAAGTTGGGTGATGATGTTACAGAAAAATCTAGTGATTCACAATTTGAAATCCGTCGTGCTTATTTCCAATTAAAAGCATACCTGTTAGATGATCCAAAATCATACTATCGTATAACATTCGATGTATCTAAAGATGTTACTGGTGATGAAAAAGTTCGTGCAAAATATGCATATCTTTACCTAAATAATATTCTTCCTGCAACAGGCGTTGAAATTGGTTTAGCTCACCGTCCTTGGCATGATTATGAAGAGCATAACTCTTGGTACTACAGAAGCATTTCAAAAGTTCTCGTTGAGACAAAAAGAGCGGGTGATCTTTCAAATTCAGCTGATTTTGGTATTATGACAAAAACGAGAACAAAATACT
The DNA here is from genome assembly GCF_014905135.1 of Sulfurimonas paralvinellae. Taxonomy (NCBI): domain Bacteria; kingdom Pseudomonadati; phylum Campylobacterota; class Epsilonproteobacteria; order Campylobacterales; family Sulfurimonadaceae; genus Sulfurimonas; species Sulfurimonas paralvinellae. The sequence goes on along the minus strand of NZ_CP041406.1, from coordinate 1,737,736 downwards.
TTGAGGCAGATATCGGTATTTTCAATGGTGAAGGATATCATAAATATCAACGTGATAACGGAATGAGCTTTGAATGGAGAACTACTGCTCACTTACTAGGTGTCAGTGGAAAAGATAAGCAAGAAAGTAAAACATATTTCGATGCATCATTTTATGGTCAATTAAATCAAGAACATTTAACTGTAAATGGATCATCAGAAGATATGAACTTTTACGGTTTACATACTGTTTATAACCAACCAAACTTCCTAGTTGCAGCGCAATATTTAGATTCTCATGTTAATAAAGTAGGCGGTATTGCATCAAGTAAAGCGGGTAAAGGCTGGTCTGTGAATACTGAATTTCGTATGGGTGAAGAAAAAGAGTATAAATTACTTGCAAGATATGATTTTTGGACACCTGAAGCTAATGATGGAGATAAAGAATATGATAAAAAATCTTATATCATTGGTGCAGCATGGAAACAAAACAGAAATGTTGAATGGGTAGCCAATGCAACTGTAAAAGATTATGATAAAGGTATTCTTCCATTGACTGATACGACGCAAGGTGCCGATAGTTATAATGGTGTAGACTATATGCTAACAGCAGAAGTAAAATTCTAACATAAACGCAAATTTTAAAATTTCATTTCCCCTTATTGTTTAATCAGATAAAGCCCTCTCTAAAGGGCTTTATGATTAAATACCTTTAATCCTTATACTCCTTAATACAATGTAAATACCATTTTAGATAAAATAGCAACAATTATAAAATATCAACAGCTTGGAGAATTTATGGACGCAGCCAAATATATTTGGATGAATGGAAAATTTGTAGCATGGGACGATGCGAAAGTGCATGTGCTCACGCATACTATTCACTATGGAAATGGTGTTATCGAGGGTACGAAAGCCTATAAAACAGACAGAGGCTATGCAATATTCCGCTTGAACGATCACACAAAAAGACTCAAAGAGTCTGCAAAGATGACACTCATTAACATTCCTTACACAGTTGAGGAACTCAATCTTGCACAGATAGAACTTGTGCGTAAAAATGAATTTACCGGCGATAATGTCTATCTTCGTCCTTTCTCATTTTTGGGTTACGGTGTAATGGGTCTGTACCATAAAGATGCTCCTGTTGAAACGGCTGTTGCTGCATGGGAGTGGGGTGCTTACCTTGGTGAAGAGGGAATGCGTAAAGGTATTAGACTCAAAATTGTATCTATGACACGTCCTGCAAATACTTCAAATATGGGGAAAGCAAAAGCAACGGCAAACTATCTCAACTCGCAAATGGCAAAATATGAAGCTATTGACTGCGGTTACGATGAAGCACTTCTGCTTGACGATCAGGGGTATGTGGCAGAAGCGAGCGGTGCGGCATTCTTTATGATAAAAGACGGTGAGATCATCACGCCGCCTAGTGATAATGCATTGGCTTCAATCACACAAAAAATGGTCATTGAGATGGCAGAAGATATGGGTTACACAGTAACACGCCGCCGTATCACACGTGAAGAAGTCTATGTGGCAGATGAAGCGTTCTTAACAGGAACGGCTGCAGAGATCACACCTATTGCTGTGGTTGATGCAAGAGAGATAGGGATAGGCTCACGCGGTGAGATAACGGCTATTATCCAAAGTTCGTATTTCGATATCGTCTTTGGAAGAAACAAAAAATATGAGCATTACTTAACGTATGTTGATGAATTATAAGCAGAAAATGCAATGAAAAAAGAGGATAATATATTAATGGCTTCAGATATGAACGATTATTTTAACAAAAAAAAGAGCGAGGGCGGCGGTTTTAAACAGTCGAACTCAGGTAGTAACGGGGGATCAAATGGTCCACAGATGCCAAATATGAACTTCAACTTCGGCGGTGGTAAAGCGGCACTAATGTACTTTTTAGTCGCTGTTGTCGTTGTTTTAGTATTGGCAAAACCATTTACCATCATTGAAGAGGGTGAGCGCGGTATTTTAAGCACAAACGGAAAGTATCAGGATCAGGCACTATTACCGGGACTGCATTTTATCATTCCTATCATTCAAAAGGTTTATACGGTTGATACAAAAGTGCGTATCATCAACTATGTCTCACGCAATGAGGTAAGTATGAGAACAAATTCTGGGATCATTACAAAACCTGCAGTAACTGTTTTAGATAAACGCGGTCTTCCTGTTTCAATCGAATTGACGGTGCAGTATAGACTTAATGCTCAGTTTGCAGCACAAACGATCTCTAACTGGGGATTTAGCTGGGAAGATAAGATAATCAACCCTGTTGTGCGTGATATTGTTCGTAATGTCATTGGTAAATATGATGCTGAGTCACTGCCGACTATCAGAAATAAAGTTGCTACCGAGATAGAAGAGGGGATTCGCAAAAGTGTTGACGGATTGAAGAACAAACCAGTAATTTTACAGTCTATTCAGCTTCGTGACATCATTCTACCGCAAAAAGTAAAAGATCAGATTGAACGTGTTCAGATAGCAAAACAAGAAGTGCAGCGTGCTGAGCAGGAAGTGCAGCGTGCAAAACAAGAGGCTCTCAAAAAAGCGGCAGAAGCACAGGGTATTGCACAAAAAGCGAGAATCGAAGCGCAAGGTAAAGCAGATGCCATCACAATAGAAGCCAAAGCAAATGCAGCAGCAAACATTGCAATAGCGAAATCTTTGACACCGAAACTGTTGCAGTTAGAGCAGATGAAAGTTCAGAACAAGTTCAATGACGCATTGCGTGAGAATAAAGATGCGAAGATCTTCTTAACACCTGGCGGTTCTACTCCAAATATATGGGTAGATATGAAAAACGCGAAGCAAAGAACGACGGCGAAATAGAGATGGATGAAGTTTTAAATAGAGTCGACTGGCAGAAGCAGGATCTTCTCCCTGTCATTGTTCAGGATGCTGAGACAAATGAAGTGTTGATGATGGCTTATATGGATCGTGAAGCATTAGAGCTTTCTCTCAAAACAAAAATCGCGCACTATTTTTCCCGTTCAAAACAACGTATCTGGAAAAAAGGTGAGAGCAGCGGACATACACAAGAGATAAAGTCGTTTAATATCGACTGTGATAATGACACACTGCTCATTAAGGTGAAGCAAAACGGTGTAGCGTGCCATACAGGACGCAGATCATGTTTTTTTACGGAGCTTGAGAGTGGGGAAGTAGAGAGTGAGGTTGAAGTGAATCTCAATAATACTTACGGTGTGATAGATACACTTTACCATACGATTCAAGAGAGAAAGAGTGCGGATCCTGAGACATCATGGACTGCGAAACTACTCTCAAAAGGTGAAAATACGATTTTGAAAAAAGTCGTGGAAGAAGCCGGTGAGTACTGTTTTGCACATAAAGATGATGATGAAGCTGAAATGGTCTATGAAGCAGCAGATCTTACCTACCATATGCTTGTTGCTCTTGCTTCTAAGAATATCTCACCGGATAGAATCAAACAAGAACTTGCACGCCGTTTTGGTATAAGCGGTATTGCTGAAAAAAATTCAAGAGAAGCGTAAAAGATTTCTATGAAGATAAAGCTGCAGAACTTTATAGATGGGCTCATACCTTATGATTACATTCTTTTTGGTTCTGTTATCGCGCTTTTTGTACTTTTTATCATCTTGGCGGTTTTGTTACGAAGAAAGCTGACTTTGGCTATCTTTTTTGTACTGCTTGCCTTTGCTGTGTTTTTACTCGGACCGACACTCGGTTACATGCAGATGCATAAATTTCTTTTTAAAAATCATACAGAGCTTGTCTCACAGAAAAAACTCAATTTTTCTCAGGCAGTTGTCGTTAAAGGCACTATTACCAATGATTCGAAGTTTGATTTTAAATCCTGCAAGATTACCGCAAATGTCTATAAAGTGACAGCAAATAAATATAAGAATTACATATATAGATTAAAGCCTTTTGCTAAGATGTCGATAGTTGAAGAAGATATCAAAAAAGGGCAGACAAAAGAATTTAAAATTATTGTCGAACCTTTTACATATAAACGAGATTACAATATTTCACTGGGAGCGAATTGTAAATGATACTCTTTAATATTTGGCACTATCTGGTACTTGGGGTCATTCTGCTTATCTTTATAGGTGGTGTCGCTGCATCACTGCAACAAAAAGACGATAAAATGAAGTACTCCATGCTCTTTTCAACTGCTCTCATCAGTGCCTTTTTAGCAGTCTTTTCCGTTTTTGTAGTTGATAAATATACAAAGAAAGTCACACTCAGTAAAATGCAGAACAAACGTCTTTTAAGTACAGAAAAAATCATCTATACGGGTATTGTCACCAATGTCGGAAACTATCCTATAGGGAAAGTGACCTTTGATATTAAACTGGTAAATAAAGGGCATGCAACGGGAAATGTAAAAGGCGGTAATTTCTATAAACCAAATGGAATTATGTCATTTTTCTCTAGCGGTCTGGGAATGTCTAACAAGCCGCAGACAATTGAAAAAGAGTTCATCGTAGCAAAAAATCTTAAACCTGGAGAATCAAAACGCTTTCGAGTCTATTTCGACTATCCGCCTTATTTTAGCTCTACGGCACAATTTGCAAAAGTTTGGGGACATTAGCAGAGTGAGACTCTTTTAGTATTTGAGACCTATCTTTTTGAACGCATGATTGATGTGTTTGATCTGCTCATTTTTATCTCGACACCACTGCGGCGCTAAGAGAGAATCATCATTGATCCCCGCTGTTATTCTTTGCACACTTACATTTTCGGGTTTCATCTGTAAAGCTTTTATAAGTGTATCGATGTAGAGTTCTTCGCTGATAGGCTTAAACTCTCCACGAGTATATTCATTGGCAAGAGCGGTACGTTTTACGACGTAAAGTGGATGATACTTGACAGAATCAATTCTCCAGTTATAAGCCTCTTTTGCAGTTTCAAGCATCATCTCCTGCGTTTCATCGGGAAGACCGAAGATCAGATGACCGCAAACATTCAATCCGGCATCTTTGGACTTCATTATCCATTCTTTGACATTGGCACTGTCGTGGCCTCTGTTGATCCTTTGTAATGTCTTGTCATATACCGACTGTATGCCGAACTCTATCCAGATCTCTTTTGTTTTTGCAATATCACTGAGGTATGTAAGTGTTTCATCGGTGATACTGTCTGAGCGTGTACCGATGCTAAGACCGATGACATCATCAAAAGAGAGTGCTTTTTCATAGAGTGCTTTGAGTGTCTCAAAGGGAGCATAGGTGTTTGTAAATGATTGAAAATAGACGAGAAATTTTTGGGCACCATACTCATTTTTTTGTCGTTTGGAAATGGCATCGAACTGTTGCTGCAGTTGCAGCAGCTGCTTTTGTAAGAAAGGATTTTCTGTTGAATCAAGATTAAGGTGAAAACCTTTGAGCTCTTGAACTTCATCCGTACTTGCCGAAAATGAGTCGTTTTCACAAAAAGTACAGCCGCCTTTTGCTACAGTCCCGTCGATATTTGGACAGGTGAAACCGGAGATGTTGATGCCGACTTTGTAAACTTTGGCACCAAACTTCTCACGCAGGTAGCTGCCATATGTATAGATTTGCTTCATTAAACGATGTATTTACCTGTAAAACAAGCAGTACAGTAGCTCTCATCTGTTGCATTGACACTTCTAAGCAGAGATGCTTCATCAAGATAAGCGAGAGAATCCGCTTCTATAAATTCACAGATCTCTTGTGTGCTCATATTTGCGGCGATGAGTTTGTCTTTATCCGGAGTATCAACACCATAGTAACATGGATCTGTTGTTGGTGGAGATGAGATTCGCATATGCACTTCAGAAGCTCCTGCCTCTTTAAGCATACGGATGATACGTTTTGATGTTGTACCACGGACAATGGAGTCATCAACAACAATGACGCGTTTGCCTTTGATGATGTCTGTCATCGGAGAGAGTTTCATCTTTACTTTCAGGTCACGCATCTCTTGTGTCGGCTCGATGAATGTGCGGCCGATGTAGTGGTTTCGCATTATTCCCATCTCATAAGGGATCTTGCTCTCTTGGGCATATCCGATAGCTGCCGGAACACCGCCGTCTGGAACAGGGACAACTAAATCGGCTTCAACAGGCTCGATGCGCGCGAGCTCTTTTCCCATGTTTTTACGTGTTTCATAGACAGACTGACCAAAAACCGAAGAGTCGGGACGTGCGAAGTAAACATACTCAAAGATACAGTGTTTTGGCTGTGGCTCGTAAATTTTGATACTTTGTGGTGCTTTTCCCTCTTCGAAAACAAGAAGTTCACCCGGTTCGACATCACGAATGAATGTTGCACCGACCAAGTCAAAAGCACAAGTTTCACTTGCTACGATGTAGCCACCGTTTGGAAGACGACCGAGACTGAGTGGACGAAATCCAAATCTGTCACGCATTGCAAACATTTTTGTCCGGCTTAAAAATACCAAAGAAAATGCCCCTTCTATTCTTTGAACGGCATCGATGATTCTGTCAAGCAGATGCTCTTTCATGCTTTTTGCAATAAGGTGGATAAGATTTTCCGTGTCCATAAAGGTTTGAAAAATAGCACCTTTTTCAATAAGAGCGTTACGTACTTCTTCGGCGTTTGTCAGGTTTCCGTTATGTACTATTGCCATTTCACCAAGGTCATAGCGTGCAAATACCGGCTGGGCATCTAAAATGGAGTCGTCGCCTGCAGTCGAATAGCGGGTGTGACCTACAGCTGCAGAGCCTTTGAGTGTCTTTAGATTCTCTTCATTGAAGACCTTCATCACAAGTCCACGATCTTTAATAGTATGGACCTTGTGGCCGTCAGCAGAGCTTATCCCTGCAGCCTCTTGCCCACGATGCTGCAGTGAGTGAAGAGAAAAGTAAGCTAACTTGGAAGCTTCTTCGTGACCAAAAATACCGACAACAGCACATTTTTCATTCATATTTTCGCGCAAATTTTATCCTTAAAAGGGGTAGTAAAATAATAATGCAATTATACTCAAAATATCTATAAATAATCTCAAAGCTATCTTAATTATCAAGAATAGTTTTCTTCATAAGTGGAACTTTTTTTGCTATACTAATAATAAATAATGTGTAAAAGGCAGTGTAGATGGATATTGTTTTACGTAATAACCTTATTCTCATCACAACCGGATTTGAAACTTTAAATTCCCAGTGGATGAAAGAGTTCTTAAATCAACACACAAGAGGTATGCTCTTTTTACCTAAGGCTGTCCTTGTTTTTCGCAATGAAACATTAAAAGACGTACGTGAAGAATTTATACGAAAATTGAGTAAATTTCATGCACGCACTCATGATTTCAATCATGAGTTTTTTCTTCGTTCTATGTTAAAGTACGGCACACAGCCTATTAAGATAGAACTCGACAAGATGGAAGAACCGGAGATCATAAAAGTGCATCTTTATGCCTATGATAAAAATACGGTACTTATCTCTTTGGACTCTCCGAATGCATGGGTGACGAACTATCTCCGTTCACAGCTCGAGGTCTATGTAGAACGCGGGACTGACATCTCGATGGTGATAGATGTGAGTGCCTATAAAGCCAAAGCAAGACTTGAAAAAGCACTGAACAAGCGGCATATTCTGCACTATCAGATTCAATATACCTATGACAATCATTTTATGTCAAAACTTTACTCTGATTTTGCAAACTTCTCTTTTGGTGATTTGGCCAAAGCGGATGAACTTGAAGAGAAAAAAGAGTTCTATACGATTTTGGAATGTCCTGTCGGAGCGAGTCAGGATGCCTTGAAAAAAAGCTATAAAAAATTGACGAAAGTATATCATCCCGATAAGATCATCCATGAAGCACCCCATATGGTACAGCACTATACACAGAAGTTTCAACTCCTGCGTGAGGCTTATGAGGCATTGCGGGTAATTAACGGATAGAGTTTCCCTTTTGGCCTTGTTTTGACAAGTGCTTCAAAATCTTCACTGCTGTAGAGTGCGAGTGAAGTTCCCTGCAGCTGTTTAAGTTCATTTGAAAATCCCCGTTTCGAGAAAAAAACTATCTGTGTCGGTTCGATTCCAAGTTTTTTACACTTGTCATTTATCTTGTGCAGCTCTTTTTTATTGACCTTATGGTTTGTCCATTTGCATTCGCCGACATAGATGCGCCCGTTTTGTGTCAGTGTCAGTATATCTATCTCAAGATTGGCATCCCAGTAACTCCCCGAACTCATAATGTTTGCATCACGCAGATTGTAGTTCAGCAGTACCTCTGAGAGCTCTTCATACACTAGACTGGTGTAACTGTTGTGGCGTAGTTCAAAATCCTTTAAAAAAGCATCATATTTTTTTGTTTCTATCTCTTTTATATGCGGTATGATAAAATAGAACCAAAAACGGATGAAGGGATGTGTAAAGAGAACTTTATGAGAGATACGGTGGCGTGCCTCTTCGCGTTTGAGTTTTGTCTTTGGGTATTTCTCACGTGGATGCTCTTCGCGTGAGTATTCGAGTTGGATCAACCCTTTTTCCTGTAGATAGTTGAGTGCCGCTCCGCCGTTTCCGTTGTTCAGCCCCGCTTTGTTAAAAGCTGAAAATATGCGTCTGTCTCCGGTTGCAAGTGCTTTGAGTAGTTTTCTGTTAATGGTTTCATTGAGTGTAAGCTCACGCATCTTTGCATCGATGGCTTCAAAGTTGTCTAAAATGAGTGTTTGAATGAGCTCCGAGATGGGCTTTGTTGTGTCAATATCCCAATCAAGTCCGCCAAAGACAGCAAAGTAGGAGATCTGCGTCTCCATATCGTCAGGATAGTTTTGAAAGTAAAAAGAGCGAAACTGCTCTAGAAGTTTCCTATTTGTCATGGAGATAATTGTAACATAGATTAGAGAATTTTTTACATTTCGCTGCCGAATTTTATAGTATCGATGCCATATTTCTCACGTAGTTTTTGTACCTGTTTACTTAGGTTGTGCATTTTCTGTTCATCTTCAAAACCTATGAGAGAGAGCTCCTTGCGTGAGTGTTTTGTAAAGCTCGAGCAGTTAATGCTTAAGCGAATGACCTGCAGCCTTCTGTGTTTGTCTGCTTGATGCAGCATCTCCAGGCATAAAGCATCAAACTTCTTTTCGGTAAATATCTCTGCGCGTGAAATGTTGATGTGTGATTTTTGATTCATCTCATAATGGATGCTCAGATGAAAAACGGTCGGAATGACATCGAGTTTTAAAATGGCAAAACTGAGATGTCGTGCCAAAATATGAACACGTCTGCGAAGCTCATTACGATCAAAAAGAGGATCGAAAGTGCGTGAGATACCGATGGATTTTCTTTTGTGTTTAGTCTCAATTGGGGTATCGCTTTCACAGTTGACCCGTTTATAAAGCTCTGTTGCATAAGGTCCCCATGACTCCAGTGTACCGCGGCGTTTTCGCAGCTCTCCAAGTGTGTGAATCTGTGCATCGTGAAGTTTTTTGCGCATACTGCGGCCGATACCTGCAAAGTTTTCAACCTTGATAGGATTGATAAACGTATCAAAGTCCCAAGGAGTAATGATCTTGGAGCCAAAGGGCTTAGCATACGTAGTGGCGAGTTTGGCGATGTAGCGTGTTTTGGCAGCACCGATGGAGACGGGCAGCTGCAGTTCTTTTTTTATCTCATGGCGGAGTGCATCGATGAATGCGGCTACATCTTCATCTGCTATCCAGCCTTCTAAGTCACCGTAGAACTCATCAATGCTTGCCTGTTCTATCAGCGGAATTTTCAGTGCGAGAAAATCGTGAAGTTTGTGCGAAAGTTCTTGGTATAAAGTCATGTTCGGTGCTTTGATGATGACCTCGGGGCATCGCTCTTTTGCCTCACGCAGACTCATAGCGGTCTTGATACCAAAGGCTCTAGCTTCATAGCTCGCTGTTGTCAAGATGCCTCGAAGTCTGCCATTTTCCATAAAAGATGCTATATCATCATCCTTTGCTTCGTATGCTTTATAAAATGTGGGAACAAAACTTCCTGAATTCTCAAAATTGACCGTTTGATTTTTAGCCTCACGTGAGAATATTTTTGTATCGCTTCTCCCGCCAATAACGACAGGCTTATGCTCAAGTGAGGGGTCAACAATACGAGCGGCAGAAACAAAAAAGCAGTCGATATCTATATGGATCTTCATTTTAAAAGTTTATTAGATTTTTTTTACGCTTGGTACTTTTATGACAAATTGCAAATATTTTACTATAATTTCAAAACTTTTTTTAAATAAGGATAGATTATTATGGCACAAGTAGCAGAAAATATTGGATGTAAAAATGAAGAATGTATAGCAAAAGATGATTGTAAAAGACAAACGATTGTTAAAAACGGTACAGCGGTAGAAGTAAAGAGTTTCGGCGGAACGGCTGAAAAAAAATGCGGTAAATTTTTACCAAACGACTAATGAAATATTTTTTAGTAGTTGCATTATTGTTTTTTTCGGCATGCAGTGTCAAGAATTATGAGCACACGACTACTAAAATTGTAACCATAAAAACAAAGAAATTTCGATTTTCAGATATTGGTTATATCAGAAACACAGATGATGCTCTGCAGTTGGAACTCTTTATGGCAGGAACGGTTGTTAAAAGAATTGAGATCAATCATCTTATCTGCGTGAGCGATGAGGGATGTATCTCAAAAAAGAGTTTCAACGAAGCGTATCTTAGTAGCGCTTACCCTGAAAATATACTGCAAAACATATTGCTTGGCAGAAAGATTTTCAACGGAAGCAACTTTGAAAAGAGTTCTTTTGGATTTACGCAGCGTATTCTCACGCAAGAGGTGGAGATAAGTTACCGTGTGACTCCAAAAGAGATCTATTTTAAAGATAGAAAAAATCACATACTATTTAAAATCAAGGATGTTCAATGAGTAATAAATTTGTAGGCGCTCACGTGAGTGCAAGCGGCGGTGTTTACAATGCACCGTTAAATGCTATGGAGATAGGGGCAAAAGCTTTTGCTCTTTTTACAAAAAATCAGCGACAGTGGGTTGCAAAGCCGCTTGATGGTGAGACCATAGAGAAGTTTAAAGAGAATCTTCAAAAGAGCGGCATTCTTCCAAAACATGTTCTTCCGCATGATTCTTACTTGATCAATCTCGGGCATCCCGAAGTTGAGAAGCTTGAAAAATCACGTGCAGCTTTTATTGATGAACTTGAGCGTTGTGCGCAACTTGGGCTTGACAGACTCAATTTTCATCCCGGAAGCCATCTGGCAAAAGTAAGTAAAAAAGACAAAGAAAACCGTGAAGTGATGCAGCCAATAGAGGACAAATGCCTTGATGTTATAGCAGAATCCATCAACATTGCACTTGATAAGACAAGCGGCGTGAGCGCTGTCATAGAAAATACGGCAGGGCAGGGAAGCAACCTTGGCTGGAGATTTGAGCATCTGGCTCACATCATCGACAAAGTGGAAGATAAAAGCCGTATTGGTATCTGCATTGACACCTGTCATATGTTCACGGCTGGTTATGACATAAGAACACGTGAGGCTTATGATGCAACATGGAGTGAATTTGACAAGATTGTCGGTTTTAAATACTTAATGGGAATGCATCTTAATGACTCCAAACCGCCATTAGGCAGCCATGTGGATAGACATCACTCTTTAGGAAAGGGCGAAATCGGGCTTGATGCTTTTAGGTTCATTATGAACGATGAACGCATGAATGATATTCCGCTCATTTTAGAGACGATCGATGAGACGATCTGGAAAGAGGAAATAGAACTTTTATACTCTTTTGAGAATAAATAGTGTAATATCGTTGGCAGAAAATAAAAAAAAAGGGAAGAAAAATGAAAAAAATTGCTTTGATGTCACTTGTGGCAAGCTCGGTTTTAATGGCAGGCGGATACAAGATCCCCGAAACTTCTACAAATGCAGTAGCTTTGGGTGCAGCGAACATTGCACACAATCATGAAAATGCGGATGCAGCGTACTACAACCCTGCAAAAATGGTCTTTATGCAAGACAAGAATAATCTTGAAGTGGATTTGACTTATATTGGGCTTGATAAAGTAAAATATAAAGGAAGTGTTGGTGCTTTGACAAATCAAAACTTACACTCTGAAAAAGAAGATTTTGTTGTTCCTACACTCCATTATGTTTCACCAAAATTAGGTGAAAATAATGCAAGAGTAGGTGTGAGTATTACAGCACCTGGTGGACTTTCTAAGCAATGGAAAACTGAACCTGCAAGAACTTCTGCAGAAGAGTTTACTCTAGAAATAGTTGAAGTCAATCCTACGGCTGCCTTTAAAATTAATGATAAATTAGGTTTTGCAGTTGGATTTAGGATTGTTAATACTAGTGGTATTGTTAAAAGTAATGGTATTACAAATATTCCTGCTTTAGGTGGTCTAGGAACAGTTTCTCGTGATATGACAGGTGATTCTACGGACTTTGGATATAACCTTGCTTTGGCATATCAGCCAACAAAAGAATTAGAAATAGGGCTTACATACCGTTCAAAAGTTGATTTGAGCGTAGAAGGTAATGCAAAATTGGCAACAAGTCTTGCTGGTGGTTCAACGTATGATGGTTCAGCAAGTGTAAGTGTCCCTCTACCTGCATCATGGAATATAGCAGCAGCATATACTTTTGAAACAAAGACTACTCTTGAAATGGTATATGAGAGAACAATGTGGTCTGCATATAATCAATTAGATTTTGATTATGATGGTTCACAAGGTCCGGTACTTGAAGCTATTTTTGGTACAGTAATTCCAAAAGATTGGAAAGATACAAATACTTTCCGTTTTGGTCTCACACAAGAGCTGAATGATTTAACTGTTATGGCAGGTTTGGTAATTGATGAAACACCAACTCCTGAAGCAACAGTAGGTTTTGAACTTCCGGATACAGACACAACATCGGTTTCACTTGGTGGACGTTACAAAATCAATGATAAAATCGATGTCGGTCTTTCAGGTCTTTATTCTATGCATAAAAGCAGAAAAGTACATAATACAAGTCTCAACGGAGAATTTTCAGATGGTGATATTTTGATCATCTCTGCAGGTCTCGGTTATAAATTTTAAGGAAATATTTGAAGACATTAGTTAATTTTTTAAATACACAAGATGTAGCAAAGAGTGATATTTTCATACATCTAAAAACAAGTGTGGCAGAAGCGAATATTCTGCGCACTATCGCGAAAAAGTATGTTGAGGGGCAGGATGATGTTCTCGTCATTACGCTGCTGCAAGATCTCTACGGCGATAAGAATTACGATCATCTCGATCATCTCATCGAGGTGAAAAATCTGCTTGAACTCGGCTGGCTGCACCAGCAGAGTTTCACACCGATGAAGATCTCGGAAGTCACACCGCTTGAACTTTTAAACACGGCAGTGGGGCTTACTCCTTCATTCTTAAAACTGCTTCAAGATGGAACACTCGATCTTGATTTGCCGGATATTAAGCCGTATGCCGATCATCTTGAGTATCTTCAAGATCAGTTCTTTCGTATAGAGTTGTACCAAAAGATGTCTGTCATCCGTCAAAATGTGCATGAGCACTCTTTAGGAATTGACAGACTTCAAAACAAACTCAAACATCTTGAAAAACGTATTGAAGAGAGAGTCGCTCAGACATCGGAAAGTCTTGTACTCGATAAATTCTTTAAACAAAAGAAGATGAATAATCATGAACAGGTGATTTTTATCGCGCTTTTGCGTGAGGAGTATAGTGCGACGGATGCGAGTCTGCGTGAGATGAATACACTGATTGATCTGATTTCGACTGATGAGTATGAGCGTATCAAGAACCGTTCACTTTTGGAAGAGGGTTCAAATCTGCTTAGCAGCGGGATAATAGACTATGAAGAGATGCTCAACCCTTTTGGTGGTATCAGCCGCTCTTTTTATATCGTTGATGATGTGCTTCAGAGCATTATGCATCCACAAAAGACAAAAAAAGTGACACGCTTGAAGCTCAATGCACTTGTTGAAGAACAGGATATCTTTGAACTTGTCGAGAGTGAAACGTCACTTGAAGATGTCGTACTCAATAATGAAACGCGTCAGACATTGGAAAATTTGATGCGTCAGGTCGACAAAGAGGTGGTGAACCGTCTTGTAAAATGGGGTATTAAAGATAAAAAAAGCGGTATTGATGCGCGCATTATTTTCTATGGTCCGGCGGGAACAGGAAAAACTATGACGGCTTATTCACTGGCAAAATCTTTGAAGCGTCAGGTGCTTGCTTTTGACTGTTCAAAGATTCTCTCCATGTATGTCGGTGAGAGTGAAAAGAATGTCAGAAAGATTTTCGACACCTTTTATGAACTGAGTGAGAAGACAAAAACTGAGCCTATACTGTTACTCAATGAAGCAGACCAGTTTTTAGGTGCGAGAAGTTCCGGTAACATCACAGGCTCTGATCAGATGCATAACCAGATGCAAAATATCTTTCTCGAGCAGATAGAGAATTTTCGGGGCATGCTTATAGCCACGACAAACCTGCTTGAAAATATTGACAAAGCGTTTTCACGCCGATTTAATTACAAGATAGAGTTTAAAAAACCCAATAAAGAACAAAGACTTGAACTCTGGAACAAAATGCTTCCTAAAAGTGCTCCGTATGAAGAAGGCTTCGATGTGAAAAAACTTGCAGAGTACTCTTTAACAGGCGGTCAGATAAATCTTATAGTCAAAAATACTGCCTATAAAGTGGCAGTACGAGAAGAGCCGCTCTTTGCGCTTGAGGATTTCATTGATGAGATTCGTCGCGAGAAAGATGCCAATTTCGACAGTGAAAAATCGATGGGATTTCTTAACAAATAGAGTGCTGTAGATTACGAATCTACACACTTCATTTTCTCTTTTTTATTGCCGTGTTGCAATAAGTGACATTTTTAAATACTTCTTCCTTATAAAACTTTTTTTAATACTCTTTTTGATATAGTGCAGTAACTGTTTTTTCTAAATGTAAATACAACAGACCCTTTCACAAGGGATGTTGATAAGCGTTAGAAGACAAATATTGAAAAAAGCTATGTTTTTCATAAAGATGGCTTTTATTTTAAAAGGTAGGTTATATGGATCATATCAATACTGCGAATCCGTATTTTGGGGTATTCGTACTGTTTGTCATTACATTCGGTGCATTTATAACAACGACAATTATCGCTCGTTTGGCGAGTCGTGCATTAGCTGCAAAAGATAGTGAAAAAATCAAACTTTCTGTTTACGAATGTGGACCGGAAATCACAAAACAACCAAATAGATTGTCGCCACAGTTTTATCTGTTCGCACTTCTGTTTTTACTTTTTGATGTTGAGATTGTGTTTATGTTTCCATGGGCAGTTGACTTTAAAGTTTTAGGTTGGTTTGGATTTGCTGAGATGATTATGTTCATCGTATTATTGGCAATTGGTTTCGTATATGCATGGAAAAAAGGAGCGCTAGAATGGCACAACATAAAGTAAATTATACACAAGACGGTGGACTTCCTGTCGCGCTGACTTCTATTGACAAGATAGTAAACTGGGGACGTTCAAACTCACTTTGGGCACTGACATATGGTCTTGCATGTTGTGGTATTGAGATGATGGCCTCGGGTGCATCTCGTTTTGACTTTGACCGTTATGGAACTATCTTCCGTGCTTCTCCTCGTCAGGCTGACGTTATGATCGTTGCCGGAACACTTACGAAAAAACACGCAGAGTTCATCAAGCGTCTTTATGATCAAATGACAGAGCCAAGATGGGTTATCTCTATGGGTTCATGTGCGAATACAGGTGGAATGTTCAACACATATGCAACTGTTCAGGGATGTGACAGAATCATTCCTGTTGACTTGTATCTTCCTGGTTGTGCACCACGTCCTGAGACACTGCAGTACGGTGTGATGTTGTTACAGAAAAAGATCCGTGCGAACAAAGCCGGTAATGCACAAAAAGCAAAAAGGTTAATGTAATGAGAGCGTATACACCTAAAGACGATGTACAGGCAAAAGCCTACTATACAGACAGATTTTATGTCGCGCCGCAGGTTCCTAAAGAAAATGTAGACTGTGATGAAGTATTTGCAGCAGATTTGGCAGCTATCAAAGAAAAGTTTGAAGTAAAAGATGCTTACATTCAGGTAGAGCAAATGGTCATCTATATCAACCCGCATGATATTTACGGTGTGCTTGAGTTGATGAGAGATGAACTTGAATATACACAACTTTCAGAACTTTCAGCGATTGACTGGCTGGCAAAAGATGATACATTCGAGATCTTCTACCAAATGCTTTCTATGACAAAACGTAAACGTGTCCGTGTAAAATACTTCATTAAAAACGGTCAGGCAGTAGACTCTGTCGAGAAGCTTTTTAGAAGTGCAGACTGGTCAGAGCGTGAGATGTTCGATATGTTTGGTATTGAGGCAAACGGACATCCATTTATGAAACGTATTTTAATGCCGTACGACTGGCAGGGACATCCACTTCTTAAAACGTATCCGCTAGAAGGTGATGAATTCGCTGCATGGTATGAAGTAGATAAAATCTACGGAAAAGAAGCACGTGATATCATCGGGCCTGAACTTCGTGACACTGCAAGAGTTGACAGATATGATTCTGAGCGTTTTGCCCGTCTTGGATTTGAAGTGCCAAAAGGTACTGAGATCACAGGTGACGAAGAGAGACATGTTGAATCTTATCAAGAAGAGGGTGGCGTGTTTATGGTTACAAAATTAGATAAAGAGTCATCAAAAGTAATTGATGATCCGCAAAGATAGGGTGGTAAAAATATGGCACAAGTAACAAACAGATTAACACCGTTTTTTGAAAATATTACATTTGACAGAGACGATAATGAATTGATTCTTAACTTCGGTCCACAGCACCCTTCTGCTCATGGACAGTTAAGATTGATGTTGCACCTGCAACAAGAGCAGATCGTAAAAGCACATCCGGATATCGGATACCTTCACCGTGGTATGGAGAAGATGGCTGAAAATATGATCTATAACGAGTTCATGCCGACAACGGATCGTATGGACTACATTGCATCATCTTCAAATAACTATGGATTTGCATTGGCAGTTGAAAAGCTCATTGGTCTTGAAGTACCACGTCGTGCGAAAGTTATTCGTATGCTTCTTTTAGAGATCAACCGTTTGATGTCTCACCTTTTCTGGCTGGCGACTACGGCTCTTGATATCGGTGCAATGACGGTTTTTCTTTTTGCATTCCGTGAGAGAGAATATCTTATGGATATCATCGAAGGTTATTGTGGAGCGAGACTTACACATGCGGCTATTCGCATCGGTGGTGTTCCTTTGGATATTCAGGACGGTTTTTTACATCAGTTAAGAGTGTTCTTAAATAAACTTCCAGAAAATATTAAAGATTATGAAGATCTTTTAGACTCAAACCGTATTTGGCGAATGAGAATGGAAGAAGTTGGAACGATTCCGACAGAAATGGCACTCTCTTGGGGATGTACAGGTCCAATGCTCAGAGCGAGCGGTGTTGCCTGGGATATTCGTAAGGAAGAACCGTATGAATTGTATGATGAAGTAGAGTTCAATGTACCGTTCTCTGATAAGGGTGACAACTTCGCCCGTTATCGTATTTACATGGAAGAGATGAGAGAGTCTGCGAAGATTCTTTATCAATGTATAGAGATGTACGAGAAATGTGAAAAAGACGGTCAAACAGAGCTAATGGCTCACGCACCGAAGTATATTTCCGCGCCGAAACTTGACATCATGACGCAAAACTACTCTTTGATGCAGCACTTCGTGCTTGTAACGCAGGGAATGAGACCGCCTGTAGGTGAAGTTTATGTTCCGACTGAATCACCAAAAGGTGAACTTGGTTTTTACATCAACTCTCAAGGTGGACCATATCCGTACAGATTGAAACTTCGTGCGCCATCATTCTGGCATACAGGAATCTTGACTGACCTCCTACCTGGTCACTATATTCCGGATGTTGTATCTATAATCGGTACGACAAATATTGTATTTGGTGAGGTTGACAGATAATGAAAAGATATGACTTAAGAAAACTTGGAAACGATTTTGAACCTCGTATGAAAGAGATTTTAGAAGAAAAACATAAGCCGAACGAGACTTTGATCTTTCTTTTTGAAATAGGTGATTTTACACCGATTCAGCGCTCTGCTGATCTTGTAAAAGAGTGTGGGTATGAGTTATACAACTCATTAAAATTCAACGAAGTCGACTGGACTATCGTCGTGAAAAAATAGGGATTGAATGTGAGTAAAGTCTATTTTTCTACTTGGAAGGGTGAATCTATAAACAATATAGGTAAATCCGAAGAAGAGTGGGAAGAATCAGCTTATAACCTGCCGGCACAGTATGATGATCACCGTGATTCCAAAGCCTTTATAGGCTGGGACGGTGTGGCACTTTTTAATGAAGATGTCGATGTCATCCGTTTGGCAATGGAGTATGCTGCACAGTATCAAGAGTATTCGGAAGCATGTGGACGATGTGCTCCTGGACGTTGGGGTGGTCGTATCTTATATGATGTCCTTGACAAGATTGCTCGCGGTGAAGGTGAAGTAGCTGATTTGGATCACTTGAAAGAGATTGGAAAAAGTATGCAGATCACTTCTAAATGTGAGATTGGAAAGACTGTTCCAAACCCTATTTTAGATCTGATGACACACTTTGAAGATACATTCATGGAGTGTATCAATGAAAAGAAAAAATCAAAGCACTATGAAGATTCTATCGGTTATATCGCAAAGATAACAGCACCTTGTACGGATGCCTGTCCATCACATGTTGATATTCCGGGATATATTGAAGGCGTAAGGGATTTACGTTTTGATGATTCATTAATGGCGACACGTCAAACGATGCCGCTTGCACATACATGTGGGCGTGTCTGTCCTCACCCGTGTGAAGATGCATGCCGTAGAACGAATCTTGATGAGCCTATTTCTATTATGTCACTCAAACGTCTTGGTGCTGATTGGGAAACAGATCATGAATATGACTTTTTCCATCCGATGGAGAAAAAAGCACCTATCGGTAAAAAAGTTGCAGTAATCGGTGCAGGACCTGCCGGTCTTACAACGGCTTACTATCTTGCAGCCGAGGGTGTTGAAGTTGATGTTTATGAAGACCTTCCTGTTCTTGGTGGTGAGGTTGCCGTCGGTGTACCTGAATACCGTATGCCGATTGATAAATACAATCAGGATATCGAATGTGTTCGTGATATGGGTGTCAATTTCATCACGAACTCAAGAATCTCTGCAGATGATATGCGTAGATTTGAAAATGAGTATGATGCAACGATGGTCGCTGTTGGAACACGTATCTCTAAAAAGGTTCGTTGTGAAAATGAAAGACCTGAAATTAAAGGTTACTGGGGTGCGATTGATTTCCTCGATAGGGTAAACCTTTATGAGAAGTACGGCATTAAAATTCCAAAAGAGGTACAAGAAGAGAATCTTCTAACGACTGACTATGTTGATCTAACCGGTAAAACAGTTGTTTGTGTCGGTGGTGGATTTACCTCTATGGATGTTGTCCGCTGTGCCATTCGTGCCAATGCCAAAAAAGTTTATATGATCTATCGTCGTGATGAGAAGACAATTATCCGTAACACGACCTATGAAGAGTATCATGAAGCAGTAGAAGAGGGTGTTGAATTTCTTTTCCACTCGGCTGTCAACAAGATCTCTACCGATGAAAATGATGTTCTAAATGAACTGCTCATCGATAAGTTTGAACTTGTTCCCGATCCTGACGGCGGTCGTGCTCAACTTGTTAAAATCGAGGGTGAATCTTATACGATCGAAGCAGATTATCTCATTCCTGCCGTTTCTCAGTCAGCAGACTTAGACTTGCTTCCTGAAGAGTGGGATATTGAGATGACTTCATGGGCTACCATTAAAACAAATGGTAAAGACTATATGACCTCACGCAAGGGTATCTTTGCTGCGGGAGACTGTGAATATGGTCCGATGACGATTGTCAATGCCGTTGGTCAGGCAAAACGTGCCGCTTCGGTTATGGCTCGTTATGTGCAAACAGGAGAAGTGACGCTTACAGATGAAGAGATCATGGAAGATCATTTGATGAAACTCAAGGTCTATGATAAGAAAGAGAAAGTGAGCGGCTGGCTTCCGGGTCTACCGCGTGAGCACTCTTCTGTACTTGCTGTTGATGATCGTAAAGACAACAACAAAGAGGTTAATCTTGGATTTACTCAAGAGCAGGCACTTGCTGAAGCCGAGAGATGTATGCGTTGTTACTATATAGCAATGGTACAGGCCTAGGAGTTGATGATGGAAAAAATGATTAACTTTACAATTGACGGCAAAAATGTAACGGCAGCCAAAGGTGAGACAATCCTTCAGGCTGCACGTAAAAACGGTGTTTATATTCCTACAATGTGTTATATCTCAAAAACATCGCCATGTGCATCGTGTCGTATCTGTTCTGTGGAAGTTGAGGGAGTTGACGGGTTCATCCTCTCTTGTAACACGCCGCCGACAGAAGGTATCAATGTAACAACAAACTCTCATGAGCTTGAGCGTGAGCGTCAGAACATCATGAAGCTTTATGATGTAAATCACCCTTTAGAGTGTGGTGTATGTGATAAGTCAGGTGAGTGTGATCTGCAAAATATGACACTTGAATTCGGTGTAGCTCATCAAGAGTTTTCAGCGAAAGATCAGCTCAGAACTGTAAAAGACTGGGGCCTTATCAATTATGATCCGGCTCTTTGTATCATGTGTGAGAAATGTGTTCATGTCTGTAATGAAGTGATCGGTGATGACGCCATTGAAGTAAAATTCGGTGGATACAGCTCGACGATCATTCCAAAAGATTCAGAGACACTTGATTGTACGTTCTGTGGTGAATGTATCGCAGTATGTCCTGTCGGTGCACTTGTAAGTTCAGACTTTAAATACACTGCAAATGCTTGGGAACTTTCTCGTGTGCCTTCTACGTGTGCACACTGTTCTGCAGGCTGTACTCTGGAGTATGAAACACGTCACGCAGGTATTAATGCAGATGCGAGTATCTATAGAGTGAAGAACAATTTTGAATTTGCATCACTCTGCGGTGCAGGACGTTTCGGATTTGATTTCGATGCACAATCGACAAAAGATGAAACAGTATTTGCAACAGCGCTTGATAAGATTCAAAATGCTGCAGCGATTCGTTTCTCTTCGGTGATCACCAATGAAGAGGCTTATATTCTCAACAGCATAAAAGAGAAGTTTAGCATCAAGCTTTTCAACGAAGATGCACGACTCTATAGTGCGTTTATGAAAGCGTACGCATCTGTAAGCGGTAAACTGCAGGCTTCTGCTGATTTAGAAGCTGTGAAACAGGCGGATGCTGTCGTTCTTATAGGCTCACGCATCGCAACTGACAATCCTGGTGTACGTTATGCACTGACAACTGCAGCGCGTCATAATGGTGCGAAAATCGTTTATGCCCATCCGATGGAAGATGCTTTAATGAAAAATACAGCGACACAGTTTATGAAGTATGAAGTTGGAACGGAAGAGGGTGTTATGGCACTGCTTGCGAACGAACTGCTGAAAGATGCTGATGTCGATGATGCAACGCGTGCATTTTTGAATGATCTTGACCTTGGATATCTGGAGGCTGAGAGCAATGTCGGTGATGATGAGCTTGCGTTTATGAGTAAATCATTTGCACGATCTCAGAACAAAGTACTTATCGTGGGTGCAGATATGTTCGCTCACGCAAGAGCGGCAAATATTGCAAAACTTGCAGCACTCATTGAAAAGTATACTGATTTTTCACTGCTTGTTGTGCCAAATGAAGTCAACACTGTCGGTGTTTCACTGATCTGTGATCTTGATTGTGATGAGAACATAGACAATGTTGTCGGTTACAATGCCAAAGGTGATTATGTAATCTCGGCTTTAGAAGATGCAGATCTGAAAATTCCGGCACTCAACCAGCAAGAAGGTACTGTCGTAAATATTGATAACCGTGTACTTCCTCTGAATGCAGCACTTGCATTTGAAGGATATGAGTTAAATGACCTAGCCAACGCACTGGGAATTGAGAGTGAAAATACGATTGACTACACAAGAAAACTTCCGCAAACTGCCGGTTTTAAAACAGTGGAATTTGATTCGTTGGAGAATTTCCTTGGTGAATTCGGTGAAGATAACCGCGGTTATCTGCTTGATACCGTAGAGTGTTCTATGGATGGCAAGCTTGAAGAGATCGCTGAACTTCCGGAGTATAACGGTACGGTCATCTATCATGCAAACCCTGTACTGCAGTTTAACAGTTTTACAAATGTGACAAGACAGCTTGAACGCGATACGGCACTTCACGGATCGGCACAGTTTGCTGCTGCAGCGAAGATCAGTGACGGTGACAGAATTGAGATCAGTTTAAACGGTCTTACACAAAAGAGAGTCTTTAAACTTGATGATGAGTTAAAAGGAACGATTGCGCTCAACCCTACTTTTGACAGCGGGGCTGACTACAGTAGTTATAGATTTCTTAAATCCAAAATAGTGAGAGTAATGTAATGAGTAAAATAGCCATAAACATTGATGGAAAAGAGATTCATACGCAAGAGGGTGAGTATATACTCAATGCTGCTCGTGCGAATGATATCTTCATTCCTGCTATATGTTATTTAACACGTTGTAGTCCAACTCTTGCGTGTCGTATATGTCTTGTCGAGGCAGATGGTAAACAGGTTTATGCTTGTAATGCCAAAGCAAAAGACGGGATGAATATCACAACAAGTACGGACAATATTGAAAAAGAACGTCGCGCTATCATGGAAGTATATGATGTAAATCACCCGCTTCAATGTGGTGTATGTGATCAGTCAGGAGAGTGTGAACTTCAAAACTATACACTCCATATCGGCGTTGATTCCCAAAGCTATGCGATTAAGGATGTAGATAGAAGTTCTCATGATTGGGGACATTTACATTATGATCCAGGTCTCTGTATTGTTTGTGAGCGTTGTGTGACGGCTTGTAAGGATATGATCGGTGACAACTCTTTAAAGACTGTACCTCGTGGAGCAGATGCGATCGATGCAGAATTCAAAGAGACGATGCCAAAAGATTCATATGCGATGTGGAATAAGCTCAATAAGTCACTTATCGGTCTGACAAACGGTACGGATGTACTTGACTGTACCTCTTGTGGTGAATGTGCTGCCGTTTGTCCGGTCGGTGCACTGGTTGATACACACTTTATGTATAAATCAAATGCATGGGAGCTCAAGCAGATTCCGGCAACATGTGGTCACTGTTCAGCAGGATGTCAGATCTCTTATGATGTCAAACATACAAGCATTGAAAATCCTGAAGATAAGATCTACCGTGTGATGAATGAGTGGAACTACGTTTCACTTTGCGGTGCGGGACGTTACGGATTTGATTATCAAAATGCCGATGCTGTTAGAGATGAAAATGCATTCAATGCAGCCATAGAAGCATTCAAAAAAGCAGATACGATCGCTTTTACTTCGACAATCACTAATGAAGAAGCACTGCTTCTACAGAAAATGAAAGAGAAATTCGGTTATAAGCTTGTCAACCCTGAAGCGAAGGCTTTCCAGACATTTTTGAATGATTACTCTGAGATAAGCGGTACAAAACTTTACAGTTCAGACCTTGAACGTGTTCACACAACGAATTTTATCGTCTCTATCGGTTCAGCACTCAAGTCAGATAATCCAAATGCACGCTATGCACTGAACAATTCTCTTACTGTAAGTAAAGGTGCCGGACTCTATTTCCATCCTGTCAAAGATCCTATTATAGAAGGTCTTGGGAAGTCTATTATGACAGTGCAGCATGCACCGCTTCAAGAAGAGACGGCACTTTATCTATTACTTGATCTATTTGGAGATAAAGAAAAACTGCCTGCTGACATCGTTAGTTATTTAGCAGGTTTTCACTCTTCTAAAACAATTGAAATTGAAGAGGTCGTCAAAGAAAAAGTAGTTGAGATCGTCAAAGAGATCAAAGTCAATGAAGAGACAGGTGAAGAGGAAGAAGTCGAAATAGAAAAATCTAAAATGGTCTCTACAAAAGTAAAAAAAGAGATTGTCGTTGATGATAACAAACTCTTGGAAATTCTTGGGGCAGATGATAAGTTTATGGAAACTTTGGAAAAAAATCTGAAGAAAAAAGAGACGTTCGCTCTTATGGTCGGACCGGATCTCTATACACATCCAAACTCTAAAAATCTTGCCCGTCTTGTCGCTTTGGTTGAGAAATATACGGCATTTGAACTTGTAATGATTCCAACCTTAACAAATACACTTGGTGTAAGCCTTATCTGTGAACTTGATGATGAAAAAGGCAGCTACACCGTAGGCTATAACACTGATGGCGATTTTGTACTTTCAGGACTTGGTGACGGTGATCTGGATATGCCGGCTATCAATCAGCAAGAGGGTACATTAACAAGTGTTAACAAGCGTGTCAACCCTACAAATGCAGCGATCGGTTACAATGGGTATGAGCTTAATGATATTGCCAATGCACTTGGATTTGAAGCTGAGAATGTTATTGACTATACAGTAGAACTTCCTACGGCTGTCGGATTTAAAGCTGAGGAGTTCGATAATCTTCCAAATCATTATGAAAACGACGGTACGGAAATGCGCGGTTATGTGTTAGAAAATGTAGCAGTCGAGACATCTGGTGATGAAAGTGTTGATAAATTCAGGGATGACAAGCTTGAAGGTAGTATAATTTATTTAGCAAATCCTGTAAGACAGTTTACGCCGTTTACATACAAAACGACGGAGCTTGATGAGGTGAGTGGTATCTATATGAGTGAAGAGTTCTTATCAAATTCTGACTTCAATGAAGGTGATACTGTGAAAATCACAACTGCAAATGGCGAATTGTCCGCAAATGTAGTGAGTGATAACAAAATTGAAGGTTCAATCGTAGTTCTGCCTACTTTTGATAAAAATCTAAATTCAGAAGCACTTTTTAGCGGTTACCGCTTTAACTCAGCTTCGATAGAAAAGGTGTAATATATGGATACAGCATATTTAATTGAAACGATAATCAAAGTCGTTGTAATTCTACTTATATTCTCAGCGTTAGCCGGTATCGGTACATATTTTGAACGTAAGGTTCTTGCATTTATGCAGCGCCGTTTAGGGCCGATGAATGTTGGTCCATACGGACTTTTACAGGTGGCTGCCGATGGTATCAAACTTTTCACAAAAGAAGATATCATCCCGAGCAATGTAGTTGGTCCTATCTTTAAAATTGCACCTGCAATTACTGCAGCAACTGCTTTTATGGCATCTGCTGCAATTCCATTCCTACCTCCTTTTGAAATTTTTGGGTATGAAGTTCACCCGATTGTAGCGGATGTGAACATTGGTATTCTTTATATTCTCGGTATGATGGCAGTTGGACTTTACGGACCGCTTCTTGGTGGTATGGCATCTGCAAATAAGTTTTCATTGATCTCAGCTGCACGTACTGCAGCGGTCTTTATCTCTTATGAAGTTGTCACAGGTCTTGCGCTGCTTGCACCTATTATGATGGTCGGTTCACTTTCATTAATTGACTTTAATAATTATCAGGCAGGCGGTATCTCTCACTGGATAATCTGGTCACAGCCTGTAGCATTTGTTCTGTTTTGGATCGCTGCATTTGCTGAAACCGGTCGTACACCGTTTCACTTGATAGCGAATGATCATGAGATCATCGATGGTTTCGGTACTGAGTATTCCGGTATGAGATGGGGTCTTTTCTTCATCGGTGAATATGCAAATATGTTCTTTATCTCATTTGTAATTCCTTTGATCTTCTTAGGCGGTTACGGTGACGGAACACTTCTTGGTGCACTCGGTCTTCTTGGAAAAATGGCATTCTTCTTTTTCTTCTTTTTGTGGACAAGAGCGGCATGGCCAGATGTGAGACCGGATCAACTTATGTGGTTGTGTTGGAAAGTACTAATGCCATTAGCGGTGATTAATGTTGTAATCACTGGCTTTGTGATGATGTTTTAAGGGGATATGAATGAAAATGGAAGCATTTAATGACAGAAATGTAGCAGATAACGGTTACTTTCTTGTAGATATTGAAGATTATCCTACTGATGGTTGGGGTAAATTTAAGCGTGTAGTAAAGAGAACTTTCAAAGGGGAGTTATTTGTTGGACTATGGGTTGTTATGCGTGAGATGATTCGCTTTGACATCCATACAATTCAGTATCCTCAGGAAAAGATGCCTATCGGTCCAAGATACCGTGCGGTACATAAGATGAAAAGACTTTGGGAATCAGATACTGAGCGTTGTATCGGTTGTGGTCTTTGTGAAAAGATCTGTATCTCTGACTGTATCAGAATTGACACAAAGATCGATGAGAATTCTCGTAAAGAAGTTACTGAGTATACGATCAACCTTGGTCGCTGTATCTTTTGTGGATACTGTGCAGAGGTTTGTCCAGAGCTTGCAATTACACACGGTGGTGAGTATGAAAATGCTTCAGAACAGAGAGAACACTTCGTTATGTATGAAGATATGTTGACACCGATTGACACTATGAAAGCTGGTAAACAGCTTGAGTTTGAAGGTTTTGGTTCTATCACCCCACATGAAGATGAGCGTGTTAAAAAAACACCTCTAGCGTATTAAGGAGTTTTGATTATGTTTGAAGCGGTAGCGTTTTACTTGTTTGCATTTTTAACGATTGCTATGTTTTACATCACAGTAACAACTAAGCAGGCGTTATATGCATTAACTGCCTTGGCAGCAGGAATGATTTTTATATCGGCATTTTTCTTTATCCTTGGTGCTGATTTTTTAGGTGTAGTTCAAATTATTGTCTATACAGGTGCTGTAATGGCTCTATATGCTTTTGGTATGATGTTTTTCGATACAACTCGCGAAGTCAAAGAGAAGCAGGGGAATAAATATATCATCGTAGGACTTGCAACTTTGGCAGCGATCTTAGTTGTCGTTATTTTTGCTGCACCGATGGTGTCTGAAAATATTGTTGCTCTTTATCCTGCAATGGAAGGTGTTGGCAATACACAAATGGTAGGAGTTGTACTCTTTACAAAATATCTTATTCCATTTGAAGTTGCTGCCATTATGTTACTAGTGGCAATGGTTGCCGGTATTGTTCTTGCAGGAAAGAAAATGGATATCTCTCTTACGCTTATGTCTTCAGATGAGATTAAAGAGAATGAAGAAAAAAATAAAAAGGTGCTTTCATGATGGAGATAGGTTTAAATCATTATCTTGTCCTTTCTGTGATCTTGTTTTGTATAGGTCTCGTGGGTGTGATGAGAAGAAAGAACTTACTTTTGTTGTTTTTCGCAACAGAGATTTTACTGAACTCAGTAAACATCGCTTTTGCTGCGATTTCACATTACTATGGTGATCTTACTGGTCAGATGTTCGCATTTTTTGTAATTGCGATCGCTGCATCAGAGGTTGCAGTAGGACTTGGTCTGCTGATCGTTTGGTATAAACGTCATAACAGTATAGACTTAGATGCTATGACAAGTATGAGAGGTTAAGAGAATGGAAAAATATCTATATATTGCACTTTTTGCACCACTTGTCAGTTCTCTTTTTTCAGCACTATTTACTGCTACACCAAAGAAACTGTTTACAGGTATTATCGCTTCACTGTTGATTTTTACATCATTCGTTGCGAGTTCAATCCTTTTAATGTATATCTTAAAGGGTGGCGAGCCGATACATGTTGAGATGATGACATGGATGGCTACAGGAGACTTGTATATTCCTTTTGGTTTTATCGTTGATCAGGTATCTGTGACAATGATGATGGTTGTAACGCTTGTTTCAACTATCGTTCATGTTTACTCTATAGGATATATGGACCATGATAAAGGATTCAACAGATTCTTTGCATGGCTTTCAGCATTTGTTTTCTCAATGATGATTCTTGTTATGAGTGACAACTATGCAGGTCTTTTCATCGGTTGGGAAGGTGTTGGTCTTTGTTCTTGGGGACTTATTGGTTTCTGGTTTCACAAAGAGAGTGCAACATGGGCGGCAAACGAAGCGTTCATTATGAATCGTATAGCTGACCTTGGAATGTTGATCGGACTTTTCCTTGTATATTGGAATACAGGAACACTTCAGTATGACGGTGCTTTTGCAGCATTTCATACTCTTGACGGCGCAACACTGACATGGATCGGAATCTTCCTTTTCATAGGTGCTATGGGTAAATCAGCACAGTTTCCACTTCATACATGGCTTGCCGATGCGATGGAAGGCCCTACACCGGTTTCTGCATTGATTCACGCAGCGACAATGGTTACAGCGGGTGTTTATCTGGTTATTCGTTCAAATGAACTTTATACACTCATTCCAAATGTAGGTCTCTTTATCGCTTCACTCGGTGCTTTTGTTGCACTCTTTGCAGCATCAATGGCACTTGTTAACCGCGATATGAAACGAATCATTGCATACTCTACACTTTCACAACTAGGGTATATGTTCGCAGCCGCGGGTCTTGGTGCATACTGGGTGGCACTTTTCCACCTCATGGCTCACGCATTCTTTAAAGCACTTTTATTCCTTGGTGCGGGTAACGTTATGCACGCTATGCATGATGAACTCGATCCGTTTAAAATGGGTGGTTTGAAAAAGGTTATGAAGTGGACTTGGATCATGATGACCATTGCATCTCTTGCCTTGGCTGGAATCTTCCCATTTGCAGGTTTCTTCTCTAAAGATACAATTCTTGAAGCGGCATTTGCAGAACATCATATGGTAATCTATGGAGTGCTTCTTTTCACGGCAGGTTTGACAGCATTCTATTCATTTAGACTTGTTGCATTGATCTTCCATGGTGAAGAGAGATACAAAATCTTTGGAATCCATCCACATGAAGCATATAGATTTATGCTTGTAGCTATGAGTCCTCTTTTGATCCTTGCGATGATTGCAGGTGTTTTTCAAGAGCCTTTCTTCCATATGGTTGAAGAGATATTAGGTGCTACAGAGTATCATATCCATTCACATGTTACGGCTTTAATTATGCTTGTAGGTACACAGATTTTTGTTGCTTTGGCTATCCTTTATGCATATAAAAAATATGCAAATTCACGTGTTAAAGTGCCGGATGGTACAAGCAAAGTGGAAAACTCTTTTATGTATAAATTACTTATTAATCAATACTATATTCCTTATGCTTATGAGGAGTACATTGTTAAACCGTATAGAGAAATTTCAGATGTATTTTGGAGTAAAGTCGATCTTAAAATCGTCGATGCAACTGTCGATGGTATTGCCGGTATTATCTATGGTACGGGTGAGAGAACAAGAGCAATGCAGAGCGGTAATCTCTCTACAATGCTCAAATGGATGGTAGCCGGTCTCGTTGGTCTGCTTTCATTAGCTGTTGTCTTTGGACTTGCAGCAAGATATTCTGATGCGATCCTACCGATCTTATCAGGCTTAGGAGTTATGTAAATGTTAGATCATATTTTATCGATTTTAATCTTCTTTCCGGCACTGGCTGCTGTATTTGGTTTTATGATCCAAAAAGAGAGTATGCGTGCTTACGGTGTGAGTGTTGCCGCTATTGAGTTTGGACTTGCATTGTGGCTGTGGTATGTGTTTGATGGAAATGTATCTGGCATGCAATTCATGGAAAATTTTCCGTTGGTTCCATCTTTTGGAATTAATTATATATTAGGTGTTGATGGTATTTCAGTTTTTATTATTATACTTTCAGCATTCTTTACACTTTTGGGTATCGGTTCTTTAACAGATACACCAAAAGTCAAATATATGATTATTACTCTTTTGTTCTTACAAATGACAATGGTCGGTGTGTTCGCAGCTCTTGATGCAATTGTATTTTATATCTTTTGGGAACTTTCACTTGTACCGATGCTTTATATTATCGGTGCATGGGGTGGACCATTACGAATATATGCTTCAATAAAATTCTTTTTATACACTTTTGCAGGTTCACTTGTAATGCTTGTAGGCATGCTTTTTATGGCATATTTTTATTATCAGGCAACAGGTGCGTGGAGTTTTGCTCTTTTAGACTGGTATAGACTTATATTACCTGAATCATTTCAATTGTGGCTTTTTGCCGCTTTCTTTCTTGGCTTTGCCATTAAAGTACCAATGTTTCCATTTCATACATGGTTGCCATATGCACACGGACAAGCTCCGACTATCGGTTCTGTAATACTTGCAGCAATTCTTTTAAAGATGGGAACATATGCATTTGTGAGATTTTCATTACCACTATTTCCTGATGCTTCTGCATTTTTTATGATTCCTATTGCAGTCTTAGCGATCATTA
Source organism: Sulfurimonas paralvinellae (assembly GCF_014905135.1). Taxonomy (NCBI): domain Bacteria; kingdom Pseudomonadati; phylum Campylobacterota; class Epsilonproteobacteria; order Campylobacterales; family Sulfurimonadaceae; genus Sulfurimonas; species Sulfurimonas paralvinellae. The sequence continues at coordinate 1,707,498 of NZ_CP041406.1, read as the reverse complement.
TGGTAATTTACACGGCAATGGTTGCTTATGCGCAAAAAGACATTAAACAGGTCGTTGCATACTCATCTATTTCACATATGGGTATTATTATCTTAGGAACTTTTGCATTAAATGTAGAAGGTATTTCCGGTTCTATTTTCTTAATGTTAGGTCACGGTGTTGTTGCCGGCGCACTTTTCTTACTTGTAGGTGTGATTTATGACAGACGTCATACAAAACTTATGAGTGAGTTTGGCGGTTTGGCGCATGTTATGCCAAGATATGCAGCTATATTCGGAATCATGATGATGGCTTCAGTCGGTATGCCGCTTACAATCAACTTTGTAGGAGAGTTCCTCTCTTTACTTGGTTTCTATCAGCAGTCTCATATTTTGACACTCTTAGCAGGTACTGGTATTATCGTCGGTGCTATTTATATGCTTGCAGCATATAAAAAAGCATTTTTCGGTGAAGTAACGAATGAAAAAAATAAAGATTTACCGGATGTCAATAAAAAAGAACTCTTTGGTTTGATTCCTTTGGTGATTGTGGCAATATGGCTGGGTGTATATCCAAAACCTGTATTGGAACCAATTAACAACAGTGTGAAATCAATTGTGCAGTTAATGCATAATAAATCAACTACTGAATTAGCAAAAGAGAGAATCCCTAATCTTATAAAAGAGAAAGTGATTGTCATTAAAAAAACTGTAATTGAAGAGGAGGTGCGCTAATGTTGTCGCCGATCAATGTTTCAATGGAGTCATTAAATCTGATGACTTTGGCACCAATGCTTATTCCAGTAGTTGGCGCACTTTTAATCTTAGTTATAGATATTGTCAAAGGTGGTTTGCATAAATCACTCTATGTAGTTTTAAGCCTTCTGTTCTTGGCGATGGACTTTGCCGCAGTGGCAGATGCCAGCGGTATCTTTATGCAAGATGGTACTATTCTTGGTGTTTTTGATGTAATGCTTGTAGACGGACTTGCAATTCTTGCACAGTTTATCATTGTCGGTGCTTCCATGCTCTTTATTCCTTTAGCATTGACACACAAGCGTTTTCATGAGTTTTCATATCCTGAATTCTTTGCACTTTTCTTGTTCATGATTGCAGGATTCCAATTTATGGTTGCTACAGATAACCTTATTTTGGTATTTGTCGGTCTTGAGACATCATCGCTTGCACTCTATACACTCATTGCGATGCATAACCGTGAAAAATCTTTTGAAGCGGCTGTGAAGTATTTTACAATGGGTGCGCTTGCAGCAGGTTTCTTTAGCTTTGGTGCAATGGTGTTTTATGCACTTACAGGATCTGTTGAGATCAATAAGATTGCACTTGTTCTAGCTGCAAACGGCTATGCAGATATAGGATTCGTTCTTGTGGGTGTAGCTTTCTTCTTAGCAGCATTCGGGTTCAAACTTTCACTTGTTCCATTCCATACATGGGCACCTGATGTCTATGAAGGCTCTTCTGCGGCAATGGCAGGATATATGTCAATCGTTCCAAAGATAGCTGCATTTGTCGTTGCTATGAGATTTTTTGAATTTTTGGTACACAGCGATATAGTATGGCTAGATATCGTGTTATATGCTTTTGTTGTTATTACGATGACAGCATCAAATATGTGGGCACTTGTGCAGACGGATGTAAAACGTATGCTTGCTTACTCTTCCATATCTCATGCAGGTTTTGTTATGGCTGCGATCTTGATTGGAACGACACAGGCAAACTCAGCACTTTTCCTATACTGGATCCTGTTTAGTTTTACAAACCTTGGATCGTTCTCTATGCTTTGGATGTCACGTCAGAAACATCTTGCTGCTCATCAAAGTTCAGATCACTCTTATGACAAGTTTGCAGGTATGATCAAGACAGCACCGGTAGCAGCACTTATCATGGGTCTGTTTATGTTAAGTTTGGCTGGAGTTCCTCCTTTTGCACTGTTCTGGGGTAAATTGTATATGATTAGTTCTGCAGTGACAAACGGTTATACTATACTTGCACTTATAATGGCTCTTAACTCTGCGATAGCAGGATACTACTACTTGAAACTCATTGTCTATATGTTTATGAAAGAGCCTGTTATCGATGCTAAAAGTGGACAGGTATATGTTTCAAATGCTACGCTTGCATTGAAAACCATCATCGGTATAGCAGCAATAGGAACTATATTTGCTTTTATAGCGATAAATCCACTATTAGAGTTTGTTACAGCTTTTGTATATCATAGCGGCTACTAAACTCAATAAAACTCTGTTTTAAAGGAGAAGAGCATTTGTACAGATACATACTCTTAGCCTTTATAACACTGAATGCTTTTGCACTTGAGATCTCAATCGAGAGTGCAAAAGACAATTTCACAAAATATTCCATTCTACTTATCTCAGACAAAAGCAGTTTTGTTTGCCAAGAACTTAAAGATGACCTCGATGTAACCAAAGAGATAGTCTGTGCATTTTCTAAAAAACCGGCACAGTTAGTACCGTCACTTCAGAACGATTTTTTTATAGTGCACAGCTTTACTAAAAAAGATACTTTTTTTGTATCTATCAAGCCTTTTTATAAGATGAAGCTCATTGCCAATGTCTTTGATTTGAGTAAAGATGATACAGTATTTACGGCCAATGTGAAAATGGCTAAAAGTTGGACAATTATTGGCTATAAAAAAGTTTTACCATTAATAAAGCAGGAGTCAAAATCAGAGTTGGCACTTAATTTTCCTTTTTTTCTTGATAAGGACAAACTTCCATATGTAGGAAGTTTGGACCTGCAGGGTAATCCTGTCAAAATTAAAAAAGTCGAAGATGTAACGGAGTATCTGAAAATCAAAAGATTTTTCAAGAAAAAGAGATATGACGAAGCCATTGAGATGATTGACGATGTTCTTTCAGCCTATCCACACACACTTTTTAAATCGGAACTTATTTATTATAAGATTAAAATCAATGATAAAATTAAAAATTATGATAATGTCATTGCACTGGCAAAAGAGTTTCTGCGTGAGTACTCTTCGGATGAGAATGTTCCTGAAGTGCTTTCCTTGATGGCAAAGGCCTATGCGAAGATAGGTCAAAATACAGATGCAGATTATTTCTTTGATAGGCTTTTTAGTGAACATAAAGGAAATGTCTATGCGCAATGGGGCTATATTTACAAGGGCGAGATGCTTGAGAGTTCCGGAGCTAATAAAGAAGCGATAAAGTACTATAAAAAAGCGCTTTATACAACGAAGAATCTTGAAGTGGCAGCTTCGGCAGCTTTTCATCTTACCAAGATACTCATAAGTCATTCTCCAAAAGAAGCAGCCAAATATGCCATGAAGATCATCCAGGCAAAACCGGATTTCTTTATGGAAAATATCAAGGCATCAATGAAGATTATGCAGACACTTGCTGATGCAGGGGAATACAAAACAGCAGCAGCTATAGCAGATACCATGCTGCATTCTATGGGGCCTACCTATGATGAATATGAAGAGCTTCTCAAAGACAAAGCGCTTTGGCTGGCAAAAACAAAAGATAAAAAAGCGGCATTGGCAGCACTCAACAGCTATATAAAGAAATTTCCGGATGGTGACTACATCGATGATGTACAAACAGCTAAAGATGGGCTCTTCTTTGAAGATGATGATCAAAACAGCAGTGTAAAACTTGCTGAGTATGACAAACTCATTCAAGAGTATCAGGGTGATTTCATTGCCGATAAAGCACTGTATGAAAAAGCGAAACTGCTGCTTCGAGAGAAACGTTATGAAGCACTGCTCGCTATGGAAGATGAGCTGAAGAATCTTGACAGTGATAGATTTACAGATGTTGGTCAGATCATAAAAGAGGCAGCTGTGGGACTCATGGAGAGTTCACTGCAGAAGAAAAACTGTAAAAATGTACTTGTTATTGCTAATGACTACAATATCACTCTCTCTAACTCATGGGATGACGGTATATATGAGTGTGGGATGAAAGGCGGAGATTTCAAACTTTGTAAATCAGTCGCTTTCAAACATCTCAAGTCTAAAAATATTCAGCAGCGTAAAAAATGGCTCTATCGATACATCAAGATTGATTTTGAGACAGGAAACTACAGTGAGGTAGTGGATGCTGCCAAAGATCTCATCGCTCTCATTGAAAATGCTAAAAAATCGCCTTATAAAGAGGTTTACAGATATCTTTTTGATGCCTATGAACGCTTAGAACAAAAAGAGAATATGATTAAAACAATGGCGAAGATTGAAGATATATTTGGGCTTGATTATAAAGATATCGACAGGTATGTTGCCATGGTAAATCTTGGAGATGAACTTAAAGATGATAATATGATAATCAAATACGCTACAAAAGTAATGCGTATTCAAAAACGATCTCACTCCCATGCACAAAGTCCTTTTATAGAATTTGCTCTTTACAGTGCTTTGATGAATAAACATGATTACAATAAAGCATTAAGTGTAATACGCTCTTTGGATACGTTAAAACTGAGTAAAAATGAGAGAGCAAGACAAAAATATCTGCTTGGCATGGCTCTTGGTAAACTGTGGAGAGATGAAGAGGCACAGAAGGCCTATAACGAAGCGATAAAGGCCGATCCAAGCTCCGCCTGGGCAAAGCTTGCAAAATCGGCTTTAGAGATTTAAAACAAAAAGATGTTTAAAGTTCTAAACAATCACTGATGCTGTAGAGCCCCGGCTCTTTATCTGAGAGCCATTTTCCGGCACGCAGTGCACCTTTTGAAAAAGTGTTGCGTGAGGTTGCGGTATGGTTGAGTTCGATGAACTCGCCGTCATTGTAAAAACCGACTGTATGACGTCCGACGATATCGCCGCCGCGAAGTGCCATAACGGCTATCTCATCTTTCGTTCTCTCACCGATGTTACCGTCTCTTCCACTGACACGAACTTTATCAAGATCAAGATTACGACCGTTTGCGGCAGATTCTGCAAGTGTGAGTGCTGTACCGCTTGGGGCATCTTTTTTATGTCTGTGGTGCATCTCTACGATTTCGATATCAAAACCTTCAAGTGCGGCTGAGGCTTGATGAACAAGTTTATTTAAAAGAGCTACACCAAGGCTCATATTCGTCGCATAGAGAACAGGCATAAGCTCGCTTGCCTGCTTGAGAAGGTTGAGTTGATGTGTATTTAAACCTGTTGTTCCGATAACAAGCGGTTTTGGTGTTTTAATAGCCTCTTCGAGCAGTGCTTCACAAGCCTCTGGCAATGAGAAATCAATAATGATGTCAGAAGCACCGATAAATGAATGCATATCAGATGTTACCAATACGGAAGGATCGATTGCAAAATCAAGAGAGTTTCTGACATAAACAGAACTTAAACCCATACCTTGCGTATTTTTTAAATCTTCTATAAGTAGTTTGCCTACACGGCCGCTTGCTCCAAATACACCTACTTTGATAGTTGTCATTTATATCCTTTTTAGTTTAATAGTTCATCTACATATGAGATTGCTGCAATACCTGCAACTGCTCCGTCTCCGGCTGCAGATACTACCTGCTTAGGCGCTTCAATACGCATATCACCTGCTGCAAAAAGACCCGGTACCGAGGTTTTCATGCTCAAATCAACGATAACCTGCCCCTGATCATTGACATCGCATAAAAAGCTGCCGTCTTCTTGAATGAGTGTTTGGTTATTGACATCGTTTCCGACAAAAACAAAGACACCTGGTACTTCAATATCACGGATATTGCCTTCTTTGTCTTTTACCTTCACACCGTTAACACCCATTGCATCACCATAGACTTCATCGGGAACAGAGTTGAGAACAAGTTCTATTTTGTCATTTTCTTCTACGCGTTTTACTGTGTTTGGCGCTGCTCTGAATGTGTCACGTCTATGAACGAGATAGACTTTCGTACAGATCTTAGCGAGATAGAGTGCTTCTTCAAGTGCTGTGTCTCCACCACCGATAACAGCGACCTCTTTGCCTTTGTAAAAGAAACCGTCACAGGTCGCACAGGTACTGACACCTTTACCGAAAAACTCATCTTCGCCAGCAAAACCTGCACGTCTTGGAGAAGAGCCTGTACATACAATGACAGAATGAGCGTGAATAAGTGAATCATCACTTTTAATGACAGTGAAAATGTCACCGTCTTTACGGATCTGTTTCACTTCGCTCATATCGTGTTTGAGACCGAATTTTTGGCACTGTTCGGGCCATGGCATCATAAGATCCATTCCTGTGATCTCCCCTGTAACTCCGGGATAGTTCTCTATCTCTGAACTTTGTGTGATCTGACCGCCCGGCATACCTTTTTCGAACATAGTGACATTTTCCAAGCCGCCGCGTGTTGTGTAGAGTCCTGCAGTAAGACCTGCCGGTCCTCCACCTACGATGGCACAGTCTAATATATTACTCATAATTCGCATCCTTTAAATCATCTAGTTTATCAAGTGTACGTATCATACTATCTTGTTTATAAAGAGTCTCTTTGATTCTTTTTATAAAGAACATAGATGGGACTTCATAAATGTTGAAACGCTGAATGAACTTCAGTGAGGTGTTGGTTCCTGCGCGTAAAAAAGTGGTGTTCTTTGAGTTTGGATAGATCTTGTTATAGTAATCAATGGCGATAATAGGATTGTTAAGATTAAGCTTTGCCAGTTTTTCCATACTTCCTTTGTTGCGTGAGGAGTAAAAGATAACGATGTAGCGTTCTTCTTTTGGCATGAAAATATCACTTTTTTCATAAAAAGACCACTCTTTGAAATCGATAAATTTGTATTCGGAAAATTTGTAGTTGAAGTAGGCAAAAGCACCGGCAATCATTGCGGCACCAAAGAAAGAAGCAAGAAGAGTGGAGAGTGAAAAGAGGCTTTTGCCTCCTTTGCGTTTTGCCACTCTGCTTAGCCTTTTAAAATTACGCTAAAAGTGCGTCAAGTTTGTCAGCAAATGCTTGTTTAGAAGCAGCACCAACCATTTGGTCAACTAACTCACCGTTTTTGAAGAACATTACAGTAGGGATAGAACGGATTCCAAATTTTACAGCAATCTCTTGCTCTTCGTCAGTATTTACTTTACAGATTTTTGCTTTTCCGTCATAATCTTCAGCAAGCTCTTCGATTACCGGAGCGATCATACGACACGGCCCACACCATGGAGCCCAGAAGTCTACTAGTGAAACACCTTCAGCAAGTGTCGCTTCAAAATTATCAGCTGTTAGTTCAATATATTTACCCATTAGGATTTCCTTTTACATTATTGTTTTGAAGTATTATACAAGTGCAATTATTAATTATAACTTTATAGTGATATTATGCAGAAATTTTAATTTTAGAGGGATGGAGTTTTTTATATACTTTTATAAAAAATAGGAAGCTTTTTGAATCTAAAAATTACAGACGGTGAACTTGGTGTTCGGCCTCCAGTTGCAAAGCCGCATCCGGGATTTTTTCATGAGGTGGGAGAAGAGCGTTTCAGGAAACTTGTTCATGATCATTATGATTCCATTAAAACGAGTGATATAGCTTTTTTGTTTCCTGTATTTGACGATGAAGATTTTGCAGAAGCCCAGAAGCATGCAGCGGATTTTCTTATAGAGATATCCGGTGGACCTGATTATTTCACGCAGACACGTGGTGACCATCAGATGGTAGGGCGTCATGCCCCTTTTCGAATTGATGAAAAAGCAAGACGGGTGTGGCTGAAGTTGTATCAGCCGCTTTTGATGGAACTTGAAGATGAAGGCATCTCCCCGGAGTACATTGAATCTTTTTGGAACTACCTTGACATTTTTTCCAAATGGGTCATTAATACAAAGAGTTAAAGAGGGAGAAACTTCTTTTCTCTGTTTTGAAAATAGGCACACTCTCTGTAGCCTATTGATTTTGCCATGGCAATCACCTGATCGTTATAGAGTCCTACCTGTTCGGGTTTATGAGCATCGGAAGAGAGGGTTATATCGATGCCGAGTTTATACGCTTCTTCTAAAAGCTCTTTGGAAGGGTATGCCTCAGCGACAGGTTTTCTGTATCCGGCGACATTGATCTCTAAAACCATATCGCTCTCTTTAATGGCAAGCAAAGCCTTCTTTGCAATCTCTGTTATCTCTTTTTTGGGCATGAACTTAAAGATCTTAATAAGATCCAAATGCCCTACGATATCAAATAATTTTGTCTTTGCCATGGCTTCTATGGCATCAAAATATTTCTGCCAGATAACATCGATGTCTTCATTTTCATACTGCCCTATAAACTCAGGGTTGTCAAAGCCCCACTCATCAATGAAGTGTACAGAACCGATGAGATAGTCTACATCTGCATGCAGAACTCGCTCATCCATATGACCCGGCAGATAATCGACCTCGTAGCCTAAAAGGATCTCTATTTTGTCTTTATATTTTTCTTTTACAGCAAGCACACTCGCTTCATACGCCTGCATATCTTCAAATTTCATACGGTACTCAGGGTCGAAATCCATCGGTGCGTGATCGGAAAAACCGAAAACTTTTGTTCCCTTTTGTATAGCTGCTTCAATATACTCTTCTATCTCACCTTCGGCATGGTTGCAAAGGGGTGTGTGGTTATGTAAATCTACTATCATTTTTTCTCGAATTTATTTATTTTATGCTATTATAGTGACATTTGATAAATTAAACCAATTTTGAGTACGGAGAACCTTGATGACGCAAGAAGAATTAGATGCATTGATGAACGGTGAGATGGGCGATATGGAAGAACTCTCTGAAGAGGAGTCTGCAGAAGAAAATATAGCGGAAGATGCAGAGGAAACTCTAGAGGATGCTGCAGATGAGAATTCTCAAATAGATCCTGAAGAGATCATAGGAAACAAGATAAAATCAGCTGAACTTCCACTTCCGGCAACAGATGAGAATAAAATGGTCCACCAGCTTGATGATGTGACTAAAGAGTCTGAAGAAAAAGCGAGTGAAATTTTTGACATTATTGAAAATATCAGTAATGACCTTATGGAAAGAGAAGAGACGTTAAGCGGTGTAACGGAAGTTATAGAAGCAAATATTGCTCTCTTTGAAAAACTGTGCGATAAATTTCCTGATGTTGAAACATTTCAAACACAGCTTGCATCGAATAAAGAGGCAAAAGAGAATCTTTCAGAAGTCATAGAAACACTACAAAACAGCGGTGATTCCATCATGAATGTAATGGATATCATGCAGTATCAGGATATTCACAGACAGAAGATAGAACGTGTCATCAATGTTATGCGTGCACTTTCAAAATACATGAACACTCTTTTTGAAGGAAAAGTCGATGATGAAAAACGTGTTGCTTCAGCAACACATATTGTCGGCGATGCTCACAATGATGTGGCATCTACTGAAGATATCGAAGCCTTGCTTGCGCAGTTTGGACAATAATGAAAAAAGTTGAACTCCTCTCTCCGGCAGGAACGTTAGAAAAACTCAAGATTGCTTTTGATTACGGTGCTGATGCTGTTTATGGCGGTGTGAGCCATTTTTCGCTTCGGATAAGAAGCGGCAAAGAATTTAGTTGGGAAGATTTTGAAGAAGGAATCGCCTATGCTCACGCAAGAGGTAAGAAAGTCTATGCAACCATTAATGGTTTTCCGTTCAATTCTCAGCTCAATCTTCTCAAAAAACACATCTTAAAAATGGCAGAGCTAAAACCGGATGCTTTTATCGTGGCAACACCGGGTGTTTTAAAACTAGCCCATGAACTTGCTCCTGATATGCCGTTACATCTCTCCACACAGGCAAATGTGATGAACGTTCTCGATGCAAAGGTTTATGCGGACATTGGAGCGACACGTATCATTACTGCACGTGAGATTAGTTTAAAAGATCTCAAAGAGATAAAAAAAGAGCTGCCTGAACTTGAGCTTGAGGTTTTTGTTCACGGTTCTATGTGCTTTGCCTATTCTGGACGCTGTCTTATCTCTACACTGCAAAGTGGTCGTGTCCCAAACCGTGGAAGCTGTGCCAATGACTGCCGTTTTCCTTATGAGATGTATGCCGCGAATCCTGAAACAGGAACGCTTTTCAAGCTTGAAGAAGAGGAGGGTGTCGGTACTTACATCATGAACTCAAAAGACCTCAATCTCGCTTCACATATGCAGGAAATCCTGGATTCTGGTGTTGTTGATTCCGTTAAGATAGAAGGACGAACAAAAACAGCCTACTATGCGGCAGTGACAGCAAAAGCCTATAGAATGGCGATAGATGACTACTATGCAGGGAAAGTTGAGAGTGATAAGTATCAGTATGAGCTTCAGTCATTGCAAAACCGTGGTTACACGGATGCGTATCTTATCTCTCGTCCTTTTGAAAAGCACGATACACAGTCACTTGATTTTACGATGCAACTAGGAACACATCAGGTAACGGGTGTGACTAATGAAGCCGGTACGCATTATATGTGTAAGTTTACGACAAGACCGGGTGATGAGCTTGAAGTCGTTGCACCGCTCGATAGCAAAATAGCACTTGTTGACAATGAGACAGGAACAACATACGAAAAAGAGGGTAGGCTTTACCTGCAGTTTAAGGAGTTGCGTGATGAAAAAGGCAAAGTTTGGGAAGCGGTACACAGTGGAAACATCAACCCGATAAAACTGCCGACAACATTTCCGCCGTTTACATTTTTTAGGATTCCGGCACGGGATGATATGAACACTGCTCCAAAAAATTAGTGTATAATTTCAAGATAAAATTATAAGGGTATTTGTATGAAATTTGTTTCAATTGTAATAGGCTCAAAGAGTGACTATGAAGTAATGAAGTCGTGTTCTGACACGTTAGAGAGTTTTGGTGTAAATTATGAGATGATTATCTCATCTGCACACCGTTCACCGGAGAGAACAAAAGAGTATATTGCAGAAGCTGAAAAAAAAGGCGCACAGGTCTTTATTGCAGCGGCCGGAATGGCTGCACACTTGGCGGGTGTTCTCTCTTCAAAGACAATCAAACCTATCATCGGTGTACCTATGTCGGCTTCAGCACTGAGTGGAATCGATGCACTCCTTTCAACCGTACAGATGCCTGCTGGAATGCCGGTTGCTACAGTTGCCATAGGAAAAGCCGGAGCGATCAACTCTGCATATCTTGCTATGCAGATTTTGGCACTGGAAAATGAAGAGCTGGCGATTAAGCTAAAAGAAGACCGCATTGCAAAAGCGAAAAAAGTCGAGATGGATTCTTTAGAGATAGAGACTATTATAAAATAGCAAACAGAAGCAGGAGATAACGATGCAGTGGATGAAGGACGATGAATACAGTGAATTGACCGGACTGGAATTATCGGCTATTGATGATCTGGTAGAGCGTGGTAAATTGACTGTAAAAGTTGAAGACGGCATACGCTACATCGATCCATCAAAAGGTGCTACAGAAGTTGTCGTTCCTGCAAAACTGAGTGAACTCAGTGAAAAAAACAAACATGAGATGCTTGTTCAGCCTGAGTTCGTTGAAAAGACGATAGGTACGATCATCAATCTTCATGAGAAAGTTCTTGATGCAAAAGATGAGACGCTTGAGGCCGTGAAAACAGAAAATGAGTTTTTGCGTGAGGCGCTTGCATCGCTGCAAGAACTTTATGATGAAGACAGAAAGACCATTCACACGCTTCAAGAACAGCTGAAGCTTTCTCAGCAGGAAGTTGAGTTTATGCGTCGTAAGTACAAGCTTATGTGGAATAAAGCCATCGATGAACACACTTCTTAGATGAATATAGATCTTGCATGTGTGGGCTGTATTGTTAACCAGAGCGTCAAAGTCGCGGATGCTATTGGTGCGGACAGCGCTTTAAGAAAAAAACTGCTTACTACTGTCGATGCAATGAGTAAAGAGTTCTCTTTTGACCTCACACCTCCTGAAATTGCTGCCGATGTGTATGAAAAAATGGCTGAGATAGCTCATAAAGAGGATCTTTATGCTGAGGTCAAAGAACACTCTACCCAAAAAGCCCGCTCATTCGTTCCTTTTTTAAAAGAAAAACTCCAAAATTCAGATGATAAACTTCTAACGGCAACAAAGATAGCGGTTGCAGGCAATGTCATAGATCTGGCGGCTGAAGTTACCTTTGATCTTGAAGAAGAGCTTGAGAAAATTTTTCATACTGAGTTTGCTCATAATGATTTTGAAGCTCTGCGTGAGCAGCTCGCTTGTGCGAAGAGTGTTACGATACTAGGAGATAATGTAGGAGAGCATATATTTGATTATATGTTCATTCAAGTGCTGCAGGAACTCTATCCGCAGATCCATTTTTCCTACATGGTACGCGGATGTCCAATTATCAACGATGTGACACTTAAAGAAGCACAAGAGGCTGGTTTTGATAAACTGTGTGAACTTATTGACAGTGGTGTCAATACTCCGGGATTTACCTATGAACGTGCCAGTGAGTATGCTCAATCAGTATTTGACAGTGCGGATGTTGTCATTAGCAAAGGGATGGGAAACTATGAGTGTCTTTCTCCTTCACACAGAGGTAACATCTGCTTTTTGCTTAAAGTGAAGTGTGAAGTTGTCGCTGCTTCTTTAGGAAAAAGTGTCGGTGATATCGTTTGCAAATTGACAAACAAGAATGTTTAAATAGCAAAAAAGTCTCTTTGGATATAATACGAAAAATAAAATAAGGCAAGATATAATGATAACTTTTAGTGAGATGTTACTTAAATTACAGGAATTTTGGATGAAGCAGGGGTGCAATATTGTACAGCCTTATGATATTCCCGCAGGGGCAGGAACATTTCATCCGGCAACTTTTCTTCGCTCACTTGACTCTACGCCGTGGGCTACGGCATATGTGGCACCCTCACGCAGACCGACAGACGGACGCTACGGAGAGAACCCAAACAGACTTGGTTCATACTATCAGTTTCAGGCAATTATAAAACCTTCACCGGATAATATTCAAGAACTCTATCTGCAATCTTTGGAGTATTTGGGTCTTGATGTAAGTAAGCACGATATCCGCTTTATTGAAGATAACTGGGAATCACCTACGCTCGGTGCATGGGGACTTGGCTGGGAAGTGTGGCTCAATGGTATGGAAGTGACACAGTTTACATATTTTCAACAGGTCGGCGGCATCGAGTGCTCACCGGTTACTGCTGAGATAACTTACGGAACAGAACGACTTGCTATGTATCTTCAAGGGGTTGATACGGTCTTTGACATTGTCTGGAATGTAGATAAAGAGGGCAACAAAACACTCTATAAAGATGTACATAAAGAGAGCGAGATAGAGTTTAGTAAGTACAATTTCGAAGTGGCAGATACAGCAATGCTTTTTGAAGAGTTTAATGCAAAAAGTGCAGAGTGCATGCGAACACTTGAAGCCGGGCTGCCTTTACCGGCATATGATCTTTGTATGATGGCATCGCATGTCTTTAATGTTCTCGATGCAAGAAAAGCGATCTCGCAGACAGAGCGACAGAACTATATACTTAAAATTCGTGAACTCTCACGCGGCTGCGCAGAACTTTACAAAGCACAGGAAGAAGAGAGAAATAAACGCGTTAACGGGTAAATATTTCAATTTGACATATTTTTAAAAAGTTTTTTAAATTTGCTTGTATAATATAAGCATGAAAAAACTATCAAAAGAGCAAGAAGCAAAATTTAAAAAACTCGGTATATCTACCATAAGCGAACTCGCTCTTTTGATTCCCAACTCCTATGAAGATTACAGAATTCAAAACAGACTTCATCCTCACGCAGCACAACTCATCGATGCAACCGTCGAGTCGATTTATCGTGCACCAAATTCCATTCAGGTAACTTTCTTTGCACATAATTTTGGACATAGAGTAACCGGTGTCTTATTTCGTCCTAAGCCGTATATGCTGCATCAGTTCAAGGCAGGAGAGAGAGACTGCTACTATGGGATGATAGAGTGCAAAAACGGACAGTGCTCCATGAGTATGCCGCGAAAAGTCACACAAGTAGGCACTATCACTCCAAAATATAAAACAGCACTCAGAACGGATGTGATGGCTCGTCTTGTGCAGGAACTTGTCAGTGTACAATCTTTGCAAGAAGAGGGGATACCTCAAGAGGTTGCAGAGGAGATTGTAAAACTGCATTTTCCTGATGAAATACTGCTTCAAAGCAGAGAACTTTCACAGCAGACGATGGAAGCATTAAAATACCTTGAACTTTTTATCTATATGAAACAGCTCTCACGCAAGCGAAGATATTTCAGTGCCATAGCTTCAAAAAAGAGCAGTTATGAGTCTTTTCTATCTGCTTTGCCATTTACGCTCACGCAGGAGCAGTTACATGCCATTAACGATATACAAAACGATTTTTCCAAAGATGTGGCAGCCAAGAGAATGATAGTCGGGGATGTGGGCAGCGGAAAGACAATGGTGATTTTAGCGGCTGCTTTTATGATGATGCCGCACCGCTCCATCTTAATGGCACCCACGACAATTTTGGCAAATCAGCTCTATGAAGAGGCACAAAAATTTCTACCGGGTATGAACATAGCCCTTATCACGAACAAAACAAAAAAAGTACCTCTGGATGCATATGATTTCATCATAGGAACCCATGCACTTCTCTATAGAGAACTTCCAGATGCCGCTTTGGTTATGGTGGATGAACAGCACCGTTTTGGAACGCAGCAGCGTAATATGCTTGAAAAGTTCATAACGCAGGGTGAAAAGAAACCACATTATCTACAGTTTTCGGCTACGCCTATTCCAAGAACCTTAGCAATGATAGAATCTGCCCATATTGATGTTTCTTTAATTACTTCTACACCTTATAAAAAAGACATTGACTCGAAAGTGATCCATAAAAATGATTTTTCAGAGTTATTGGAACATATCAAAAATGAGATAGCCAAAAATAATCAGGTACTTATTGTCTATCCGTTGGTGGAGCAGAGTGAGATGCTGGCGTATCAAAGTATTGATGAAGCTAGAGGGTATTGGGAAAAGAATTTCAGTAATGTTTATGTCACTCACGGAAAAGACAAAGAAAAAGAGCAGGTGCTTTTGGATTTTCGAGAAAAAGGCAATATTCTCATCTCTACGACAGTGGTGGAAGTAGGTATATCGTTGCCGAGGCTCACAACGGTTGTCATTGTAGGCGCTGAGAGGTTAGGGCTCTCAACATTGCATCAGTTACGCGGTCGCGTGAGCCGAACAGGACTCAAGGGCTACTGTTTTTTATATACTAACCAAAACAACTCTGAGCGATTGGATGAATTTGTAAAAACTACCAATGGCTTTGATATAGCTAACTTGGATCTCAAATATAGAAAAAGCGGTGATCTACTGAAAGGGAAAAATCAAAGTGGTTCACAGTTTACGTGGGTGGATTTTGCTGAAGATACAGAGATAGTGAAGAGAGTAAAAGAAGATTTGCTTCTTTTACCTCATAACGATTAATAAAGACCGAATTTACCGTCGTTTCTTTTGTAGAGAACACGAGTTTTATGTTCATTGTCCACAAAGATCTCGAACATTTTTCCGCTCTCTTTGAGGTCGCTGAGAACATCTTCGACTTCACGTGGTTTGTAAAGATCAAGTTCTACAGGGATGATCTCATCTTCCATCTCTTCGGCTACCTCTTTTACATCGACAATTTCTGCTTTAAGTTCATTAAGACCGACTTTATGGTGATCGACTTCTTTGTCATGTAAACGACGAAGTGCTTTTTCCGCACGCTCTAACGCAATGTCAATAGCTGCATAGAGATCACTGTCATGTTGATTGATAACAATAGTGTTTTTTTGAGGAAGGTTAAGAACAAACTCTATGTTAAAGTGTTCTTTTCCTTTTCTTGTCGCAGTCGTTGCAATTACATTTGCAGAAATAATGTCCATATTGTATTTTTTAAGTGCTTCTATAGATGCTGTCATATGTTGCTTGATAGCGTCTGTCAGTTCTAAATTTCTGCCTGTTAAAGAAATATTCATTTCCCAATCCTTTTTTATAATATATTTTGGATTATATCATTAAAAGGTTTATAGAAAATGTAATTTTATAATTTTTGGATAGTTCTTCTAAAATAGCGGATAGGTTCGCTTGTTATTGAAGGGTCATGCAGTGTTACTGCTATATCCATCATGACAGAGCCACTTTCTTCAGGAGTATGAATGGTAATATATTGGGTGCATCCTCCAATTGGAACAGTATAGATATATTGCATGGTTACATTTGCATCATATTTGATTTCTCCTGCATCTCCAAAAGTATGATTGTAATTATTAGAACAACCGTTTTTTGCAATGTTCAAAAGTGCTAATTCTGCTGCTGCTTTTGAATAGAGAGATGCTTGTTCATGAAGATAGATATCTGTTGTCCTTTTAGTCGTTTGTGATGTAAGCGCTAAGGCTAGTGCCATAATGGTAGCAATAATAACAATTACCATAATAGCCATTATCATAGCTATTCCCGATCTTCTTTTATGAGCTGAATGTCTTAAAAAACTGTTTTTTCTTTGCATAATGAATACTTTTCATCCTCTATTAAATCTGATTTTACACAGACTTGAATTTTTATGACAGACCCTACTGCACGAAATTGGAATGTACTTACATTTTCCATGATAACAGAGGATTGTGTTGTTGCTTTTGTATAATCATCTCCTTCCCATGGCTGATAATCATACCAAAGTGTAAGAGTGCCCTTGTTTGTAGCAGCATCATAATCTTTTATACCAACTGCATAAGCAGTCCATGCAAGTTTATAATATTCATAAACATCTTCTCCGCTGAATGAACCGACTTTTGGAATGAGAACAGAAGTGTTTGCATCTGTCTGTATTGGATGCATAGCATTGCTTTGATCAATAAAAGCAGCATGTGGAATCGTCCATCCCCATTGTTGGCTGTTACTGTTGGAACCGACAAAGTAGATGGCACTGTCATTAATATCGGTACCACTATTATGTGCAAGAGCATCAATTATATTGTTTATCTCGGCAGTGTTCGTTCCAGGAGAAGCCAGATAGGTAGCATTGGAGTCATCTAAGTCTATAATTCCGCTCCAATAAGGAGCTGTTTTCCCTCGAAAGCTCTCTTCATCACTCCCTACCCACTCTAATATATTGTACTGTGTTCCGCTTGCACTCTGGATAGCTACAAATGTATTGTCACTTGATTTGCGACCAATAACAGATGCTTTTATACGGTACTGCAATCTTGCAGCAATCGTTTCAACTGCCATTTCAGCATCTGCCTGTAGTTGATTGTTTACCTGTGCAAATATATAGTTATGATATGCCTGTGCAAGGAATTCAACTCCGTATTTTCCCAATATTCCCATTACCACAATAACAAATATAAGCTCTATCATTGTAAAAGCATAACGGCGCATCATTGCATAGTCCTTTTATAGTATTCCGGCTCACCGATATTTGCACTGTAACTGATAAGTTTTGTAATTGTATTGCCATTGCTGTCTTGAATTGAGACAGCAATCTTTTTTAAGTCGTTTGTTCTTGAAATTGTTGCTGTACTTGTATAAGTATCTTTATACCCTGTATCAGATGCATTTGGATTATCAAATATATCAGCTGTCCCATTGACAGCAGCAACAGCATCATCAAGTGAATAAAAATTGCCGCCTGTTGCACTTAAGTTTGCAGGGTTTACATCATTATTTAAACAGCGGCGATGAAAAGGCTGAGCAATATGTCCTGGTCTCATTCGTGTAACTGCATCGCAATCACCGCCTATATTGATGACTCTTGAAAGATTACTAAGAGCATTGTCTTGCATAGAAAGTTCATCCCAATATCCGGACATGATTCCCATTAGCTGCGCAGAAGCAGCGAAGATGGCTTCTTGTACTATATTCTGCTCGACCCCTTTTTGCGTCGTGTTTGTCATAACAGGCAGAGAGACAATGGCAATTGATATGATGACAATAGCAAATATTAGCTCGATCATCGTAAATGCATATCTTTTTACCACATTGTTCTCCTGTTCGTTTTTGAAACATTGGATGCTTTTGTGGTTGTGGTTGTTTCTCTCTCACCACTCCAGCTGCTATTAGCATTGTTAAATTCTACTTGAAAAGGGTTTGTTTGCGCATTTGCATCGTTTTCGTTATAAATTAGCCAATTGGACGCATTGATTTCCATAGTGGTTGTGTATGGATAACCAAGAGCTCCATTATAGTTAAGATTTGCCGTTGTTGTATTCGTTCCGTTGGCAGGGATGCTTGATGTTACATTGAACGCTCCCTGCTCTGTTAGCGGACTACTGACATTACCATCATTTGTCGTCACATGTAATGTATTTTGATACCAGCGAATATCATCAACATGCTGGATACTAGGGATCAGTGCAAGATTACAGCCTGCATTATAACAGTAGATTTCATAATAAATATTTGTAGTATACGGATTGTCTGTCGGTACTTCAAATCTTTGTTTTCCTGCGTGAGCACGACCATAATAAAATTTAATAGGTAGCGTAGTGTTGAGATCCTTTTTCATTTCAGAAGTTTTATTATTAAGCAGATCTGCATGGAAAGCATGGCTTATATTGGTATCATTTACATCATAAGAGAGAAAAATTATTGCTTTTGGATTGACCGTTTTGGTTACATTTCTATCATAATTGAGGTTGAGATATGTCCTTATGCTACCATTTGATGTTTTATAAAAATGACTTTCGTTTGTATCAAATTGAAACTCTGCAACATTAGGTGCAGTGTCACTTACATTGACATCTAAATTTGTGATAGGTTTAGTGGTTGTTTTGTTTACATCGTGAAATCTTGCTCTAAACGTTACATGATTACCCTCCGTATCATTAAGATCTCTATTTGTTGTTTTTATAGTGATTGTTAATGGAGTTGCATAACATTTTTCTACAAAATTACCTACTAATACATCATTGTAGCCTGCTGCGGATATAAATCCGTTGAGATGATAAGACATGTTTTCATCTGCACTGTTGTTTATATCGGACATATAGACAAATGCATGGATTGGGGCTACTGCTTGATAATTTATTCCTACCGTTGGAAGAATAGGATTGCCTGTAACTGATCCATTAATGTCGAATTTATAAGGATAGAAACTGATATTTAAATCGTTATATGTAATTGTCTGTGTACTACTTATATGCGTAGAATGTGTACTGTTAATATCGCATCCAGTAAGATTGTCATTTACAGCTGACTGATCTACAAAATCGCTATTGAGAACACAATCAGTTCCCGTTAAAAAGTGGGCTGAATAAGGTGCAAGATAATGATTAGTCCTATTTGTATCCATTAAATAATTAAGGTCACTATCCACTGCTGTCCATTTCGTGTCACTTATATTGAAACTATACGCACCTACTTGATTAAGACTTGTGTTTTGGTCGGCAATTCCATTGCCAAAATTGATATTGGCAGTATAGTTGTTGTCGTCATTACATCCGCTTATATCTTTTCCTACTGGCGGAGACCAAATATATGCTGTATCAATGCCTGTATAATAACCTCGTGATGCATTGTTGTCAAGATGATTTGTAGCATTTATCTCTAAAATATAGTTATAACCTGCTGCTAATTTAAGAGGGGATGTCGATGTATTCGTGCCAATCAGTGGTTCATTTGCAGTTGTTACAGTTTGGTTTTGATCTTTTATCTGTATATGAAAAGCTTCAGGACGAACAGCAAAATTGTCTCGTGAACAGATAAATTTCGTATCATATCCATAGATACACTGTTGACATGCCACGAGTTCATCAAAGTCCATAGCTGATGCAGCAGCTGTCCCTGCATTATTACACCAGGAAGGAACTGTATCTACATTATTTGGATTGCCATCCATGTCTTGTAAACAATTGTTGCCCGCCAGTGATGGGAAATTAGCTACATTCCAAGATATAACATTTCCACTACCATCTGTCGCAGCAGGTATGAGATGTAAAGCTCCAGTGTTGTTGCCGTCAGCATTGTAGCTCACTCTAAATGTGGCATTTACACGGGCTTCTCCAGGAAGTAAGGAAACAGCTGCCTGTGCAGCATTGTCAATTGTTGTCCATACTCTCTTGGAAATAGCATTACTCTCTTCGTTACAAGAAGCGACTGTATCATGAAAGGCTCCTAAGTCCACCATGTCAACAGCCACTATCACAGAACCATTGATGTCTTTTAAGGTATCTAGATTGTTCTCATCCATAGAAACAACAGATATATTTGGAGTTCTGTTGACAACCTGAGTATTTAAATTATAGAACAGGTTATTGTCACCTGCACTTTTTCCAGGATTTAACCCATTTTCTATGATATTAAATAGACCGTATGCAGGTTTATAACTAGATGCTCCGCCTCCACAAATTGGAATATCCTGGTCAATGAGACTTGAGCGCGGAAGAGTTACGCTTTGTGTAGCTGAAAGTGGAATAGTGATATTGTAATCAAGTCTAGCGACTATAGGCATTGTCAAGTGAGATGTTTGAGGGTTAATAGAAAAATATGTATAGAAGTTTTCAAAACTATCAAAAGAATCGATTGGTATGTTAAGTATTTCACTATTAGTTGTAGTCATACCTAAAGTATTATCTGCTATATGTTCTGGGTAGACACTACCTGGTTGTGTAACGTATACAGACTCTGATGAATATGCTGCCTGTGATGTATTGATATCAAGTACATTGAGTTTGACATTGCTTACTGCTAAATCAGATTCTTCTTGATTTTTAAAGTACATTGCAATTTCAAGTGGTTCGCTTGTAGATACATCAGTATCAATATAGGGACCAACACTATCATTATATTCTGCAGTGATATATCTTTCATTTTGTTTATAAGCATAGTCATAACAAAGCTTTGGTGCCCGTAGACCACGTATTTTGTTAATGAATACACCAGTATCCCAATATGCATCGGCAGTATCAGCGATAGCCATTTTAAAATGATAGGTCTCTCCCGGTGTAAGGTTGTCAAGCGTAGCATGTAGTGTATGTGTAAGACCATCATATTCTACAAGAACTGGAGAAGTTCCTCCTTGGTTGTTTTGATCATTGTCTATATAATAAGCTGTATTGGCTGTATTGACATTTGCTTGTGTCCCATATTGTCCAGCAGTTCCGTTATTGACATTATTTAAAGTGACAGTGTCATAATTGTTAATATCATTGATGGTTACATATGTCTGATTGTCAACGACTCTTGCTATATTGTATGTTTGGTTTAAATCACCACCTGAGATAAAAAAGCCAAAAGCATCATTATATTGGGAACCTACATACTCATTGTATTCTTCAGAAGCAAATTGATAATCAATCAATAAAAGACGTGTATTCTCATCTAATGTAACATCAAACTCAAAGATTACAGGGTTATATATTGCTTTATCGTCAATACCGGTTAAGTCAGCATCAGTATATGTGTCTGAAGCAGTAATTGAAGTACTCCATGAGCTATTAGTTGTAAAGGATTCTTCAACACTCATACAGGTAAGTGTGATTCCTTCATCAATTTCTAAATTGGATCCATTAATTCCATTTGAGAAAATACCTACTTGGGAACCAGAACCATGGGTAATAACTGGATTCGTAATAGTGATACCAGAGCCTTCTATTTGTGAGGCCAATTCTGCAGCTGTGATATCATAAGAACAGGTAGCTGTTGTTCCAGTACATGCTGTTGCAGCAATTGATGATGTGGGTATTATGATAAGTAATAATAAAAAAATTGTTTTTTTTGAAAATGACTTCATGGCAGATCCCCCCCCCCTTTTTTTTTAAGTAAAATTAGTGCACCAAACATCCGCTCAACACTAATGTTACTTGTCCTTACTCTATTGTAGCACTTTTTTTACAGATTGTTCTGAAAATATATGAAAATAGAGTTTTTTTGACAAAGATTTCATGTTTTTTTATGTTTTATTTTTTCTAAAAGTATTATTTTAAGGGGTGTAAGCTCTTTTTTAGATACAAAACTGTAAAATTCTCTCCTCTTAAAGATGGCCTGTTAGCTCAGTCGGTAGAGCAAGTGACTGAAAATCACTGTGTCCTTGGTTCGATTCCGAGACAGGCCACCACTTCCTTTTAAAAATCATTATTACTCAGCAATTTAATCCTCATTATATATCTTTTGGATAAAATAACATTCTAATTAACAACAGGAATCTATTTTATGAATAAAAGTTTAAAAATTTTTACATTTGCAGTTATCTCTCTACTCATATTTAGCTCATGCTCCAAAGAGGTTGACGAGTATAACAAACCGGCTGCCTATTGGTATGGCAAGATCATTCAGTCTATCTCCGATGGCGATATTGACAAAGCAGATGATTACTATTCTTCACTGCAGGGTGAACATATCGGTTCGCCGTTGCTGCCGGAAGCTACGATGATTCTTGCCATTGCTCATATGCACAATGAAGAGTATCTTTTAACTGAACATTTTTTGAATGAGTATGTCAAGCGTTATGCCAATGAAAACGAGCGGGAGTTTGCAGAGTTTTTAAAGATAAAAGCGAAATACATGGCGCTGCCGAATCCACGCCGTGACCAGGTGCTTATTTCCGATGCTATCAGTGAAGCAAAATCATTCAAACAAAAGTATCCACGCTCTATGTACTACTCTTTGGTAGACAGCATGCTTACAAATCTTTATCTCGCAGATGCTGTTTTAAATGAGACCATTGCGTCTCTTTATGATCGTATAGACAAGCCAAAAGCAGCAGCTTATTACCGTGCAATAATGCCGGAGAAATGGATAAACTGGGATGAAGTTGAACGTGCGAATACTCCTTGGTATCGTTCTATGTTCGAGGGTGACGGCACAGCATCCTGGTATGCCTTTTTGATTCCAGACACGCAAAGTGTCGTTTCACGCAACACAGTTCAGGAGGACAGTAATGAAACTAAGTAATTACGGTGAATTTCCGGCTGATATTCCTGTGATAGCCGAAGATGAGATCTTTTTATACCCTTTCATGATCTCACCGCTCTTTTTGAGTGATGAAAAGAATATAGAAGCGGCAACAAAGGCTATAGATGAAAATACACTTGTCATTGTCTGCCCGACAAAAGCGGAACATGAAGGAGAACGTGAGTATGAGTCACTGTATGATGCAGGTGTTGTCGGCTCCATTATGCGCAAGGTCTCTTTGCCGGATGGTCGTGTAAAAGTTCTTTTTCAGGGGCTTGCACGCGCAAAATCGCTTTATAAAGTATCTGATGATCCACTGATTGCCCATGTAGATATTTTAGAACCTACAGAAGTAAATTCACTGAAAATCGATGCTATTTTAGAAGTGGTGCGTGAGAAGGTTCGAGCGCTTTCTGCGGTGAGTAATTATTTTCCGCCAGATCTGCTTCGTACCATAGAAGAAAATCATGACCACAACCGTATCATAGACCTTATCTGCTCAACGATCAAACTCAAAAAAGAGCAGGCATATAAACTTTTTGTAGAGACAGATACCGAAAAGCGATTTTTGGATTTGATTGACATTCTCATAGATGAGATAGAAGCGAATAAACTACAAAAAGAGATTCGCTCAAAAGTGCATACGCACATTGAAAAGGTCAATAAAGAGTACTTTTTAAAAGAGCAGCTCAAACAGATACAAAAAGAGCTTGGAACGGACACTGCTCGTGAAGAGGAGATAGAAGAGTATTATAAAAAGCTTGAGGCGAAAAAAGACAAAATGGGCGAAGATGCCTATAAAGAGATAAAAAAACAGCTTGAGCGTTTTGCGCGTATGCATCCTGACTCGTCTGATGCTTCCATGACGCAGACTTATCTTGACTGGGTTTTAGATATTCCATTTGGCTCGTTTGCAAAAAAAGCACTTAAAATTGAAAATGTAGAGACGCAGCTTGACAAAGACCACTTCTCACTTGAAAAGCCAAAAGAGCGGATCGTAGAATATTTTGCGGTCAAAGAGCTGTTGGAGTTACGCGGCATAGCACTCAAAAAAGGTGCTGGAGCAATTCTCTGCTTTTCAGGTCCTCCGGGTGTTGGTAAGACTTCTCTTGCGAACTCCATCGCTACAGCTTTGAAGCGTCCGCTTATCCGCATCGCTTTAGGCGGACTTGAAGATGTCAATGAACTGCGCGGACACCGCCGAACGTATGTGGGTGCTATGCCTGGACGTATCACGCAAGGGCTTATCGATGCGAAGAAGATGAATCCTGTCATTGTTCTTGATGAGATAGATAAAGTTTCACGTTCACAGAGGGGTGATCCGACAGCAGCACTTTTAGAGATTCTTGACCCTGAGCAAAACAGTGAGTTTCGTGATTACTATCTTAACTTTGATTTGGATCTCTCCAACGTCATTTTTATTGCTACAGCAAATGATGTAGGCCGTATTCCTGCACCGCTGCGTGACAGAATGGAGTTCATTACACTAAGCTCTTACACGCCGCAGGAGAAGTTTGAGATAGCCAAACGCTATCTTTTACCGCAGGAGCTGAAAAAGCACGGGTTGAAAAAGTCTGAGCTTACTATCTCAAAACCGGCGCTGCGTGAGCTGATTCACAGCTATACACGTGAAGCGGGAGTAAGAAATCTTAGAAGAAGAATCGCAGAGATGTGCCGTAAGGCAGCGCGTGAACTGTTGAAAAATTCAGAGATAGAGAAAGTATCTGTATCTGTCAAGAATCTTAAAGAGTTCTTTGATAAATCAGTCTTTGAAATCCAAAAGACAGATAAGGTTCCTGTTGTAGGTGTGGTGAATGGCCTTGCATGGACAGCTGTAGGCGGTGATGTTCTTAAAATAGAGAGTATACGCATCAAAGGCAAAGGTAATTTGCAGTTAACCGGAAGTCTTGGTGATGTTATGAAAGAGTCTGCACGCATTGCGATGAGTGTTGTCAAGACTTTGATAGACAAACGTAAATTACGTATTTCTGAAGATAATATTCCTATGACCTACAGTGAAAAAACTGAAAAGATAAAGGTCGATCCGAGTGAGGTCTATAAGCGTTATGATCTGCATGTTCATGTCCCAGACGGTGCAACACCAAAAGATGGTCCAAGCGCAGGAATTGCTATGGTGAGTGTTATTGCTTCTATCTTAAGCTCACGCAAGATTCGTTCTGAGATTGCCATGACAGGTGAAGTTTCACTTAGTGGCGAAGTTCTTCCTATCGGAGGATTGAAAGAAAAGCTTATTGCAGCGCATAAAGCTGAAATGAGCAAAGTGCTTATTCCATTTAAAAATTATGAGAGAGATTTGGATGATATTCCAAAAGAAGTTCAGGAATCTTTAGAGATTGTTCCTGTAAAACGAGTTGAAGAGGTTTTAAAACAGGTTCTGATTTAGAACCTGTTTTAATCATGTTTAAACGATGACCGTCTCCATTTTTTGAAGAAGGTCATCATTTCTGATAGGTTTCATTAAAAATCCATTTGCACCATATTCCAATGCTTCACTTTTCTTTGTCTCGTCTGTTGTGAGCACAATAATAGGCAGTTGACGGAGATTGTCATCCGCACGAACGACTTTCAGCATATCTATACCACCCATAATAGGCATAATAATATCTAAGAGAATAAGGTCAATATCATCCCGCGCTTTGAGCTCTCCGATGGCATCGGAACCATTTTTTGCCTCAATTACTTCTTTTACATGACCACTTTTCATAAGCATTGACTTTAAAAGTTTTAAATTAATTATGTCATCATCGACAGCGAGTACAACCAGATCTGTTCTTGTCATTTTCTTTTACCTTTTGTTTATATGAATTTTTTTATTACACTGTGAAGTGTATCTTTATTTATGATGTTTTTCATAGTTTCGTCTACATAACTGAGATCTGTTGCATCTTCCGGCATTGACGGATCTGTAATTAAAATAAGTACTGATGTAATGCCTTTTTCTTCATTCTGAGATTTTACGAAGTTTGCAAAATCAACTACGTCAAGTTTTTCAGACTCTTTATCAAAAAGAACCAGCTTGTATGCATTTTCTTTTATTTTACTGTTAAGTTCATCAGAAGATGCTGCTGTTTCATAACTGTAACCCAATGAATCAAGAAGTTTTGTAAAAAGTTTTGTTTCAAATGGACTTTTCTTTGCCAAGAGAATGTCTGCAGTATAGCTAGGTGTTTTGGCTGCTTCCTCTGCTGTTTCTGCTTCTATCGGCTCTTCATCGATCTCTGTCTGGATATCCTCCTCTACTTCAATTGCAGGAATCTCTTCATCATCCTGATCTAATTGTGGCATGAGAAGAGGCTCTGAAGATGCAGGAGGAGTTTCTATTTCCAACTCTTCTTCTGCTATTGGTGTTGGTTCCTGCTCTACTTGTGTTGATTCTGTCTCCTTGAGTGCTTCTACATTTGCAGGAACAGCTTCATCTGCATCAACGATATGGTCAGAAAGGAAGTGATTTAAGAGTGTTACTATTTCTGCACGAACGAGTGGTTTTGTTGTGTATTCATCAAGACCGGCACGTAAGAAACGTTCCCTGTCACCTTTAAGGGCATTGGCAGTAAGAGCCAAGATAGGAACGTGTGGCTGATTGTAGTCCTCTTCATATTCAAGTATCTCTTTTGTCGCTTCCATTCCGTCCAAGAAAGGCATTTGAATATCCATAAAGATAAGGTCATAGTTTCCATCTTTGCGTTTTTGGAATGCTTCAAGACCATTGGATGCAATGTCAACTGTAAGTCCAAGATCTTCAAGTGTACGTTTGATGAGCTTTTGGTTAATGATATTATCTTCGGCAACTAAAATGTTTGCATCGAATTTTGAAGACTCGGCATTGAATTTTTTACGATTTGCTTTTTTTGCTTTTTCAGCTTTGAAGTTTTCGTTATTGTATGCTTCAAGCGTTGATTTGAGTTTTGTATTGTTGAGCGGTTCGTAGATCGTTTTAAAGATATCAAGAGCCATTGAGTCGATTTTTCTCATGAAGTAGGACTTGGTGAGAAGTATCATCTCTTCGGGCATTTTGCTGTAAGCTTCTAGATCATCTTCATTTGCATACTCGTAGTCGGTAATAAGCAGATCATAGCTTACCTGCCTTTGTAGAATCTCGAGTTCACTTCTGTCTTTGAATGTCGTATAACTAACGCCATAGAAGTCAAGGTATTCACGAAGGTAAGTATCCTGACGTTTCGTTTTATGTGTAGATTCAAGGATGAGCGCATTGATACTTGAGAATGTGCCTTTTGAACTTTCATTAAGAACTTCAATCTCTTCAAAATCGATTGTAAAGAAGAAAGTAGTTCCTTCACCAGGCTCAGAGTGCAAGTCAAGTTGACCACCCATGAGTTCGATAAAACGTGCGGAAATTGTAAGTCCAAGACCTGTACCGCCATATTTACGCGTAATCGATGTATCGGCTTGAGAGAAGGCTTCAAAGATTCTTGCTTTTTGTTCTCCGGTTACACCGATACCGCTGTCTTGTACCTCAAAGCGTACTCTGGTGATGCCATCTTGCTCGGAGTCAAGTTTTCTGATATCGACATTGATGGCTCCTGAGGAACTTGTAAATTTGACAGCATTTGAAAGAAGGTTGATAATAACCTCTTTAATCTTAGTTGGATCCCCTTTAAGCGGCTGCTCAAGTTCAGGATCGATGAAACATCCAAGATCGATATGTTTTTCACTCGCACGCACAGCATAGACTTCAACGGCACTTTCAAATTCTTCAATAGGATTAAAGACAATATCTTCAATCTCAAGTTTATTTGACTCGATTTTAGAGAGGTCAAGAATGTTGTTGATAATCTCAAGCAGGTTTTCAGATGATTTTTCAATGATTTCGACAAACTCTGCCTGCTCTTCACGCAGACCTGTATCTTTAAGAAGTTCAGTAAATCCAACAATACCATTGAGCGGTGTACGAATCTCATGCGACATATTGGCGAGGAACATAGATTTTGCTTCAGAAGCTTCCTGTGCCGCTTCCTTATCGAGTTTTGTCTGTTCAATGATTTTCTCAAGAAGTTTATACGCTTCTGCTGTACCCTGCGCAGTGTGGAGGTTGATATTGACCGCTGAGTCGCCTTCGTTCGTATCTTCGGCAACTTTGGTAAGGACATCTTCAAGGTTCTTGATGTTTCTTGCAATTTCATTTGACAGAAGATAACCAAGGATAGCCAAGATAATAGAGACAAGCCAGATTGAAAGCGTTATGGCAAGGAATTGCAGTGCATCCGTTTTTACTGTAACAGCTCGTTCATCCATGCTTGAGAGTACAGTATTCTCAGCATCAGAAAGAAGGTTTGTTTTTTCAGATATCATCGCAAACCATACACCGGCATTGGTGTCATACTCTCCACTTGATGCAAGTGTTAAAATGTTTGCACGTTCACTATTGATATCTTCAAAGAGCTCTTTTGCATCTTCATTTTTAAGAATCTCATCGAGTTTTTTAACGAGTTCTTTATCTTGAATAGTATCATAGCTGATGGCATCCGCTTTTGCTATAAGTGAAATCCATTTATTAATGTCTTCTTCTTCAAGTTCTGTTGAACGTGCAATGGTATATGAGATAAAGTCACGTTCATCTGCAGTTGCCGCATTGGCACGAACAAGGGAGATATACTCTGTAGAAAATTCATTGATGATTGGATCCATCTGTTGAGAGGTAATCTCTTCAAGCTCTTTAATACCTTCTTTTTCAGCTTTACCGTAAACGATATCATAGACATCTTCAAAGTTTGTCTGCTGTTCATCGACAAGTTTTCTGATCTCTACTATCTGTTTTAACTCACCCTCTAGTGTATGGACTCTTTGACATGTAGGACATTTGCTTTCACCATGGGTATGGTCATGCAGTTTTGGCTGGTTTTTGATATGTTCAAAGTAAAGCTTTGCTTTTTCATCAACGATCTTTCTCTGTTTTACAAGAGACTTTAATGTATTTGGCGATGAGTTACCAAGATACATTACGGTCATACCTCTCTCACGAGAGATATTATTGATAAGGTCATTAAGCTCTCTGTTTACTGAGAGTTTATCTTGTAAGACCTGAGCCGCTTTATAGTTCATATATGAGTCATATAAAAAGTAACTTGTAATAGAAATAAGAATGATAATTGGAAAAAGACTGATTAGTCTAAGTCTGTTCTTTAAGCCTAATTGCATATGTTAAGCTCCCATCTTTGAGATTTTGTTTAGTGATGCATCTATTTTTTCCGCTGATTGAACAATGGCATCTTTATCTGAAGAGTGAATAAGTGTTTCAAGCTCATTTGTAAATTCATGAAAACGCATATTGTCACTCATCCCTTTAAATTTCAGTGCTTCATTGCGGCAGCTTTGCAGATCATCATTTTCAATGGCCTCTTCGATTTTTTCAAAGATCGTATGACTTTCTGTAACGAAATCATTAAAGAGCTCATTGAAGCTTTCTTCGTCTATGCCAATCTCTTTCGCGGCATCTGCTTTGTTAAAATGAATTTCTTCCGTTTCCTCATCAACTGATATGTCAACTTCAGACGGATTCTCTTCAGTGATAATATCGTCCTCATCGTCGGCGATTTCAATATTTAAAAAATCATCATCGGCAAGTTCCGGCATTTCGATTTTTTTAGGAACATCTTTATCTTCGATCTCTTCTGATAATGTAATTTCTTCATCTTCGTCATCTTTAAAATCAAGAGTAAGAGGCTCATCGTCATCTGCCAGATCTATTGCAATTTCAGGTTCAGAATCTGTTGTGACTTCTTCTGGAGTGTCTTCGACGATTTCTTCTTCGACGACGACTACTTTCTCAATTGGTTCACCAGATAATTTTGCAATAATTTTGTAAAAAGTATCGAGATTGTCATGAATTACATCCATATCATTTGTCGTACTGACAGCTGAGAGAACTTCATGCGCATCCTCTATACGAAGGTTGGCGGCAACACCTTTGAGTTTGTGAGAAAGTATTTTTACATTATCTACATCACCATCTTCTATCGAGCTGTAGATATTTGGTTTAAACTCTTTAGCCTGTGCAATAAAGTCCTGAATAAATTCTTCAATCAGATCAAGTGGAAGTCCTAACTCTTTTGATGCGATGTGTGGATCATAGTGATAACCGTTGTCCCACTCTTCTTGAATAACCTTTTTTTTCACAACTTTTTTCGGTGCAGCTGTTTGTGTTGCTGCCACTGGTTCAGCTGTTTCTTTTACTGGAGTACTCTCTTCTTCATCAAAAACATCTAGTGAAAGGTCTCCTACATCAAGTGACTCATCTGATATTTTTGGCTCTGTGACTTGCTGTTCTTCATAAACTTCCAATGGTGCTTCTTCAAATTCCGGAACACTTAGCGGTTCATCATAATTTTCCTGAACTTCGAGATGATCTTCTTCCACTTGAGGTATAGGTGCTGCTTCCTGTGCTCCTGTATCATAGGCATCATGGATAGCTGGTGCCACTTCAGGTGCAGGGGTAAAGGCTTTAGGCTCTTGTTTCTCAACCTTTGGCAGTTCTCTATCTAAAACATCACTTGAAATATTTTCGTTTTCACTTTTTGAAAGAGGACGGAGATTATTGAGGTATATCATATAAGCAGGCGATGTAGGATTGTCTATTAAAAAGATAGTTGAGACAGAAAGGGTAGCTTTAAATGTTTTTGAATTTACATTGATAAGTACTTTTGATTCTTCAGAAACATCGGCATAGTTAATAAAATCTATCCAGTGGACATGCTGAAAATTATGAACATAACCGGGTGTTTTTACAAAGAGATCGGCAAAATCTGTTACTTCGGCTCTGAGTTCTGAAAGGGAGTTAAAGCCAAGCGTCTTTAAATCTTTTTCATCAATTCCTAAAAATTCTTTTTGATAATTGTAAATTAGCATCGTTCTACCTTCTTAATCTTGTGTTTCAATCATACGTTTGTATGTCTCTTCATTCTCTTGAATGTCTTTGCGTGAGGCCGCTTTTCTGGCTGCTATATAGCCTGTTATATTGCTGTCGTTATCTTTAATAGGAAGTATTTCTGTATCAACCCAGTAATATCTGCCGTCTTTTCTCAAGTTTTTAACAAGTCCATTCCATGCCTGTCCGCTTTGAATGGTGCTCCACATCTTTTCAAAAACGATTTTTGGCATATCGGGGTGTCTTAAAACATTGTGAGGTTTGCCTACAAGCTCTTCGACACTGTAACCGGAAACTTCGCTAAAAGCTCTATTGGCATAGGTTATCGTACCTTTGAGGTCTGTCTGGCTAATGATGGCTGAGCCTTCAAAAAAATACTCTTCATCTATGGGTGTTGGTCTGTTCATTAAAAAACCTTATAAGTTAAAGATAACTAAAATTATCACAAATATATCATAAAGGAGTGAAAAAAAAACTTATTTATAAAAATTTTTGATAGTTTTTGCATCTTTTTCATTCAAAACTGCACTAATCTCCTCAATTGAGAGCCTTTTCAACTCTTCGAAAGTTCCAAAATAATTGAGCAGTTTTTGTATTTTTGCAGCTGAAATTCCATGTAAACTTAAGAGCTTACTCTCCTGATCGAGTTTGAGTTTTGTTTTTTTATGAAATGTTATTGCCGATCTGTGTGCTTCATCACGCAAATTTTGTACCCACTGCAATCGCTTGTCACTCTCTTTTAGCCGAAATATATCTTTTTTTGTGTAGATAATGTCTTTTGCTTTCCCTTTGGCTCGATGTGCTTTTGCATCGACTTTCTCTTTTGAAATGGCGATAACATCGAGTGTCACTCCATTTGAGTCTAAAATTTCCAAAGCCAGTTTGAGCAGTGTCGCACCGCCGTCAAGAATCCATAAATCAGGAGGCGGATTCTTTGAAAAGCTTTCTACTCTGCGTGAGAGGGTTTCTCTCATCTGTGCATATTCGTCTTGTGCGTCAAGATGATAGGTCCGGTAAGACTTCTTATCAAACTTGCCGTTGTCATAAACGATCATGGCACCGACAGTGGCAACACCTGCCATATGAGAATTGTCAAAGACTTCGACACGGTATGGCGTGTTTTCAAGCGCACAAAGCTCTTGTACATCCTGAAATGTTTTCAGATCTTTTGTTTTTGTATCTTTTTTAAGAAGCTCACGGGCATTGAGCAGTGCGAGCGCAGTGAGGTCTTTTTTCTTACCGCGTTTTGGCATGGTTATGGTCGCTTTTTTCTCAAAGACACGGCTTAAATGCTTTTGGATGAGAAGCAGGTCTTCAAACGCATGTGCAATAAGAATGGGTGCGATAATCGGCGGTCTTTCATCTTTATAAAAATCGAGAAGGGCACGCGAGTAGAGCTCGTTGGCATCAAAGCCCTCACGCAGGTTTATATAATCATGAGAAGAAGAGATGATCTTACCATGACGCATAAAGATTCTCACAACCACAGCTCGTTCATCTGTGTGATCCACTGCAAAAATATCAAAATTTTCATTGGATGCAAAATCAATTTCGCTCTTGATCTCGGAGCGGCTTATCTTATCCATTCTGTCACGCAACTCGGCAGCCTCTTCAAAACGCAGCTCCTCTGCGTAGAACTCCATTTTGTTCTGCAGTTTTTCAAGGAGAAGTTTTTTATTTTTAATCAGCTGTGTGGCCAAATCGACCTCTTTTTGGTAACGCTCTTTTGATACAGGCAGTTCACAAGGTCCGAGACATTTGTCAATCTGATGATAGAGGCAGAGTTTTTTTGATTTGAGGCATCCCTTTTTTTGAACGAGTTTGGCAATTTCATAAAGAGAGTTGAGAATGTCGCGTGCACCGATGCTGTAGGGTCCATAGTAAGTAATGTCATCACTTTTGATGATTTTGCGGGTAATGTCAAATCGTGGATATTTTTCAGAATTGTCTATATATATGTAAGGGTATGTCTTGTCATCACGCAAAAGGATGTTGTACTTGGGATTCAACTGTTTAATGAGTGAGTTTTCAAGTATCAAAGCATCATGTTCGGAATTGACAACGATATAGTTAAGCGATGTCGTCTGCTGCAGCATCTTTATTATTCTGCTTGAGAGATTTGGATTTGGCCGCAGTTGGGGGTTGAAAAGCCAGTAGCTTTTTACTCTGTTGGCAAGATTCTTCGCTTTTCCGATGTAAAGCAGTCTGCCGTTGTCATCAAAATATTGATATATTCCGGGAGATGCAGGGAGTTGCGTGATGGTTTTTTTAAGATTCATGCTTCTCTTTAATAATATTCTGTATTGATTCAAGAACTCCTCGAAGCTTCTCATCTTCGGTTGTGATTTTGAACTCTCCAGATGAACGTTCAGGGTATGTCTGTGGTTCTTTTATCTGAGCCGGAGCGGTTCGCACAGTCGGTGTATGCGTTACAAATGCTTTTATATCTGTAATATTGAGTGCTTTGCACTCCTGCGGTTGTACGAACTTTAAAGCGCTTTTAATACTTTGTATATTATTATCAAACTCTTGTTTGGCACCCGGATGATTGAGAACGAAAAAGAGCGTATTGTTTTTTATGTAAGAGAACTTTATCATCTTTTGCAGGGGCGAACTAAAACTGGAACGAATCTTGTCAATACATGTAAAACGAGATAGTTTCGAGAACTGAGGTCTGTTTTGAAGAGAATGAATAATATCACAAGCGTTTTTCATATGGCAATTATAACAAGCTTTTTATTAAGTTTAAGTGCTTGTGGTTATAAGGCACCGCCATATTATCAGGATGAAGTGCCTAAAGGTGATAAAAATGTGGAGTTCTATTATAAAGACAAGAATTTTGAGAACAATGAAACAAATGCGAGCTGCAGATAATGTTTCAATATGATGTCATTATAGTCGGTGCAGGTGTCGCCGGACTCTATGCTGCAATGAAACTGCCGCCTGAGAAAAAAGTACTGCTGATCAATAAGCGGCAGACTTTTAAATGTAACACTTTCTATGCACAGGGAGGTGTAGCGCTTGCGAAGGATAAAGCTGACATACCACTGCATATAAAAGATACGCTTGCTGCAGGTGACGGTCTGTGTGACAAAGAGGCTGTTGAACTTCTAAGCGAACACTCACGTGAAGCGATTGATGATCTGATAATGAACGGATTTGAATTTGACAAAGATGATGAGGGCAATCTGCTTTATACGAAAGAGGCAGCACACTCCTGTGAGCGGATACTACATGCGGGTGGTGATGCGACAGGACGCTACCTGCACCATTTTCTGCTCTCTCATAATTCTCACGCAATGCTCAGTGATGCCCGTGTTGTCGATTTGTTGATTGAAGATGGAGAATGCTATGGTGTAACCGTTCTTGATCATCGTCAGAGTTATAATCTCTATGCCAAAGATGTCATCATCGCAAGCGGCGGTGTCGGTTCACTCTATGAATACCATACAAATGCTCCGTGCATCAGTGCGGATATGCAGGGACTTTGTGTCATGAAGGGAATCGAACTCGACAGGATGGAGATGTTGCAGTTTCATCCGACTGTTTTTGTCAATGCTACGGGTGCGCAAAAAATGCTTTTAACAGAGGCACTCAGAGGTGAGGGCGCGACAATCGAAGATGAGAACGGAAAACGATTTTTGTTTGAGTATGATAAGCGGGGAGAACTTGCTTCACGTGATATTGTCAGTAAATCAATATTTAAATACAAAAAGAAAAGCGGACTTAATGTTTATCTCAATATGGCAAATTTTGAAGAGGAGTATTTCGAACACAGATTTCCAAATATATATAAAAATCTTCGTGCACTTGGCTATAAGGTGCCAAAGGACAGAGTGCCGATATCGCCAGCTTTTCATTATGCAATTGGAGGTATTCGAACGGATCTGCATGCGCGTGTACCGAATGTAAAGCATCTTTATGCCATCGGGGAAGTGGCTTCTACAAGAGTCCATGGCGCAAATCGTCTTGCATCAAATTCACTGCTTGAGGGTCTGGTGTTTGCAAAGGTCGCTGTTGATGATATTTTGCACACTGCAGAGGAAAAGAAGTTTCGAGAATTTCCTGTCGATGAAGCGGTGATGAGTTACAAAGACGATAAGTCCAAAAAAAATCAACTGCGTCATATAATGTGGGAAAATGTGTCCATTATTCGAACAAAAAATGGATTAAATGATGCTTTAGATACAATTAATGCTCTTTTAAATGAAAAAATTGGTAAACTATTGAAATTTCGTTTATTAACGGCACGGGAGATCGTACTTTCGGCATTAAACAGAAGTGAATCGATAGGGGTTCACACAATTCAAGAGGAGAACTAATGGAACATAGTGCAATCGCAGGTGTTACACAGGCTGCAGAACATGCTGCAACACATATAAATCTGGCTACGACATGGGTGGGATGGCTGAGTTTAGCTGTTTTTATCATAGCATATTATTTTATTGCTACTGAAGAGAGATATGAGGTAAACAAAGCGAAACCTGCACTTTTTGCCGGTACATTTATGTTTATGCTCATCGGTATCTATTTCACTATCAATGGCATGAGTCCAGATGGTCTGCATGATGAGTTGGAGAATCTTATTCTTGAGATTGCAGAGATTTTCTTCTTCTTGCTTGTCGCTATGACATACATTGAAACACTCATCGAACGTGGTGTTTTTGACCTTATGAAGTACAAACTTGTTTCCAAAGGATACAGTTATAAAAAACTTTTCTGGCTGACCGGTCTTTTGGCATTTTTCATCTCTCCTGTTGCAGATAACTTGACAACGGCATTAATTTTATCAACGGTACTTTTTACAATAGATAAGAAAAATATTAACTTCCTGGTTCCCGGTGCCATCAACATCGTTGTCGCTGCCAACGCTGGTGGTGCATGGTCGCCGTTTGGTGATATCACAACGCTTATGGCATGGACTGCCGGTAAGGGAGAATTTGTAGACTTTCTTTATCTTTTTCCAGCTGCATTTCTAGGTTGGGGTGTTACGGCATTTCTTCTTTCTATGAGTGTTCCTTCTGGTGAGCCTGCCTTCGATGCAGCAACAGAGAAAAAACCGGTTGTCAGAGATGGCGGTATGGGTGTTGTTTATCTTGGTGTGGGTACGATCGTTATCGCCGTATTGGGACATCAGTTTTTCCATTTCCCGGCAATGTGGGGTATGATGTTTGGTCTCGCACTGCTTAAACTTTACTCAGTTACGCTTGAAAAAGGCGGAAAAGAGAGTTTTAATATCTATGTGAATATGGAAAAAGTTGAAAATGATACGCTTCTCTTCTTCTTTGGTATTTTATCAGCTGTTGGTGCACTTCACTTTTTAGGATTTTTGGAGTATATTCACGAGCTTTACGGTATGATAGGTTCAACGGCAGCCAATGTTGGTGTTGGTTTCCTTTCGGCGATCGTCGACAATGTTCCGGTTATGAGTGCGATTTTAAAATCTTCTCCTGAAATGGGAATCGATCAATGGATGCTTGTTACAATGACAGCTGGTGTCGGTGGAAGCCTTATCTCTTTTGGTTCTGCTGCAGGTGTCGGTGTTATGGGTCGTTTAAGAGGTATCTATACTTTTGGTTCACACATGAAACATGCCTGGACTATTTTGGTAGGTTACATCCTTTCTATCGCCATTTGGTATGTTCAGTTCGAAATTATGGGACTTTACTAAAAATATCTTTTTAGTCCGGAATTTTCATTCCGGATTTTTTTCTTTCAAACAAATTAAATCTTAATCTTATTTATAGTATCCTTTCACTAATATAATTTACTCTACATTTTTAAAGGCATTTACATGACAAATGTTAGCATCATCGTTCTCGATTTCGGTTCTCAATATACACAGCTTATCGCTCGTCGTTTACGTGAAGATAAGATCTATTGTGAGATTCTTCCATACCATACAAAAGTAGCGGATATTCAGGCTAAAAACCCTAAAGGTATCATCCTCTCAGGCGGACCTTCTTCTGTTTACAGTGAAGATGCCTATGAAGTTGATCAAGGTGTCTATGAGATGGGGATTCCTGTTCTTGGTATCTGTTACGGCATGCAGAGAATTGCAGTTGATTTCGGTGGAAGTGTCATTCGTTCTGACCATCATGAGTATGGAAAAGCGGAGCTAAACATTGTCGGTTATCCTGACAATGTCTCCCCGCTGTTTGCAGAGTGTGAAAACAATCGTATTGTCTGGATGAGCCACTCTGACAGAGTTGAGACACTTCCTGAGGGTTTTAAAGTCATTGCGACATCGGACAACTCTCCATATGCAGCTATCGCAAATGATGAAAAACGTGTTTATGCAATGCAGTTTCACCCTGAAGTTCAACACTCAGAAGAGGGTTATCTTATGCTTCGTAACTTCGCAAAAAATATCTGCGGCGTGACTGAAAAATGGAAAATGGAACACTTCTTAAAAGAGCAAATAGAGAAGATTCGCGAACAGGTCGGTGATGCAAAAGTCCTCTGCGGTCTTAGCGGTGGAGTAGATAGTTCTGTTGTTGCAGCGATGCTCTATGAAGCGATTGGCGATCAGCTTGTGCCGGTTTTTGTTGATAACGGGCTTCTTCGTAAAGGTGAGCGTGAGCAGGTGGAACAAGTTTTTAAAGTGAACTTGAAAGTTCCATTGGTTGTCGTTGATGCACGTGAAAATTTTCTTTCAAAATTAGCGGGTGTTAGTGACCCAGAGAAAAAACGTCAGATTATCGGACATACGTTCATTGAAGAGTTTGAAAAAGAGGCGAAGAAACACGACGGTATTAAGTTTCTTGCACAGGGAACACTCTATCCGGATGTTATCGAGTCTATCTCTGTAAATGGACCAAGTGAAGTTATCAAATCACACCATAATGTCGGCGGCCTTCCTGACTGGATGGATTTTGAGCTGATCGAGCCTTTGCGTGAGCTTTTTAAAGATGAAGTACGCAAGATTGGTCTTGAACTTGGACTTCCTGAATCTATGATAAACCGTCATCCATTCCCTGGTCCGGGACTTGCGATTCGCATCATGGGTGATGTTAATCCTGCTGATCTTGATCTGTTGCGTGAGGCAGATGTTATTTTACTTGATGAGTTAAAAGCGAGCGGATACTATGCAAAAACATGGCAGGCATTTGCTGTATTGCTCAATGTAAAATCTGTCGGTGTTATGGGTGATAATCGTACATATGACAATACAGTTTGCGTGAGAGTTGTTGAAGCCGTTGACGGTATGACAGCAACATTCGCACATTTGCCGCACGATCTTTTAGAAAGAATTTCAAGAAGAATCATCAATGAGGTCGATGGCATCAATCGTGTTGTTTACGATATCTCAAGTAAACCGCCGGCTACAATTGAGTGGGAGTAAGCGAGAGCTTATCCCATGCGTCCCCTTTATCTCTTTTCCATCTCTTCACATTCCGATGCAATCAGCATCAACTCTTTAGACATTACTTTTTTCAAGCCTGATATCGACTTTTCAAAATATGATGCGCTCATCATTACATCCAAACAGACTTCCAAAGCACTCACGCAGTATGCCAAAGAGAGTTATATTTCTTTGCCTGCTTTATGTGTCTCGGTTGCGAGTGCTGCTTCTTATGAGGCATTGGGAGGAGAGGTTTTAGATATCGGCGGCGGTTACGGAGATAATCTTGTTGAAAAAATAAAGGCCTATCCAAAACAGAAAAAGTGGCTCTATCTGCGTGCAAAAGAGGTGGCATCGGATTTTGCAAAGTTGTGTAGAGATGAGGGATATCATATCGATGAAGTAGTGGTCTACGAGAGTGGCTGCTCCAAAGCGATACAAAATGTCACCGTCGAAGAAGATGCGGTACTCATTTTTACGTCGCCTTCAAGTGTAAAATGTTTCTTGAAAAAGCATAAGCTCACGCAGGAACAGAGTGTGATAGTCATTGGAAAAACAACGGCAAAAGCACTGCCTCAAGAGTGTAACTACATTCTATCACCGCAAACAACTATTGAGAGCTGTATAGAAATAGCAAAAGAGCACTTTCTAAAATAATTTCAAGCAAAAACTTAGTATAATAATATTGTTAGTCTGAGAAGTACGTGTCAGCACGTATATGAGGGTTCTACATATTCATATTGTGAACTAGTAGAACTATCGTGTGTCGATGGTCTCACTTGAGGCATGTTTACTCTGCCGATGAGATTGTCGCCGTCAGATAGTCCTCTCTTCACCCAAATTCGGCTTTTAGAACCAAGCCAATTGTGTGACGGCTTCTCAGGCTACATAAAAAGTTTACTTATTCCACAGAGGTGGGCTAAGTAAACTTTTTTTATTTATATGGAGATTTTATGAAGATATTGATACTTGGCAGTGGTGGCCGTGAATACTCGATCGGGCTTGCGATTGCAAATGAAAATGCCGGACATGAACTTTTTTTTCAACCTGGAAATGGTGCGACAGATGCACTTGGAACAAATATCGATATCAAAGATTACAATGAACTTGCTGCTTTTGCCAAAGAAAATGCAATAGATCTGACGATAGTCGGACCTGAAGCACCTTTGGTTGACGGTGTGGTCGATATCTTTAAATCAAACGAATTGACTATTTTTGGACCAAGTAAGGAAGCGGCACAGCTTGAAGGTTCCAAAGTCTATATGAAAAACTTCTTGGCGAAGTACAACATCCCTACAGCACGTTACATTGAGAGTGATTCAATTGAGGATCTCTTCAAATTCACAAACTCTTTGAGGGCTCCGATCGTTGTCAAAGCAGATGGGCTTTGTGGCGGAAAAGGTGTTATCATCGCGCAGAGTCATGATGAGGCAAAAAAAGCGATCTCTGAGATGCTGAGTGGAAAAAGCTTCGGTGATGCAGGAAAAAAAGTGATTGTCGAAGAGTTCTTAGACGGATATGAGCTTTCAATGTTTGCAGTATGTGATGGAAAAGATTATATCTTGCTTCCTGCAGCACAGGATCATAAACGTGTTGGTGACGGTGATACCGGACCAAATACAGGTGGAATGGGGGCTTACGCTCCGACACCGCTTGTCGATGAGGAATTGTATCAAAAAGTCAAAGATAGAATTATCCGTCCGACATTGGATGGGATGCAAAAAGAGGGTGCACCGTTTGAGGGTGTCCTTTTTATCGGCATCATGGTTGTAAACGGTGAGCCTATTACGTTAGAATTCAATGTACGTTTTGGTGATCCTGAGTGTGAAATACTGATGCCGCTGATGACTTCACCTGTCTCAGATATGTTTTATAAAGCGGCAACAAATCGTTTAGGCGAGATAAAAGTGGAATTTTCAGACCAGTATGCCGTCGGCGTTGTCATGGCCAGTGAAAATTATCCGTATGGATCTTCAACACCAGCTGAAATAATTTTAGACGATGTTCACCACGAAGAGATTGAAAAATATACGCATATCTCTTATGCAGGCGTAAGCAAAGAAGATGGAAAACTGTATGCGACAGGCGGACGTGTGCTAGTTTGTGTCGGTCTGGGTGATAGTATCAAAGAAGCACGCGACAGAGCTTATCTTCGTTGTGGTCAGGTACACTTTGCAGGGAAGAAATTTCGTAGCGACATAGCCTATCAAGCGTTGTAGGGTTTTTGATTTTGAATGAAGAGATAGAAAACGTTCTCCATCGTGAAGGGTTTGTATTAGCAGATATTAAAAAACGTGCTATAGCCTTTTTTATTGATGAGATGCTTCTCTCTTTTTTATTAATCATTGCAATGTCTGACTCTTTTTCCAATGCAAAAACTGTAGAAGAGATGATCATGCTTACAAACAGTTTTTTATGGGAATATATTTTGATGAAAATCGTCTATCAGACTTTTTTTGTCATGCAGTATGGTGCAACTCTTGGTAAGATTGCCATGAAAATACGTGTCATTGAGATAGCAACACTGCAAAATCCTACGTTTGCGGTTGCTTTGAACCGTGCTGTCTTTCGCATTATCAGTGAAATGCTTTTTTATCTGGGATTTTTATGGGGTGTAATGGATCCTGCACGTCAGACATGGCATGATAAAACAGCGAGAACTTTGGTGGTCAATGCGTAGTTTTTTTCTTCTTTTTTTACTTTTTGTATCCTTGCATGCCGGTGATAAAGTAGAGATCTATGCTTCAAAACTTACTTCTCATGATGAAGTTGTCAGTGCAGCCGGCGGTGTTTCGGTAATCTATAAAGATTATGTTATTACAGCAGACAGAGCGCGATATGATAAAAAAACAGGAGAGCTTGAACTTTTTGAAAACATCCGTGCCAACAGTGCAGGTAAATATAAGGTTCTGGGAAAATATGCCAGACTCAACCTTGCAAAGAAAGAGAAACTTTTCCGACCTTTTTATATGATAGATAACAAATCCGATGTCTGGATGAGTGGTGATGAAGGTAAAGCTGATAATGCTGAAATAGATATATCCTCAGGTGTGGTCAGTGGCTGTAATCCGATAGATCCGCTTTGGACAATGGAATTTTC
Source organism: Sulfurimonas paralvinellae (assembly GCF_014905135.1). Classification (NCBI taxonomy): domain Bacteria; kingdom Pseudomonadati; phylum Campylobacterota; class Epsilonproteobacteria; order Campylobacterales; family Sulfurimonadaceae; genus Sulfurimonas; species Sulfurimonas paralvinellae. The sequence continues at coordinate 1,666,367 of NZ_CP041406.1, read as the reverse complement.
TTCTTCAGATTACAATACCGAGTCAAAGTGGATCAATCTTTACAATATGCGTCTGTATATTTACGATATCCCAGTACTCTATACACCTTATTTTGGCTATTCTCTTGATACGACACGAAGAACAGGTCTTTTAAAACCTTCTGTCGGGTTATCAAATGATGAAGGATTTTATTATCAGCAGCCAATTTATATTGCAGAACAGAATTGGTGGGATCTGGAACTGTTGCCTCAAATTAGAACAAGCAGAGGATCCGGTCTTTACACGAACTTTCGTTTTGTTGACTCAAAAGTCTCACATGGGGAGTTGAAGATGGGTTATTTTAAGGAAAAAGGCGATTATTTCCTTAAAAATGATCTGCAAAATGATTCTCATTACGGATATAATTTTAAGTATGATAACAGAGATGTTCTCAATCTTTGGAGCGGATATGATTTTGCCGGCCAGTCCGGTCTTTATATCGATATAAATCATATGAACGACGTTGATTATATCAATCTTGCTTCAAATAATATCATAGATCAATCAACGGCCAGACAGGTACTTTCACGTATTAATACCTTTTATAATACGACAGATAACTATATGGGTGCCTATTTTAAATATTATCAAGATTTAAGATCAGAGAACAATGACAACACTTTGCAAAAACTGCCGACACTTCACTATCACCATTACCTTGATACTTATCTAAAAGATCATCTGCTCTACTCCTTAGATGTCAAGAGTAACAATATCCGACGACAGATAAACAATAAGGTCATTCAAACAGATGTAAATTTGCCCGTGACACTGCAGACATCTCTTTTTGATGAGTATCTCAATCTTTCATATACTGCCAATCTTTATCTGCAGCATTCAGCTTTTAGCGGTGAGAATGACAATACACCGAATTTTGAGTATAAAGACGGCTATTATGCCAGAAATTATCATACATTCAGTGCAAATACGCAGTTGACAAAGAGATATGACTCTTTTAGCCATATTATAGGTTTTGGTGTGATCTATAATAAATCTGCGTGGGAACAGGATACCGGATTTTATGCAGATAATACTGATTATTGTTCCAATTTGGATAATGCAAGTGATATTGAATATGCAAGCAGATGCGAGTTTTATAATATAGCGGAAATTGATAATGCTGCTCAGTTGCAGTTTACTCAATATATTTATGATGATAAAGCACAGCAGATACTCTATCATAGAATGGCGCAAAGAATCTCTTACTCTTCGACAAGCAGTCGTTATGGAGAGCTTGAAAATGAGCTGGATTATAAAATAACAAAATACCTCTCGTTTTATAATAATATGTTTTACAATTATGACAGGAATGCCTTCTCAAAACTTTTTAATAAGCTCTCTTTGAACAAATATGGCGTTAATTTACAGTTTTCTCATCTTTATAAAGACAGTTTTATCTCTGGCGATCCACTGCGGTTTACAAATTATCTGACCTCAAGTGTTGAGTACACCTACAATAGACATTACTCATTTTCAGTGCTTTATAACTACGATATTGAAAATAAAGAGAAAAAAAGTGCCTCTATCGGTTTTATGTATAAGAAACGATGTTGGGACTTTGGTATAAAATACAGTGAGAACAACAGACCGATCTTGACACAAAACAGCGGATCTTCATCAATATATGACAGGTATATCTATGTGACGATTGTATTGAAACCGTTGATGCAGTCTAGTAAGAACAGTTCGTTTATTACATACAAGCTGCCAAACAGTCAGACGAACTAGGGAGAGACGGTATTATGCAAAAATATAAACATATGCTGCAAGATAGAGAAGATGCGGCGAAGAAGTTGATCGATATTATGCCGATGCAGAAATTCAAAGAAGAAGAGTGGCATATTGTAGCAGTATCCAAAGGCGGTCTAGAGTTGGGCCGTCATCTCAAACAAAAGCTCAAAAACCCTTTGGAAATTCTTTTTCTTGAAGCGATCATGGCCCCACACAATAATGAGTGCGAAGTGGCGCGAGTGAGCGAAACAGAAGAGATCGTTTTGAATGAGAGTCTTATAAATGCATTTGAAATTCAGTATGATTATATCTATGGAGAAGCTCATAGAAAGCATGAAGAGGATATACTTAGCTCAATATATCAATACAGAAAAGGCCGGCCTTTCCCTTCGATGCAAAACAGGGTTATTTTATTGGTGGATGAAGGCAGTGAGACTGGCACAAAATTCATGACAGCGCTTAAGACTGTTTTAAATCAAAAACCTAAAGCTGTCTATATTGCTGTCCCGGTTCTGCCAAGAGATGTGCTTGAAGTGTTGGAGACTTTTGTAGATGATATCTTTTTTCTATATGATATTGATGATTATGTAGAGACGGATTTGTATTACAAAAATTTAGAAAAAATTGATGATGAAGCAATAGAAAATATATTAGAGGAAAACAGATGAAATATGATGTAAAACTAGATTTAGAAAACAGAGTAGAAGAGTACAGTTTTGGTGATGTGGCAAAACAGGCAAACGGGAGTGCATGGGTAAAGTCCGGCAAAACAGTCATTCTCGCAACGGTAGTGATTGATGAGACAGAAATTGTCAAAGATGATTTTTTGCCGCTTACTGTGCAGTATATAGAAAAAACATATGCAGCCGGAAAGATTCCTGGCGGCTTTTTCAAACGTGAAACAAAACCGAGTGATTTTGAGACATTGACCTCACGCATCGTAGATAGAAGTCTGCGTCCGCTCTTTCCAAAAGGTTTCGGCCATCCTACACAGATTACTATTATGGTCTTTTCAGCGGATGCAGATTCAGATATGCAGGTACTCGCACTCAATGCCGCATCTGCAGCTCTCTATGTCTCTGACATTGACATCAACAGAAGTGTTTCTGCTGTGCGTGCCGCAAAAGTGGATGGTGAACTAGTACTCAATCCAACCCTCACGCAACTGAAAAACTCTACGCTTGACCTTTATCTTTCAGGTACAAAAGAGGAACTTTTGATGATAGAGATGCGTTCGATAGGAAGTGAGAAAATAGATGTAGAAGAGATTCCTGAACCAGTGCTTGATCCTATTATGGACCCGTCAATCGGCACAGTGGTCATCGATACGCATGTTTCCAATGCTATGGGAGAAGATGAACTTATAGAAGTGCTTGACAAAACACAGAAAGTTCTTTTTGAAGCCAATGTAGAGTATGAAGTGGCATTTGGACCGTATCAAAAAGATATCAAGCCTATGGAGTTAAAAGCGCATCAGCTTAATGCTGATATGCTTACTTATGTCAAAGAAAATCATCTTGCAGATATCAAAGATGCGCTTTCTCAAATGGCAAAATCAGAACGCTCTACTGCCCTGCGTGAGCTTCGAAAAAAGATTATTGCCGCTAAAGAAGAGTGGGCTGATGTCGAACTTGAGCTTGAATTAAAAGATGCGATCGAAGCGGCTAAAAAAGAGTATGTCCGTTCACAGATTTTAAATGATAAAGTGCGTGCAGACGGTCGTGCTTTAAATGAAGTACGACCTATCAGCATCGATACGAATATTTTACCGGCAGCACATGCATCATGTCTCTTTACACGTGGACAGACGCAGGCACTTGTAGTCCTAACAATGGGTGGACCAAAAGATGCACAGATGTTTGAGGGTCTAACAGATGAAGGTACGCAAAATGAAAATTTCATGGTGCATTATAACTTTCCTGGATTTTCAGTCGGTGAAGCAAGTCCGATCATGGGAACGAAACGACGTGAGCTTGGCCACGGAAACTTGGCAAAACGGGCGTTAGAACCGATCATAAACCTTGAAGGGCAGACTGTTCGTCTTGTATCGGAGATTTTAGAATCAAATGGTTCATCCTCAATGGCAACTGTATGTGGCGGTTATTTAGCGCTTCGTGCAGCAGATATTGAGACGAGTGATACCGTTGCCGGAATTGCGATGGGTATGGTGAGTGAAGGCGATAACTATGCAATCCTCTCAGATATCATGGGACTTGAAGACCATGACGGTGATATGGACTTTAAAGTAACAGGTTCAAAAGACGGTATTACGGCAATGCAGATGGATATCAAGCTCGGCGGTATCTCTTTAAATATATTAAAAGAGGCACTCTATCAGGCAAAAGAGGGCAGAAGCCATATTATTGATATTATGCTTGAAGCTGAGAGTAAGATAGAATTTAATGACGGTGTTCTTCCTTCAACGGAACATTTCCATATAGATCCAGGATTTATCGGTGAGATTATCGGTCAGGCTGGTAAAACTATCCGTGAGATCATTGAGAAATTCGAAGTTGCCATTGACATCGATAAAAAAGACGGTAAAGTGAAAATTACCGGTAAAAACAAAGAGGGTGTCAAAGGTGCCAAAGAGCATATTCACAGTATAGTAAATGCACCTAAAAAAGAGAAGATAAAATATGAAGTAGGCAGCGTATATGAAGGCGTTGTCAAACGCATTGTGGATTTTGGTGCTTTTGTTGAACTTTCGGACGGTACTGACGGTCTTTTACACATCTCAAAAATTTCAAAAGAGCGTGTCAATGATGTAAAAGATGTGCTTCATGAAGGGCAAAAAGTTAAAGTTGAAATCTTAGAGTTCAAAGGCAATAAAATCTCTTTGGGCATGGCAGAGTAAAGCAGGATTTTAGAAAAGCCTGTGTATAATTCGGCTATCAATTTCTAGTAGGGAAATCGTTGCATTTATGTTACGGTTGCTTCATGATTAAAAATGAGGTTACGCTATCCGAACGGATTGTAATAAATTTAAGGAACACATTATGAAAAAAATTCTTTTTCTTTTAGTAGCATTATCTGCTGCAGCGTTTGCTAACGACGGTGAAGTTGCAAACCAAACTCTTAAAGCTTACTCTATGTTAGCTGCTGGTTTAGCGATCGGTACAGCTGCACTTGGTGGAGCTATCGGTATGGGTAGCACTGCTGCTGCAACTATCGCTGGTACAGCTCGTAACCCAGGTTTAGGTGCTAAACTTATGACTACAATGTTCATCGCTCTTGCAATGATCGAAGCACAAGTTATCTATGCACTAGTAATTGCATTGATCGCACTTTACGCTAACCCATACTTAGGTTAATCTTTTAAGATAAAATAAGTAAACCTCAGTTTGGCTCTTCTGAGCCAAACAACTTTTATATACCACAAAATGCGCAGGTGGTGGAATGGTAGACACGCAACGTTGAGGTCGTTGTGCCTTCGGGTGTGGGGGTTCAACTCCCCCTCTGCGCACCATACTTTCAAATAATTATCCAACTTTAAAACTTCTTTGTTACAATCAAGTAAATTTTTATTAAAGAGACAGCTATGCACTATCGATATATAGGAAAGACGGGACTTCGTGTGAGCCCGATTTGTTTGGGAACTATGACTTTTGGTACACAGACTCCTGATGAAACAACAGCTTTTGAGATAATGGACAAAGCTTATGATGCAGGGGTAAATTTTTTTGATACTGCTGAGCTTTATCCTGTTCCGCCAAGTGCAAAACTTGCCGGACTTACCGAAGAGATAGTCGGGCGTTGGTTAAAGACAAAACCACGTGAGAGCATCATTCTTGCAACGAAGGTGGCAGGAGCTGCAAACGGGTGGTTTGTACCGCCTATTCGCCATGGTTTAACGGCTATTGACAGTTTTCATATAGAAAGAGCGCTTGAAGGAAGTTTGAAGCGCTTACAGACAGATTATATAGATCTTTATCAGATGCACTGGCCAGATACGATCGTTCCGATTGAAGAGAGTCTCAAAGCTTTTGACAGACTTGTGCAAAGTGGTAAGGTTCGTTATCTCGGTACATCGAATGACACGGCATACGGAACGACAAAAGCTTTGATGACTTCAGAGTTTAAAAATTATGCCCGTTTCGAGTCGATTCAAAACAATTTTTCTCTGCTGAACCGTCGATTTTTGGATGAACTCTCCACTTTATGTGAAAAAGAGCAGATTTCATTGCTGCCCTATTCTCCTCTTGGCGGAGGAGTACTCAGCGGTAAGTATAATCAACCGGAGATTCATGAGGGCCGCTTTTCAGCCTATATGAGATCAAAAGAGAAACGACAACGATTGATGGCAGCACGTTTTGTAAATGACAAAACACTTGCATCGACACAGAAATATCTTAAAATAGCACATGACGCAGGATTGGACCCTGTAACAATGGCGACAGCCTGGTCGAAGCAGTTTGGCTTTGTTGCTTCCACCATCATTGGAGCGACACGGCCTGAACAGCTCGATGCATCGCTTGCGGCCATGGATTTGGAACTTTCGCAGGATATACTCGATGCCTGTGACAAGGTTCATGAAGAGATTTTATATCCTATGGGATAATGCTTTAAATCTCTCCCGCCTTCCACGCTTCGATAGCGTCATTCAGTGTTTCAAACTCATCTGATTTACCGATGATAAATATTTCATCAAAGATATAGCAGATAATATGCCGACTGAGGGGTTCAAGTAAAAAAACAGCATACTCTTCAATACTTTTCATATCGACAGATAAAACCATCATCCCATCGATGATATCATTGATCTGCGGTACAACATCGTACTCGACATCTATAAGTTTTTTTCCATCACTCTGATATATAGCCACTGCATCAACCTTTTTTAGTATAATTCTACCTAAAAAGAGAGAAAATTATGCAATCTGTACTATTTGTATGTCTTGGTAATATCTGTCGCTCACCTTTAGCAGAGGCAATAGCAAAGAAGATCTCACAAGAGAGAGGACTGAATATTCTTATCGACTCGGCAGGAACGGGGGATTGGCATATTGGAGAAGCACCTTGTGTAGACTCCATAAAAGTTGCCAAGATGCATGGTGTTGACATTTCGTCTTTACGTGCAAGACAGGTAAGTAAAAAAGATTTGGAAATCTTTGAACTTATGGTCGCTCTTGATGAGAAAAACTATGCAGACCTCAAAGCTATGGGAGCGAACAATATTGTAAAACTCGGTAATTATGGATATGATGGAGCTGACATACCGGACCCGTACTTTTTTAACGGTTTTGAAGGCTTTGACAAAGTGTATGAGATGATAGAAGTTTGTGTTAATAATCTTTTTAAGCTAAAATTTGAAAATAAAGAATAAGAAGGTAAGAATAATGAATATAGCAAATGACGTAAGTGAATTGGTTGGCAATACACCATTGGTCAGATTAAATACTCCTTCGAAGTTATCAGGGGCGGTAATACTCGGTAAATGTGAATTTATGAACCCGACATCTTCAGTAAAAGACCGTATAGGATTTAATATGATACGCCGAGGCATCGAGTCAGGAAAAATTACAAAAGATACGACCATTATTGAGCCGACAAGCGGTAATACGGGCATTGCGCTTGCATCAATTTGTGCAGCAAAAGGTCTGAAACTGATCTTGACGATGCCTGATTCCATGAGTATTGAACGGAGAAATCTACTCAAGGCACTTGGTGCAGAGCTTGTACTTACGCCTGCTGCAAAAGGGATGAAAGGTTCCATTGCCAAAGCAGAAGAGTTGCGTGAGGCTACGCTAAACTCATTGATACTGCAGCAGTTTCAAAACCCTGCCAATCCGGAAATTCATACATTGACAACGGCCCGTGAAATACTGCGAGACACTGATGGAAATCTTGATGTGTTCGTTGCAGCTGTTGGAACAGGCGGTACGCTTACGGGAACATCGAAAGTGTTGCGGGAAGAAGTTAAAGATATCGCAATTTTTGCAGTTGAGCCGGAGGCTTCGGCGATACTTTCAGGAGAAGATCCTGCACCGCATAAGATTCAAGGGATTGGTGCCGGTTTCGTGCCGGACATTTTAGATACGTCTGTGTACGGCGAAGTCATAAAAGTGAGTAATGAAGATGCGATTGCAACGGCAAAAATGCTTGCACGAAAAGAGGGACTGCTTGTTGGAATATCAGCAGGTGCCAATGTCTATGCCGCTATGCAAATCGCCTCACGTACTGAGTTTCAAGGCAAGACAATCGTAACTATTTTATGTGATACGGGAGAGCGTTATCTCTCTACAGAACTTTTCAGTGAAGATTGATTTTTTAGAGACCATAAAAGCTAAAAACGGTACTCTTTTTCATATGGAGTATCATCAAAAACGCTATGAAAGTGTACTGCACTCTTATGGCATTACATCATACAAGCATTTAGAAGATTTTATAGAAGTGCCTGCAGAGGGGCTTTACAGATGCAGGCTTTTGTATGATTTGCAGGGGAATATTGAATGTTCTTATTACAACTATAAAAAAAGAGCCATCAACTCTTTGAAGCTTGTCTATGATGACACCATGGAGTACGAGAAAAAATATGCCGACAGAACAGCACTCGATACTCTTTTTACAAAAAAAGGTGACTGTGATGATATTCTGATAGTAAAAAATGCTCTTATGACTGATACAAGCATCGCGAATATTGCATTTTTTGACGGCAGACAATGGGTGACACCAAAACAGCCTCTTTTAGAGGGAACAACACGAGCAAGACTTTTAGAAAAAGGGTTTTTGGTTGCACGGGATATCAGTGTATATGAACTGAAAAACTTCTCAAAAATCGCCCTGATGAATGCGATGATAGATTTTGATATAATTGCAGATAAAACAATAGAGGAAATAATTTGTTAGAGAGTTTAATAGAAGATAGAGATTTTGCAAAAATGATGAAAAAGCATATGCAGGAACTTATGAGTATACTTTTTCAAAAAGATCAGAACTTCGGGATCTTATGTAAGATTGAAGATGTTACATTTAATCCGGAACTCCCTGATGACATGAATGCGGAATTTCGTCCTTTAACACTCTTTTTTCTTGCAGGCTATACCTTTGAAACTGCTCAGATCGAAGATGATATGCTTATCTTTGAGGCGGGATTTGGGAGTGACAATTTTGGCAGTGTCGTTGCTGTACCATTATTGAGCATTTTACAGATTATTGTAGATGAAACGCCGATATTTATCAATATTGCCGTTGAAAAAGAAGATGTAAAAGAAAAAGAGAAGAGTGAAGTTGATGAAAATGGAGTGAAGAACTCCATGGCTTCTTTTCTCTCAAACCCTGAAAACTCAAAGTTTTTGAAAAAGAAGTAAAAAGTTTTAGACTCTGTTCAAAGAGAGCAGGTAGTTGACGACATTGTCTACAAAGGCATCATGCTTTCTCTCTTTAAGGTAAGCAATGTAGAAGTGTCTTGTTATCTTGTGGTTTTTAAGTCTTGCTTCATAGAGTGTACCGTTTTCAATTTCCGCTTTGATAACGTGGCGTGACATTATAGATACAAGCGGTCTTTCTGCATTTTTATCTGCATGAAGCACAGTCTCTTTGATAGCAGTTTGGGATGCTAGAACACCAATAACATTGAAGCTGTTGCAATTTACACCAATCTCGTCAAATGTTTCAGCTGTTAGCTTTCTTGTATGTGACTCTTCATTTCTACATACCCAGTCAAAATCAAGCAGATCATCTGCGCTGAGGTGTTTTTTGATCGGTTGGTTTGCAAAGACAACAAGTTCATCTTCAACCCATTCTCTATAGATGATGCCGTCTTTAAATATAGGCGATTCAATCAGTGCGACATCTATTTTTTTATCTTCGAGTTGATCGATGATATTTGAAGAGACATCGACGTTCATAAACACTTCATTGTCAATACGTTTTTTAATCTCACCGAGATAGTTTGGCAGGACATAGTTTCCAATAGCAAACGAAGAGCCCATAACAAAAGTGAACTCTTTGTTCATGATTTTAAGAAGCTCTTTTTCTGAGTTCTGGATCGCTTTTTCAAGTCTTGTTGCAATACGATACAGATCTTCACCCTCTTTGGTGAGAACAATACCGTTCTTTTTACGCTCAACTATTTTTGTATCAAGATAGTCTTCGATAAATTTTATCTGCTGTGTGACTGCAGGCTGTGATATGCCTAATTTAGCGGATGCTTTAGAGAAACTCTTCTCTTTTATGACCATTAAAAATGTTTGTAATTTGGCAAAATCTTTTAACATAATAATTCCTATAAGTAATAATAATGACAAAATTATAACTCATAATTATAATTATTGCAATAGTTTTGTAATAATTTTCAGTTTTTTTTGTTATAATATTATTACTTTAGAAAAATATGGACCTTTATGGAAAAAATATTTAAAAATTTAAATGATTCTCAATCAGCTGCAGTAAAACAAACAGAAGGCCCTGTACTTATCTTGGCAGGTGCAGGAAGCGGGAAGACAACGACTATTATTTCCCGTTTAGCATACCTCATTGAGGTTGTCGGTATACCGCCTGCAAATACTTTGACGCTTACTTTTACAAATAAAGCAGCGCGTGAGATGAAAGAGCGTTCTATGGCGATGATGGAGAAAAACGGTGCCTATCCGCCGCTTCTTTGTACATTTCATAAATTTGGTTTGCTCTTTTTAAAATTTAACATTCACCGTTTAGGACGCCAAAACAATTTTGTCGTTATTGATACGGATGATAAAAAAAGAATCATAAAGAAGATAAACTCAGAACTGCCTACACCGCTCATAGCAAGTGAGATTTCCCGTTACAAAAACTCTTTGATGTCTCCTGATGATGCCTATAAGCAGGCGGAACTCTTTAACTATAAACAGATCGCAGAGGTTTACCGTGAGTATGAAAATCATCTTAAGGAGAATAATCTTGTCGATTTTGATGACCTGATCGCATTGACATATAAGCTGCTTGATGAAAATCCGGAGCTGGCTCAGGAAACATCGCAGAAGTATCAGTATATTATGATCGATGAATATCAAGATACCAATGAACTGCAGTTAAAGCTCATTCAAAAACTCTGCACTTCCCATAACAATATCTGTGTGGTTGGTGATGACGATCAGAGTATTTACGGCTGGCGTGGCGCACATATTCGAAATATTATGGAGTTCGATGAAGATTTTGAGGGAGCGAGTGTTTTTAAACTCGAAGAGAACTACCGCTCACGTGCACCTATCTTAAAGACTGCCAATGCACTCATTGAACACAACCGTTCCCGTCTTGGCAAGAGTCTTATCGCAACTCGCGGGGAGGGTGAAGATGTTGCCATCCTTAATTCCAACGATGAGAATGAAGAGGCAAGAAAAATCGCACTGAAGATTCAAAAACTTTTGGATTCGGGCGTTGAAGCAAGTGAGATAGCGATTTTGTATCGTGTCAATGTGCTTTCTCGTTCTATAGAAGAGGGGCTTAACCGTGCAGGCATCGGTTATAAACTTGTCGGTGGTGTTCGCTTCCTTGAGAGGGCGGAAGTCAAAGACCTTATCTCTTACATACGAGTTATTACAAACAATCACGATGATTTTTCACTCAAGCGTATCGTAAACAAGCCAAAACGCGGACTTGGAAAAGCGAGTGTTGACAAGATAGAACTGGCTGCTCACGCAAAGGGAAGCTCTATCTTTGAGTATATAAAAACAGTTGATTTTGCAGAGCTTGAAGCACTTGTGAAAAAGAAAAACGCAACGACGCTGAAAAAATTCATTGCAGATATCGACGATGTAGCTCGGGTGGCGAAAGAGTCGACTTATGAATTTATCGACGTACTCGAAGATACATTCCATCTCAAAGATATTTATGTCAATATGCAAGACGGGCAGGAACGCATCCTCAATATGGATGAATTCTACGGACTTTTCCGTGACTTCATTAAAAATCATCCCGAAGCTTCATTGGATGAGTTTTTAAATGAACTGACACTGCAGAGTGAGCAGGATCAGGTCGAGGGAGAATCTATCTATATGATGAGCATACACGCTTCCAAAGGTCTGGAGTTTGAGCATGTGTTTGTCATTGGAATGGAAGAGGGCTTTCTGCCATTGGTAGGTGACGGCAGTGACCTTGAAGAGGAGCGTCGTCTTGGTTATGTCTCATTTACCCGTGCAAAAGAGTCGTTGACACTCTCTCACGCAGGCAGCCGTTTTTACAAAGGGCGCAGAAGTGATTTGGCAAAAAGCCGTTTTTTCAATGAAGCGGGACTCTGTGACGGTTCACTGATAGTCGAGAAAAAGACTGCCTATAAAAAAGGTGACCTCGTTCGCCATAAGATTTTTGGAACAGGTCGTGTAACAGGTGTGAGTAAATCGGGACGAGAGTTTAAACTGCAGATCAATTTTGCAGGAACAAAAAGAGATATTCTTGCATCTTTTGTAGAAAGATTATGAATCGTCTTTTTGTTGCCTATAAACCGAGTGGAATCGGCTCAAATAAATTTCTTTATAGTTTAAAGAGAAAATATAATGATAAAAAGGCAGGTTTTGCAGGAACGCTTGACCCTTTTGCAAAAGGTGTTTTACTTGTCGGATTTGGCTCGCATACAAAGCTGTTTCGTTTTTTGAACAAAACCCCAAAAAGATACAGAGCGACACTGTGGCTCGGTGCAAAGAGCGACTCTTTGGATATTGAGATGATAGAGTCTGTTGATGAGGTTCCCAAGTTACCGATTTCCAAAGTAGAAGAAATTGTGAAATCACTTGAGGGCACTTTGGAGTATGAACCGCCTATCTTTTCGGCAAAACGCATCAACGGCCAGCGTGCTTATGATCTTGCGCGCGCCGGAAAAAAAGTTGAACTAAATAAAATCACTTCGACAATCTATGAGACAGAACTGCTGCACTACTGCCACCCTTTTGTTACTTTTGAAGCAACGGTGAGTGAAGGAACATATATCCGCTCACTCGGGAGAATAATAGCGCAGCGGCTTGGAGTGCAAGAGGGAAGTCTCTCAATGCTTGAGAGGCTTTGTGAAGGGCAGTTTGTCTATGAAAATGAAAAGGCGCTTGATATCAAAAAATCTCTGAACATTCCTCAAAACTATTATCTTGGGGATTATGACAATGTCAGATATGGAAGAGTTCTTGCTTTAGAAGATCTAAAGATTCAAGATGAGGGAACATACTGGCTTGATAACGGTGAGAATATCTCTATAATCACTGTCAGTCAAAAGAGTGTAAAATACGAATTAGGAAGAATAGAATGTTAGTACTTGCAAGAAAACTAGGTGAGTCTATAGTTATTGGAGATAATATCACGGTCAAAGTCGTTGCAGTAGAGAACGGTGTTGTAAAACTCGGTATTGATGCGCCGCGTGAGATCTCGATAATTCGCAGTGAATTGATAGAAGAGGTGACCAAAAGTAATCAGGCGGCTGTTTTACATCACGGTGTCAATAAAGAAGATATAGATTCACTTAGTAAATTACTTGGGAAATAAGAAAGTAATGAAGAAATATAAAGCCTTTTCCAAAGTAAATGTCTTTTTGAAGATAAGCGGCAAGCGTGGGAATTATCATGAAATAGTTTCTCGTTTTATGCGCGTGAACGATCTCTTTGATGAGCTTTCTTTTGTCTCCAAGGAAAAGGTAGGGACAAACAGCAATGAATTTGGCATTATTGGTGATTTTGCCTGTAAAACAGAAGAGAATACTATCTATAAAGCTTACAAGGCACTCAAATCTGCAACAAATTCAGAAGCTCTGGAAAAACTGATGCAGACACATGCCGTTATGGTTGAAAAAAATATTCCTGCTTTTGCAGGACTAGGCGGCGGCAGCAGTGATGCGGCAACGTATCTCAAAATGTGCAACGAAGTACTGCATTTGGGTTTAAGCCTTAATGAACTGGCTGCGATTGGCCTGCAAGTGGGTGCCGATGTACCGTTTTTTATCTATGGGTATGCAAGTGCCAATGTAAGCGGTATCGGCGAAGTTGTAGAAGCGTATGATGAAGAGCTGCTTGATTTTGAAGTATTCACTCCCGATGTCAAGATAGCAACACCAAAAGTATACAGTGCCTACAGAGAAAATTTTTATGAACCTATCGATGGTTTTGCAACACAAAAGCTCAAGGAAACACCTTCAAAAGAGATACTCCAGAGTATGAGTGCCAAAGAGGCAAATGACCTCTTCGCACCGGCACTGCAAGAGTATAAAGAACTCAAAGAGCATTATAGACAAGGCTACTTCTTCAGTGGGAGCGGCAGCAGTTTTTTTAAAGTAAAGGAAAAAGAAGCGTAAATTATGGGTGAAACAATAGCAAAGAATAAAAAAGCCTATCATGATTATTTTATAGAAGAGAAGTTTGAAGCGGGTCTGGTGCTTACGGGAAGCGAAGTCAAAGGGCTGCGTGCACACCGTGCAAACCTCAAAGACAGCTTTATCCGTTTTGTAAAAGGTGAGCCGTATCTTTTCAATGCACATATTGGGCGACTTGAGACGACACACCGTTTTTACGGACATGAAGAGCGAGGCAGCCGGAAATTGCTGCTGCATAAAAAACAGATAGCAAAACTGCAAAAAGCGGTCGATCGTGACGGTTATACGATTGTGCCGCTGCAGATATATTTTAACGACAGAAACATCGCAAAACTGCAAATAGCCATCGCCAAAGGAAAACAGCTGCATGACAAGCGCCATGACCTGAAAGAAAAAGATCAAAAACGCGATATAGCAAGGGCGATGAAGGATTATTGATGCTACGATATCTTCTCCTCTTTGTAGTATATACTTCTCTTTTTGCACTCAATTTTGAGATAGTCAATCCTGATGTCGCCAACGGTAAAACGACGCTGATAAAATTTAAAAAAGAGAAGGGTGTTACCTATAAAGATGTTCTTGTCGGCAAAAAGAGGTTCCCTGTTTTTCAAAACCCTCTGCGTGAGGATGAGTACTGTGCACTTGTTGGATTTTCCTACTATGAAAAGCCTGCAACCAAAGAGCTTTACGTGGAGTATGAGAAGCATAAAAAAAGAGAAAAAAAATTGCTCTTTTTGCATCTTCACGCAGGAGCGTATGAAAAAGAGACGATCAAGGTCGATCCATCGAAAGTCAATCCAAAAGCCCCAGCGGTAAAAAAAAGAATTGCAAAAGAGTATGCTGAGGCGATGAAAGTCTATAATCATGTCAGCAGAGAAAATTATCTGCGTGAGCCGTTTATTTTGCCGATCGAGAGTAAAATTACAAGTGATTTTGGAAAAGCAAGAGTCTATAATGGCTCGCTAAAGGGGTATCACAGCGGTACAGACTTTCGTGCGAAAATAGGAACACCGATCCATGCGGCAAATGACGGAAAAGTTGTTTTGGTTAAAAAACGATTTTATTCCGGTGGAACAGTTGTTCTTGATCATGGTAAGGGGATTTACACCTGTTACTTTCATATGAGTAAGTTCCATGTGAAAAAGGGAGAGATTGTCAAACGCGGTGAGATATTAGGTCTTTCAGGCAAAAGCGGACGTGTAACAGGTCCCCATTTGCACTTTTCTGCTAGAATTAATGGCGTACAAGTCGATCCTTTGCAACTTATAAAATTAATGAATAATAACGTGCTTGACTTTCCAAAAGATACTTTGTAGAGGCTCAGACCATCGGGAGGATTTGTCCTCGTAAAAGCATCTTTTGGAAAGTCTTAGTAACTATAGACAGGAGAATAATTAGTGACACTTTTTCAACTTTTGATGCTTGGCGCATCGGCATTTTTTGCCTATAAAATTTATGAACACATTCAAACATTACAGGATCCAACAGAAAATCAAGGTGATAGAAGTGCTGATGCTTTTTCTACTTTTGATGCTTCTGCGCTTATCCAAAGCGGTGATGAAGCGATGCAAAAGGGTGACTACCAAAAAGCACTCGCTATCTACTCTGAAGTCAATATAAAATCGCCAAAAGATGCAGATACTCTTTTTAAAATGGGATATGCTTTAATGCAGCAAGAACGTAATGATGAAGCAATAGAATACTATAAAGAGGCACTTGAACTTGACCCGAACTCCACTGCCATTCATCAGGCTATGGCGTCACTTTATCGAAAAATGGGTGAGTTTGCGAGTGCGAAAAATCATCTCAATGCATCACTTGAACTCGATGATAAAAATCCGATAACCTATTATAACTATGGTAATTTACTTGTCGATATGAAACATTTCGATGAAGCAAAAGAGATGTATAAAAAAGCGCTTGAACTTGATGCTGATTTTACAGAGGCCAAAGAAGAACTTGAAAAATTAGAGGAGCAACAATGAAAATCTTAGAGATATATGAGTACCTGAACGAACTCTCTCCTTTTGAGATGCAAGAGTCTTGGGATAATTCAGGACTCTTGGTCGGGGACTTTAAAACAGACATTACGACCGTGGCTTTGAGTATCGATGTGGATGAAGAGTTGATAGACTCTTTGGAAGAGGGGACGTTGCTGATTACACATCATCCCATTATCTTTGGCGGTCTCAAGCAGTTGGAATTTTCAAAATACCCGGCAAATCTACTGCATAAGATGATAAAGAAAAACATCTCAAATATCGCAATGCATACGAACTTTGACCAGACGCATCTTAACGATTATGTCGCAATGGAAATCTTAGGTTATGAGATTGCCGAAAAAGATGGTTTTGTGGCTTACCTTGATGTGAATGAAGATTTTGACAGCTTTGCAAAAAAAGTTGCTGCGGCTTTTGGTCTGCCTCACGCAAGATGTGTTAAAGCGAACTCGTTTGTAAAAAGAGCAGCACTCACTACCGGAAGTGGCTGTTCTTTAATGCGCAGTCTGAGTGCTGATTGTTTTTTGACAGGGGATGTAAAATATCATGATGCAATGGAAGCAAAAAGTATAAATCTTTCTGTAATTGACATCGGACATTATGAAAGTGAACGCTTTTTTGCCCAAATTTTACAAAAGTATTTGAAAAATTTAGGTTTAAAAGTTATAATTGCGTCATCAGAAAATCCATTCACCTATATTTAATCATATGTATGAGCATAATGGATCACAGTAAAACCCCAAAGGACTCCAATGAACAAGCACTTAAAGCAACTAATTGATCTCTCTATCGTAGATAAAGAGATAGATGCGTTTGAGCCTCAGATAGAAGAAGCAAACTCAAAATATGAAGCAGCCCTTGCAAAAACGAAGAGTATTGAGTCAGATATTGAAAATTTAACAAATGAAATTAAAGAAGAAGAAGTAAAAAAAGCGAAAAATGAACTTCACCTTGCAGAACTCTCTGCAAAATTAGAAGAAAACGCTAAAAAATCTTCAGAAGTTAAGACTGAACGTGAGATGAAATCTCTGCAACTCGAAGAAGAAATTGCAAAAGAGCAGATCACATTTGCAAATGAAGAGATCGAAAGACTTGAGAAGATCATCGAAGCAAAAAAAGAGCAGATTGAAGCGGCAAGTGCTAAACTTGAAGAACTGCAGTCAAGCCTAGAAAGCGTAAAAGCTGAGGTTGATGCAAAACTTGAAGAGATTAACAAAGAGCGTCAGGAAGTTTTCAAGAAAAAAGAGAAACTTTTGGCTGACATCAACCAAAAAGGTTTGGCGTTCTATCAAAAGATCCGTAGATGGGCAAAAAATACAACGGTAGTTCCTGTAGAGGATCAAGCATGTATGGGTTGCCATATGGTTATCGGCGATAAAGTGTATGCTGATGTCATTAAAGGTGAAGATATAACTACATGTCCTCATTGTGGACGTATTTTGTACGTGAAAGCCAGCGAAGAGTAGGCTTTGAGCCTCTTTAGTGTTTTCTACTTTCTTTTAAGTATCGCGCTTTTTATCATAGCGCTTCCGCTTTTGATACTTTTATCTTTTAAGAAAAAGTATCGAGAGTCGATTCCTGCAAGATTTTTTCTTTTTAGAAATCCTCCTTTTCAACATCTGGATGCTTTATGGTTTCATGTCTGCTCACTTGGTGAAGCAAGAGCATTAAAACCACTACTTCAAAAGTTCTCATCGCAAGAGGTCTGTATATCTACCATTACGCATACAGGACATGCCGAAGCAAAGAAGTATGATGCCGAGGTGCGCTATCTGCCGTATGAGATGCATCTGCCTTTTTGGATACATCGGGAGAAGGTACTTGTCGTTTTGGAGGCTGAGTTTTGGTATTTGCTTTTTCGTGTAGCTAATGCCAGAGGTGCAAAGGTCATTTTACTCAATGCCCGCATATCTGATAAAAGTGTCGATAAATATCTGAAATTTGCATGGTTTTATAAAAAACTGCTTGAAAAAGTGGAGATCATCTATGTGCAGAGCGAAGTGGATAAGAACAGATTTTTAGCACTTGGTGCGAAAAATATTGAAGTCATCGGCAATATAAAACTTGCCGGTGAGATAAAAAAGACGAAAAGTTATGTAAAACCTCAAAAGAGTGAACTCATTGTCGCCGGTTCGACGCATCCGGATGAAGAAGATGCCGTATTAAAAGCATTTATTGCATATAAAAAGCATATGCCTCACGCAAAGCTTGTTGTTGTACCGCGGCATCCGGAACGTTTTGCGAGTGTTTATGAAGTAATGCAGAAATATGCAGGTGAACATTCGTTAACATTAGAGAAATTCTCTCTCACGCAGGATTTTGGAAGTGATCTGATACTTGTTGACATGATGGGCGAGCTGAATAACATTTATGCTGTGAGCGATGTGGCTATATTAGGCGGTGCTTTTCGAGAGGATGTGGGCGGACACAATCCGCTTGAACCGGCATATTTTGGTTGTAAAATCATTACGGGAAAACATTTTTTTCACCAAAAAGAGCTTTTTAAGTATGTGCATCATGTGCAGTATGTAGAGCCTGATGAGATTGCAGCAGCACTGAAACAAACAAAAGAACTGCCGCCTTCGATGGTGGAAGAGACGATAGATCTAGAACCGGTGGTTCAAAAAATAAAAGAATATATGAAATAAAGGAAGAATTTTATGGCAACAGAAAAAGCATATAAATTATTGGCAGCACAAGAGGGGATTTCAAACTCTGCTGCAAAATCTATGATAGACAGAGGACTTGTCTATGTAGGGAACAAGAAAGTGATGATCGCCCGTGGCGAGATTGATGAACGCACGATCTTTCGAGTAGAGAAAGTCGAGAAGGCAAAACCTATCTTTGAAAATGATGACATTATTGTCATCGATAAACCGGCTTATGTGAATTCCGATGAGATCGAACGTCAATTTAAAGGTGCAAGACTTTTGCACAGACTTGACCGTGAGACTAGCGGTGTGCTTATGCTTGTAAAAAATGAAGAATTCCGTGAAAAAGCCATTAAAGAGTTTGCACAGGATAAGGTTTACAAAGAGTATATTGCATGGGTTGAGGGGATTATGACTGAGCCGATAGAAGTGGATAAACCAATTCTCACGCAGAAGAGAAACAATCGTGCCACCTCGAATGTCTCTCCAAAAGGAAAACCGGCAAGAACGGAATTCTTTCCGGATATCGTCAGTGCGAAAAAGACAAAGGTAAAAGTTATTATTCATCACGGAAGAACACACCAGATCCGTGTACATGCAAGATATATTGAACATCCTATCATAGGGGATGAACAGTATGGAGGACGTCGTGCCAAGCGGGTAATGCTGCATGCACATAAAGTGAGACTTCTTGGTATGGAGTTTGTAGCGCCTGAACCAAAAGCGTTTAAGACGTTTGAATAAAAAACTTCGTTACAATTCGAGAAAATTTATATAATTAAAAAGGTATGTGAATGTTTGGCACTTTAACAGACTCGTTTACAAATGCAATAAAGAAGATTCGCTTTCATGATGATGCAAAAGCACTTTCAAAAGCATTGACGGAACTTAAAAAGAATTTGCTCAAAGCGGATGTAAATCATAAGGTCGTTAAAGAACTTATTCAACAGGTCGAGCTTAAAACAAAAGCGGCCGGAATAGGGAAAGACCAATTTTTAAATGCTCTGCGTGAGACATTGAACGAACTTTTGGATGTTGGTGGAAATAAAGGTTTCGTCTTCGCTCCAAATCCTCCGACCGTTATTTTGATGACAGGTCTGCAGGGTTCGGGTAAAACGACCACTACAGGAAAACTGGCGACATATCTGAAAAATAAAGGCAAGAAAGTGCTTATTGTCGCAGCTGACCTGCAGCGTCTTGCAGCGGTAGAACAATTGCGCCAGATTACACAACAGATAGAAGTTGAACTTTACGAAGATGAAGCTACCAAAAACCCTGTGGATGTCGTTAAATCCGCTCTTGAATATGCAAACTCTAAAATATTCGATGTTGTTCTGATAGATACGGCAGGACGTTTGGCAATCGATGATGAGTTGATGCAAGAGCTTGAAAATGTTAAAAAAGCGGCAAATCCCGATGAGATATTTTATGTAGCAGATTCTTTGACGGGTCAGGATGCTGTTCGAACGGCAACTACCTTTAAAGAAAAAATCGGCATTGATGGTGTGATTCTTTCAAAATATGACGGTGATGCCAAAGGCGGTGTTGCACTTGGTCTTTCATCACAAGTTCAGGTACCACTGCGTTTTATAGGTCTGGGTGAAAAGATGGAAGATCTCGAGGTCTTCTTACCTGAGCGTATTGTCAATCGTTTGATGGGGTTTGGTGATGTCGAAGGGCTGGCCGAAAAAGTTACCAATGTCATCGATGAAAAGCAGGCGAAGAAACTGACGAAAAAGATCCAAAAAGGGAAATTCAATTTCAATGACTTTTTGGAACAGATGGAACAGATGAAAAAGATGGGTTCTATGAGCTCAATCATGGGAATGATCCCAGGTATGGGAAATATGTCCAAAGCTATCAAAGATTTTGATTTTGAGAATTCGGGTGAGCTTAAGAACATCAAAGCAATGGTCAGTTCAATGACGCCAAAAGAGCGAGAAGACCCGGATCTTTTAAATAACTCACGCAAACAGAGAATCGCAAAAGGGTGTGGACTCGATATTGTTGATATCAACCGTATGATAAAACAGTTCAAAAATGCCGGAAAAATGGCGAAAAAATTCTCTGGTAAAAATGGCATGAAACAGCTGCAATCTATGATGGGACAAGCCGGTGGTCCTGGAGGACTTGGCGGATTACCTAGATAATCTTTGTAATTTAAGAATTATTTGGATATAATTCCGACGAAATTAAAATCTTCTTAAACAATACCTCTGTGATAAGAAGATTCTTAGCCTGTTTACTGGTTAAATGTGTACATCCAACTATAGAGATGGTAAGAGGGAAGCTTAAAATTTATAAATATCTATTTATACTGCATTCTATTCTTCCCACAATGTTCTTACAAACTTTATAGCAACTGCACAGATTTAACCAGTAATAGGTAAAATTAAAAACAGGAAATTAAATGACAGTAATTAGACTTACTCGTATGGGAAGAAAAAAACGTCCATTTTACCGTATCGCGGTAACAGACAGCCGTAAACGTAGAGATGGTGGTTGGATTGAACTTATCGGTTACTACAACCCGATGACAAAAGAACTTCAAGTTGATAATGAAAGAGTTGATTATTGGCTAGGTGTCGGTGCTCAAATGAGTGACCGTGTTAAAAAGATTACTGGTCGCTAATCATGATTGCTGATTTTGTCGCACAATTTGCAAGACTGATAGCATCGAACCCTGATGATATTAGAGTTGAAGTTCAAGAGGGCGACGAAATAACAGAGATAGTTCTCTATGCCAATCAGGCGGATATCGGCAAACTGATCGGTAAGAGCGGGAAGATGATAGGTGCTATAAAAACTGTCATCTCAGGCTGTAAAGCTAAAGATGGTGTGAGTTATAGAATCAATGTCGAACCAATCTAAAAAACCGCTGCTTCACATCGCAACTCTCGGCAAAACTGTCGGGATAAAAGGCGATATGAAGCTGCATATCAAATCTGATTTTCCGGAGCAGTTTCGATCTGGAGCATCATTTTTGATAAACAAAAAAGAGAGAGTGACGCTGCGTGATGTTAATCTTGAGCGTGGACTGGTAAAGATAAACGATATCTCAAATCCGGAAGATGCAAAGAGATATACGAATGCAAAGCTGTTCACAACCTATGAAGAGACAAGGAAGAATTGTCATCTTGATGAGGGTGAATATTTCTTTTTTGATCTAGAAGATTGTGATGTGTATGAAGATGGTAAGTTGCTCGGCCGTGTAAAAGAGGTTGAGAGAATCAACATCAGCAACTATCTGAGTATCGTAACCGATGCTTCTTTAGTTGCCAAGGGATTGCCAAAGAGTTTTTTGGTTCCTTTTCATGAACCGTTTAAAGTTGCCGTAGACATTGACGCAAAACGCATTGAGTTGCGTGGTGCGATGGATATACTCGAAGCTTCTTAAATGCAGTTCACATTTGTCACACTCTTTCCTAATTTGATAGAGGGTTATTTTAAAGACTCTATATTAAAAAGGGCAATAGAGAAAGGGATCTTGAAGATTGATTATTGCAATCCGAGAGATTACTCGAAAAACAAACATTTTAAAGTCGATGACACTGCAGTAGGCGGAGGGGCCGGGATGGTTATGAATCCCCAACCGCTGTTTGATGCACTGGATGACTTGAAAAACAGAGATGAAGACGTGCATATCGTCTTTATGACTCCGGTTGCCAAAGCGTTTGTACAAAATGATGCAAAACGTTTGGCAAAGAAATCTCATGTAGCGTTTGTGAGTGGACGCTATGAGGGAATAGATGAGAGAGTCATTGAAAAGTATGCGGATGAAGTTTTTTCTATTGGTGATTACATTTTAACTGGAGGTGAACTTGCTTCCTTGGTTATCTGTGATGCAACAAGTAGAAATATAGAAGGTGTTCTTGGAAATGCTGAGTCTTTGGAGACTGAGAGTTTTGAAACGCCACTTCTGGAAGCACCAAGCTTTTCAAAACCGAAAATATATGACTCTTTAAGTGTTCCATCAGAATACTTAAAGGGAAATCATAGTAAAATTCGCTCACTAAAATTAGCCTTGTCTGAATGTAAAACAAAATATTTCAGACCAAATGAGCTAAAAAAGCATAAAGCTGAACAACATTTATCGTAAGAGATAAAATAAAATTAAGGACTTACTCTCATGAGAAATAAGTATATTGAAAACTTTGAAAAAGCACAAATCGCTGAGAAAAACATTCCAGATTTTCGTGCTGGTGATACTGTAAATCTTGCAGTAACAATTAAAGAAGGCGACAAAACTCGTGTACAAAATTACGAGGGTGTTTGTATTGCTAAACGTGGTCAAGGTACTGGTCAAACTATTACAGTACGTAAAATTGGAGCCAACGGTGTTGGTATTGAAAGAATTTTCCCAATTTACTCTGACTCAATCAACGAGATTAAAGTAATTCGTCGCGGTCGTGTTCGTCGTGCGAAACTATTCTACCTACGTTCACTTGCAGGTAAAAAAGCTCGTATTAAAGAACTTAGAAGAAAATAATTCTTCTAAGTCTCTTACTTTTCTAAACCTCCTTCTCTTTTTTAAATTCACAAATATCTTTCATTTATAAACTTTAAATCTAATTCATGTATAATTGTCCAAAATAGATACTAATTTGGATACTAAATGCACTACCTTGATGACCTGAAAAAAGTCATAGAAATCAACTCATATACAAACAACAAAGAAGGCGTTGACGCAGTCGGTAATATTTTTGATGGCTGGTTTGAATCTTTGGGTTTTAGAACTACACAATATCAAAGAGAAACGATAGGGAATCATCGTCATTATGCCTCCTCCCATACAGAAAATCATCCAAAATTACTGCTTTTAGGCCATATAGATACGGTCTTTCCTCCCGGTAAGTTTGAATACTTTACTGAAGATGAAGAATGGGTGTATGGACCGGGTGTTTGTGATATGAAGGGCGGCAATATTGTCCTGATCGAGGCTTTGCGTGAGCTAAAGAACAGTGATATTGAGATTGAAAATATAGATGTCTTATTAGTCAGCGATGAAGAGACAGGCAGTGATGATTCAAAATACCTCACGCAGGAATTGGCATCGGCATATGATTATTGTTTCGTTTATGAAGCGGCAGGCAGAAACATGGAACTTGTCACCGGGCGTAAGGGTGTCGGTACTTTTTTCATTGATATTGAAGGCAAAGCCGCTCATGCAGGTAATCATTACAGTGACGGGCATGATGCAAATTTGGAACTCTCTTATAAACTGCAGGAACTTGTTGCATTGACGGATCTCGATAAGGGAACAACGGTCAATGTAGGAAAGATTGAAGGCGGCATAGGTGCAAATACAATTTCACCTCACGCAAGGATGACCTTTGAGCTGCGATATAAAAGTGCTGGAGAGCGAGACAGGGTATTGCAGACAATTGAAGCAATAGTCAATCGTTCCTATGTACAGGGAACATCATCGACACTAAGCGGCGGGATACAACGAGATGTAATGCAAACATCTGAGAAGTCCTTAGAACTGCTAAATAAGATAGAAATGATTACACAACAGCAAATTATTTCAGAAGAACGCGGTGGCGTGAGTGATGCAAATATTGTCAGTTCCTGTGGAGTGGTGACACTAGATGGCTTTGGTCCTTATGGGGATGGCGATCATACAGTTAAAGAGAGGGCACTTAAAAACAGTTTCGCCTCACGCATAGAGATGAGTAGAAAGCTTTTTGAACACTTTATAAAAAATTCAAATTTTTAGGAGAAATGAAAATGGATAAAAGAACGATCGGGATGTGGCTTTATAGAAATGGCGGCGGTGATAAGATAGGAAAAAAAATCATAAAACAGCTCAAAGAGAGAGATATTGATGTGGTGAATGATTTAAACTTACGCCATGCAATAGCGAAAAATGGCCATATTATTTACCATGGTAAAGAAAACAGTGGCATTAAACTTGATAAACTTGATCTCTTTTTCTCTTATAATGCGGGAGAACAGACACAGTATCAAATGTATCTCTATCAAGCTCTTAACCGTATCATCCCGATGATAAACTCATATGATGCTTTTGCTTTGACGGAAGATAAATTTCATACATCTTTTGTTTTGAGAAATAATGGAATAAAAACACCTGATTATAAACTGTGTCACCGTGATGATGGTCATGAACTTAAAAAGATCATCAAAAAATGGGATAAAATGGTTTATAAACCAACTGATGGCTGGGGTGGTGTCGGATTGACAAAAATCGAAAATGAAGCCAATCTTGATATGCTGATGCCGTTTTTAAATCAAATGGATTTACGATTTTTCTATGTTGAGAAGTTTATTGATTATGACAATACCGATTTTCGTGTAGACATTGTGGATGGTGAATTTGTATCTTGCTATGGCAGAAAAGCGAGTGGAACTGATTGGCGCACAAATGTTACAAGCGGCGGTTCTGTCTTTATGCGTGAGGCCAATGATGAAATCATTGATGTAGCAATGCGTGCCTGTAAAGCTACCGGAGTGGATATCGGCGGTGTAGATATTATCTATGACCGAGAAAAAGAGGAGTATGTTGTTTTGGAAGTAAACGGCATACCAGCTTTTGCTACACCTGAACAGGAAAAAATGGGATTAAACTTCAACAGTAAAAAAATCGATTTAATTGTGGATTTAATTGACAGAAAAACGAAGTAAGAGTATTATTTCAAAAAAATTTTAAGGTAAAACATTGAGACAACAATATAGCTCTTATGATGAGTGTGTAGACTTTTTTAAAGCAGCACAAAAATCAAACCCGGATCTTTTTAAAGTACAAACCATTGGAAAGACATGGGAAGAAAGAGACATTATCGCTGTTACCATTACAAAAGAGATTGCTACGCATCAAGAGAAGCCGGCACTTTTTTATACCGGAACAATTCACGCTAGAGAATGGATAGGTATAGAACTTTCGCTCTCCTTTGCGCAATACATTATAGATCATATTGATTATGATCCGCAACTCAATGCAATTTTAGACAGCACAACACTCTATATGGTGCCGTGTGCGAATCCTGATGGTTTTGAATACTCACGCAATCACTTCTCATTTTGGAGAAAGAATCGTCGTAAAAACCCTGATGGAAGCTATGGTGTAGATTTGAACAGAAACTTTAGTATCGGTTATGCTCCAAATAAAAATTATACATCAAATGTCTATTCTGGACCGGAACCTTTTTCTGAGCCTGAAACGCGAGCACTGAGAGATTTTTTTGTCTCACATGAAAATATCACTATAGCCCTCGATTATCACTCACAGGGAAATGTTTTCTTTCCCGCTCACAATTTTATTCATGAAGATGCCGAAGATGCTATTGACCTGAATATCCTGGCTTCGAATATGGCTGAAGAGATTCGCAAAGAATCTGGTCGTGAATATGGTGTTCATATGGGAAAACCTCCTGTACATCTTATTTCAGGAAGTGGAAGAGAATTTTACTATTCACGTGGAGCCCTTGCTCTTGTTGCGGAAGTCGGAACTAGAAATATCAGTGATTATCTTGAGCACATGAGTGAACATATCGATGAAAATATTCCTGCACTTATGATGGCGCTCTCTGAAGTGAAAAATTACAATAAAGTCAATGTCCTTCCACGAGTAGAAGATTTCTGTGCAACGACAATAGCATCAAAAGAGATTACTCTGGAATGGGATTATATTGATGATGAAACAATATTTTTTGAAATTTATCGCTCAACAAAGAAAAAAGGTTTTGCACAGGCTTCCAATAGAATAGGAATGACAAAGTTAAAAACTTTCACTGATAGAAATCTAAAATCAGCAACGAACTACTATTATTACATTCGCGCAGTATGTAAAGATAGATCTATTAAGTCACCATTTGGACAGATGGTAGGTGTGCGCACAAAGCCTGCAGAAAGCATGTTCTCAAAAATCCTCTATCCGGTTGCTTCAAAAATAGGTTATGTAGGCGAAAAAACAAAGAAGAATGCAGAGCATTTTGGTAATAACTCTCTGTTTGTCGGAATTTCGGAGAAAAAAGGGGAATGTCTCGGAGTTGCAGGATTTTCATTACAGACAATTCCTGAAAATGCAATTATTACAGAAGCAAAGATCTCTTTTTATCCGATGAACCGTGTAGCAGTTCAGGTTGAACGCTATGGAGAGTGGCGAGTCGGACAGATGGATGAGCGCACGATTGAGAAGATAGATCGTTTTGAAGATATAAAAAATGCAAAAATGCTCTCATTCATTGATAGACCGACAGCCTCTTCACAACTCTCACAGGGGATTTGGAGAACGTATAAATTCGCTGCACAGGAGATAGCAGTTTTGCAAAAATCACTCAAACGCAGAGAAGCTTACTTTAAAATGCAGGGACCGACATCATTGCCTCTTGATCGTTCATCGCAACTGATGCAGTGGGATATCGGTTATGGAAAATTCAGCGGTGGTCTTACATACAGACCTAAGCTCGATATCTCTTATACTATAGATGAAGCAAAACTTGACTTGCTTTCGAGTTCTGAATTCACAATTAATGAAGATAATTTAAAAGATACGGCACTCAATGCAGGCTACGATAAAAACTCTTTACAAAAATACGCCTGTATGGAGTTTGATCTTACAAATTTACCAGATACAGATAATATTGTCGTCTCTAAAGCATACATAGAACTTGAAGCACAAAAGATTGTTTCAACAAGTAAAAGTTTACGTTTTCATATTGAGATGGTTGAACCGATAGATGGTGACATAACCTATGATAAAATTAAAAATCGAAATGTAATTGAACGTATAGGCTATGATGTTAGTCTGTCAGATTTAGAAGATTCGAGGCAGCAGCGCTTTGTTTTTGACAGGTTTGCGATCAATGAGATGATAGAGATCCATAAAATAATGAAAAAAGTTCTGTTCGTTATCTCAGCTTCGACACATAAAGAGAGTGTCAATTCCGAATACGTAAGCTGGCTGGATTCAAAACGTGAAAACAGACCTCAATTGGCGCTACACTATATAAAGAAACGTAAAAATCCTCCAAAGCAGGTAGAGAATCTTCGAACAAGTTTCGAAAACGGTGTTGTGAAGTTAGAGTGGGATAACCCTGAAGATGAAGGTTTTCAAGGTGTAATTGTCGTGAAGAATCCTTTTAAGGTTCCATGTTCTCCATATGATGGACAAAAACTCTATGGAGGTAAAGATAATTATACTTATGACAGCTTCGGTGATAGAGAAGTACACAAGTATTATGCTGTTTTCTCTTATGATGATGTACCGAATTTTTCAGAACCGACTATTATTGAAATTAATGTCTAGAAATTAATAAAATATTAAGTTGTTTTTCCCTATAATTCCCATCCACAAACAGAGAGACCTTGTTTAAAGGCCTAGAGAGACTTCGAGTTGAAGCCGCTTGAATCAGTTTGAGATCATTGAAAACTAAGCAAGTAAGAGAGACTGATGTAACTATCAGTTAAATCTTATTTAGAAATAACTAATAAAACAACAACCGTCTATTCTATTTGAATTCTAGCTATTGATATAGTTAGTTTCCCTATAGTAATAGATAACTATATTCATTAAGAGCTTAAGCACTCTTAATGTCTTAACAAAGCCAATGATTTTTAAATCTTGGGCAAAGATCAGTAATTAAATTTATTTATCTTTTCATAAACAATTATGGAGAGTTTGATCCTGGCTCAGAATGAACGCTGGCGGCGTGCTTAACACATGCAAGTCGAACGGTAACAGAGAGAAGCTTGCTTCTCTGCTGACGAGTGGCGCACGGGTGAGTAATATATAGGTAATGTGCCCCTTGGACCGGGATAGCCACTGGAAACGGTGATTAATACTGGATACTCCTTTTCATCAAAAGATGAATCGGGAAATGGATTCCGCCAAGGGATCGGCCTATATCCTATCAGCTAGTTGGTGAGGTAAGAGCTCACCAAGGCGATGACGGGTAGCGGGTTTGAGAGGATGATCCGCCACACTGGTACTGAGACACGGACCAGACTCCTACGGGAGGCAGCAGTGAGGAATATTGCACAATGGGGGAAACCCTGATGCAGCAACGCCGCGTGGAGGATGACGCATTTCGGTGTGTAAACTCCTTTTATATGTCAAGAAAATGACGGTAGCATATGAATAAGCACCGGCTAACTCCGTGCCAGCAGCCGCGGTAATACGGAGGGTGCAAGCGTTATTCGGAATCACTGGGCGTAAAGGACGCGTAGGCGGGTTGGTAAGTCAGATGTGAAATCCTACAGCTTAACTGTAGAACTGCATTTGAAACTACTAACCTAGAGTATGGGAGGGGCAGATGGAATTAGTGGTGTAGGGGTAAAATCCGTAGATATCACTAGGAATACCGAAAGCGAAGGCGATCTGCTGGAACATAACTGACGCTAAGGCGTGAAAGCGTGGGGAGCAAACAGGATTAGATACCCTGGTAGTCCACGCCCTAAACGATGAACACTAGTCGTCGGGATGCTAGTCATCTCGGTGATGCACTTAACAGATTAAGTGTTCCGCCTGGGGAGTACGGTCGCAAGATTAAAACTCAAAGGAATAGACGGGGACCCGCACAAGTGGTGGAGCATGTGGTTTAATTCGAAGATACGCGAAGAACCTTACCTAGCCTTGACATTGAGAGAACCTGCCAGAGATGGCGGGGTGCCCTTCGGGGAACTCGAAAACAGGTGCTGCACGGCTGTCGTCAGCTCGTGTCGTGAGATGTTGGGTTAAGTCCCGCAACGAGCGCAACCCTCGTCCTTAGTTGCTAGCAGTTCGGCTGAGCACTCTAAGGAGACTGCCTTCGCAAGGAGGAGGAAGGTGAGGACGACGTCAAGTCATCATGGCCCTTATGGCTAGGGCTACACACGTGCTACAATGGGGCGTACAGAGTGTTGCGATACCGCGAGGTGGAGCTAATCACTTAAAGCGTCTCTCAGTTCGGATTGGAGTCTGCAACTCGACTCCATGAAGCTGGAATCACTAGTAATCGTAGATCAGCAATGCTACGGTGAATACGTTCCCGGGTCTTGTACTCACCGCCCGTCACACCATGGGAGTTGATTTCACCCGAAATCGGGAAGCCAACCTTCGGGGGGCTACCGCTTACGGTGGAATTAGCGACTGGGGTGAAGTCGTAACAAGGTAACCGTAGGAGAACCTGCGGTTGGATCACCTCCTTTCTAGAGTAAAGAGCGATCATTCGTTTGATCGGCTCAACACAAAAGAATCTCACAGAGATATTAGTTACTTCAGTCTGCTTGCTTGCTTAGTTTTCAGTGATCTGTGTTCATTTGACATAATCACTACAAAAAGTTTTACAGTTATGGGGAATTAGCTCAGCTGGGAGAGCGCCTGCCTTGCACGCAGGAGGTCAGCGGTTCGATCCCGCTATTCTCCACCATATAAAAATTAAACTTTTTATGTTCATTAAATTACAATTGTTAAAGTCAACAACATATAATTAAAGAGATTTAATTATAAACTAAATAACTACAAAAAAATGGATTCATTCAATCTTGTTTGTTGTATTAGAGATAGTACATTAAATAAGGTAGTGAACGCAATATAGAATAAAAGATATTAAGGGCCATAGGTGGATGCCTTGGCTAGTAGAGGCGATGAAAGACGTACTAGGCTGCGAAAAGCCTCGGGGAGCTGCCAAGAAGCTTTGATCCGGGGATTTCTGAATGGGGCAACCCGGCATGGCGCGAGTCATGTCACCTTCGGGGGCGAACGCAGGGAAGTGAAACATCTCAGTACCTGCAGGAAAAGAAATCAAACGAGATTCCGAGAGTAGCGGCGAGCGAAATTGGAATAGGGCACTTACATTTAGCACATTTGTTAGCAGAACTGTCTGGAAAGTCAGAGCATAGAGGGTGATACTCCCGTAAGCGAAAACATTTGTGTGGAACTAAGGTAAGGAATGAGTAGGTCGGGACACGTGTTATCTTGACTGAATATGGGGGGACCACCCTCCAACCCTAAATACTACTACTAGACCGATAGCGAACAAGTACCGTGAGGGAAAGGTGAAAAGGACCGCGGTGAGCGGAGTGAAATAGAACCTGAAACCTATGGCTTACAATCATTCGGAGCACTATTAAATAAGTGTGACGGACTGCCTTTTGCATAATGAGCCTGCGAGTTGTGGTATCTGGCAAGGTTAATCGAACGAGAAGCCGTAGCGAAAGCGAGTCTTAATAGGGCGACATAGTCAGATGCTGCAGACCCGAAACTGAGTGATCTATCCATGAGCAGGTTGAAGCTGGTGTAAGAGCCAGTGGAGGACCGAACCGGTGGAAGTTGAAAATTCCTCGGATGACTTGTGGATAGGGGTGAAAGGCCAATCAAACTCAGTGATAGCTGGTTCTCTCCGAAATATATTTAGGTATAGCCTCGAGCATTAGCGTATAGGGGTAGAGCACTGACAGGGCTAGGGCTGCTTACCGCGGTACCAAACCCTATCAAACTCCGAATACTATACGTGTAACCTCGGGAGTCAGGCGTAGGGTGATAAAATCCTATGTCGAGAGGGGAACAACCCAGACTAGCAGCTAAGGTCCCAAAGTCGTATCTAAGTGGAAAAGGATGTGGAGTTGCTGTGACAACCAGGAGGTTGGCTTAGAAGCAGCCATCCTTTAAAGAAAGCGTAACAGCTCACTGGTCTAGCGATTCTGCGCCGAAAATATAACGGGGCTAAGATACGCACCGAAGCTCTAGATTCATAGTTTACTATGAGTGG
Organism: Sulfurimonas paralvinellae; assembly: GCF_014905135.1. Taxonomy (NCBI): domain Bacteria; kingdom Pseudomonadati; phylum Campylobacterota; class Epsilonproteobacteria; order Campylobacterales; family Sulfurimonadaceae; genus Sulfurimonas; species Sulfurimonas paralvinellae. The sequence continues at coordinate 1,634,991 of NZ_CP041406.1, read as the reverse complement.
TAGGAGAGCGTTCCATTCAGCGTTGAAGGTGTACCGGTAAGGAGCACTGGAGCGGATGGAAGTGAGCATGCAGGCATGAGTAGCGAGAAAAGAAGTGAGAATCTTCTTCGCCGAAAACCCAAGGTTTCCTACGCGATGCTCGTCATCGTAGGGTTAGTCGGGACCTAAGTCGAGTCCGAAAGGGGTAGACGATGGCAAATCGGTTAATATTCCGATACCGACATATCATCATTTGAGTGATGGGGGGACGCATAGAGTTAGACGAGGTCACTGATGGAATAGTGGCTCGAAGGGTGTAGGTTGTGAAGTAGGCAAATCCGCTTCACATTCGACCGAGACCCGACAGGCAGTTCAATCTCTTCGGAGAGCGAACTGAATCGTCGATACTGTCGTGCCGAGAAAAGCCTCTAAACGAGATGGTATGTCGCCCGTACCGTAAACCGACACAGGTGGGTGAGATGAGTATTCTAAGGCGCGTGGATGAACCCTTGTTAAGGAACTCTGCAAACTAGCACCGTATCTTCGGTATAAGGTGTGCCCTTGATGTTAGGAGATTTACTCTCCAAAGCATCTCTGGGTCGCAGCAAAGAGTCCCTCCCGACTGTTTACCAAAAACACAGCACTCTGCTAACACGTAAGTGGATGTATAGGGTGTGACGCCTGCCCGGTGCTCGAAGGTTAAAAGGATTGCTTAGCATTAGCGAAGGCATGAATTGAAGCCCGAGTAAACGGCGGCCGTAACTATAACGGTCCTAAGGTAGCGAAATTCCTTGTCGGTTAAATACCGACCTGCATGAATGGCGTAACGAGATGGGAGCTGTCTCAACAAGGGATCCAGTGAAATTGTAGTGGAGGTGAAAATTCCTCCTACCCGCGGAAAGACGGAAAGACCCCGTGCACCTTTACTATAGCTTGACACTGCTATTGGGATATTCATGTGCAGGATAGGTGGGAGCCTTTGATTCATAGTCGCCAGATTATGATGAGGCATCCTTGAGATACCACCCTTGAATATTCTGATAGCTAACTCCGTACGATTATCTCGTGCGAGGACAATGTCTGGTGGGTAGTTTGACTGGGGCGGTCGCCTCCTAAAAAGTAACGGAGGCTTACAAAGGTTGGCTCAGGTGGGTTGGAAATCCACCGTAGAGTATAATGGCATAAGCCAGCCTGACTGTGAGACATACAAGTCGAGCAGAGTCGAAAGACGGTCATAGTGATCCGGTGGTTCTGTGTGGAAGGGCCATCGCTCAAAGGATAAAAGGTACGCCGGGGATAACAGGCTGATCTCCCCCAAGAGCTCACATCGACGGGGAGGTTTGGCACCTCGATGTCGGCTCATCGCATCCTGGGGCTGGAGCAGGTCCCAAGGGTATGGCTGTTCGCCATTTAAAGCGGTACGCGAGCTGGGTTCAGAACGTCGTGAGACAGTTCGGTCCCTATCTTCCGTGGGCGTAGGATTGTTGAGGAGAGCTGACCCTAGTACGAGAGGACCGGGTTGGACGAACCACTGGTGCACCAGTTGTCCTGCCAAGGGCATAGCTGGGTAGCTACGTTCGGATGAGATAACCGCTGAAAGCATCTAAGCGGGAAGCCAACTCCAAGATGAACAATCCCTGAAGACCGCTTGAAGACTACAAGCTTGATAGGCTGGATGTGTACGCGCAGCAATGCGTTTAGCTGACCAGTACTAATAGGTCGTTTGTCTTTTTTTATGTTCTTACGAACGCTGTTGCTTCACTACCTTATTTAGTGTACGAATAGATTACACAAATAAGAAGAATCTTGAAACAAGTTCTTTAGTATGTTGACTTTTACCCCACTTATGCTTTAGCAACGGGGGTATCGCGGTTTAGCCGCAGAACGATTGATATTTAATGAGTTACTTCAACTCTTATGATCCTTCAAGGTCAAATATAAGTTCATTACTCCAATGAATTTATACTTGATCTTGTCTAGGTGGCTATAGAGAGAGGGAAACGCCTGGTCCCATTCCGAACCCAGAAGCTAAGCCTCTCATCGCTGATAATACTGCATCTTTCAGGTGTGGGAATGTAGGTCGCTGCCTAGTTGATCAATTTCTTTCTGCTTTTATTTATATCAATAAACTATTAATTTCCCAACTATTTTTAATTATATCCATATTGACTTTTTCCAAACGCATTAAAAAATATTCTCTTGCCACCTCTTTTGCACCTAAACTTAAGAGATGCTCTGTAGGTACTTGACAATCTATAAAATCATATCCCCAATCTTTTAAATGTCTGACAAGAACAGCATAAGCAGCTTTTGATGCATCACTTTGATGAGCAAACATTGATTCTCCGCAAAATACTCTGCCAATTACCAAACCATAAAGTCCGCCTACCAATTCTCCTTCTTTATTATACGTTTCAACACTATGAGCTATTCCCATCCCATGGAGTATTTCAAATGATTCTATGAGTTCATCGTTTATCCAAGAGCCCTGCTGTCCTTTTCTTGGTGTTGTGGCACAATTTTGCATGACTTGAGTAAAATTCTTATCAAAAGCATAGCTGAACTTTTTCATGCTTTTTCTAAGTGATTTAGAGAGTTTAAAATCATCAAGTTCCATGATAAGTCTTGGGTCTGTTGACCACCATAGAATAGGGTCTTGATGGGAGTACCAGGGGAAGATACCGTTTTGATAGGCACGGATCAGTCTTGAAGGATTGAGATCTCCTCCCCAAGCTACAATGCCGTCTTCATTAGCATCTCTTGGATCTGGAAAGGTCAGGGAGTGTTTATTCAGTTGTGGTAGGTACACGTTGGTGCTCTTGAAAATCTAGTTCAAGTTTATTATCAATGATATTGACTTCTACGCTACCGCCATCTTTGAGCTTGCCAAAAAGAATTTCATCACTCAGTTTATTGGTAATATTGTCTTGAATATAGCGTTTTATAGGCCGCGCTCCCATCTCTTTTGAATAGGCTTTATTGGCTATAAATTCAGCACTTTCATCATTAAGGTATACATTTATCTTTTTCGCTTTTAGTTCTGCATTTAGTTCATTGATGAATTTATAAACGATTCCTTTGACTGTATCATGACTTAACTGTTGAAAGTCAACGATGGCATCAAGTCTGTTTCTAAATTCCGGCGTGAAGAATGCTTTGAGTTCTTCGTTAGAAGAGAGTGAATCATCTTTATTGAAGCCCATAACATTACGCGCTGTTGCTCCAATATTGGATGTCAAGATAAGGATAACATTTTGAAAATCAGCTTTGTATCCATTGTTGTCCGTGAGTGTTGCACTGTCCATAATCTGAAGAAGAATATTGACAAGATCTGGATGGGCTTTTTCGATTTCATCGAGTAAGAGAACCGTATAAGGATGTTTTTTAATGGCTTCTGTCAACAGCCCACCCTGTTCAAAACCGACATAACCGGGAGGTGCTCCTACAAGACGTGAGAGTGCATGTTTCTCCATGTATTCACTCATGTCAAATTTCTCAAAATGAATGCCAAGTGTATCACTGAGTGCAATGGCAAGTTCAGTCTTTCCAGCACCGGTTGGCCCTGAAAAAAGAAAGGATGCAATTGGTTTGTTTTGTGGTGTAAGTCCGGCTTTTGATATTTTTATGGCCTGAGCAACGGCTTGAACTGCCTGATCTTGACCTATTACACGGGATTTGAGATCACTTTCAAGATTTTTAAGTGCTTCTGTCTCGTCATTGTTCATTTTTCTGTTGGATATGCCGACAATAGATGCGATCGTTTTTTGAATATCAGCTGCACTGACTTTGACGCGTTTATTCTTTTTAAGATGAAAAGAAGCTGCTGTTTCATCGATGAGATCTATGGCTTTATCGGGAAGAAATCTATCTGTAATATAGCGTTTTGAGAGATCAACGGCAGATTTGAGGGCTTTGTTGGTATATTTTACGCTATGGTGCTTTTCATATTTGTTTTGCAGACCTTTGAGAATCTTATAACTGACTTCATTGGAAGGTTCATTGATATCCACTTTTGAAAATCTTCTGCTCAAAGCTTTGTCTTTTTCAAAACTGTTGCGGTACTCAGAAAAAGTTGTTGCTCCCATGCATTTTATCTCACCAGAGGCAAGAGCGGGTTTAAGCTGGTTCGCTGCATCCATAGAGCCGCTTGTACTGCCTGCACCGATGAGTGTGTGGATTTCATCAATGAATAAAATAGCATTAGGAATGAGTTTTATCTCATCCATAACGCCTTTTAATCTTTTTTCAAAATCGCCTCTGTACTTGGTGCCTGCAAGCATTGCTCCAAGATCGAGCGCATAAAGCTCTGAATCTTGAATAATATCAGGAACATCCTGTGCGACTATACGCAACGCCAAGCCTTCTGCAATAGCAGTTTTTCCTACGCCCGGTTCTCCAACCAAGATAGGATTGTTTTTCTTACGTCTGCAGAGTATCTGTGTGACACGTTTTATCTCTTTATCTCTGCCGATAACAGGGTCGATTTTGCCTTCTCGTGCTTTTTCTAAAAGATTTACGGCATATTTGTCTAGATTGCTTTCTTTGTCATTGGCAGTAGTTTTGATGTCGGAATGTGATATGATCTCCAAGATATCAAGACGTGAGATGTGGTACTCGTTGAGCAGCATATAGGCAAAGGTGTGCTCTTCTTCATAGAGCGCTGCAAGCAGATCGCCTACATCGGCACTCGTCTGTCCCGCGGATTGAATATGACGTACCATATTGTCAATGAGGCGAGAAAGTGCAACACTTTCATAGGGATCTTGCTCAATATTTTGAGGGAGTGTTTCTATATTTTCTTTAATATAATTCGCCAGTTCATCTTTCATCTTTTGTGTATCGCCGCCACAGGCTTCAATGATAGCTGCACCTTCGCTTGAACTGAGTAAAAGATAAAAGACATGTTCTATTGTGAGATATTCGTGGTGTAACTGTTTTGCAAAAAGAATCGATTTTTGAAAAATGTCATTGAGTGTGGGACTAATCATCTGCTACTCCTCTTCCATTGTGGCTTTTAAAGGAAAACCGCTCTCTTTGGCACGTCTGCTTACCTGCATCACTTTTGTTTCGGCTATTTCATGCGTATATACACCACAAAGACCTCGTTCATGTTTGTGAACAGCAAGCATGATAGCTTCCGCCTCTTCATAACTTTTGTGAAAGATACTCATTAAGATGTCCACAACGAATTCCATAGAAGTATAGTCGTCATTGAGAAGATAGACTTTGTACTTTTTTGGATGTTTTAAAGAGGTCTCTTCATGGAGTTCATAATCTGTTTTTGTAGCCATTACTCTGCCGCCTTTATAAAATCATCTATGATGTCCTGAGGATTTTCCAGCCCTACAGAGACACGGATAAGTCCGTCTGTAATGCCGAGAAACTTTCGTGTTTCCTGATCGAAATCACTGTAAATAGTGGAAGCCATATGGAGTGCCAGCGTGCGAGAATCACCGATGTTTGCTGTTATGGTTGCAAGTTTGGTTTTTCTTAAAAAGTCATACGCTCTGGCTTGTGAACCCATATCGACTGTAAAGAGTGTTCCGCATCCGTTTGGAAAACTCTCATTGTATCGTGCATGGTGTGGGTGTGAAGCAAGCACAGGATGATTGATATGTAACCCTTGTGCATCTAAAGCCTTTACGATCGTCTCAACACTTTGAACGATTCTCGGCAGACGCAACGGCAGTGTTTCGAGTCCAAGCATTGTCTGGTAGCTTGCGTGAGCATTTGCACTCATACCAAAGTCACGCAATGCGCGTTTTTTTGCATTTGGAATGAGGGCCATGCTGCCTGCATTTTTTATAAATTTCTCTAAAAAAGCATAACGCTGTGTTTTAAATTTGTCAGCATCATCATTTATGGCTCGAAAGACGGCGCAGCCACCAAGTGCAGATGAATTTCCTGCAATGATTTTTGTTGTTGAATAAACAACAATATCAGCGCCAAGTTCCAAAGGAGTGATACTTAAAGGCGTTATGGTATTGTCAATGATAAGCGCGACGCCATGTTTATTCGCTATATTTGCAATGCGTTTGATATCAGGCAGGCACATGTTTGGATTGCCGACACTCTCTAAAAAGATTATTTTTGTATTATCGGTAATGGTATTTTCTATAGCTTCAAATTCATCTACATCGAAAAAAGATGTGTTAATACCAAAGCGTGAAAGTGTTTCGTTAAAAAGTGAATATGTGCCTCCAAAAAGCCCGCCGACACTGATGATCTCATCACCGGAAGCAAGAAGAGACATACAGGCAAGAGTTGTTGCACCCATTCCTGAACTTGTTGCAACAGCACCGATTCCGCCGTCCATTTTAGCCATGATGGATTCGAGTTTTGCTGTCGTCGGATTTCCCATGCGTGAGTAGAGAGGTTTTTTTACACTGCCGTTAAATATCCCTTCTGCCGTTTCAGGTGAGCCATAGGCAAAAGATGCTGATGATGTGATTGCAGGAGAGATGGCACCTTCTTTAGCGCCAACTCTCTGTACAAAGTCTGTACAATAGTTTTCAAATTTATTCATTTATAGTATTACCTTATTCATAGTGTTTTAATTATAGCAAATTTGAGATAATAATTTTTCTATGTCGATTAATTATGCTAGAATTGTAAGAAATAAATTTATTAATTAATATGAGGGTGTATATTTTATGGAAAACAGAACTGCTTTGGAACGATTGGATGAGAGAATCACACAGATAGTACAAAAATGTGAGGACTTCACGCAAGAAAATGAAACATTACGAAATGAACTTGTAACAGTAAAAGCAGAGTGTGAGATTAAAGATGCCGAGATAGAAAAACTCCTTGAACAAAACAGTAAAAAAGATCTTGAAATAGAAGAGATCGTTAATAAAATCGAAAGCATACTGGGTTAAATATTTATGAGTACAAAAATAGGTTTACATATTGGAGGTCGCAGATTTGATGTCGATGTTGAAAAGAAATTTGCAAAATTCTTAGAACAACAAATGGCAAAAGATTTCAATATGGATGGTAATAATGATCTCAAAGCACTGTTGCAAGCCTATGTAAGAAAAAATCATGAACTCTATGTGCAAAATCAACAGGTAGAGGAAATTTTGAAAAAGTTAGATAATGAGGATGTAATTTTATAATAATATAAGTTAATAGTGCTATAATTTCAGCCTCTTAAATAGAGAAACGGTGTGCGCTCGTAGCTCAGCTGGATAGAGCACTGGTTTGCGGTACCAGCGGTCACATGTTCGAATCATGTCGGGCGCACCATAACTTTACCCCTCGAAACCCCCGAAAACAGGGACTTATCAAACATCATGACAACTTTAAAACAACTTAATAAAATAGGACAACTTTTAGAGAATCTTGGTTTATTAAATAATAAATATTTGACTTTTAAGAATGATAAATATTATTTTGTTATTAAAATTAAAAATTACACCTATAAAAAATCACTTAAAACAGATAATTTCATTTACGCAAACCTTTTAAAATATAAGATTTTAGAAGTTATCAAGAAAATCAAAAATGATTTTTCTTTAAATGATATGATTAACACTCACTATCAAATTAATAATATGGGCGGTGCAGGACTAGTTCTCACTGCTGAAAATGAAGATGAACGCAAACTAATTGCTGAAATTGAAAAAACCATTATCAAAAAAATCAAACTTTTAGAAAAAGAGAACAATGTATCTATTGAAAATAAAGAAACCAGAAATTCTCAAACATTAAAGAAGTCTTGCGAACATTTCTTAAAAGTAAAGTCTGCTGAGAAAAGAGGCAATACGAAAATAATGTATAAATATAATCTAACTGTTGAATATCTATATATCTATTTTAAAGCAAGTAAAAATGTAAAAGACATTACTAATCTTGATGCTACTAATTTTAGAACTTTTTTATTATCTATTCCTAGCAATTGGAAACGCAAAAAAGATATAAGAGATAAGAACTTAAAGCTACTTATAGAGAAAAAAAGCAAGCTATTAGACAAATACCCTAAACAATCAACTAGAACGATAGATGAAGTCGTTAAAAGAACAAAAGAGATATTTGAGCATTTTGTAGATAATAATTTTATTTATAAGAATCCATTTATAAAACTAAAAGCTATGAATAAAAAAACCTATTCTGATAAAAGAGAATTTACAGAAAGTGAAAGTGCTTATATTTTAGAGTATTTAAAAAATGAAAATTTAACGCAAGAATATAATTTCTTTAAATTTTTGCTAATGACAGGATTAAGAAGAGCGGAAGCAGTAAATTTAAAACTTGAAAATATAGACTATGAAAAAGAACTTATTTATGTTGGTGGAACTAAAACAGAAAATGCTGTAAGAATTATGGTTATTCATAAAGATTTGATTTCTACTCTTAAAGAACAGATTCAAGGTAAAGAAAAATCAGATTTTATATTCTTCAATGAAAAAAAATTTACAAGATTAGGTGAAAAACCTAGGGAGTCAAAAGTTGGAATTCTGATAAACAGATATATTAAAACTGTTATTGGAGAAGAAAACAAAAAATTTTTAGACATTCATTCATTGCGAAAAAACTTCTCTCAAATATTATATTTAGCTAATGTTTTCAATGATTTAGAAATAAAAACACTTGTCGGGCACTCCACAAAAAAAGATACGACTGATAGACACTATTTGCGTGGTAAAAGAGATTTTAAATCTTTAAAAGAGAAGATGGACAAAGTTGACTTTACACCATTTTTAGTAGTTCAAAAAAATCAAGATTCATTTAGTGAGGGAATTGAATTATGCTAAAAAGTGAAATAATTTCACTTACATTCCACAAATAACTTCTTCTTGACTAGTCGCATAGTTAAGAACAGGTGTATTTATTCTTCTTTTCTTTCCATTTCTTTTTTCTTCTATCAATTTAAGTGCTTCTTCTACTGTTTTAACTGATAACATTTCAAATCTATCAATTTTTCTATCTTCATCCATTATTGTTTTCAAAGTATCTAATAAAGTTCTATTTTCATACATTTCAATAATTTTATATTTTGGGTAATTTGTTATTTTCATTGTTGATTTAATTATCTTATTAAAAAATTCAGTTGTTGAGCAATCAGAATTAAGAAATACTTGTCTATTTGATTTATCAACAGAATCAACAGTAGTATGACTTGCTTCAAAATTAATTTTCTCTTTTTTGTGAATTGTTTTAATCATTTCATTAGATATTTTATTGCTTGTGTTAGGAAGTGAATCTTCATAGTTTAATGCACTTTTTATCATATTATTTTTATAAGTGATTGCCTCTTTTCTCTCTTGTGAGATTTCTTCTTTTTGATTTGATAAATCTTCAAGAGTTTTTTTAATATTTTTCATATTCTTATCAAATATTTCATAATGACTAGTTAATTCTTTTGATGTTGCTTTATAATCAGTCCTTACAATATTTAAAGAGTTCATATCAGTTCTTTTAAGTCTATTTATTAAACTTTTGTTATTTTCAAGTAGTTTAATATCTTCTTTGATAGATTTTATAGTGTTTTTAAACCTTTCTTGTTTCTCTTCAAGAAATATTTTATTTTCTCTTTTTTTATCGTCTTTAATCATTTTCCAATATGCTTTATTATTTGATACTTGTCTCAAAAATTCAGCAGAAGAAATTGTTCCATTTTTCTTCTTATCTCTCATAAGTTTTTTAAAAAATCTATGTTCATTGTCGGCAAAGTAATTAAAGCTACTTTCTTCACTCTCTATAAAATATTTAAACTCTTCCATTTCTTTATTAAAAACTCTCTCAACTTCACTAATAGATTCTTCTTTTTGATTGATATTATTATCAAGAATCTCAATATCTTCGTCTTTTCGTTTGATAGATTTATTATAATCTTCCATCTGTTCTTTTAAACCATCTTTTCTCTTTAAAATTAAACTTCTATCTATTTTACTTATCTCTGATAACTCTTGTCTTTTCTCATTTTGAAAATTCATAGATTTAAAAATATTTGACATTTGACTAGTCAAATTTAAAATAGTTTCGTTGTTAGCTTGATACTCTGGAGAATTTTTAACTTTGTTTAAATGATTACGTTTTTGTTTTTCACTTCGACTTTTATTTATAGCTTCTTTTTGTTCTTCTTTATTTTTCAAACCTAATTTATCTCTTAGTGATTTAGGTAAATTTTCAGCAAAATCTCTTGTCATAGATTCTCTTAATCTCAACATATCAACAGAACCTTTTATTTGATATTTTTCATTAACTGCAATGTGAATATGAAAACCATCTCTAACTCCACCCTTTATACCTTTATCGGAATTTTCTTCAATGCCGGCTTTATAACCCCATTTATTAAAAGTTTTATGTGTCCATGCTTTACTTTCTTCTTGAATTAATTTTTTCTCTTTCTCTGTTAAATTCTTGTAAAGTTCTGGATTTATCGGAGAAACTATAAAGTGTTTTAAATTCATTTTCTCAATGGATTTAGTAGATTGAAAATTATTCCCTTGTTTTTCAACATATTTTTCAAGTTTTTCTTTTGAAGAACCTTGATAGATACCGCCTTTTTTAACGTCTTTGAAAACAACACCTATATTTTTTAGATTTAAACTTTCTTTTCCAAAGTTCCAAACCTTTTTTTTATTTGTTCTCATACTTTTTCACTATTGATAAAAATTTATTGAACGCTTTTTCTAAAACTATTTTTTTAGATTTATCGTCTTTTGCTTGATTGTAATCATTATGAATGTTTTTAAAATTATCAAAATTAAAAATGGATTTTACCTCTTTAAAAAAACCAACTTCTTTATTTCTCTTTTCAGATAAATAAATTTTTTTATCATTATTGATAACATTTACATCTTTATAAATTTCTTCAATACTTGAATATTGTTTTCCTTTATTCAATATTTGAAGTAAGATTAAATTTTCAGAATCTCTTGCAATATGATTACTTAACCTGTTATCTCTTTCGTGTGAGTTTTTATAAATTAAATCTTCTAAAAATTCACTTTCAGTCTTTTTCACTTTTTTAGATTCTTTTTCTAAAAGTTCAACTATTTCTTTTTTAAATGTGTATCTTTTGCGAACTGTTTCAAATTTCATTTTCAAATTCCTTACTCGTTATATAACTATTATAAGAAATAAACAAAATAAAAATAATTAATGAAAAAATTTGTCAAAAAATGACCCTCGGAGAGTAGTTCCCCCTTGTGTGTAGTCGTGTTTTCCGTAGGATAACTAAGACGCACCTTTTCCTGCTTGATGCTCTTATTGCTCTCCCTATCTAATAAAAACTATATACAAAAAACATAATGTCCTTCAACAATAGTATTTTAAAATATTCCCCTTCCTCCTCAATCGTGAGGAGTTTTTCCCCAAAAGGGAAAAGAGATATAGGGTAATAATGTTGAAAAAGGACTTTTTGAAGATTAAAAGTTATTTTGAAATTTGTTGTTCAAGTAATTTTTCTAAGTAACGATTACGAAATTAACTATGAAAATGTCAACTTAACTATGAAAAGTCCAGGTCTATACGAATTTTTGTTACTTATTGTAATAATTAAGAAATTTATTTTTTGTGAAACTTAATTAAGTTTTAGGTCAAATAGCTCTAAGGCAACCACTTTTCTTAAGTCAAATCGTAAAAAATGAACTTATGTAAGACCCCTAGAGCTTAAATAAGTAGTATTAAATGACTTCGTAACCCATATAATTCCCTATAATACGTTACTTTAAGCAAAGAATCAATAGAATCTGCATTATATTATCACAACTAAACCTTAAAAAAACAATTTAAGTTTATTTTTGAATTTCAAGGAGTATAATTTTTGAAAATACAAAAAAAGGGATTTTAATTATGGGATTATTTTCTAATAGTCAGGATAAAGAACGTATTGAAGAACTGGAAGAGGAAGTGAGAACTCTGAAGAGTAAAAATGAAGAGTTACAGCAGCATATTTACAAGATAGAACAAAATCAATCAACAGGCATAGAGACTGATAGTGTTGAACAAAATGCACTTAATACAGCAGTTGAAATATTGATAAAATCCTATAGCAGCGGTGTTTCTTTCTCTAGAGAAATAATGGAGTCTACAATAGAACAGCTTGAAGAAGCGGGCGATTTAAATAAAAAGTCAGCTGCACGCATTGAAACAATTTCTTCACAATCAGCAAATATATCTGACTCTATAGCTAACATTGCACAAGAGGCGATAGGATTGAATGATGGTGTGAATGTACTTAATGAAAATGTTGTCGGAATCAGTGAAGTGATTACACTTATAAAAGATATCTCTGACCAAACAAATCTGCTTGCATTAAATGCTGCCATAGAAGCGGCTCGTGCGGGTGAGCATGGACGTGGGTTTGCCGTTGTTGCCGATGAAGTTCGAAAACTTGCAGAACGTACCCAAAAAGCAACAAGTGAAGTTGAAATAAACATCGGACAGTTAAAACAGAGCTCATCGGAGATTCAGGAATCATCTGAAATATTCAGAACAAAAAGCGAAGAGGTAAATGCTGCGTTAGACGCATTTTTTGAAGAACAGGGATACATTATATCCAATGCAGCAAGAATCTCAGATATTACGGAAAATATAACAAATGAAGTAGGTGTCGGCGTTGGAAAATTAGACCATATCCTCTTTAAGCTTATAGCTTATAATCATATCGTAAACGGTGAAAAGAATGTAAATATCATTGATGAAAATGGCTGCCGTTTTGGAAAATGGTTTGAAGAGAATAAGCATAAAATCAAAGATGATCAAAAAGTTATTACTGATTTGTCAAATCATCACGCAAAAGTGCACCAGGGTGTCAGAAGAGCTGTTGAAGCCTGGGATAAAGGTCAGTATGAGCAAGCTTTAGAAATAATGAAAGATGTTGAACATTCAAGTGAAGTCGGTTTTGAAGAGTTATATGCAAGTTTTTTAAAACATAGAAAATAGATATTAAGAAGTAATGTTATGTAAATCCATGATATTGTTTTAGGTATAAAAATAAGAGTTAATATTACCTAGAAAGAGTGTTGAATATGTTATCTATCTCATCATTTATTTTTTTGAATAGTTTGTAAGCTATTTTAACTATCGCATAGAATAATGCTAATGGAAAAGTTATGATTGTTAAAGAAGCAATTATTACTATTCCTATTGCTGAAATAAAATTTTTAATCCATTCAATAATAAAATCTGGAAGAAATAAGGAAAGTCCATCTAAAATCATTTTAGCTGTCTTCACTATCATATCAGAAGTTTCTTTGTCCATCGGTGGTGGATTAGTCGCTCCTATGAAATTCATTAATTCTGTATCTATAAAACCTCTTTTCTTATATTTATTTAAAGTCATTTTATAGTTCCTTGTTCGTAATTTATTTTTTTGTGTTGTTCTGATTTAAACTTGTGAGTTAATAGATTTATTTTTGTAGGTGTATATTGTAATTCTACTTTTGTAGGTGTTTTATTTTCGTTAGAATTATCCTTATATTCACTTGAATTATGGTTTTTATTCATATCTTTAATATAAACTATATTAGAAAGTAAAACTGTTGCTAATATCATACTTAAAAGTGTTATTTTAATCATTTTACAACTCCTTTACTATGTTATAATTTTTATCACATACAACATATTTATTACTCTCAAATCTCATAACAAAATGATTAGCATTAATCTCAATATTGAACTTTTCTTTCATATATTGAGAATTAAAACTTCCTAGATTTTTACCAAATTTTTTTGTTAATTTTTCCATTTTCATTTCCTTTTTTTGTTATATAACTATTATAAGAAAAAAAATAACCTTGTCAAATAAAAAAGATAATTTATATAAAATTTATTTATAGTTTTAAAAAATTAAAATTTTTCTTTTTGTTTTCTTTGTAAGTGTTTAGTTTGTGCATTTACAGATTTTAAAGTTTTAGAATCTGGTTCAATTTCTTCAAGTTTTGAAATATAGTTCTTTTGAAACTGTTGTTTTAATTCTGGTGTAAGTAGCCTATAATCCAAATAACTATCAACGTAATCAAGAATAATGTCATTTTCAGTAAGTTTTTTTATATCTGTAATGCTAAAAATCCACTCTTTATTTTCATTTTTATAAACTTCATATTTAAACGAATACATTCGATTTAATAAAAATTCTTGTTTAACTCTATAAATATTTTGTTCCATTTTTTGCTTGGATAGATTTGTTCCAAAAAACTCATTCATACTTTTTAAGCTTCTTAACGGCAATTTATCATATTTTAAATTTAATGCTTTTTCTATTTCGGAATACATACGCAATGAGTATTTAGAACGAATATTTTTAACTGTATTTATATTAAGAGGAGTATATTGTCCATCTTTAAATAAAGATAGATATAAAAACTCAATATTTAAATGAACCAAAACTCTATAATTTTTTTCTCCATTAATTTTATCTACTATAAAATCCTTAACAGGCATTATCGTTCTTTCTTGTGTTCCATTTTCTAGATTTCTAATATAATTTATTTGTCTTTTTGAAAACCTAGATAATATTTCTCTAATGTGTTCAATATAGTTTTGTTCTTCAACTTTCATAAATGTTTTTAAGCCATATAATTCTATTTCAAACTGAACGCTTTCAAATTCTTTTGTATCTGTTTTAAATTTTAAAAATTCTCCCCATTCATTTTTCTCCCAATAAAAACTTTCTTTTTTAATATCTTTTCTAATAATATGTCTTTTTTGTAATGAAAAAAAGAAGTATTCTAATAGTTTTTCTTCATTTAGTGTTATTGATACTAAATTTTTTTTATCATCTATATATGATAGCCTGTTAATTAGTTGATTATTTTTTTTATAGTCTCCATTATTTATATTCATTTTTATTTCCTTTTTTGTTATATAACTATTATAAGAAAAAAAATAACCTTGTCAAATAAAAAAGATAATTTATATAAAATATTAAAATGAAGACTATTTCATTTCAATTTTACCCCTGAATCTCTTTTCCCCTTTGGGGAAAAACTCCTCACGATTGAGGAGGAAGGGGAATATTTTAAAATATTATTGTTGCAGGACATTATGTGTTTCAATAGGAGGAACGATATATTTCTCAATGAAAAAATTTTTAATTTTTGAAAAGAGAAATAATCGGAGGGTAGAATAATTTTCATTTATGAAAATTATGAGGATATTTTTTCACAAAAGTATCTGGAACAATTTCTAAGGTTTAGAAAACCTTATAGAAATATACAGCACTCATGCTCTTTAATATAATAACATGATGGAATTTTTTACAAATTCCTTGAAACTACCTAGAATATGATATTCTAAAAGATTTTAAAAATTAAAAATTATCCTTTTATACTATAGTTTTTATCCTTTTATACTATAGCTAAAAATTAAAAATTATCCTTTTATACTATAGTTTTTATCCTTTTATACTATAGTAAAATGAAGAAAATTAATACTTAAAAAATATATCAAAAATCTAAAAAGGGGAAATTGTTTTTTCTAAAAGTATCTTTTTTGTATATAGCTGAAAATCTCTTTTCACTCATAATTACTATATAGCAATTTATATAATTTTTTAGCAGAATTCAGTTCATATTTTATCTCATCTCATTTCATTAAATGAAATGAAATAAATTCAAAAGATAAAATATAGATTTAATAGTAGAATCAGAATGGTGCAGATATACTTTCACAGAGATGACAACTTTATAACAACTTAAAAGGAAAATTTCAAAATGGCTGTATGGACTGCACTGACGGAGTTAGAGAGAAAACGCTATATTTTCGGGCGCACCATACTTACTTCATTAACTTCCAAATTTTTAACTTTTATAAAACAAAATATTTTCTTATCTAGCACAATGTATTTCTCCTTATCGCTTAACTGGATAAAGCAGTCCCCTCCTAAGGGATAGCTCGTGGTTCGAGTCCACGTAGGGAGACCAAGTGAAAGAACGAAACAATGTTTAAAAGTATCATTTTAATTTTTGCATTACAACATATGCTTCACGCAGATATGACTGCATATACAATCACTCCTGCCAAACAACAAGCTACACAGAATAGTATAAAAATTTTAGATGCAAAAGAGCTGCAATTTCCAAATGTTCATGAGTTTTCAGGTTTGGTTTATAAAGATAATATGTTATACGCTTTGAGTGATCAGGGCAGTTTGTACCTTTTTGACATCATTGTACAAAATGATAGAATCCAAAAACTCACGCTGCGTGAGCATTATCTTTTGAGAAATAAAAAATCAGAGCCGTTCAAGAAAAAGAAGAGGGATTCAGAGGGAATAACTTTCTATAAAGATGGCTTTTTAATCTCTTTTGAACGTAAAAATAGAGTGCTTTTTTGCTCACGCAGGGGTAAAAAAATAAAAAAAATGAAACTTAATGCTCTTTTGGAAGATAATGAAAAGTATCAGAGTCCAAATAAAGGATTGGAGAGTGTCGCCTATTCTCAAAAATATGGAATTATAACCATTCCGGAACTACCGTTAAAAGACAAAAACAGCAAATACCATACACTCTATGCCAAAGATGAACTTTGGAAATTTCACGCTCAAGGCGCAGTAACGGATATTGCGTTCATAGATTCGGACAATTTGCTAATACTCTTGCGTGAGTATAGTTATCTCACCAATCGTCACATTACATCTTTAGTGAAGGTCAATTTGGCGAATTGCAATGAAAAAAGAGTCTGTCAGCGTGAGTTGATTGCAAAACTTGATTCTGATGCCGGATGGCATATTGATAATTTTGAAGGAGTTACGAAAGTGGGGAAAAATAGATTTTTGATGGTCAGTGATGATAATGACTCGATGTTTCAAAAAACACTCTTAGTGCTTTTTGAAATTATGAATTGATCTTTTCTTTGATCTCTTTTGCCAAACTGCTGCATTTGTCTATTTGTTGATTTTTTGAAAGGGAATCGTCGAGAAGAATGTTGATAAAGGCACTTCCGACAATAACACCGTCTGCTCCTTTTACCTTCTCTTTCGCTGTTTTCTCATTCACACCAAAACCGACATAGACCGGTGTTTGCGTATATTTTTTGATATCTGCTAAAAAAGGCTGCAAATCTTCTGCTGTTCCTGCACCCGTAATGCCTGTATACGCTACCATGTAAATAAATTTTTTTGCATCTTTTACGATCTCTTGGATGCGTTGCTCTGAATCTGTCGGTGCGACAAAAGAGATGTTCGCCATCTCGTTATCATCAAAGAGTTTTTTATAAGCAAGCGCCTCTTCATGAGGAACATCCGGAATTATCAAACCGTTCACGCCGAGTTCTTTTGCGTGAGGTATGAGTGTTTCCATATTTTGCTGATAAAAACTATTGAAATAGCCCATCCAGAGTGTATCTACTTTTGGTGCGACCTCTTTAGAGATTGCAAGAAGGTCTTTAAACTTAAATCCAAGCTCCAATGCTTTATGGTTTGCATTTTCAATGGCAGGGCCATCGGCAACAGGGTCTGAAAATGGTACTCCGAGTTCAAGGGTGTCTACACCGTTTTGACCAAGTGAGAGTGCCAAGTCAATTGAGAAATTTTTATCAGGATAGCCTGAAGTTATGTAAGCTACTAAGTTTTTCATAAATGTTATTTTTCCAAGTCAGGTATTTTTAGCAGAGAGTATTTGATCTTGCTGAGTTCATTGTCCATTTTAAAGTCATCTTGCCATGTTGCGAACATATCGCTAATATTTAGCAGCCAGTCCACTGTCTCTGAAGATACCGGCGGCTTTTTATTGCGGAGTTCTTCGAGCTCATTTTCTACAAATTCGGCAAGTTTGTTCATAGGTACAATTTTGAGGTATGCCGAAGCGGATTTAATGTTGTGAAAGACACGAAAAAGTTCGTTGACACTTCGTTCATACATGTTCGGCTTTGATAGATCTACTATCATTACTTCCATGCTGTCAACCATCATTGCGTAGTGGTCTAGAAACTCATCCACAATTTCAAAATCAAAATTAGCATCTAAATCACTTCGTATACCCATCAAATACTCCAATTGTTGTTTAAATTATAGCAATATTTGGTTAAAATATATCTACAAATTTAAAAAGAGTTTTTCAATGAGTAAAAAAGCAACGATATCTTCGATAAAAAAGAGCAAGGGCGTGAAGCCTTTAGTGATGATTACAGCCTATGATGCACTTTTTGCAAAACTGTTTCAAGAGAGTGTCGACATGATCTTGGTGGGGGACAGTCTCAATATGAGTTTCGCCGGAAAGAGTGATACCATCTCAGCGACACTCGATCAGATGATCTACCACACGAATGCCGTTTGTGCAGGTGCACCGGAGAGTTTTGTTGTGTGTGATATGCCTTTTGGAACATACAGCACAAAAGAAAAAGCACTTGAGAATGCCATTAAAGTTTTTCAATCCTCACAAGCGGATTGTGTGAAGATAGAAGGAGGTGCGGATAAAGCGGAGATCATCAAACATTTGACCGATAACGGTATTGCAGTTTGCGGTCACATAGGACTGTTACCGCAATCTGTCCGCAGTGAAGGCGGTTACAAGATCAAAGGCAAAAATGAAGAGGATAAAAGATCTTTGATAGCCGATGCAAAGGCTGTTGAGGCGGCGGGTGCTTTTTGTATGGTTATCGAGGGAACAAAAGCTGATGTCGCCAAAGTGGTGGCAGAGGCAGTGAGTATTCCTGTGATTGGAATCGGTGCGGGAAAAGATGTGGATGGGCAGGTGCTTGTGTTTTCTGATATGCTGGGACTTTTTGAAGCATTTACACCAAAGTTTGTAAAAAAGTATCTTGACGGTGCTGCTTTGGTAAAAGGTGCTGTTGCGACATATGCAAAAGAGGTGACGGCAAGAACATTTCCTGCTGAGGAACATACATACTAATGGGTGATATGTCTATGGATAGAGTTGTGGATATAGAAACTTTTTCATTGGAAGATGCCAGCAGTGAACAGACA
Organism: Sulfurimonas paralvinellae; assembly: GCF_014905135.1. NCBI lineage: Bacteria > Pseudomonadati > Campylobacterota > Epsilonproteobacteria > Campylobacterales > Sulfurimonadaceae > Sulfurimonas > Sulfurimonas paralvinellae. The sequence continues at coordinate 1,616,132 of NZ_CP041406.1, read as the reverse complement.
CTGCGCCCTGATGCATGGAGTGAGTATATAGGTCAGGAGCAGATTAAAAAGAATCTTTCTGTTTTTATAGAAGCAAGCAAGAAAAGAGATGAAGCTCTTGACCATGTTCTTTTTTATGGACCTCCGGGACTCGGAAAGACAACGCTTGCTCTGATCATTGCCAATGAAATGAACTCAAATATTAAAGTTACGGCTGCACCGATGATAGAAAAAAGTGGAGATCTGGCTGCGATTCTTACAAATCTGGAAGAGGGTGATATTCTTTTTATAGATGAGATACACAGGCTCTCTCCTGCAGTAGAAGAGATACTCTACTCTTCTATGGAAGATTACCGCATAGACATTATCATAGGAAGCGGTCCGGCTGCACAGACAGTAAAAATCGATCTGCCGCGTTTTACGCTCATCGGTGCTACGACACGTGCGGGTATGCTTTCAAATCCGTTGCGTGACCGCTTTGGCATGAGCTTTCGTATGAACTTCTACTCTCATGATGAGTTGGCAGAGATTATTAAACAGGCATCTGCAAAACTTGAACGTGAAATTGTTCATGAAGCAGCACTTGAAATTGCAAAACGAAGTCGAGGGACACCGCGTATCGCTCTACGTCTGTTACGCCGTGTGAGGGATTTTGCTGAGGTGGCAGATGAAGAGCATATTCATCATCAGCGGACACAATACGCTTTGGATGAACTTGGCATCAATTCACATGGGTTTGATGAAATGGATTTGCGGCTTTTAAAACTGTTGGCAAGTTCGAATGGTCGTCCGATGGGTCTAAGTACCATTGCTGCCGCCCTAAGCGAAGATGAAGGTACGGTTGAAGATGTTCTTGAGCCGTATCTCATCGCAAACGGCTACTTGGAGAGAACGGCAAAAGGGCGCAGGGCTACTCGAGCAACGTATGATGTATTAAATATGAACAATATAAATGAGGATGGGACACTCTTTTGAAACCGCAGTATTTTATAGCCATACTCTTTGCAACATCACTCTATTGGATGTATCTGCTGTACGCACCCTTTTTGATGGTCATTACGATTGCAGCTTTGCTTGCTGTCTCGACTTCTACCATTCAAGATTATTTTGAAGAAAAACTTCATTCCAAGCTTTTGGCTGCTTCTGTTTCAAGTCTGTTGTTAGCACTTTTGTTTTTTGCACCGCTTGGGTACTTTTTGGGAAATTTGACAATTTGGCTTAAGCATTTACAGCCGGATACACTGCAGAAAGTCGAACTTTACATCAATGGTTTCATTACAAATCCACCGGAGTTTTTACTTTTTATAAAACCATATATCAAAGACTCTTTTGCTGAAGTGAATATTAATACAATTACGGCGTATGCATTGAGCATCGCGGCAAAAATAGGAGCTTTTAGTGCAGGGTTTTTAAAAAATGCATTTCTTGTTATTGTCTTTTACTTTTTCGCTTTGTATAACGGTGCTGCCATTATGGGATTTTTAAAGCGTGTGTTGCAGATGTCCGTAGAAGAGAGTTCATTGCTCACGCGGGAGCTTTCTGCCGTGATGAGTGTTGTCTTTTACTCCATTATTACTACAGCGATGTTCGAGGGGGCGCTTTTTGGCATTGCCGTCTCTTTTATGGGTTATAATGGACTTCTTTTTGGCATCATGTATGGTTTTGCCTCTTTGATTCCGGTAGTTGGCGGAGCTTTGATGTGGCTGCCGTTTATGATTTATGAATTTGCCATAGGCAACTCCGGTAGTGCGATTTTTATTGCACTTTATTCTATAGTTGTCATCTCTATAGTTGCAGATACTTTTGTAAAACCGCTCATTATCAAATGGATCAATAAAAAACTGCTCAATGATGACGATACAAAGATGAATGAGATGGTTATTTTCTTTGCAATTATCGCAGGATTGACAACGTTTGGTTTTTGGGGCATGATTTTAGGCCCTGCAATAACAGCCTTTTTTCTTACTGTTTTAAAACTTTTTGAAGCACAGACCAGGGAGTGTGAAGGAAAGTCAAATGACGATTAGTTTCGTTTGTATATTTCTGGATAATCCTCTTTAAATCTTCTGTGAAGCCAAAACCATGGTTTTGGCTCTTTGAGTATCTCTTTACTCAGCCAGTCAGTTTGCATCTGCATGGAGACTTGAATGTCTCTTTCTTCATTGTCGGTTTTTGGCGGAACAATTTCACTGTCAAATCGTATAGTGTAGTTCTCATCATCTTCTGTATGAATCAGTGCCGGAATAAGGGCAGCATTGTATTTTCTTGCAAAATAGGCAGTTGTCTTGATTTGAGAGATTTCGTGACCTAAAAACTTAACTTTGACAGCTTCGTTCTTGTTGACATTGGTATCTATTAAAATTGCCATAGCCCCGCCTTTTCGTAATGTTTTCATCATTGCTCTTGTTGCTCCATGGCGCTCTGCATAGGTCATTTTCCATTTTTCACGCGATGATAGAAGATAGTTTTCAAAGAACTTGTTTTTCATTTTTTTATAGATGATGAGGATAGGTTCGATTTTATAGCTTAGTGCACGACCTGCTAATTCCCATGCTCCGTAGTGGGCGGTTACAAATATGATGGGCCTTTTTTCCTGTTGTGCTTTTTGTACGATTTCTAGGTTTTCAAAGGTGATGTTTTGGGTGATCTCATCAGGAGTATAGTAGCGGCTTTCCATAGTGTGTAGAAAATTGATCAACATCTGTTTGAAAGAATAGCGTTTGATCTCATCTATTTGTTCAGGAGTGATTGAGTCCTCAAATACAAAACGAAGATTTTGTTCTACTACCTTTCCGTAACGAGTACTAATATAATAAGCCAAGACTCCAAGTGATTCAAAGAAAGAGCGCCTTGTTTTTTTTGGTAAAAACATTAAAAACTTTTCAAGAGATAGAAAAAGGTAAAAACCTATACGCTGCATAATATTTCCTTGGCATGAGAGATTATCTGCTCTGGTTTGATCTCTTTGATCGAAAAATCATCTTTATCGATTTTTAAAATATTGACATGGGAAGGTGATTTTATACTGATGTTTTGAGGTGTTTGTCCAATCATTCGCAGTGTAGTTGGTCCTAAGAGCGTGATAGATGGAATGTTTTGTGCCCATGCTATATGTGTCGGTCCTGTGTCGTTGCCCATAAGCAGATCCATATGGGAGATAAAAGAGATGAGTTCATCTAAGGTGAGTTTCGGTGCAAGTGTAGCATACTCTGAGTGCTTACATATCCACTCTGCATCTTCAAATTCTTTGTCATTTCCCCAGATTATGTAGCACTGTTCCCCAAGCTCGTCACAAACTTCAGCGACCTTCTCTTTTGGGTAGCGTTTAGATTCCCAGGATGCTCCGATGACAAAGGCAATATTTTTCATGTCACTTCTGAGCTCGAACTCTTTTGTTATTTTAAAAACGGGCTCTTTATTTTCTATCATAGTATCTGTAATATTTATACCTAAAGCATCGGAGACGACTTTTGCATTACGGGTAATTACGTTTGTCTCATATGCGATGTTTGAAGCTGTATTGTAAAACAGAGCAGCTAAAGACTCACGCGTTGAGTGTTTGTCAAAGCCATGCGTATTCTTTCCAAGTATTCTAGAAACTATGGCCGATTTAATAAGTCCCTGCATGTCTATGATAATGTCAAACTCAGCGATGCTTTTTAGTTTTTTGTACTCTTCGCTCAGTAAGCTAAATTTTTTTTCTTTTTTAAATCTTTTGAGATCGACGCGATGAATATGGTCGAGATGTTTTGCGTTTTTGAGTATATCTGCAAAAGCATTTTCCACTATCCATGAAATCTCTGCGTGAGGATAGAACTCTTTTATAAATTGTAAAACAATACTGCTGTTGACAATATCACCGAGGGCTGAAAGCCTGACAATGGCAATCTTTTTAATATCTTTATTCATTGATGACATTATACCAATAATAGTAAATCTTTGATATAATTCGACTAAATCATGAGGAGGTTTGGTAATGGTTGCACACGATATACAACTCTATGCTGAAGGCAGAACGAAAGCAAGAGCTTATTTTTGCTACCTGTTTTCTAAAAATATACCAAACAGGCTGCCGTCGATTACACGTGAGATGATAATCCCCCGTCTGCTCAAGATAAAAGCAGAACTTGAGCATTGTGAAGGTGTTTATCTTCTTGATGAAAAAGGTGTGCAGGTCAGTCCTACCTTTGAACCCGAAAAACAGGTCGATGACGATATTGGTAAAATCAGAGCCGATCGAGCTTATTATTACCGTGCAGTAAGAGAAGAACGATGTACGCTGACTGATCCGTATCCTTCCTTGATAACCGGAGATCTGACAGTAACAGCATCAGCACCGATTTTCAATGAAAAAGGTGAGTTGAAGTATGTTGCCTGCATTGATGTGCCACTTGCAGAGGCCATAAAAATTGCACATCCAACGACAATGGATCATCTTTTCAGTGAATTTTTTAAAGTCGCATATGGTGCCTTTGCTTTTGCTCTCATTGCCGTTGCTGTTTTACTCTTTTTTAAAGGAATTCAGAGCTTTTTTGTTTATGAGATCACACCGGATAAATTTAAAATAAAAGATATGTTCGAAGCGACGATTCTTCTTACACTATCACTGGCCATTTTTGATCTCTCTAAAACGCTTATCGAAGAGGAGATATTGGGACGGCATAAAGAACACAATATCTCAGGCCCGCATAAGACGATGGTTCGATTTTTGGGTTCTATTATTATTGCACTCTCCATTGAGGCGTTGATGCTGGTTTTCAAGTTTGCCATAATAGATCCGAATAAGTTGATATATGCGATGTATATTGTCATCGGTGTGGCATTTTTACTGATAAGTTTGGCTGTATATATAAAATTTACAAAATTAAAGATTGATGAATAATGATAGCGATAATTGACTATAACATGGGAAATTTGGCAAGTGTTCAAAATGCATTTGCAAAACTGGGAAAAGAGACAGTCGTAGAGAGTGATCCGAAAAAATTTCACCTTTATGATAAGCTTGTATTGCCGGGAGTCGGCGCTTTTGGTGATGCGATGGAGCATCTGCGTGAGCGGGATATGATAGACTCCATTAAATCATTTGCCGCATCAGGCAAACCAATGCTTGGTATATGCCTCGGTATGCAGCTGCTTTTTGAAAGTTCTGAAGAGTTTGGTTCTCACGCAGGGCTTGGACTTATTCAAGGCCGTGTCGAACATTTTGATACTGCAAAATTTGAAGAGCCGCTCAAAGTACCGCATATGGGCTGGAATAGAATGTTTACAAAGGAACATCCTCTTTTTGAAGGGCTGGATGATGAACACTATCTCTACTTTGTACATACCTATCATGTCAAATGTGCAAATGACGAAGATATTATCGGTGAGACGTATTATGGCTATAAATTCACTTCGGCAGTGGCACACGGTAATATTATGGGAATCCAGCCGCACCCTGAAAAAAGCCACAAAAACGGGCTTGCAATACTTAAAAATTTTATAGAACTATAAGGAAGAAAATGACTTTATATCCGGCAATCGATTTAAAAGACGGCAAAGCGGTGCGCTTGACAAAAGGACTTATGGAGAGTGCGAAAATATACTCGGATGAGCCATGGCAACTTGTCAAAGCATTTGAAGAGATGGGTGCAGAGTGGGTGCATCTGGTTGATCTTAACGGTGCTTTTGCAGGAGAGCCGAAAAATCTTGAGCAGATCGTCAAGATACGAGAGAACTGTAGTGTAAAGCTTGAACTCGGCGGCGGTATTCGTGATGAGAAAACGATTCAAAAGATGCTTGAGATCGGGATAAATAGAATAATATTAGGTTCTATTGCAGTAAAAGATCCGCAGTTCGTTAAAGATATGGCCGCAAAATATCCAATAGCGGTGGGTATTGATGCAATAGACGGTTATGTGGCTGTAGAAGGCTGGGGTGAAGTAAGCCAGATGAAAGCGACTGACTTGGCACGTGAGTTTGCCAATGCAGGTGTTGAAGCTATTATTTGTACTGATGTAGGTCGTGATGGCACGCTTTCAGGTGTCAATGTGGACTTTACTCTTGATATTGCCCGTGCAAGTAAAGTCGCAACGATAGCAAGCGGCGGTGTAAAAGATGAAAATGACATTAAAGCTCTGATAGCAACAGGTGAAATAGAAGGTGTTATCATCGGAAAAGCTTACTATGAAGGGACATTGGACCTTCCAAAAATGTTTAAACTTTTGGCTTAAAACAGCCCTTAATGGCAAAACAAACAAAATTTGGCTATTATTAGATAAATAAATTTGCAAATTATAATTAAAAAGGATTTCAATTGAAATTACTTGTTGTTGATGACAGCTCTACAATGCGCCGTATTATAAAAAATACTTTGGCGAGACTTGGATATAAAGATATTCTTGAAGGTGCGGACGGTGTCGAAGGGTGGGCACAACTGGATGCAAATCCGGATATTGAAATGTTGATTACCGACTGGAACATGCCGGAAATGAACGGACTTGAACTTGTGAAAAAAGTTCGTGCAGACGATCGTTTTAAAGATCTTCCAATTATTATGGTTACGACAGAAGGTGGAAAAGCTGAGGTTATTACGGCGCTCAAAGCCGGTGTGAACAACTATATTGTCAAACCATTTACTCCTCAGGTACTCAAAGAAAAACTTGGTGCCGTTATGGGTGTTGCGGAATAATGCAAGAGCATTATTTCGAGCTCCGTGTCAAAGTTTCTTCTCATCATTCCTTATTTTCAGATTTTTTAGCAGATACACTTCCTATTGGTTTTGAAGAGACAGAGGATGGTTTTATCATACGAAGTGAAGATGAGCTAGACACAATCGTTTGGGGACTGGAGCAGTTTCGAGAAGCTTTGCAAAAAGCACTCGGAACTAGTATAGAACTGGAAACTACACAGACAAAACTGCAAAACAGTGACTGGGTGGAATCGTATAAAAAAAGTATTGAACCACTGAGTATCGGAAAATTCTATATTCATCCGACATGGAGTGAGCCGAGTAAAGAACTCATTAATATCGTGATAGACCCGGCACTTGCATTTGGTACAGGACATCACCCGACAACTGCTTCTTCCCTTTTGGCCATATCAAACTATGTTAAAGAGGGTGACAGGGTTTTGGATGTTGGCTGTGGAAGTGGAATCCTTGGCATAGGTGCTATGAAACTGGGTGCTGTTGTTGACGCCTGTGATACAGACCCCGTCTCAGTTGCCAATGCCAGGGAAAATGCCAGCTTGAATGGTTTGGAGTTTCATGGTTTATGGGAAGGTTCCTGCGCCCTAACAAAAGAGAAATATAATATAGTCGTTGCTAATATCGTTGCAGATGTATTGACATTTATTGCAAATGAGTTGAAAAATGCCTTGGAAGATGACGGTATTTTGATTTTATCAGGTATTCTTGATAAGTATGAAGATAAAGTACTGGCATATTATAAAGATTGCGAAATTTTAGAAAAAATAGCCCAGGATGAATGGGTTACTTTAGTATTAAAGAAAAAATAAAAGAGAGTGTGAATGGCGAACCAAGAAAATAATAATAACGATAACAATAACTTTTTTAATCAAAATCCTCTGATCACATTTGCGATATTTTCAGTTGCTGTGATTCTGCTTTTTAAAGTCATGGTAGGTGATGGTGCAGCAGGCGGTACACAATCTGCAATGAGTCCGACTGCAAGAGTAAAGAGTGTTGATTATTCCGAGTTGAAAAGACTTGTAAAAGACAAAGAAGTTAAAAAAGTTGAGATTGGACAGACAATAATTCGTGCAATGTCCAATGACGGTAGTAAAATCTATACGACAAGACTGGTTAAAGGTGATAACGAACTTGTAAAGATGCTTGACAAAGAGGGCATTGAATATACAGGTTTTTCTGAAACGAACTGGTTTACAGATATGTTCGGATGGCTCTTTCCATTTTTACTTATCATCGGTATTTGGATGTTCTTTGCGGGACGTATGCAAAAAAGTATGGGCGGTGGATTGCTTGGTATGGGTAACTCGAAAAAGCTTATCTCTTCTGAGAAACCAAAAACGAAGTTTGACGATGTTGCCGGTGTAGAAGAGGCAAAAGAAGAAGTTCAGGAGATTGTTGATTTTTTGAAATATCCGGGACGTTATGTAGAGATCGGAGCGAAGATTCCAAAAGGTGTCTTGCTTGTAGGTAGTCCGGGTACCGGTAAAACGCTTTTGGCAAAAGCTGTTGCAGGAGAAGCGGAAGTGCCTTTCTTCTCGGTCAGTGGTTCAAGCTTTATTGAGATGTTCGTCGGTGTCGGTGCGGCTCGTGTGCGTGATCTGTTCGAACAGGCGAAGAAGGATGCTCCAAGTATCATCTTTATAGATGAGATAGATGCTATCGGTAAAAGTCGTGCAGCAGGTGGTGTTATGGGTGGTAACGATGAACGTGAACAGACACTTAACCAACTGCTTGCCGAGATGGACGGTTTTGGAACAGATACGCCGGTTATTATTCTTGCTGCGACAAACAGACCAGAAATCCTCGATCAGGCACTCTTGCGTCCTGGACGTTTTGACAGACAGGTTCTTGTTGATAAACCGGACTTTGAAGGGCGTGTGAAAATTCTCAAAGTGCATGTTAAAGATGTGAAAATAGATGATGATGTGGATCTTGAAGAGGTGGCACGACTTACTGCAGGACTTGCAGGAGCAGATCTGGCAAATATTGTCAATGAAGCGGCACTTTTGGCGGGACGTAAAAGTCAAAAAACTGTGAAGCAGAAGGATATGTTCGAGGCAGTTGAGCGTGCGCTTGCGGGGCTTGCAAAAAAATCCCGTCGCATCAACCCAAAAGAGAAGAAAATTGTGGCGTACCATGAAAGTGGTCACGCGCTTATCGCAGAGACGACAGAGGGGGCAAAGAAAGTTTCAAAAGTTTCCATCGTTCCTCGTGGTCTTGCTGCTCTTGGATATACACTTAACAAGCCTGAAGAAGATAAGTTCATGATGCAGAAACATGAGTTGTGGGCTGAGGTCGACACACTCCTAGGCGGCCGTGCTGCTGAACAGGTGTTCATTGGTGAGATCTCAACAGGTGCAGGTAATGACCTTGAACGTGCAACAGATATTATTAAATCCATGGTTCAAACCTATGGTATGAGTGATATCGCAGGTTTGATGGTCCTTGAAAAATCACGTCAGTCTTTCTTGGGTGGCGGTCAGCAAGCAACTCGTGAGTATAGCGACAAGATGGCTGAAGAGATGGATGCATTCATTAAAAGTTCATTGGATGAACACTATAAAAATGTTGTTGCCCGTCTTGAAGAGTATAAAGAAGCAATAGAAGAGATGGTTGCACTGCTTTACAAGAAAGAGAATATAACAGGAGAAGAAGTACGAGAGATTATTTTGAATTTTGAGAAAGAGCATGGTCTTGAATCAAAAATTGTTCAAGAGACAGAAACTATTGAAGATGAGCTCAAAGAAGATGCAACAATGAGTAGTGGTGATGAGAAATAATCTTTTTATAATAGCAAATAGCGGTTGGAAATATATTGGATACGCTCTTGTTGCATTTATTCTGTTCTCGCTGCTGGATTGGGATCTCCTAGCTTTTATTTCCCTGCTAATGACAGGATTGTTTATCTATCTTTTTAGAAATCCTGAACGTATTATGCCTTTTTATCAGCAGAAGAACTTGGTGGCTCCTTCAGACGGTGTTGTAACAGCTATTGAGCATCTTGAAAATTCAGATTATGCCTATAGATTGGATATAGAATCTTCATATCTGAATATTGGTGTATTGAGAGTGCCTATGGCAGCTAAAGTTTCAGAGGTAAAGATTGTCAGAGGTGTACGAACAGGAAAAAATTCAAAGCTTTTTTCTCTTTTAAATGAAAATGGAGAGATCACTTTCGCTGATGAAGCCGATAATAAAGTAAAAGTTCTTCATAGATTGAAGCAGAGCTTCGCTCCTTTGGATATTGATCTTATCAAATCACAGGAGTTGATGCAAGCAGCGAGATATGGTGTTATGATTAATGGTGTGACATCACTTTACCTGCCTGCAAATTTTCGTTTAAATCTCAATGTTGGGCAGGAGCTTAGAGCTTCAGAAACACTTGTAGGCTACTTTTCCTAAACTACTTTTTTTGCGGATGCTGTTTCTGAAATAACAGCTTATCCGTGTCTATCATAAACTCAAAATATTGTGACTGAAATCCATCTTCTTGTATACGTGAGAGCTGAATGACAGCACCGTCATTGTTATTGATCTCCATATAGAGCAGAGCAAGCGCATATCTGCTTTCATAAAAACTTCCATCTTTCATTTTCGCTAGTTCAAGCAGTGCAATGGCATTTTCATGATGTCCTGCAGCAGTTGATGCAACAGCTCCAAGATAAAGTGTGTAAGCATCACGAACTTTGAGCTCATCGATAAGATGATTGTAAAGCGTGTATGATTCTTCAAACTCTTTACTGTAAAGAGAGACCAGAGCTAAAGAACTCTCAATATCACGCGTATCTTGATTTGTCGTCTCTAGCACCTCTTTAAGCTGTTTTCTTAAAAAGTAAAGACGCCCGCTGATAAGATTTTCCTGTATAAAAAGATAGCGTGTTATGTAAGGACCATAATAAAGATCATCATAGGTAAAACTGTGCTCTTTAAGGTATTTTAACGTCTCTTTTGCATATTCGGATGTCTTAAGATCGGCGAATTCTGTATCCATGTATATGATATTTGGAAGAATGTCATTTGGCTGCATAAGAAGCAGTTTGTTTGCAGACTCTTTTGATTTATCCATCTTTGAGAGTTTCGTTGCTATAAGAATATCAAGAGCAAGGTAGAGAGGACGCTGTTTATAATCTCTGTCCAGCCACTCTACAGCAGAGAGATAATCACCTTCACTAAGATGCAACAGTGTTTTATAGAGATCTACATCTTCTCCATCTTCCTCCAATGCTATGGAGTCTTTGATAATTGATTTTAATTTATAGTATTTCACGTTTATAAGCTGTGCAGTCATAACTGCATAGATACCTGAGAGATAGTTCTTTGCATCGAGATAGTATGAACGTAAAAAATGCTCATGTGCTTTTTTCAAATTGCCCATTTGAGCATAGGTAAGGGCTAAATTATATTGTAGTATAGAGTGTTTAGGCTGTAGTTTCACAAGCTTTTGGAGATCTTCATTGGCTTCTCTTATCTTAAAAGAGAGTGCTTTTTTTATGGCTTTTACAATGCCGATATTTACTGAGGAAGAAGAAGCACTCTTTTTAAGGTACTCTTTTGCACTTTTGACATTATCTATATAGATATTTGCATTTCCTTTTCTGATATAGCTGATAGTTTGGTTGGCATTAAAGATCTTGTATGGAGAGAAATAAAAAATCTTTTGATACATAACATTTTTAGAGTGTTGGATCTTATGTCTGTAGTTTTGCTGCGCTTTTTGCGGATCAAAGAGTGACTCCTTGAGCTTGACTTTAACAGGGTAGTATTTATAAACTTCTTGAGGATACTTCTCAGTAACCTCTTTGATCTTTTTTGCGGCTTTTGCAATATGACCTGCTTTGAGATTGACAAGGCCCAGTGCAAGAGGTGCTCGAACCGGTTGTGTCTCTTTGGAGATGGCGGCTTCGAGATGATTTGAGGCTAAAGAAAAGTCACCAATCCTTGCATAGAGCAGACCTAAAGAAAAATCTTCGGGTTCATCAGATTTTCTTTCCATCGCTTCTATGGCATCATAATCATTTTCATAAAGAGCATTGATCTTGGCTGAGAGATGATTTTGCACATTTGGGTACTCATGAGAAGTTGCATTTTTTAAGGAGTTCAATGCAGCTAGATAGTTTTTATTGTAATAACTTATAAGGGTATAGTAGTAAGAGTAAAGAGGCGATTCTATCTCATAAGGCAGATAAGCATAGGCGAGGTCGATATAATATTTGAAATTCTCTTTATCTTGCAGGTGTAGACAACATACGGCAGCATTGATAGCGCTCACGCAGCGTTTTTCATCATTTGCAATCGCTTTTTGAAAGCTTTGCAACGCTTTTTCAAATTGTTTCTCTTTGAGTTCTGCTACACCCAGATTATAATCAGAAACAGCCTCACTGTAAGATGCAATCTGCTCATAGAGTGTCAGTGCTTTTTCTTTTGAACCGCTTGCATAGAGGTAGTTCGCTTTTGCAATCATATTTTCAAGTTTACTTGGTTCAAGTGTCGGTTTTTGTTTACTTGCTTCTATCTTTTTATCAATAGCGGTAATGTTTATTTGTGAATGTTCTTTCGATGATTTGAGCGTAAGAAGAATAATAGTAATGGCAATGATGAGAACTACGATAATTGCAAGACCGCCAAAAAGGATTATTTTTTTTCTTTTGGCCTCTTCTTCTTGTAAATATTCATCGCTCGAATACCCTGAATCACTGTCATAGGAAGCGGCATCACTGTCTTCGATGATTATTATGTCTTCTGGTGCGTCAGCCATCTATTCCCTTGGATTGAAGTGTTCATATCTGTGTGGTACTTTTAAGCAATAAAAGTACCACTAATTGTCTTAATAATTTATGGTAGTTTCAATTAAACAGTTAATTTTATCATATAAAGTGCTAAAGTTTAAATACTCTCTTAGTTGAAGTATTTTTTATGATGCTTGAATTGAGGTAGCTATGAAAGAGATCGTAACAATTTACAAAAAACAATATGCCTTTATTGAGAACTCTTTAAGTACAATGATTGAAAGCATTGACCTTGCAGTATATTCAGAGATGGTTGAAAAATCTATATTTCAACTCTATCCCGCACTTAGAGCCACATATATAATCAGTAAAGATTTGCGTCAGTCAACTCCGCTATATACCAAGGATGAAACAGATACAACGTACCTTGGTTCCAATAAAAAGCATCTTCTTGAAAGAATACGTTTTCGGGATGATGATATCTACATATCAAACGTTTATGTAAATTCACGCAGTGCGACACCTTATTTAACTGTTGTTCGCAAGTATAAGGATGAGTATTATGTGTTTGACTTTGAACTCTATACACTTCTCAAAGAACTCTCAATGATAGAAGGCAATGAATATTTTTCAAAGTATACAAAAGCTTTCTATTCTTTTTTCGGCTTTTTACTCTCTTTTTTATCACTATTACTCATTGTTTATGCTTTTTCGAGTATATGGGAAATACTCTCACGCACTAGCAATGACGTTCTTGCTGGTATTTTTCATTCAATCATAGCCTTGACACTGGCGCTTGCTATCTTTGATCTTTCCAAAACAATACTCGAACATGAGGTCTTTTACAAAAGTCTCAGTAGAAATAACAACCTTGAGAACAGACTTTTAGCAAGGTTTTTCATCTCTATCATTATTGCACTTTCGATTGAAGCACTTTTAGTCGTTTTTAAAATAGTGTTAAAAGATTATACTCAAATGCTACAGGCTTTTTATCTTATAGGAGGAATTGGCGTGATGATGGCTTCATTGAGCCTTTTTATCTTTGTCATGCGTTACAGCGCAAAATAGTATTGCGCTGTATGAAACTTCTTTATGGAAGGTAAGGTTTGAGAACTTTCGGAATATCGATGCTTCCATCTTCATTTTGATAGTTTTCCATGATGGCAACCATAGTACGGCCAACGGCTAAAGAAGAGCCGTTGAGTGTGTGTACGAGTTCATTTTTCTTGCCGTTTTTATAGCGGATCTTTGCACGTCTTGCTTGAAAATCTCTCGTGTTGGAGATAGAGGAGATCTCGCGGTAAGTATTTTGCCCAGGAAGCCATACTTCGATGTCCGTTGTATGTGCAGCTCCAAAGCCTAGGTCACCTGTACAGAGATTGACAAGACGGTGTGGCAGTTCAAGTGCTGTTAGAATTTCAGAGGCGGTATTTACCATGTCATCAAATACTGCTTCACTCTCCTCAGGTTTTGTGATACAGACAAGTTCTACTTTATGGAACTGGTGCTGACGGATAATACCACGTGTATCACGTCCGGCTGCACCTGCTTCTTTTCTATAACATGATGTGTATCCTGTCATTTTAAATGGCAGTTTGTCTGCCGGAAGTATTTCATCGGCAAAAAGATTTGTCAGCGGTACTTCTGCTGTTGGGATGAGGTAAAGATCCTGATTTTCTATCTTATAAAGATCTTCTTCGAATTTTGGCAGTTGTCCTGTTCCTTCAAGGGCTCTGCGGTTGACAAGGTGTGGTACACTTACTTCTGTATAACCTTTTTTTGTATTGTAATTGAGCATGAAGTTGATGAGAGCACGTTCGAGTTTTGCACCCATATCATAAGCTACGGAAAAACGGCTTCCAGCCAGTTTGACACCACGTTCAAAGTCTATCCAGCCGTTTTGTTCGGCCAGTTCCCAGTGCTCTTTTGGTGTGAAATCAAATTGACGAGGCTCAAGAACTCTTTTGAGTTCTATATTGTCATCTTCATCTTCACCGTCAGGAACAGAATCATCAGGCATATTTGGTATTGCCATGGCAATGGCTTCAAGCTCTTCTTGGCGGAGTCTTTGTATTTCGATGGCATCGGTGACCTTGATCTTGTTCTCATCGACTCGAGCTTTGAGTTCAGAGATATCTTTGCCTTCACGTTTGTAAACGCCAAACTCTTTACTCATGGCATTTTGTGCAGCTTGGAGTGCTTCGTACTCTTTTTTCGCCTCTTTGAGCTCTTCATTTTTGATGCGTAGTTTTTCAAGGAGTTTTTCATCAACACCTTTGCGAAGCAGTTTTCGTTTTACTTCATTAAAATCTTTTTGCAGTAGTTTTAAATCGATCATTATTTTCCTTCTCTATTATACGAGTATATCTTTTGCTATTTGAAATTGATTTGCTGTCATAAGGTGAATCTTCGGATGGAGTGCTTTGAGATCTTCAAAGAGTTTTTTGCTCAGCTCAAACCCGATCTTATATTCTTCCTGGGCGCCTTTGGCATTTGCCTCACGCAGTTTATCGAGCCAGCATGGCGGTACATTGATGCCCGGAACATGTGAAGCCAAAAATTGAGCTGTACGGAGTTTGGTGATCGGAAAGACTCCCATGATAAGTTCTGCACTTTTGTTCTCACTGCAGCACTCTTTATTGGCTTTTTCTTTAAGCTCTAAGAGCTGTTTTGCATTTTCAATGTCATAGACAGGTTGTGTGATGATGCCAAGTGCCCCGTGTTTTATCTTTTTTTGCATCTTTTTTTGCAATGTCTTTGGATTCTTTGCATAAGAGTTGACAACGGCAAACGGATATATCTGTAAAGGGCGCTCTTTAAAAGGTTTTGCCGAGTAATCCATACCTGAATTAAAAGCTGAAATGATATCAAGTAGGAGTGTCGAGTCTGCTTCAAAGACACCTTTTGCATTTGGCTGGTCAGAGATATTTGCAGGATCACCTGTAAGTGCCAATATGGCACGTATATCGAATTCATTTGCACCAAGCAGGTCTGACTGCAGGGCAATTTTATTACGATCACGCATACTCATTGTTGCAATGACAGGTTTGTTGAATCTTTCCTGTAGCAGTCTTGCGCCAAAAAGAGCGTTGAACTTCAGTTTTGCAAGGGGATTGTCCGTTGTTGAAAAACCGTCCACCATTGTATGCAGGCCCAAAGATTCTATTTTATCAATGATAGGCGTGAACTTTGCAGAGTGTCCCGGTGTCGTCTCAAGTGTGATGTAGGTATTGTTTTGTAATTTCTCTATGAGTGTATCAAACAAATAAAGTCCTCTTTCGCTATAATTGCGCAATTATAACAAAAGAGAAGGTATTTAATGCTAAAACTTGCAGTATTTGACTTTGATTCTACATTGATGGACGGAGAAACCATAGACTTTTTTGCTGAAGAGCTTGGAATTGGTGAAGAAGTGGCCAAGATAACGGAAGAAGCGATGAGCGGCAGACTTGATTTTTTTGAGTCTTTGCAGCAGAGAGTCGGTCTTTTAAAAGGACTTGATTTTTCTGTCGTTGAGAGAATCTCACATAATCTTCCTTATATGCCCGGAGCCAAGGAGACGATAACTGAGCTGAAAAACAGAGGCATGAAAGTGGTCTGTTTCAGTGGAGGTTTCCGTACGGCTACATCGTATGCAAAAGATATTTTGGGATATCATGCCGATTTTTCCAATGCTCTGCATGTAAAAGAGGGAAAATTGACAGGTCTAGTCGGCGGTGATATGATGTACAACTTTTCAAAAGGAGACATGCTCACGAGATTGCAGGCAGTCTTGGGTGTCAGTGAAGAGGAGACGCTTGTCTGCGGTGACGGTGCGAATGATCTTTCTATGTTCGCTCACGCAGGCACGCGCATAGCATTTCGTGCACGAGATATACTCAAACGTGAGGCAAATATTATCATTGAAGAAAAAGATTTGTCACTTATACTAAAGGAAATATAATAATGTTAGAAAATACAGTCTGGAGACAGTATCATAATGAAAATAATTTTAGAGACAAGATAGCGGAATTTTGTAGATTGGAAACTATTGACCTGATTGAAGATGATAAACTTCTTTATTCGGTTTTAAAATCGAAATTGACGAAAAAAGAGCTGAAACTTTTCGCTATGGATTGTGCTAATGTTGATGATTCTGTGTTGAAAGAAGAGTTTGGATATGATGATGAAGCACTGGAAAAAGCGAAATTCAAACTTTATAAAAAACTCAAGCAGGATAAAACCCGTTTAGATTTTAGAGAAACAAATACTACAGAGATAGAATAAGCATAATATTAATCTGTTATTTATTTAGATATGAGTAACATATTAGAATTTTATTAAAAAGTAAGGAATATCATTTATGAAGAAAACTACTTCACTATTATTAGCTGCGATACTGGCAGGATCTGTCTTTACAGCGACTGCGTCTGCTGATGCAAGCAAAGGGAAAAGATTTTACATGAAAAAGCTGAGACACGCATGTAAAAAAGATGGAATTAAAAATGGTGCCATGTTTGCCATTAAACATGATCGTCGCGGTTGGGCAGAGATAAAAGAGTCAAATAAACTGCAGCAGGAGTGGACAAAGGTTTGCTCTCATGGTAAGAAGAAAATCAAAAAAATGAGAAAAAAAGATATCAATAACCTATACGATTTCGTTTGGAAATATGCTTCTGATGGTGAAACACCGTCTTGCGGATAAAAATCTCGTTTTTACTACTTTAATAAAATCTTGAAGGTAACTCTTCTGGATTTTGTTTTATCTTCAAATCCGTTTGTCATTACTTTATGAGAAAAACTTAAACCGCTTCCCTGTAAAACTTTACTCAGCCATTTTTGTTTGGCTTTATCCTGTGTTGAAAAAATTTCACTTAAAACTGAAAAAGAGCGCTGCATCGACAGATTTGCATTTTTCAAATAACGGTCTTTAAAACTGACATTTTTCCATTCACTGGAAGTATGTCCATTGATAGAAAAAGCGCTAATGAGTTCTCTGTTTGCATATAAAAATGGGATTAGTTTTTTAGAAAAAGAGTTAAGAAACTCTTTTTGCTCGTGAGTAAGTTTATATTCTCCGACTGGAAAATAGAGCGTTTTATCTGTAAACTCTATACTAAGATCCTCTTTGATTCGTAATTTTTTATTTTCTATCTCTTTGGCAAAGGTTTTACAAAGCACATTGTAAAAATCACCACTCAGTGTTGCAATCTGGGCAATCGTTGCATCTTGATTGAGTTTTAAAATCCACATATTGCCCTCTTGTGAATAATCATCGGTATGGATACCGGCGACGGCAACCTGTGAGTTATGCAGAATGCTGAGTGCATAAAAGATGTCAAAGTTCTTACCGCCATAGTGTTCTTGTTTGAGCATTGTAAGATCAGAATCAATCAGCATGGCTAGCCCGTCTGTATTGTGTTTGTCTTTTACGTAGCCCACTCCCATAAGTTTGCCGTTTGAGAACTCTTTGATGTCCATTAGTCCCGAAGGGTAGGTTGTACTTATCTCTTTATCTGCTAAAATATTTTGATAAAGATCGAATTTGACGAGTCTGATATGCTCTTTTTGAACTTGATTGTACTGAATTAATGAGACGACAAAACTATTATCTTTGAGGCGGATAATTTTTTTAGGAACAACTAAATTTTCATCATTATGATGTGTGATGAAATGGTTCAGCCATATTTTGTTACCGTTTTCAGTGATGCGCATAAAGCTTACATCTCTGCTCTTTTGTGATGACATTGTGCTTACGACTATGATGGAGCCGTCTTGAGCTTCGACGGCATCGATGCCGTTGTCATCAAAACGTGTGCCGTATTTTTTACTCCAGAGCATATGTCCGTCTTTAGAAAAGCGTGTTAAAAAGATGTCATTATTACCCAAACCTGCTCGAAACATATTATCACGTGTATCACGTGAGGTGAATGAGGATCCCACTGCAAGAACACCGCCGTCACTGAGCAGGACAAGGTTGCTCATTCTATCATAGTTCTTTGTACCGAAAATTTTTGAGTAGAGAAGATTTGCATTGGCATCGAGTTTTGCAACAAGCAAAGATCCATCCATTGTGTAGCCGCCTATAAAGTAACCGTTTGTGGGTGTTTTGACAACAGCAACAGCCTTGTTGAAACGCGATAATTTTGCTGTTTTGTCTAGTAGGATTTTTGCCTGATTGTTGACTTTTACAAGATTCATCTGTGCACCGTATTTGTCTGAAACACTTGCAAGATAATCAAAAGCATTCGTGTACGTTTTAGACGGATTGGCGTTTTGTTTGAATGTATTGGAAAAACCTACGGCAGTAATGGTTCTGTCGTGATCTTCCGTGATGTCAAAAAGTGCTGCATTGAATGGTTTATGGATGACTACAGAAAAGTCGGTCGTTGTTTTTGCATGAACAAAAGAGAGTATAAGGAAAAAGAGTAGAAAGAGTTTCATAAGCTTGCTTTTTTTCTGAATTTAAAGCAAAAAATATTCCTAAATGAAAGCTTGCTGCAATTATAACTTTTTTGCGTTAGTATGGTAGTTATGACTCAAAAAAACTAAAGAATTTTAAACTGTGACTACTTTGTCTTTTCCCTTGTTTTTAGCAATATAAAGAGCTTCATCAGCTCTCTTTATCAATTCTTCTAAATTATTGTCTTTTTCTATATCTAACTGCGATACACCAAAACTTGCTGTTATGTGTAAAGCATTGACATCTGCTGTCTTTTTTATCTCTTGACGAATTTTTTGTGCAATGTTAAAAGTATTTTCTTTGTCCGTTTGTGGTAAAAGAATAAGAAACTCTTCCCCACCAAAGCGACAGGCCACATCACTCTGTCTAATATTTTTAGAAATTGTCAATGCTAAACTTTCAAGAACATTATCACCCATTTTATGTCCGTAAGTATCATTAATATTTTTAAAATCGTCTATATCTATCATAATGACACTCATAAGCTGTTTATGCCGTTTTGCCAGCATAAAGAGCTTTTCACCTGTTTGCATACAATAACGTCTATTATAAAGTTTTGTCAAGAAGTCAACAGTCGCAAGAGTAAGTAATTCTTTTTCTTTTTCTTTTACCTCTGTAATATCCAGCATAATACCCACTATGCCCAGTACTTCATTTGTATCAGAAAGTATAACGGCTTTATTTAGAATATAATCACGGAGCATTCCATCTGCACACTGTACCTGCGCTTCATATTTTTGTGTACCTCTGCTTTTTAATAATTCTTCATCTTTTTGTTGATATATCAATGCCAAACTAGGAGGAATATACTCTTCTAAGTCTTGTAAGGAACGGCCAATAATCTTCTCTTTTGGTACTCCAATTATTTTTTGGGAAAAAGCATGGTTGCAATTTTGATAAACACCATTTTTATCTTTATAAAAAACAGGATTCGGAATGGTATTGAAAAGTGTTATCAGTAGTGCATGGTTGGTACTTATTTCGTCATTTTGCTTTTGTATCTTGTTCTTTAATTTTGTCATTTTAAAATAAAAGATGAGTATAATAAAGAAAACAGCACTAAAAAGTAATATTATTTTCCAAACTAATGAATAATCAATTCCCTTTTCATATTTAATTGCAAGCCAATTATTTAGTATTTTTTCCCTGCTTGCTTCATCAACACTGTGAACTGCCTTTTGCATTATATGTAAAAGCCGGTTGTCATCATTTCTAACACCTATTCCCAAATCCCAGGTACCGTCAAACTTCCCTGCGATTTTTAACTCCCCGGTATATTGCTTGCTAAATGCATAGCCGATAGTAGCCAGTGAACCGATGTAACCGTATATTTTTCCTTCTCTAACTTGATTGAGCCCATCCTGCAGGTTTTTTACTTCTACTATTTTTAAATTTGGATATTTAGTCTTGAGAATCTCTATAAAAGCATATCCTTTTGGAAGTCCTATCTTTTTATTTTTAAGTGAAGTAAAATCTGTGGTAAAAGGAGCATCCGTTTTTGTTGCCATCACTATAGGAATTTTCAAATAAGGATCTGTGAAATTTAGATATTTAGTTCTTTGAGGTGTTTTCATCAGTAGTGAAAGTATGTCACATTTTCTGCTTTTTGCATATTCCAAGGACTGTTCCCAACTCTTTGTAGAAATCACTTTTACAGGTATATTTAAAAACTTTTTAAAATGTTCAAAATACTCAGCACTCATACCAATGTGTTTTCCATTAGAAAGTTTTTCAAACGGCATCCAATCAGGATCTACACACATAGTAATTGTTTTTTTCTTGTTTAAGTACTCTTTATCTTGTTCTGTTAAAGCATAATGTAAAGGCTGTTTATAAATGAAAGTATCTAAATTTATTTTACCCTTGGTTAATCCCAAAACATTATATATATCTATAATTCTTTGTATTTTATATTTATCTACAGTTCCTATTTTAGTATTGTTTTCATAAGCAAGTTTTTTTAATTTTTGAGCTTCAAAATAAAGTTCATCTTTCGTTTTATGCTGTGTATTATATTTTTGTAAAATAACATTAATCGTTTCATCAATATGTGAAAATGCATATTCCCAACCCTTTAAAGAGGCCTTCCTGAAATTTTCTACTCTTTTTGGATGATTCTTCAACTCCTGTTTTGAAGTAATCAATAAATCATTATATACATCGAAACCGTAATCTCTTGGATCCCATATATCATAGGCAATTCCCTTTTTATCTAGTATATATGGCTCATTTGAGATGTAAGAAGTAATAATATCTGTTTTGCCTTCTATAAGACTCTCAACATTATATGTAGGTTTTACAACTATCATCTCTTTGAGTGAAACTCCATTAGAACGTAGCATTGCCATAAAAGAGGCAGAATTTTTTGCCGCAAGACTCATCATGATTTTTTTATTTTTGAAATCTTGAAGTGTCTTGATATTGGATGATTTTAACGTTATCAGCACATGAGGAGAAGATTGATATATAGCGGCAAGTAATACAATATTTTTACTAGATGGTTTGTCCAACAGAGCATCTTGATAAGCAATGCCATATTCTGTTTTACCATTTGCAATGTTTTTTACGACGTCCACACCATTTTCATACTCTAAAAAATTTACATCCAATCCTGCATTTTTATAAAAGCCTTTCTCTTGTGCCATATAAAAACCGGCGAACTCAAACTGATGCTTCCAAAGGAGTTGTAGCGAAATTTTTTCTAATGTTTGTGCAGATAGACTGGCTGTAAGTAAAAGAGACCAAATTATGAGAGCATATGCTTTTATTTTCATAAAAATTCACTTTTTCCTTATTGTAGCAATATTTAACTTTAAATTAAAGACATGGAGTGTTCGCAATAAACTATAAGTGCATATATTGAGAAGTGTATTTTGAATTAAGAAGAGAGTTGGAGTAGAAGTGGTGACACCCAAAAGAGGGAGTCTGTAAAACCTTATTTTAGGTTTTCAAAAGGTGCTGTTACAACTTTTTTACGTGTTACAGTGTACGGAACGAATGCCGCTGCACGTGCACGTTTGATAACAGTAGAGATCATGTCTTGGTGACGTTTACAGTTACCTGTTAAACGACGTGGCATGATTTTATATCTCTCTGAAAGTGAAAAACGTAGGTTTGCTACATCTTTATAATCCATGAAGTCAACTTTTGCTTCACAATATTTACAGTATCTTTTTTTGTATTTTCTTTTTTCTGACATGTTATTACCTTTGTATCTATTTATTTTCTAAAATGGAATTTCATCTTCATCAATATCAATTACTGGAACATCGGCAGGACTTGGCATTGTACGGCTTTGTTCCTGTGCCGGTGATGGCTGTTGATAACTTTGTTGTTGCTGTTGCTGCTGTGCCGGTTGTCCATAGCTTTGTTGCTGCTGTGGTGCCTGATAGCTTTGCGGTTGCCCTTGTGCAGGTGCTGCATAATCTGCTCCACCGTTACTTGCCGGTGCATTGTATCCACCGCCTTGAGAGTCACTGCGTGAGTCAAGCATCTGCATAGTCTCAACGATTACAGAGTGTTTTGATCTTTTTTGTCCATTTTGGTCAACCCATTGTTCAAAGTTTAATCTTCCCTCTACAAGGATTTTACTTCCTTTGCGAAGGTATTGGTTGGCAACTTCGGCACTTCTTCCGAAGAAAGTGATGTCTACAAAACAGACTTCCTCTTTTTTCTCACCATTGCTAGTGAATTTACGGCTTGTAGCGATAGCACTTTTTGCGATGCCCATGCCGCTTTGAGAATATCTGAGTTCGATATCACGCGTTAGGTTTCCAACTAAAATTATTTTATTGAACATAAGTTTTCCTTCTTTTTATAGCGTTTGCTATTACTCAGCTGCTGCTTCAGTTGCCGGAGCTTCTTCAGCTTTAGGAGCTTCCTCTGCAGGAGTCTCTTCTTTTGCCGGAGCTGCTGCTGCTTTTTTCGCTTTTTCAACAAGCCCGTTCCATGCAGTTACTTCACGATTTGTAGTATATTTAATAGTTACAAAACGAAGAAGGTCCTCGTTGATACGGAAACGTCTTTCGATCTCTGCAATAGCTGCAGGTGCAACTGAGTAGTAGATTACTTGGTAATAACCACGTTCGTTTTTATCAATTGGGTATGCAAGTTTTCTCATTCCCATTGCATCTTCAGCAGCGATTTCGCCACCGTTAGAAGTTATAATATCTTCAACATTTTTTATAGCTGCTTGAATCTCTTCAGCAGTTAATGTAGGTTTTACGATTACTAGGTTTTCGTAGTTTCTCATATAGTATGATCTCCTCTTGGTATTGCCATTGACTGGCTTCATGTTTCCCTTTCGGATCTAAATATAGTCTCAATTGTGAGATTACAAAGAGAAAGGAACGCGCAATTATACTAAAATTATCTTAAAATAAGCACATGAAAAATTGTTATAAATTTTTATGACATAGTGTCATGAAATTATTTATTTAATATATTTAGGATATAGTTTCACAAATTTACAAAAAGTTTCAAGATGGCAAAAAGAAAAAAAAGTAAAAAAAAGCAAAGTAGTTCTAAAGTACTAATGTACACAGCATGGGCACTTGCCCTTGTTGCTTTGGTGCTCAGTTCGATTCTTATCGGTTATTATTTCGGGTACAGCAGTGCCGAAGAAAAAACGGTAAAAACTGTAACAAAAGAGAAAGTCCGTAAACTCCCTTCAAAATCACAACCCAAAAAAACAAATGTAAAAAAACAGCTTGAAGAGGTGCTGAAAAAAGAGTCAAAAACCTACAACTCCGCTGCCCATGAGATAGAGAGTGAAGCATTGGCAAATCCGCCAAAGGTACCGCTTACAAAACCAAAGCTCTATGCTGCAAAACCAAAATTGGCGATTATCATCGATGATGTACAGACGGCCTCTCAGGTACGTGCTATTAAAAGTGTCGGTATTCCATTGACAATGTCTTTTTTGCCTCCTCGTGCAGCACGTCCAAACTCGGCAAAATTGGCGGCTCACGAGAAGTTTTATATGGTTCACCTTCCGATGGAAGCGATGCACTTCAGTAAAGAAGAACCGTATACACTGCGTGTAAGAGAGTCGCAGCAGGAGATACTTCAAAGAGTTGCCGATATCAAAAAACTTTTTCCAAAGGTTGCTTACATTAACAACCATACGGGAAGTAAGTTTACTTCTAATGAAGTTGCAATGAACAGATTGATATTTGCACTCAATAAATATCATATCCATTTTATTGACTCACGCACGACTGCACAAACACAGGCTCCTAAAGTTATGAAAAATTTTGGCTTGAAATATGTTGCACGTGATGTTTTTTTGGATCATCATATGGATAAACCATATGTTTTAGGACAGATCAAAAAAGCTATAGCGGTTGCAAAAGCACACGGAACTGCCATTGCAATAGGACATCCTCATAAAAATACACTTGAAGCACTGTATGAATCGAAAAAGCTTTTTGCCAAAGATGTTGATCTCGTACTTGTCAATAAGATCTACTAGAAGTTTACGATGCAAAGGATAGATTTTCATATAGATGCACTTGAATCTATGAAAAAATATCCCAAAGAACTTTTCTGTATCGGCAATACTGATCTTTTAGACAATAAAAAAGTATCTATTGTCGGCTCACGCAAGCCAAATCAGTATGTGCGTGAGATGACACATCTTTTGGCAGGAAAACTTGCAAAGCAAGGAGTTGTGGTTGTGAGTGGCGGTGCTATCGGTGTCGATGCCATTGCACATAAAGCGGCAGGGGCTAAAAATACCATCATGGTCGCTGCGACCGGTTTAGATAAGCGTTATCCCGCCATCAATAGAAATCTTATCTGTGATATTGAAAAAGAGGGTTTGATTATGAGCCAGTTTCCTTCAAAAACACCCTCGAACAGATATAATTTCGTCTTGAGAAATGAAGTGGTCGTAGCTCTTGGCGATGTGTTGGTTGTTACCTATGCGGATATTGACTCAGGAACGATGCGCAGTGTGGAGTATGCTATGAAAATGGGCAAAAAAATCTATGTTCTGCCGCATAGAATATCTGAGAGTCAAGGTACTAATCTTTTGCTTGAAGAGGGCAAGGCAGAAGCAATCTATAATCTTGAAGCTTTATAGATAAATTTACCTGCGTGAGTCAAGAAGCAAAGCAAGAGAGTGATGATTTTTTATCTTTTTGTGCAAAAAATCCAAGCTATGAAGAAGCATTGAAAAAGTTTTCAAATAGAGTTTTTGAAGCTGAACTCAGCGGTGAGATAGTTGTTAAAAATGGAAGGGTTACAGTATCAACATAACGTCGCCGTAAGAGTAGAAACGATACTTCTCTTTTATAGCTTCCTCATAAAGCTCTTTTGTTTTTTGCAGTCCTACAAAAGATGCTACGAGCATTAAAAGTGTTGATTTTGGCAGGTGGAAATTTGTAAGCAGATGATTGACACGGCTAGGTCTGTTCTTTGGATGTAAAAAGAGGTTGGCTTCTCCCGCTTGTACCTTGCCATGCTTTTCATAGAATTCTACAGTACGCGTTGATGTCGTTCCCACGCAGAGAATTGGCACAGTAGAGTCAAGCAGCTCTTTGGCTTCATCAGAAATGGCATAATATTCTGCGTGCATGGGATGTTCTGTTATTACTTCGGCTTCAACAGGTTTGAATGTTCCGCTGCCGACATGCAAGGTAACATAGGCGTGTCTGAAGTTTTTGCATATTCGCTCGTGTTGCTCCTGCGTGAAGTGCAGTGAGGCTGTCGGTGCGGCTACGGCACCTTCTTCATTGGCAAAAACACTCTGGTACTCATTTGCATCTTCTTCATTGTCTTCTCTGTTTATGTAAGGAGGCAGTGGAATATGGCCTATTTTATCGATGACAGGCAGAATCTCTTCAAAGCGTAACAGTGTGCCGTTTCTATAAAAGTTAACAATACGGCTGCCATCCTCACGCAGCTCCTTTACCTCTGCATCAAGAGCTTCACCGAAGTGCAGTTTTGTCCCTTCTTTTACTTTTCCCCGGATATAGACATTGACATCATGTGCATTGAGTGCTCTGTTAATGAGCAGTTCTACTTTCCCACCGCTTGTTTTGTGCCCAAAAAGTCTCGCTTTGATAACCTTGGTATCATTAAAGATAAGTGCACACTCTTTTGGAAGATATTTTTCAAGCTCATAAAAGTAAGTGTGTGTGATGGAGTTTGAAGCTCTATTATAGACTAATAGTTTAGCATGGTCACGAGGATGTGCAGGATGTGTGGCTATGAGTTCATCCGGAAGGATGAAATCATAGCTCTGCGTGAGGAGTTCTTTGTCTATGGACACGTCTTTAATCTTGTTTTGGCTCTTGTGATTCTTCAGCAATTGTCGCCGTGATTTCTTCACTCTCTTGTTCATCATCTATATCTTCATCTTCGTCATCTTCTTCCGGTTTTGCCGGATTGACCAGTTTTACAATGATGATAGAAATTCCGTAAAGAATGATCAACGGTCCTGCCATTAGCAGCTGCGTGAGGACATCAGGAGGTGTGAGCAGTGCTGCGACAATAAAAATAATGACGATGGCGTATTTAAAAAATGCTGTCATCTGTCTGTCATCAACGAGTCCGAGAAGTGCTAAGAAGTAAGCGAATATCGGCAGCTCAAAAGCCAGTCCGAAACCAAACATAATCTTTGTAAAAAATCCGACATAATCTTCGATATTGATGAGCGGTGTGAATTTAAAAGAACCGAATGTGATGAGAAAATCAAATCCGAATGGCGTTACAATGTAGTAGGCAAAAAGGACACCAACGATGAACATAGTCGTTCCACCGATGATGAAAGGAATGAGCATCTTCTTCTCATGTGCATAAAGTCCCGGTGCTATAAAAAGCCAGATTTGAGAAAGGATGATAGGCAGTGCCGCGACGATTGCCGCAAAGAAAGAGACTTTTAGTGCAACAAAAAAAGCGCCACCGACCTGAGAAGTCGTAACCATTCCGTTAGCTGCATTGACAGAGACCTTACCGACTTCAACAAGTGCATCATTGAGTGGTGCTACCATCCAGTTTAAAAGCGGTTCATGAAAATAAAACATTGCAAAAAACATTACAATGAGACTTGCAGCAGAGATGGCAAGCCTTTTTCTGAGTTCTACTAAGTGCGGTCGTAATTCATCAAACATCTGTATTTTCTTCTTTATCTTCTAATTTTTCTTCTGAAGGCTTACTTTTTTTCTTTTTCTTTTTTTTAAAAGTTACTTCCTGAGGCTCTTTTGGTGTTTTTTTAGCTTGTGGAGCGGCAACTTCTGCTGTCGGTTCGTCATCATTGAGAATATTGTCAATCTCAGCCCCAAGATTTGCATGGACATTTGTCGCTTTATGGACACTTTCACTTGCTTTTAAAAGCTCTTCTTTATATGCCAACGCTTCTTGTTTGATACCTGTAACATTCATCTCTTCTTCTAGTGAGTCTTTGACCGAGCCAATGGTGCTTTTAACACTTCTGAAAAATTTAGCAATTTCTATCATTGTACTTGGCAGTTTGTCTGGACCTAAAAAAAGAATTGCAATAACGGCGATGAGAAGTATCTCAGTAAACCCCATTCCAAACATAATTAGCCTTCATATTGGTTTTTAGTTCTGAATTTTATCCAAAGAATGATTAAATAATCTTCAAGAGGTTAAAAAGAGGGCAAGTTCATCTGCTAAAAGATAGTCTGGATTGTATAAAACTCCCTCACGCAGGAGCAGTTTCTTCTCATCAATCAAAACAGAGGCTCTAACTTTTTCTTCATCACTTAAAACCTCTTTTGAAACACCGATACAGGAGCGAAAACCTAAAAATATCTTTTCAAGTCTTGCATCCTCTTCACTGAGCGTTTCAACGCGCATCTTTATTGGATTGTTGATGTAGCATTCAATATCACAAGAGGGATAGAACCGTTCGTTATCTTTTTTGCCTACGGCACCGGCACCGGCACCAATATAATCTTTATATTTCCAATATCCAAGATTGTGTTTGGAACGGTACGAACCGAAATTACTGATCTCATACTGCTCAAATCTATGTTCTTGGATGTTTTGAAATATCCATTGTGTCAGATCCAAGTGCTCTTTTGCCATTTGCGGTTTTGTCTCAAAAGCAGTTCCTTCTTCAATAGTAAGCGCATAAGCGCTGAGATGGTTTATAGGGAGTGAAAAGGCCTCACGCAGATCATTTTCAAGCAGCTCTTTTGTGTCGCCGAGTGTTGCATAGATAAGATCAAGGGAGATATTTTCAAAACCGATCTCCCTTGCGTGAGTGATTGCCTCTTTTGCCATTTGCGGTGTGTGCGCACGATTGAGTAGTTTGAGTTTTGCTGCATTAAAACTCTGCACGCCAAAGCTGAGACGGTTGACTCCGAGATCTTTCATTCCCTGTTGCCACTCCCGTGTTGCGCTGTTTGGATTTGCCTCGCTTGTTATCTCTGCATCTTGCGTGAGATAAGGTCTGATAAGATCAAAGATAGGTTCATAGAGTTTGGGTGAAACGGTAGAAGGTGTTCCGCCTCCTATAAAAACCGTCTCGATGGAATTGTCTGTTGCTTCAAAGCGATCAAGTTCAAAAGAGAGCTGTTTATAAAGGGCCTGCATATAGCTGGATTTGAGATGAAATTTATCTACATAGGAATTAAAAGCACAGTAGGAGCATTTGGAGTCACAAAATGGAATATGAATATATAAAAGCATGGCAAAATTATAACAAGATAAACTTACTTTAATCGCATCTTTTGTATAATCGCGGTAATTTAAAATAGGTGTTGGTATGAGTAAAAATGACAAATATCGTCCTAATGTTGCGATGATAATTTTATCGGAGAACTATCCGGATAAAAAAGAGATATTTATCGCACAGCGTAACGATTTAACTGACATCTGGCAGTTTCCGCAGGGTGGAATTGATAAAGGTGAAGAGGTTAAAGAGGCTCTTTTTCGTGAGATGGAAGAGGAGATAGGTACGGATGCGGCTGAGATTGTGGCTGAGTATCCGGAGTGGATCAGTTATGATTTTCCGGACAAGATAGCGAAAAAAATGAAACCGTACAAAGGGCAGACACAGCGTTACTTTTTACTGAAACTTGGTAAAGATGCAAAGATAAATCTCGCTACGAAACATCCGGAGTTTATAAATTATAAGTTTGTAGATGTTGATAAGGTTCTTGATTTTACGGCACATTTTAAGAAGCCCGTGTATGAGACGGTGATAAATTATTTCAAAAAAGAGGGATTACTGTAGATGTTGATTGTTCAAAAATTCGGCGGGACAAGTGTCGGTGACCTGGAACGCATTCAAAACGTAGCCAATCGTGTGGCAGAGACAAAAAAAGCAGGCAATGATGTTGTGGTTGTCGTATCGGCCATGAGCGGTGAGACAAATAAGCTTGTAGGGTATGCGGAGCATTTTTCCGACAATCCTGCACGTGCTGAGATGGATATGCTGCTGAGCTCAGGAGAGCGCGTAACGGCTGCTTTACTCTCCATCGCACTTCAGGAGATGGGTTTTGATGCTGAAGCGATGACGGGAAGAAAAGCAGGTATTGTAACAGACAAGCACCATACAAAAGCACGTATCGAGGAGATCAATCCAAAAACAATGAAAAGTGCGCTTGATAAAGGCAAGATCATAGTTGTCGCAGGTTTTCAAGGTGTAAATACCAATGGTGATGTTACTACACTCGGCCGTGGCGGGAGTGATCTCTCAGCTGTTGCAATTGCCGGTGCACTAAAGGCTGATCTGTGTGAGATATATACCGATGTGACGGGAATCTTTACAACAGATCCGCGCATAGAACCAAAAGCAAAGAAGCTTGAGCGCATCTCGTATGATGAGATGCTGGAACTCGCAAGTCTCGGTGCAAAAGTACTGCAGAACCGTTCGGTAGAACTTGCAAAAAAACTCAATGTAAACTTAGTAACACGAAGCAGCTTCAGCGATGAAGAGGGAACATTAATCACAAAGGAAGAAAACATTATGGAAAAACCACTTGTCAGCGGAATCGCACTCGATAGAAACCAGGCTCGCATCTCTTTAATGGGTGTCAAAGACAGACCGGGAATTGCTTCTGATATTTTCAATGCATTGGCTGATGCTGAGGTCAATGTTGACATGATCATTCAAAACAAGGCGGTAGATGATACAACAAACATTGACTTTACTGTTCCTGTCGGTGATTTGCATGATGCTAAAATGGTTGTCGATACATTCGTTAAAAACGGAGAAGTAAAAGATGATTCATATAATGAAGATATCTGTAAGGTCTCTGTCGTGGGTGTCGGTATGAAGTCTCACGCAGGTGTTGCGGCACTCGCTTTTTCAACAATGGCAAAAGAGAATATCAATATAAATATGATCTCAACTTCTGAGATAAAAGTCTCAATGGTCATTGATGAAAAGTATGCAGAGCTTGCAGTACGCAGCCTGCATAATGCATACGAGTTAGATAAGTAAGTTATGGTACTCGATTTTGCCCAATGGAGTCTGGATGCTATTCGTGAAGAGGGCGGAAGCCTTTCATGGCTTGAAGAGTACCGCTTTGAGTGGTCCAAAACGACAGCCTTTGCACTTGAACAGATTTTAAACGGCAAAACAGTCATCCTGATCACGGATGAGAAGAGAAAATGGCTGGAACAGTATATAATCAGCTCTATAAATTCCATCTCTTTGGATCGTCCTCTTATTCCTATTATCAGTATAGACAGTGTCTATCCGCACTATAACAGTCTCAGTGGCGGTGAGATGATAGATATGCTCGATGATATGATATCGCTTTCTTATAAAGATGATTATTTCTTTTGGTATATCGGTAAAGGTGATGATAAACGCAGTGATATCGCCAAAAGAAAAGATGAGAGTTATTTTTGGATCTTTGATGAAGATTTCAACAATGCTTTTACGCTGAAATCTTATGATCCTGTTTTAGACATCAAACTTCTACAGCTCTACCGTCTTTTTGATGCTTCGTTAAGTGCAACGATGTTTGGAGAGGTCGATGCAGGCTCCTGATAAACTCAAAGGACATATCCTCATTGCATCAGAGATAGAGCAGGAGATTGAACGGCTGGAGAGTACGTTAAAACCATTGCGTGTCGTCTCTTTTTTCGAAGAGAATTTTAAGATTGAACATGCCAAACTTGTCACTGCCGAAGCGTACATCAGTGAATCTGAAACAAAGTACATCATCATAGCGGCAGTGGAATTTACGACAGTAGCGCAAAACTCTCTGCTCAAACTTCTCGAAGAACCACCAAAAAATATAGAATTTATCATCATCTCTCCAACAAAATCCAATCTTCTCCCAACGGTACGATCAAGACTGCCTATACTAAAAGTCGAGCAGACACACCAAAAAGAAGTTTTAGATATTCATCTTGCAAAGATTGATTATAAAGAGATATTTGATTTTTTAAAGGCAAATGCCCGTGTGTCAAAGAATGAAGCAAAAGGGCTTGTTGAAGCCCTTTACTATAGAGCAACAGTAGTTGATAAACTGATCTTGAGCGAGAGACAACTGGATAATTTCGATAAAGCTTACAGACTGCTTGATCTCAATGCCCGGGCACAGTCAGTCTTTGCAATGCTACTGATGAGTTTTACGGGAGAGAGAGGATGATTGTAGAGAAGCTCTCTTCAGAGATAGATATAAAGCAGTATCTTAAAAAGCTTGATGTGGACAACGGCGGTGTAAGCATATTGAGCGCAAAAGCAAAAGTGCACTTGATAGCTATTAAGGATCTGCATGTCGGCGCTGCGAATATTTTAAAACAGGATGCCCTTTCTGTCGGTGCAGATCTGGCAGTACCACGGGGAACGGTTGTAGCAAAAACACAAAGAGTGGACTGCCTTTTGATTGCAACGACAAAAGAGCTTGAAGTTCTCTCACGCAAAGAACTCGCTCAGCCATTTGGCCTTAAAGATCTGGCAAAACAGCTCAAAATCTATACACAGATACAAAAGCCTCACACGGCCAAAATTATGGGTGTTATCAATGCCAATGATGACAGCTTTTTTAGCAGCAGCAGGTTTCAAAGCAGTGATGCTATCAAGAAAATAGAAGCTATGATAGAAGAGGGTGCTGACATCATTGACATCGGAGGCGTCTCCTCTCGTCCCAATGCTCCTGTCGTTTCAGTAGAGGAAGAGCTCAAAAGGGTTCGTCCTGTCTGTGATCTGATTGCAGAGAAAAAGCTCTATGAATGTGTGGATTTCAGTATAGATTCGTATGAGCCTGCAGTTATTGAGTATGCTCTGCAACATGGTTTTCGCATCGTTAACGACATAACAGGCTTACAAAACGATGCAGTTTGTGAAGTAGTGGCAAAGTATAAAGCCCAAGTTGTTATTATGCATATGCAGGGAACGCCGCAGATGATGCAGAACGATCCTTACTACGAGGATGTATTGGATGAGGTTTACAGTTTTTTTCAAACGCGCATAGCAAAAGCGGAATCATTTGGTATCGAAGATATTGTACTTGATGTCGGCATAGGTTTTGGAAAAAGGCTTGAAGATAATTTGATGCTGCTGAAAAACCTGGAACATTTTCTCTCATTGCAAAAGCCGATTTTATTTGGTGCCTCACGCAAGTCAATGATTGATAAGATATTTCCTTCACCGGTCGAGAAGAGATTAGCCGGCACGCTGGCTCTGCATCTTGAAGCTTTTAGAAATGGTGCTTCTATTTTACGTGTGCATGATGTCTATGAACATGCACAGGCTTTAAGAGTACAAGAGACTCTTTTAAAACTCTAAAGCATTATTCCTCGGATAGTAAAAAATAGAAGTCCGGAGAGAATGGCAGCAGCCGGAACGGTAATGATCCATGCAGCGATGATTTTTTTGACAGCATCACGCTTGACATACTCTACTTTTTTCACTCTTTTTATATGCTTTTTAGCAGACTTTATAAGTTTTTCCTCTTTTTCTATGAGCGTGTAAAGTTCTACAATTCTTTTATACTCGGCTTCTTCTTTATCTGTTTTGTATTTTAATGATTTGAGTTCATCTTTATAGCTGTTGAGGATGTTCTTCTCATCTTCAATAAGTTCTCTGTCTTCTTCGA
Source organism: Sulfurimonas paralvinellae (assembly GCF_014905135.1). Lineage (NCBI taxonomy): Bacteria > Pseudomonadati > Campylobacterota > Epsilonproteobacteria > Campylobacterales > Sulfurimonadaceae > Sulfurimonas > Sulfurimonas paralvinellae. Next base: position 1,583,261 of record NZ_CP041406.1, on the reverse strand, counting down.
TCGTGGTGGTTGTTTCTGTTAGCTGCAGCCATTCACGCAAGAATCCGACTCCAAAAACACCACCGATTGCGATATGTGTAGAACTGACAGGCAGACCAAGTTGTGAAGCGATAATAACAGTGATAGATGCTGCCATAGCGATGGAAAAAGCACGAATCTGATCGAGTTCAGTGATCTCGGAACCAACCGTTCGGATTAGCTTTGGACCATAGAGAGCCAGACCAAGTGCTATACCAAAAGCACCCACGCCCATAACCCACAGCGGGATACTTGCTTTTGAAGAGATACCGCCATTGACAACAGCATCATTGATTGCAGCGAGTGGACCGATGGCATTGGCAACATCATTGGCACCGTGAGCAAAACTTAAAAGTGCTGCTGCAAAGATGAGAGGGATGGTAAAGAGTGTATTTACTGACTCTTTTGAATTCTCCAACCCCTTATGGGATGATAATTTTCTTTTGAGAATAAAGTAGATGACTACACCGATAACAGCACCGATAATTAGCGCTGTTACAAAGGAAGGTTTTTTAGTTATTTCAAGAGAGATAAGAGGAATGGTGTTTACAATTTCAATGATCTGCGGCCATATCTTTTTAAGACCCTTGATTACAAGGTAAGTTATAAAAGCCCAGGACATCAAAGCAACAAAAATAGGAACATACTCTTTTGCGGCTTCTACTTTATTTTCTTTAAAAACAATACTTTTTTTAATGGCAAAAAGAAAAGCAGCGGCAATAAGACCACCTAAAAGAGGTGAGATAATCCATGAAGCGACAATTTTTGCCATTGTTGACCAGGAAACGATGCTAAAACCTGCAGCTGCAATTCCGGCACCCATCACACCACCGACAATAGAGTGTGTCGTTGATACAGGTGCTTTCATGGCTGTTGCGAAATTCAGCCAGAGTGCAGCAGCGAGGAGGGCCGCCATCATAGCCCATATAAAAGGGTCGGGATTGCCGCCAAAGGCTGCAATGTCAATAATGCCTTTTTTGATTGTCTTGACGACCTCGCCACCGGCAATGAGTGCTCCACCAGCTTCAAAAACAGCTGCTATGATGATTGCCATTGTCATGGTCATTGCACGGCTGCCAACAGCAGGGCCGACATTGTTGGCTACATCATTTGCACCGATGTTCATTGCCATATAAGCACCAATGAAAGCGGCAACGGCTAAAAACATATTGTCAGATATGCCGCCGCTGCTTAAAAAGGTATAGGTAAGAACGCCTATCATGAAAAATAGAGCAAGCCCTATCCGTGTAAAGTCAGTTCCGCTTTTTTTGAGTGCTTCTTTTTCAAGCTTGCTTATCGTTTCAATTTCCATTGTTACTCCATAGATAGGATGATGAAATTATAAGCTTTTATTGCTTGATATATGCTTTTATAATCTCTTGTCTCTCTAACGGTCTGTCGCCGCCTGAACGTCCCGTTGTCGCCACATTGTTGAGCTTCATCACTGTTTTCATCGAAGCATTGTCCACTACTTTTCCAAATATGGTATAGCCTCCGTTGAGCCAGGGTGCAGGAGCGGTTGTGATGAAAAATTGGCTGCCGTTGGTATTTGGTCCACGATTTGCCATAGCAAGTATGCCTGCTTTGTCAAAAACAAGATTTGGAGCAAATTCATCTTTAAACTCTTTGTGCCAGATGCTCTCACCGCCACGTCCTGTTTCTGTCGGATCGCCGCCTTGGATCATAAAGTTGTGGATAATTCTGTGAAATGCAATACCATTGTAGTAACCTTCTTTTACATGTGTTATAAAATTCTCAACTGCCAGAGGTGCAGTATCGGAAAAAAGTTCCAGCTCTATCTTTCCCTGTGTTGTTTCAAGTATAACGTGAGGATTCGTTTTGGCAAAGAGATTGACATTGAGTAGTAACAGAAAAGTAAAAAATAATTTTTGTAACATTGTTATTATTCCTTTTGAAAGTCTAAACAGACAGAATTGATGCAGTAGCGCATACCTGTTGGTTCCGGTCCGTCTGGAAAGACGTGACCTAAATGAGCATCACAGTTACTGCAACGAACTTCAACTCTAATCATACCATGGCTCATATCTTTGACTTCTCTAACGGCATCTTCAATCGCTTCATAGTAGCTTGGCCAACCTGTGCCCGAATCAAATTTTGTACTTGATTCAAAAAGAGGTGCACCACAACAGACACATTTGTAAATACCGGCATCTTTGTTATCATAATATTTTCCAGAAAAGGGAGCTTCTGTCCCATGTTGTCTGCAAACGGCAAAGGCTTCTGGAGAGAGTTGTTCTCTCCACTCCTGTTCAGTTTTCGTTACTTTCATACTGTTCCTTGAGTCCTTCTATGGTTTCACAACTCTCTTCATAGAGAATGTGAAGAGTTTCCTCTGCCAGGGTGCAGGCATATTTGATTTTTTCTTTATCTTCATCACAAAGATCCATTAAAATGATGTGTTTTGCATGCAAGTCAAAGATATCATCATATGTTGTCAGTAAAAGAGAGTTCAATTCCTGTTCCAAGAGATGTTTTGAAGCATCGATTGTTATTGTTTTATCTTCTATGAAAAAAGCAAGGTCATCTTGAAGCTTTTTTCTGTTGTTGTTACTGCTGACTATGATAATTTCGTTTGCCTCCGCAGTCTGTAATAAGGATGAAACAAGATGGAGCGCTTTTGCAAGAGGATTCGTTTGATGAAACAGGACTTCTCTTGTTTGGGGAAGATAGCTTTTTGTAAAAGTGAAAGTTGATTCCAGGTCAATATTATTTACGAAAAGCAAGTCACCTTTTTTTTGTATATGTTTAAGATAAGAGAGAAATTGTGCAGGTATCATATTTGCATCATCGCAGAGAATAATATCTGCGGCATCGAAGCTCTTTTGCATTAATTTTGTATCTATGATAAGTGTTTCATCAAGCAGAGGCATTTTCAGTTTGGCTAAATGTCTGTTGATGAGTTCCAATGGTGTTAAAATCTCAAATGCCATGAGATCTATATCTATGATGGCGTGTTCGATCAGTTCTAAAAAGCGTTGGTGTAAAATATCTTTTGAGAGCGTCGTCGGTTTTATAAGGATAATCTTCTCTCTTTTGTGCTGAAAAAGCTCTTTTATCGATTTGAGCAGAAGCGCATAGCTTTTTCCGCTTCTCGCAGGAGCACATAGATTTTGAACTCCTTTTATATCTGTATCTATAAAATTAATCTGCTCATTATTGCAAAGATGAACTTCATTACTGTTTTGTGCAATGGCATACTGTATAAAAAGTGTTCCTAAGACAGTGTCGGCAGAAGGAAGAGAATGATTTTCATCTGCAGCATTTTGCAGTTTTTTAAAGATCTCGGATGTATCAGAATCACTGAATATAATCTTCTCTTTTGGCAGAATTTCCTGTAATGAATCATTTAAGTGCTCATACTCATCAGAACTTAAATTTTCCATTAACAGATAGTTGAAAATGTCGACGCCGTCATTGTGAAGCAGCTCATTGAATTTTTGCTTGATAATTGCATGTGTTTTATCAAAAGCAAGCGTATTCTTTGAATTCTCTACACCTTCTGCTTTACTTGCAGTTGCATTTTTTAAGTCATCATAGGACCACTCTTTTCTTTCAAAGATATAGATATCGCGAAGTTTGTCATATATCATCAGTGGAATTAAATAAGCAGTTTTATGGTGAAAAATTTCTTTATTTGAAAAAACGATAAGATCACTGTTATCTGAGAGTGATTTGATCTTTTTTAGCAACAAAGAGTCGGGGACAATGAGTGTTTCATCTTTTGTTTTAAAAAATGAAGGAAGGAATGATAATTTCATCATAGAGATAAAATACCGTTATGAAAATAACGGTATTTTAACAATTATTTACCAGCTGCAACGCGGTCTTTAAGACCTTTACCAGCTTTAAATTTAGGAACCATTTTATCTTGAGTAGTGTATGTTTTGTCAGTACCAGGAACTTTACCACTTTTACCTTTTTGTAATGCAGCAGCGAAGCTACCAAAGCCAACTAAAGAAACATCTTCACCCTTTACAAGTGCTTCAACTACAGCTTCAGTGAATGCTTTGATTGCAGATTCAGCTTCAACTTTAGTTTTGTAACCACCTTTCTCTTGTACTAACTCAACGAATTGCGCTTTATTCATAAATTTACCCTTGGATTAAAATTTTCCGAATTAAATAATTCAGCTAGAGATACTTTATAGTTTATTTGCTTAAATTTTTCTTCTTTTTGGCAATTTTGAGTAAAAAATGTGATATTTTTGTTTCTTTTAGTCCATGTTTAGCCTGTTTTACGAGTTTTTTGAAGTTGAGTGTTCTTGGCTTAGAAATAACTAATGATGATAAATCTTTGAGTTTTTCATATCTGCTGACACTGTGGATAGATAAAAATACATCTTCCAAACCATCTCTTTCATTCTTTGTAAGCGCACCCATTACTACTCCTCTAGTTTGTTTATTTTTCGAACGGCTCTGATGATCTCATCATCATCCAACTTTCCAAGCATCTTCATCACAACAGCGGCTGCCTGTGGTTTGGCACGGCCGAGTTTCCAGTCTTGGTATGTACGCATAGAGATTCCCAGTTCATTGGCCATATCTTTAAGGGATATCTTCTTGCCGTTGTTTTGAGACTCTATAGAGTTATGAAGGATATTAAACAGATCATCAATTTGCATTCGAAAAGTATACGGTTTTAATACTTAAATATACATTTTATTATTAAAAATATATCAAATAATGTATTTAATTGTATGAAAATAGAATATTATATTCGATAAATACAATAATAGATATGTTATTACGAATATTATACACGAAATAACGTATAATTTTTAATAAAGTTTGAAAGACTATTTGTAGTTATTAAATGGTTTATGAGCTATATATATTTAAGATAGGTAGGATTATATAAAACACGTAACTTTTAAAATGCAGAGTAACGAAAGTGACTTTATTCAGAGGCTTCATTTAAGTCTCTTCTGAGTGTTAGTGCGATTTAAGCTGGAAGCAGATAAGATATTTTTTAATAATTGAACTTCAAATTGAAATTTTATAATTCTATAAAGGTGAAAACATGAGGAATTTAACTATACGGCAAAGATTAATAGTTCTTAGTTTGAGTGTACTGGCTGTTATATTGGCTTATGCAAGTGTTCTCTCTTATGAATCGTGGAATGAGTATTCAGATCAGAAGAGAACAAAATCGATAGTAGCACTCTCTGTAAAAATGAGTGCAGTTTTGCATGAGTTACAAAAAGAGCGTGGTGCCAGTGCGGGATTTTTAGGGTCTAAGGGTAAAAAGTTTTCTGATATTTTGCCGCAACAACAACAAACTACCGATATCAAAATTGCAGCGCTGAAAAAATTTTACAATACCCATAAAAATAGCTACTCAGAGTATGTCAAACGTGAGATAGATTTTGACGCGATTGCATCTATGCGTACAAAAGTAAACAGTCTTAGTATTCCTGTGAGTGGTGCTGTCTCTTTTTATACAGGCTTAAATAAAAAAATTATAGATACTATCTCTGAATTTTCTATTGAGCCAAAGGACAGAGAAGTTCGTAATGATTTCAACTCTCTCGTTCTTTTTATCTCAGCAAAAGAGCGTGCCGGCATTGAAAGAGCTGTATTGTCAGCGGTATTTGCCAAAGATAGATTTAACAGAGCCACATCTGCTAAATTTGCATCTTTGGTAAGTCAGCAAAAGACGCTTCTCAATCTTTTTTTACATGTCTCTACAAAACATATAAATGATTTATATAAAAAAGCTTCTTCAGACCCTTCTTTTGCAGAAGTTGAAAAAATAAGACAGCTCGCTTTTTCCAAGGAGAGCGAATTTGGAATCGATCCAATTTATTGGTTTAAAACAATAACTAAAAAAATAAATAAATTAAAATGGTTGGAAGATGAGATATCTAAGGATATTAATAATTTGGCTGCATCAAAAGCTTCCGGAGCATTAAGAAAAATGTTATTTTTAATCATATCCTCTTTGTTTATTCTTGGTTTTGTCATCTATATCTCTTTGAGTGTGACAAAGGGTATTACCGGAGCTATTGATAGATTTAAAATGTTAATTACAAAAGTAACGGAGGGTGACTTAAACGTTGTTGTTAATCGCAGAAAAACAGTTCGTAATGAGATGGATGAGATTACCGTACTTTTACAATCACTTGTAACTATTATGAAAACTTTAACAGAACGAATTAATACTTCGGTACACAAAGCATCAGCAGGTGATTTTAGTTATGAACTTAAGGATGAGGGATTAAGTGGAGATTTTTCTGAAGCCATACATATGGTTAAAAGTGGTATTGATGCGATGAAAGATGCTAATGAGAAGCAAAAGGTCATCTCTTTTAACAGCTCTGTTCTTAGCATCAATAATGTTGGCGATGGTCTTAAACTTATCCAAGGTGAAATAGCCAATGTTATCGATGAGCTGGGTGATGTCCATAGAAATACCCAAAAAACAAGTTCCCAATCCTCTGAAAGTATGCAGCAGGTAGAAGCTATCTTATCTAAACTTCAAAGTCTGGTTGAACATATAAATGACAGTAATGTTTCCATAGAAGATTTGAATGAAAAAACAAATGAGATCACTTCTGTTGTTGATCTCATTAAAGATATTGCAGAGCAGACAAATCTATTGGCACTCAATGCAGCCATTGAAGCAGCTCGTGCAGGTGAACACGGACGTGGTTTTGCCGTTGTTGCCGATGAGGTTAGAAAACTTGCCGAGAGAACGCAAAAAGCGACAAGCGAGATCACTATCTCTATCAACTCCATGAAGCAAGAAGCAAGTACCGTTTTAGATAAATCAGAAGCTATGACGCTGTTGGCAGAAGAGTCTTCAGATTCCGTAGAAGCTTTTAATGCAACCATGTCTGAGCTTAATGATGATGCAGGACTGATGGCAGATGTCGTTGAAGATATGGAGAACAGAGTTTTTGTAGTTTTGGCAAAAATTGATCATATCATCTTTAAATCTGATGCTTACAATACTATTGTAAATGTTGATACGCAAAAAGAATTTACACGTCATACCGAATGTCGTCTTGGCAAATGGTATACCACCACAGGGAAAGAGCGTTTTGGCACTACCAAAGCTTTTAAAGAGATGGAAGAGCCGCATAAACATGTCCATGATGATGTTTATCACAACCTTGACTTTTTGAAACCTGTCGATACACGACTGGAGCATGAAGATGAGATCGTAGCTAACTTTAAAGATATGGAAGCTCAAAGTTATCTGCTCTTTTCTAAACTTGATGAGATGGTCTCTGAAAAAGCAAAGATCCATCATAAATAGACTTAATTGTTAAACTTCATTCAATTGTAAGAGAAATGGCAGGAGGAAGCAATGTTATGGTGCCGTCATCTATTTTCAAATGAAATGGAAGGTAGGCTTTTGCATCAGTTTTGTAGTGAATCTCATGGTCTTTATCTATTGTGAAAACTATGGAGTTTAAACCTCTAAATGGCTGTTCAACTGTAATTGTGGCTGTTTTGTAGGACTCAACGATCTTTTTCTCTTCAATCTTTAGTGAAGCTATCTCATCTTCTAAGAGTTTCACTTCCTGCGGTTGAAAGCGTTTTGCCTGATCGACTCTGTATTTAAGATCTTCGAGTTCTTCTTGAATGAATTGTATCTTTGCATCGAGAATTGGAATATCTCTGTAGTTTATTTGAAAAAGATTGTCCTCTCCGCTGACAAGTCGTACGGTGATCGAGTTTGATGCATAGACCTTGAGGTTGTTCTTTGTATGTCCTATGACAACATCCTGTGCATAAATCTGCCCACCGAGAGAAGATTCTACCTTTACTTTCGTTGCATGTACAGTACCGCCTTCAAGCAGTCCTATTTCAGCTTCATGACAACGCAGCGTTCCTTTATGGCGATTTATCTTGGCAAACTTTGCGAATTGTTTGGAGTCCTGATGCGTAGCTCCTTTGATCTCAAGCTGCATCGCTTCGAGCGTGGATCCGGCACCGACAAACCCTTCAACGGCAATACATTCAGAAACAAGTTCTACACCTTCGCCAACGGAATCTTTTGTGACGTCATGCTGCGCAACAATGACATCGATGTTATTATCTTCATCATGAGAATCTATAATATGTTTATTGCGTGATATCTCATGAAGTCTCAGTCGGTTGTCTACCGAGAGTTTGACACCGTCATAATGAACATAGCCTTTGTTTATACTGATGTAGCGTTTCGAGTTATTATCTTCCTCAATGCGTACAGATTTTGGATCTATCTCTATGTTTACATCATCATTGTTCTGTGCATAAAGTGTGTCAATATATTTTCCGTGTGCATTGAACCCATTATGTCCATAGATCGGTTTTTTGTATTCTATTAGTATCTCATCTTTATCGACTTCTATAACCATGCCTTCTTTTTCTTTTTCCTTGAACCAGAAAATAACACGGCTTTGGCGTGCAACAACAGGTTCAATGCCTTCAAAAAGAGAAATTTTTACTTTTTTTGTAAACTTTCCTGCATAGAGGTACTTTACAAATTTCTTCAGTGTCGTTTTCATAGTTTCATCAAAGATGCCAATAAGAATCTCGTTAGCGGCTTTTATCTTGTTAAGTTCTCTATAAAGCAGTTTAAGTGTATCAGAAGGCGCATATCGTTTATAGGGTATTTTTGATTTCGGCGAGAGAATGAGTGTTGGATGTGTCGCATATCTTCCGTAATCGATTGTGTAGAGAAGATCCATCTCCTGAGTATCTTTTTGCATGGCAGTGATGGTGTATATCTGCGTAAATTCAACATGCTCATTGAGAATTGTTTCGGGGTTGAGATATTCTTCTAGACGCTCTTTTGTATAGTGCTCAAACTCATGGTTCCTTGCATTTTTAACCAGTGTATCCACTTTATTGATTGTAAAATCACATTCGGAGAGTGGAATGAGATTATCTGTCGCATAGCGTTGAAGAGCATCTTTGATATGTTTTGTTTTTATAAGCTCTTTTGTTGCCACTCTTGATAACTCCTAATACTCTAAAAGGTCGCTGTAATCGTATTTTGAAAAGTTCAGATAGAGTTTGCCGTTTTGTTTGATAACACGAACGTCTTTGTCATATACTGCCAAAAATCTTTTTTTGATGATCTTTCTTTGGTAGGGTTCAAGATCAAGTGTTTTGAGATATTCTTTGAGTTCTACAATTTCATCTTCTTTTTTATTTTTTTCTTTCTTGATCGCAACATCAGCACTAACGGTTTCAACATCATGGATAGTTTGCGACTTTTGCGTGAGCAGTTGCGTGTTCATCAACTCTAAAATATTTTTGAGCTGCTCATCTTTTTGAGAATATACCTGCTCAATTTTGTTCATCTCATCACGCAGCATCTGTTCCTTGTCGTCAATGAGTTTGTCTATCTTGGCTTCTAGCTGTACTATTTTTTCTTTGAGGTGTTGATTCTCTTTTTGATAAAGAGAAAGTACCATTGCAACGGTTGTTTTAGGTTTTTGCGGCATTTTTCTTTCCTCGTTCTTTTTTTGTGTCTCTTCTTTTTGCGATTGTATGGTCTGCTTTTTTTCTTTGTGGATCTCTTCACGTTTTTGGGGTTCTAATGAGCTGCGGGTGACAATAATGTAAGTAATACCGTCTTCAATGATGTAGTTGAGTTTTTTTGCACGCAGTTTGGAGTTAATCATCTCTTTGGACATTTTAAAATGTTTTGAATATTCGTCTAAGGTCAATCGCATGGTCTGCCCTCTGTTTTAAAGTTTATATTTTGGAGGAGTAATTATACCCGATTTTCTCATCCAGACTAAATAACCCCGTTTTGTTATATGATGCTTGTCTTGAAATATGTAGGCATCAGAGCGTTTAAACTCTCTTCTTTGTAAAAGCTCTTTGTAATCTTCTCTCTTTGAAAGGAAGCTTTTAAAGTTTTCATAGGCAGTGTCGGAGACCATGACCGTAGAGATGGTAAAGTCTTTGAGCTCAAGATAGCGTGCACAGTCGTTGAGTCCGTCACCTATGAAATTCTTGTGTCCTAAAATGTCCCGAAACTGGTTGACGCCTCCGGTATGGACAGCGATGCGTATACCATGAAAATAGGGAAACATCTTGGCTATTTGGTCTGAAAAATGGTTGAAACTAAGTCCCAGAATAACACCGTATCCTTTATACTTTGGACTTAAAATACAGTAAAAACCGTCTCCGGTTGGAATGAAGCCCATAATGAAACTCTCGAGAACTATCTCGGAGTGAGAAAGCATCTTCTCTATCACCTTACGGTAGCTTCGGGTTAAAAAAGAGATGATCTCAAGCTGCTGCTTTGCATCGAGCTTGGAAAAATCAATAATATCTATGAGAACAATATCTGTTGTGATTTCTCTATATAAAGGCATTATGGTTTCTTTTTGACTTCATTCTAACATAAAGTTGTTTTAAATGTAGTATATATTATAATCCGGGTTGAAATTAATTTTTTTAGGGAAGTATTATGAGCAAAGGCATTTTAGATATTGTAAAACCCGGAGTTCTTTTTGGCGAAGATGTTCAAAAAGTTTATGATCATGCAAAAAAAGAGGGTTTTGCCATACCTGCTGTGAATGTTGTCAACAGTGACTCTTTAAACGGTGTTTTGGAAGCTGCGGCCAAAGCAAACTCTCCTGTTATCATTCAGTTTAGTAACGGCGGTGCATCTTTTTATGCAGGCAAAGGGTTAAGCAATGAAAATGAAAAAGCAGCGATCACAGGTGCGGTAGCAGGTGCTATTCACACGCATATGATGGCCGAAGCTTATGGTGTTCCGGTTATTCTGCATACAGACCATGCTGCAAAGAAATTACTGCCATGGATCAATGCACTTTTAGAAGCAGGCGAATCTTATTATAAAACACAAGGTAAACCACTCTTTTCTTCACATATGCTCGATCTCTCTGAAGAGCCGTTAGAAGAGAACATAGGTATCTCTAAAGCATATCTGGAGCGAATGAGCAAGATAGGTATGAGCATCGAGATAGAACTTGGCTGTACAGGTGGAGAAGAGGATGGTGTTGACAATACGAACATTGACAATGCTCTCTTATACACGCAGCCAGAAGAAGTCGCTCTTGCTTATAAAGAACTCAGAGAAGTATCACCACACTTTACCATCGCTGCGTCATTTGGAAATGTCCATGGTGTTTACAAACCAGGAAATGTGCAGCTCACGCCAAAGATCTTGGATAACTCACAAAAATACATCCAAGAGAAGTTCGGCACAGCTGAAAAACCTGTAAACTTTGTTTTCCATGGTGGTTCTGGTTCACTGCCTTCAGAAATTTCTGAAGCAATCTCTTACGGTGTCATCAAAATGAACATCGATACAGATACACAGTGGGCTACATGGTCAGGTGTGAAGAACTATGTTGAAAAATACCATGACTATCTTCAAGGACAGATCGGCAACCCTGAAGGTGATGATAAGCCGAACAAAAAATATTATGACCCTAGAAAATGGCTCCGAGCAGGGCAAGAGTCTTTAGTAGAGCGTGTACTGCAGGCTTATAAAGACTTAAATGCATTAAATAGAAACTAATTTTTCTTAGTCTCTTTGTTCACTTCCTGGTGAATATCCTCAATAGAACTCAAGTGCGGGTGTTGTGCATAGTGCGTGAAAAGCAGCTGATTGAGTTTGTTGAGATTAAATCTCCAAAATCTCTCTTTATCAAAATCCGCATGTGCCGTCATCTTTTCATGAAGAGTTTTCGCGTCAGGTGCCGTTTCCTCTTCTTTTAAAACTTTTTGCATAAGTTCAATGAGATAATTGTGGGCATCTTCTCCCGTATCATCATCTTCAAGTGTCCGATTGACTAAAAAAGGGTACATTTTCCATATACTTACAATCATCCCTGCAATAAAGGCTGTCATCATCCATGTTGATGTGCTTATTTCCATAAAAAACCTTCTTCTAATATTATTCTTTTTTAATTATAGACAATTTTCGATAAAATAGCATACGATGAATGACAAAAATGATAAAGTATTTACAAAACCGATAAAAAAACAGTTTGAATTTGATGAAGAAGTCGCCGCGGTCTTTGATGACATGTTGGAGCGGAGTGTTCCTTTTTATAAAGAGAGTCAGAAGATCACAAAGTTCTTTGCCTTGAAAAACCTGCGTGAGGATGGATATTTGTATGATCTTGGCTGCTCGACAGCTTCATTGCTTATAGAAATCCACCGGGATCTGCATGCAAAAGCGACATTGATAGGGCTTGACAATTCAAAAGCGATGCTTGCACGCGCCACAAGAAAGATAGAAGCTTTTGGGGCGGATGTCGATGTTCAAGAAGCTGATATTTTACAATACGATTATAAAGAGGCAGATGTCTTTATCTCAAACTATACACTGCAGTTTGTTCGACCACTTGTACGTGAAGAACTTCTAAAAAAGATCGCTGCCTCTTTGCGTGAGGAGGGTGTCTTTATCTTTAGTGAAAAAGTGATATCACATCATTCAAAATTAAATAAAGATCTGATAGAGTGTTATTATGATTTTAAAAAAGAGCAGGGATACTCGGAGTATGAGATCATGCAAAAGCGTGAGGCGTTGGAGAATGTGCTTGTGCCTTACAGTGAAGAAGAAAATATGACAATGGCAAAAAATGCAGGATTTTCACATTGTGAAGTGATATTCCGCTGGGCAAACTTTGCAACGTTCATTGCTATAAAATAGGATGTTTATGAGACTCTTTACATATCTGCCGGCTTTGGTTTTATTAGTTCTTATTTTACAGGGCTGTATGCAGGAGAAGCCTGCTCCAGTTGTTCTCACGGATACAGCACTGAAGGAGAGCAATCAAACAAAAGAGAGTGCCAAAACTTCAGCACATACGCTCACGCAGCAGTATACATTGTATGTAAAAGCGCCTCAAGGTGCTCGTGTTCGAATACTCAACATAAAACCAAAATATCATGACAATATTCTTTTAAAACCAGGTAAGTATCTTATAGAAGTTACAAAGCAGGGATATCAAAAATATAAAAAATGGATAGTCATTCAAGAAGATTTTGTACTGCCTGTAACCCTGCATACCATTAAAAATCCATATGACACAAGTTATTTTAAGTATGTTACAAAAATAGAGTGGAAAAATCAGCATGATCTTTTCTCTTTGGTATATGATAAAAAAAGTAAACTTATATGGGCAATGCCGAGTGCTTATGTTGATTATATTTTACAAAAAAAACCACGCATGATTGTAAAAGATGCAGTTTTTGCAAAGGGCAAGCCATGGCCGAAGATCTATGAAACAAAACTCGATACATTGATATACAGCGGATACTTCAGGTATCGCGGCAGAAATTTCCTTTTTAAATCCAACAATGAAGTGACAGAGTATAAAGCCGGCGTGAAAAACCAAAAAGGTGTTGTCGTTGCCAAACTGAGTAAACTCAAGACAAATTCGATGGTCAATTACTGGAGACTGCCTAAGGAAAAAGAGTTTTATACCTCCAACCCTTTTAAAAAATATCAAAAATATTTTCAAGTGCACTATAGCAGATATAAAGATATACATTTCAATTTACCTGTACTCTGTACAAAGCTAAAAAAGAACAGATATAACTCAAACTGCAGTGTAGCGTATGCGTATAATAAGAAAACGGGACTGTATGACGGTCCTATCATAAAGCAAAATAAGCATACAGATGCGACGGAAGGCATATATTTTGCTTTGAATCATGCGAAAAATTTTGCACTTGTCATGCCTGTACGAGCCGCATCAACAGAGTATGATAAGATTATCTTCAATACAAAAATAACAGGCGAGCAAAAAGTGGCTGCACTGACAACACTGCTTATAAAAGAATCGTTGTCGAAAAAGAGACAGAATGTGAGAAGTATTGCAGATGCAATGGCATCACAGGCAATGCATATGGTCTTTGGTGATCCAAAAGTATCTAGAGGAAAACTCTACTCATCTTCGAACAATTTTCAAAAGAGTATAAAAGCAAGTAGAAGAACAGATATATCAAGTGCCGTTTTTACTGTGAAAAATGGAAAATTCTATTTAAAAACTTTGCGTTGATTTACCATACATTGGAGGTCGGTTCGGGTTTTTTCTTTTTGATGAGGTCTCCCATCTGCTTGTATGTTACGATATCATCGTCCCCGCACTCTTTGTGATAATAGCCCTGCAGGTCATAATACTCTTTGCAGTCACTGTAATATTTTGCCGAAATGCCGTGCTTGTTTACACAGCCTGAGAGAAAAAAACTGCTCAGGCTAAGCAGCAATAGGAATAAAATTTTTTTCATATTTCTAAAGAAGCAAATTCTATGCCTAAACCTTGAAACTCTCTTTTGTCTTACAAAGGTCGGTTAAAAAACATTCATCACATTTTGGATTTTTTGCCGTGCAGATATAACGTCCGAAAAGTACCATCCCCTGATGGAGTGCATGCAGGTCGTTTTTAAACTTTTTTACGAGCGTTGCTTCTGTCGCTTTGGCTGTTTTGTCATTACTAAGCCCTAAACGATGAGAAACCCGAAATACATGGGTGTCAACGGCCATAAGATTAGCTCCGGTGTACTCTATCATCACGACATTTGCTGTTTTTTGCCCTACACCGGCAAGTGTCTGCAACTCTTTTTCATCCATAGGTATCTCACCGTTATAGACCTCTACGACACGTTTGGCCATGGCTATAATATTTTTTGCCTTGTTATTAAAAAACGAACAACTGTTTATAAGTTTTTTAACATCGTCAATATCCGCTTCCGCCAGCTTTTTTGGTGAGGAGTATTTCTCAAACAATGCCGGTGTGATAAGGTTTACACGTTTATCTGTACATTGCGCAGAGAGTGCAACTGCCACGACAAGTTCATAGGCATTTTTGTATTTTAATTCGGTAACGGCATCGCTGTATCTTTGAATAAATCTTTTGTGAATTTCTTGAATCTCTTTTTTTGTTGCTTTTTTCATAAGACTTCTTTCATAACCTCTGATATTCTTCAGTAAACTATACAATATGATAGTCAAGGCGGATGTTCTTCAGCGTAGCCGTAGTTACGGTGAAGGTTATCCAACACAGAATATCTTTTTGTATAGTTTACCCGAAGGGAGGTCTAAAAAGAATCAATCTTGCACAAAAGTTTTCATCACCGTAGCTACGGCTACGCTTCAAAAAACATTTTGCACAATCTTAACTCTTTTTAGACCTCTGAAGAGTATCAGAGGTTATGAAAGAAGTCTAAAAAGCAATTTTATCCTTTTTTTGTGATATAATCAAAATTACGACATTTTTTTTGGGGGATAACATTATGGGATTTTTTTCAATGATATTTGGCAGTGATAAAAAAGAGGCAGGACGTGAGCCGATTATAGTAGATGATGATGTTTCACACTATCTAGATAATAACTTTTTTAAATACATTGTCAATAAAAATGAGAATATGATACTCTGCTTCTTGGAGAGCGAAGGGTGGATATGGGCAAATAAAAAGTTTTTAGAAACCATGTCCTATCATGATATGAATGATTTTAAAAGAGAAAAAGAGAGTATAAGAGATGTCTTTTTAAATGAGAGCGAAGAGATATTTACAGAGTCTGACAAAAGCTGGCTTGACTACATCAAAAAATATAAAAGTGATGGTTACCGTGTTAGTTTAGCATCACAGGAGACGAATGAAGTTCTTGTTATCGATGCTTATTGTCATATCTACCCCCATAATAAAAATCTTTATATCTTAGAATTGCGAGATGTGACGAGTTTACATAAGGCGAGATTGAAAACCAAAGAAGTAGAAAAACTCAAAACTAAGTTCTTAGCCAATATAGGACATGAATTTAGAACACCTATGAACGGGATACTTGGTTTTGTAGAACTTCTTAAAGAGACTTCCCTTGATGCTACACAACTTGAATATATTAATATGATTTCAAAATCATCGAAAAGTCTGATGACGAATATTGAAACTCTGTTAGATCTTTCACAGCTCCAGGGAGGTCGCCTTGAATTGGAGAATGAAACGTTTAATCTGCTGCCGGAGATTGAAAAACTCGCCTACCATTTTTATAAAGCCGGAGAAGAGAAAGGGGTGAAAGTCCTTTCATTCATAGACCCTAAAATTCCGCAGAAACTGACAGGTGATATCAATAAGATTCTACAGATCATGAATGCCATTACTCAAAATGCCATTAAGTTCACACCTCGCGGCGGTAAGGTCATCCTTGAAGTTAAAGTTCTCAAGCGTGCACAAAACGGTGCCTGCAGCATCGGTTTTGGAGTCAAAGACAACGGCAAAGGCATTTCAGAAGAGCAGATCGCCTTTATGTATGAGCCTTTTACTGCTGGAAATCAGGCAGACCAGAGAATGGGTGTCGGACTTAGTCTCTCACACGGACTTACAAAACTGATGGGTTCTGAGCTGAGAATAACGAGTGAGAAAGATAATGGCACATATGTAAACTTTGTACTTGATTTTAAAGACTCTGAAGGTCAAAACTATAAAATGATGCCAAAACGCAAAGTAAAAGTGCTACTGCTTGATAACTCAAGAGTGGATGAAGCAAACTTTTTAACGATCTATCTCAGAGCTTTTGCTATTGATGTCATCAAATCAAATCTTCTTGATGAGACACTTTACGATGATATAGATGCGCTTTATATTGTCGGCAATCAAAATGACTCTTCATGGATGCTTGAACTCGGAACGTATTCTAAAAAAGCACCGATAACACTTCTGTTGGAAGAGCATGAAAAACTACAGACAAAACTGACGCATATTGTCGATGAAGTGATTCATAAACCAATCTTGCCAAGCAATATGGCAAAACATCTTTATGCGGTTCATAAATTTGAACCGAAAAAAGAAGAGACAAACGAGCTGCAGTTAAAACATAGACTGACTGCTTTGGTCGTCGAAGACAATCTTATCAATCAAAGACTCATTCAAATCCTTTTACAGGAGTATGATATCAAAGTAGCCACTGCCGCCAATGGGCTTGAAGCTGTCTCAATGGCTGAAAAAAACAGATACGATATCATCTTCATGGACATTGATATGCCTGAGATGAACGGGATCATAGCAACAAAACAGATTAAAGATAAAATGCCGAGAGACAGAGAATTGCCTATAGTTGCACTGACTGCAATGGCTATGGAAGGGGATAAAGAGATGTTGTTGGCCGAAGGACTCGATGATTATCTCTCAAAACCGTTGACACGGGAAAAACTGGAATCTATTTTAGACAAATATCTTACATTTGCCGAGTAAAAGAGCTGTTGTTTAATAATTGTTAATATATTGTCATTAAACTTCTTATAACTAATCTATAAGGAACTATAATGAATAAAGTAACGATCTTACTTTCTGCTTTACTACTCACTGGAGCAGTGGCATCAGCAAAAACATTAGTGAGCGTAAATGGCAAACCTATTACGCAAGAAGAGGTTGACCAAGAGTTAATGCAAGCTACTCAGGGAAGATTCAATCAAGTACCGGCTGATAGACAAGCAGCATTCAGACAACAGGTTCTGCAACAGCTTATTGGCAAAGAGCTTATTTATGATGATGCAAAAAAATCAGGCATAACAAAATCTGCTGAGTATAAGAGTGAATATAAAAAACTTGAAGAGCGCATGAAAAAAGAGCTTGCTATTCAGGTATGGCAGAAAAAATTACTTGACAGTATCAAAATCTCAAATAAAGAGCTCAAAGACTACTACAAGAAAAATATGGATGAATTCAGAGAAAAAGAGTCTGTTCATGCACGCCAT
Organism: Sulfurimonas paralvinellae; assembly: GCF_014905135.1. Lineage (NCBI taxonomy): Bacteria > Pseudomonadati > Campylobacterota > Epsilonproteobacteria > Campylobacterales > Sulfurimonadaceae > Sulfurimonas > Sulfurimonas paralvinellae. The sequence continues at coordinate 1,565,536 of NZ_CP041406.1, read as the reverse complement.
ATTTTGGTAAAAACTGAAGATGAAGCTAAGAAGATCATTGCACAGCTTAAATCTTTAAGTGGTGATAAACTCAAAGCAAAATTCATCGAGCTGGCAAAAAAAGAATCAACCGGACCTAGCGGTAAAAATGGTGGTGATCTTGGATATTTTTCTAAAGGACAGATGGTTCCTGCTTTTAATGATAAAGTATTTTCTATGAAAAAAGGTACGATTACGCAACAACCTGTAAAAACACAGTTTGGGTACCATGTTATCTATCTTGAAGATAAAAAACCATCTATGACAAGAAAATTCGATGAAGTAAAAGCATTTATCGAACAACGTTTGAAAATGGAAAAATTCAAAGAAGTCATGAAGAAAAAAATGGATGCATTACAGAAGAAAGCTGTAATCAAGTAACATTCTATGCAACTCTCTCCTCTGTCTAAAATTATTTTAGACACAAGAGAGTTTCTTGTCAAAAGGGATGATCTCATTGACCCTTATTTGGCAGGAAACAAATACAGAAAACTCTACACTCTTCTACAAACACCAAAAGAACTTTACCACACAATTATCTCTTATGGCGGTACACAGTCCAATGCAATGCTTGCAATTGCAGCTATGTGTAGGCAAAAAGGTTGGAATTTTATCTATTACTCCAAACCTCTAAGTAGACAACAACGAGAGAACACTCTTGGAAATTTTGCGACAGCACTTGCTCTAGGAATGACGCATCATGAAATAGAGCATGAACTCTATAGAGATTTTATAGCATCTTTACGGCTAAACCTTGATGAAAAAATTTTTATACTCGATCAGGGCGGGGCGGTAACAGAGGCAAAAGAAGGTCTTGAAGTCTTGGCAGATGAGCTGCGCGAACAGCTGCGTGAGCATAAAGATATTCAATCATTGGCAACGCCTTCGGGAACAGGAACGACAGCATACTTTTTAGCATTGGCACTGCCGGAGTATAGGATCTATACAACGCCGAGTGTCGGTGATGTCAGCTATCTAAAAGAACAGATGCTCGCACTTGGAAAACTGCCGAAAAATCTTCATATTTTAGAATCAAAGAAAAAGTATCATTTTGCAAAGCCTTATCCGGAGTTTTATGAGATGTATCAAAAGCTCAAATCTGGAGGTATTGAATTTGATCTGCTCTACGCTCCTTTGATGTGGCAGACACTTCTTGAACAAACTGATGAGAGAATCCTTTATATACATAGTGGCGGTGTGAGTGGCAATGCCTCTATGCTACCAAGATATAAAAATATTGACAAAGGTATACTCAAGTAGTATAATTTATGCGACTTAAGTAGCAAAGCTATTTTGAGAAATAGAATATACTTACGTCAGAAAAAAAATAGAAGGATTTAAAAATGGCTAATAATATTTTCGAAAAACTAACACATAACATGACAGAATCAATTGAGAGTGCAGTCTCATTGGCGCTTCATAATAAAAATCAGGAAGTGACACCAATCCACTTCTTATGGGCACTTTTGACGAATTCTGATTCGGTGCTTAATCAGATGTTCAATAAAATGGGTGTCGATAAAGTTGCAATGGAGCTTGACATTAAGTCAATGGCAGAAAAACTTCCAAAATCTTCATCTGTAACAAAAGAGAACATTAAGCTTTCTCAAGAGTTTGTGAGAACCTTACAAAACGGAGAAGGTCTCATGATAAAAAATGGAGATGCTTTCTTGGCAGTAGACACTTATATCTTGGCAAACTTGCAGACACCTCCATTCTCTGAGATTTTACCGAAGTATATCAATACTATGGATCTTGCTAAAGAGCTGGAAGCAGCTCGTGGCGGTGCGAAGATAGATTCACAGACTGCAGATGAAACGTTAGAGTCTTTGGATAAATACGGAATCGATCTTACAAAAGAAGCAGCAGAGGGAAAACTGCCTCCTGTAATCGGACGTGATGAAGAGATTGCAAGAACGATGCAGATTCTCATCCGTAAAACGAAAAACAATCCGATGCTCCTCGGTGAACCTGGAGTTGGTAAAACGGCACTTGTTGAAGGGCTTGCACAGAGAATTCATAGTGGGGATGTTCCAACGTCTTTACAGAACAAACGTTTGATAGCACTTGATATGTCGGCACTTATCGCCGGTGCAAAATATCGTGGTGAATTTGAAGACAGACTCAAAGCGGTTATCGATGAGGTAAAAGAGAACGGAAATATCATTCTCTTTATCGATGAGATTCATACGATTGTCGGTGCTGGAGCATCTGAGGGTTCAATGGATGCGGCAAATATCTTGAAACCAGCACTCGCTCGTGGTGAATTGCATACTATCGGTGCAACGACACTTAAAGAGTATAGAAAATACTTTGAAAAAGATGCAGCATTGCAACGTCGTTTCCTTCCTATCTCTGTAGATGAACCGACAGTGAATCAGTCACTGCAAATTCTTCGTGGAATAAAAGAGAGACTTGAAGCGCACCATAATGTAAATATTACGGACTCTGCACTTGTTGCTGCAGCAAAACTTTCTGATAGATACATTGCTGACAGATTCTTGCCGGATAAAGCGATTGACCTTATTGATGAAGCAGCAGCTGAGCTGAAAATGCAGATAGAATCTGAGCCGAATGAACTCAGTGCTGCAAAACGTAAACTCTCAGAGTTAATGGTTGAAAAAGAGGCGTTGAAGATGGAAAAAACACCTTCAAATGAAAAACGCCTTGAAGAGATAGAGAAAGAGCTTGCTGATGTAGAAGAGAAAGTAAGAAATCTCGAGTCTCAATTTAAAACTGAAAAAGAGGTTTTTGAGAAAATCTCGAGTATTAAAGTAGATATCGAAGCGAAACGTCGTGAAGCAGAGTTGGCAAAAGCACAAGCTGACTTTAACCGTGCTGCTGAGATTGAGTATGGTGAAATTCCAAAACTAATCGAGGAAGAAAAGGCGCTTAACGAACAATGGGCAAGAATGCAAGAAGCTGGAACGCTGCTTAAAAATTCTGTCGATGAAGAATCCATTGCTTCAATTGTAAGCAGATGGACAGGCATACCGGTCAACAAAATGCTTCAAAGTGAAAAAGATAAAATCATTCACGTTGAAGATGAGTTGAACAAAACAGTAGTCGGTCAAGAGAGAGCGACACATGCCGTAGCACGTGCTATCAAGCGTAATAAAGCGGGACTTAGTGACAAAAATAGACCGATTGGTAGTTTCTTGTTCCTAGGACCTACCGGTGTGGGTAAAACTCAGACTGCAAAAACGCTCGCGAAGTTCCTCTTTGACTCAGAAGATGCAATGATCCGTATCGATATGAGTGAGTACATGGAGAAACATGCCGTATCACGTTTGGTCGGTGCAGCTCCAGGTTATGTCGGGTATGAAGAAGGCGGACAGCTTACCGAAGCGGTGCGTAGAAAACCATATTCTGTCATCCTTTTCGATGAGGTGGAAAAAGCACATCCGGATGTCTTTAACATCCTTTTACAGGTACTTGATGACGGGCGTTTAACAGATAACAAAGGTGTGACGGTAGATTTTACAAATACCATTATTATCTTGACGTCAAATATCGCGTCTGATAAAATCATCAATAATCCACAAGGTGAAGAGCTTGATAAAATGGTTATGGCTGAGTTGAAACAGGCCTTTAAACCGGAATTTTTAAATAGACTTGATGATGTTGTTATCTTTAATGCGCTTGGTCAAGAGCAAATTAAAGGAATTGTCGAGATATTCTTTGATGACATTAAAAAGAAAGTCAAAGAGCGTGATATTGAGCTTGTGCTTTCTGAAGAAGCGAAAACATACATCGCAGAGGCAGGATTTGATCCTGTATATGGAGCACGTCCGCTTAAACGAGCTCTCTATGAGATTGTTGAAGACCGTTTGGCTGACCTTATCTTGGAAGGTAAAGTCACTGAAGGCTCTCGCGTAGAGTTTACGGTACAAAATGGAGAAGTAACCGTAAATATCTCTTAATCTTTAATATAATCCTCAATGCGCAGTGGTTTTCCAAGATGGAAATCCTGCGCATAATCTACTCCTAACTCTGTAACTACATCTATGGTTTCTTTCGTAAGAATAAGCAGAGAACTTAAACCTTAACCGCGCTTTAAGCAAAAATTTTGTACACTTCCGGACTTAAATTAAATAAGGATATGTCACATGAAAAGAACATACCAACCACATAATACACCTAGAAAAAGAACACATGGTTTCAGAGCTAGAATGGCTACTGCAAACGGTCGTAACGTACTTAACCGTCGTCGTGCTAAAGGTCGTAAAAAATTGTCAGTATAGGCGGATTTGATATAGTTAAAACTCATAAAGAGTTCAGCTATATCTATAGAAAAGGAAAAAATCAACACGCAAACAGTGTTGTTCTTTTTTACCTTCCTCAAAATGGAGTTCATAAAGTAGGTTTTACAGCAACCAAAAAAATTGGAAATGCAGTAAAACGCAATCGAGCAAAACGCAGAATGCGTGCAATGTTTTATGAACTTTCAAACTCTCTCAAAGACGGTACTTATATTTTTGTTGCAAAAGCGGGCCTCTTCGATACTTCTCATGAAAAATTCCACAATGATTTTAAAAAAGTTCTCTTACGTGCTAAAGCAATTACTGCTTAAGCTTTTATGGCTTTATCAAAGGTTTTTTACACTCATTGGATTTGGTTCGTGTAGATATTACCCAAGTTGCAGCGAATATGCACGACTAAATTTCGAAAACAATTCAATTTCAAGTGCTTTTTACCACTCTTTTACTAGAATACTACGTTGTAATCAATTTTTTGAAGGCGGCATAGAGTATCCACTCTTGGATAAGCTCAAACAAAAGCCCGCAAAACTCGACGTTGATTCTATAAAATATTGGTTGGTTCCCAATAAAAAAAACCGTTATTACATTATAAAAAATTTTTCATATAAAGGGTAGTTAGTGTTAGACAAAATGACACCAAATCAAAGATTGATAGTCGCAGTACTGTTATCTGTAGTTTTTTTCGTAGGATATACTGCAATATTTCCACCGGCGGAGCCAAACACAGCAGAAAAGAGCTCTCAAACAGAAGTGGCACAGAGTGCAAAACAAGACATTAGTAAAAAAGTAGAAGAAGTAGCCGGACATGCCATTGCAGCGGAGGAAAAAGCTTCCAATACAACATCAAGTGATATCGTAACTGTTACAAGTGAGAAGTTTGTTTTAAAAATCGACACTTTGGGACGTATAGCATCTAAAGAGCTTTTGGAAGATAAATTTAGAAATGATGAAGACCTTCATGCTCAAGTTATTCCGAGTGAGGGAACAAAGCCTCTTTATATTCGTTTTGCAGATGATGCCATTAATGATGCAGCGATACGAACACCATACATGGCAGACATTAGTGACGTTCAAGTAAAAGATCAGCCTGTGACAGTTACCTTGACACAAAAACTTCCGTCACTGACTGTTACAAAAGTTTTGACATTTTATGCAGATGGGCATTATGATGCAAAGATATCACTTTCAAAAGATGTAAGACACTTTGTTTATCTTGGAGATCGTCCGCAGGTATCCAAAAAACTTATGGCAGTTGCCGGAGCACTTATTTACACAGGTGATGATGTCGCGCACATCATTGAAGACGGTGATGCCGAGGGCAGACAGATTTTTCAGGATGTGAAACTTGCATCATCATTTGATCAGTATACGGCGATTATTCTTTACGGTTTCAAAAAAGATACAAACGTAATCGTAGAACGAGGTCGTGATGACAATCCTGTCGTCTATTTCGATGCTGCACAAAATGAAAATATTCACGGTTATATTGGGCCAAAAGAGCATAAAGTTTTAAAAGCGATTGATCCTGTCCTTACAAATGCCATCGAATACGGTTGGTTTACTTTTGCGGCAAAACCGCTTTTTGCTCTGCTTTCCTGGCTGCATGGCATCTTTGGAAACTGGGGATGGGCCATCATTGCACTTACTTTCATCATCAGAGCGGTTCTGTATCCTTTGACATACAAAGGTATGGTGAGCATGCAGAAGATGAAAACACTTGCTCCAAAGCTCAAAGAGCTCAAAGAGAAGTATGGCAAAGACCCTCAAAAACTCAATGCCATGACAATGGAGATGTACAAAAAACACGGAGCAAATCCGCTTGGAGGCTGTCTGCCGATGTTACTGCAGATTCCAGTTTTCTTTGCACTCTACCGTACCCTTTTAAACGCGGTTGAGCTGCAAGGTGCTCCTTGGATTTTATGGATCAATGACCTCTCACGTATGGATCCGTACTATGTGCTACCGATCTTAATGGGTGCTTCAATGTTTATACAACAGAGAATGACACCGAATAATTTTACAGATCCAATGCAGGAAAAAGTGTTTAAATATCTTCCTGTGATCTTTACATTTTTCTTTGTAACATTCCCTTCAGGACTTGTTCTGTACTGGTTTACAAATAACCTTTTCTCAATTGCACAGCAGTATATGGTAAATCAGCAGTTTAAAAATGCTGAAGATGCAAAAGCTGCCATAGAGAAAAAAAGCGAGAAATAGTTATGATTAAGATAGAAGCTGTAACCCTTGAAGAAGCCTACAAAGATGCAGCAGCTACACTAAAATGTTCCGTTACGGAGATGGCTGTTGAAGTTGTACAAGCTCCAAGCGGCGGTTTTTTGGGACTTTTTAAAAAGCCGGCAATCATTGTTGCAACGATTGATAAATCAAAACAGGTCAAGAATGAAGTAAATACTCCAAAACAAGTATCTCCAAAAAAAGAGAAGCCTGTTGTTAGAGAGGAAGAAATAAGCCCGACATTCTTAAATGACACTATCATGCCGACCTCTTTTGTGAGTGATCAGGATGAAGAAGAGTTAGAGGAAGATTTGGCAAGTGGGCTGGACTATACGGCAGATTATGATGACGCTTATGATGAAGAGAATATCGAAAAAGAAGTTTCCGTTGACATCGATGCCATTGCAGTTGAAGTGCAAAAAGAGATCAATGACCTTTTTAAGCTGATATGTTTCGAGATCGATACCATTGAAGTTAGCCCATATGACAATGAGACACTGCTTGTAGAGTTTAAAGGTGAAGATGCAGCACTGCTCATAGGAAAAGAAGGGTACCGTTACAAAGCACTCTCTTATATGCTCTTTAACTGGATAAATACAAAATATGATGTACAGCTTCGTCTGGAGATCGCAGAATTTTTGAAAAATCAGGAAGAGTCCGTCGGCCGTTATCTCACGTCAGTATGTGAAAATATCGACAGAGACGGCCGTGCACAAACAAAAATTCTTGATGGTGTTCTCGTTCAGATCGCACTCAAAGAGCTGCGTGAGCGTTATCCGGAAAAATATGTCGTTATCCGTTCAACTCGGGACGGACTTAAATATATTCTGGTAAATGATTACCACACGAACTGATCATGGAAAATGATACTATAGCAGCCGTTGCCACTGCAAATGGCATTGGCTCTATTGCAATAATTAGACTCAGCGGCGCTGAGTCATTCTCAATCGCAAAAAAACTCTCCAAAAAAGAAAATTTCCAAAACAGATATGCAACGCTGACAAATATTTACAATGCTGATGGTGAACTTATTGATGAGTCTATCGTTATTTATTTCAAAGGGCCGCACTCTTTTACTGCAGAGGATGTTGTCGAGATCCAGTGTCATGGCGGTTATATCGTTGCACAGAGTATTCTCAAGGCAGCTTTGGATGCAGGTGCACGCCTTGCCAATGCCGGCGAGTTTTCCAAACGGGCTTTTTTTAACGGAAGAATAGATCTCAGCGAAGCAGAAGCTATCTCACAACTCATAGAGGCAAAGAGTGAAGATGCGGCGAAGATACTTGCCGCTCAGATGAAAGGCTCACTTAAAGAGTTCATCGAGCAGGTCAGAGATGAGATAATTCATATACTTGCTTACTCTGAAGTGACGATCGATTATGCAGAAGAGGATCTGCCAACAGATTTGGTTGCGCAGATAAGAGCAAAACTCGATGAACTGTATAAGCTGCTGCAAAAAACATTGATGGCATCGCAGTCACGCGCAGGCTTGATGCAGGGCTTTCGTGTAGCTATAATTGGAAAACCGAATGTCGGTAAAAGCTCCCTTTTAAATGCGTTGCTGAATTATAATCGTGCCATAGTCAGTGATATAGCGGGAACGACACGTGATACTATTGAAGAACAGGTGAAGATCGGCACACACCTTATCCGAATCGTTGATACGGCAGGAATCCGTGAGGCTGATGATGAGATAGAACGCATAGGAATAGAGAGAAGTCTCGATGCTATTAAACAGAGTGATATCGTCATCGCTCTCTTTGACGGCTCACGTGAGGCTGATGATGAGGATAGCCAGATCGTCGAACTGTTGCATGCTCACGCAGCCGATAAAGAGAAGATCATCATTAAAAACAAAGTCGATCTGCCGCAGAAATTTCTACTTGAGGGTATGGATTTCGATCTTGAACTCAATTCCAAAGAGGATGTCTCTTCTCTTGTTGCAAAGCTGCAAGCCATTATGGACAGTAGTAACAGCAGTGATGAGATCATGCTGATTTCGGAGCGTCAGATCAGTGCGGTGAGGGAGACGATGCGTAATATTGAAGAGGCGTATGAACCGCTTGAGTCACAAGAACTTGAAATTTTCTCTTTTCATCTCAATGAAGCCGTCAAGGCAATGGCAAGCATAACACGCCCGTTTGAAAATGATGAGATGCTTGACAAGATGTTCGGCTCTTTTTGTCTTGGAAAATAGATGAAATATATTGCTATTGATTTAGGACTCAAGCGTATCGGTCTTGCCTATTCTGCACATAAGGACATTGTAACACCGCTGCCGGCAGTCATCCGTAAGAATCGCAATCAAGCAGCAGCTGAAGTACAAACAGTGCTAAAAGAGTGGGAAGCCGATGTAGTCGTTGTCGGTCTGCCGCTTGGCGGAAGCAGTGAAGATGAGATGCGCCGCAGGATAGAACACTTTATGAATCTTGTCGATTTTCAAGGGGAAGTCTTTTTTCAAGATGAAGCAGGCAGCTCCAAAGAAGCAGAAGCTCTTATGAAAGGAGAGATGAAACAGATACGTGACGGGCGCATCGATTCACTCTCTGCTATGATAATTCTGCAGAGGTATCTGGCTCGTAAGTAGAGGTATACTTTAAAGTTATTTGCCCAAGATATAGAGGTTGTTGCTTTTATCCACCTCTTGCGTGAAACGCTCTTTTAGCTCTCTGTCAAAGGTGAGTATAAAGATATTTGTGTTTTTCAAGTGCAGTTTCTGCATCTCACGCAGCAAAACATCATCTGCTACATTCTTTCCATGGTCACACTTTATAAATTCAAAAGAGTTGAGCGTTTTTCCATAATCATAGAGATTTGCTTCCCACTCCGCTTTTTTTAAGTAGAGTGAATCAGGGTTTGCTGCTAGAAATATGTTCTTATCGTCTATGTTATAGGGTTCTATGACATCATTGAAGATGGACGCGATACTTGAAAAGTTCTCAATATCCCAAAAGAGGTAACTCTTCTTTGCGTGAGAGGGCTTTTTTTTGTTGATGAGCTTGAGACGTTTGGTGATGTTAAAGCCTGTATGGGCAGTATCGTTGATAAGGATAATGGATTGTTTTAATTTTTGTGCATCTTTTGTCTCAAAGCCAAGTATCTCACCCATGTTAATGTAAAAATCCAACTCCAAGAGTTCATTTTCCGCAGCACCCTTTTGGTATTTTTTGAGCTGTTGAAGCTTATTGCGTGAGAAAAGAAGATGCACACCCATCTTTTCATGGTTTGCATAAGCCTGTTTAACACGAAAGAAGATATCTTTTGAGTGAGGAGTGTCCGGCAGTTCGATACTGCCGCGATACTTATACTCGATGGTGATTTTTTGTTTGTTTGTCATTTGTTGGATTATAGCACAGCGAAAAATTCTGCAGCTTCTTCTTCATCGGAGCTTAGGTTGTCTTTGGCATACAGAGGGTCTTCGTTTGTCATTTTTTTGATTTTTTCCTGACAATAGTTAAAAAGAATCTCTTTTGCCTGTTTGTCGTCAGCTATAAAACCTAATCCACTGAACTGATAAGAGGGCTCTTCCTGCTCGATGCAAAGCAGTGTCCCATCGCATTTCTCTTCTAAAACTTCAACGAGTTCCCGGTAAGAGATGTCAAATTCAGTTGCATTCCAGCCGATATCTTCAAGCTCATTGTTTGCAAATTTATCGACACCATCTCCTGTGGTATCGTCATACGATGCGCGAGGTGTATTTATCTTGATAAGTTCCTGCCAGTTTGAGAATGCTTTTATAAGCAGACGGTCATCATCCTCTACTATCTGATACTTTTCTCCCAAGATATCGGTGAGTGTTGGGACTTTCGGCGGCATAAGGGCACTCGAAGCCTGCGGCGTGTGTTTGTCTTGATAGATCAGTATCTCTTTAGCATTAAAAGGTGCAAATACAATCTCCCCTTGCGTGTTTATACCAAACTCTTTTTGAGAGTTTACAGCATTAAGAAGTTCTTTTTTACTTGTAATGATTATCTCGTTAAATAGGTTAAATTTTTTCATAACTGCCTCTAATTTTTTTCATATTATACAGAGTGTGAGATTAAGATAAATATTTTTATCTTTGTTATAAGCTAGAACTAATAAAAGTTTTACAAAAGTTTCAGTATAATGCGACAAATTTTTTAGAGTAAATTTCTCTAAAGCCTCAAGGAAAACGTATGGCATTAAATGTATATTATGACAAAGATTGTAATTTAGACATCATCAAAAGTAAAACAGTTGCGATGATCGGTTTTGGTTCTCAAGGACACGCTCACGCAGAAAACTTAAGAGACAGCGGTGTAGAAGTTGTTGTTGGTCTTAGAAAAGGTGGATCAAGCTGGGCAAAAGCTGAAGCAAAAGGTTTTGAAGTATTGACAGTTGGCGAAGCTACTGCAAAAGCTGATGTTGTAATGATCCTTTTACCGGATGAAAATCAAGCTGAAATCTATAAAGAAGAGATTGAACCAAATCTTAAAGAAGGTGCTACTATCGCTTTTGGTCACGGTTTCAACATTCACTATGGTCGTATCATTCCAAGAGCGGACATCAATGTTACTATGATTGCGCCAAAAGCTCCGGGTCATACTGTGCGTTCTGAATTCGTTCGTGGTGGTGGTATTCCTGACCTTATCGCTGTTGGTCAAAATCCTTCAGGTACTACGAAAGAGTTAGCACTTTCTTATGCATCTGCAATCGGTGGCGGACGTACTGCAATTATCGAAACAACATTCAAAGATGAAACTGAAACTGATCTTTTCGGTGAGCAGGCTGTACTTTGTGGTGGTGTATCTTCACTTGTTCAAGCTGGTTTTGAAACATTGACTGAAGCTGGTTATGCTCCTGAAATGGCATATTTCGAATGTCTTCATGAATTGAAACTCATCGTTGACCTAATGTTCGAGGGTGGTATCGCAGATATGAGATACTCTATCTCTAACACTGCTGAATATGGTGACTATGTTTCTGGTAAACGTGTTATCAACGACGAGTCTAAAGCTGCTATGAAAGAGATTCTTAAAGAGATCCAAGATGGTAGATTTGCAAAAGACTTCATCCTAGAAGGTCAAGCAGGTTATCCTCGTATGAATGCTGAAAGAACAAATGCTCGTGCTTCATTAATTGAGCAGACTGGTGTGAAACTTCGTGAAATGATGCCGTGGATATCGGCAAATAAAATCGTTAATCAAGACGAAAACTAATATCTTTTTACTTACTGCACTTCATCTTCGGATGATTTGTGCAGTCACTTACTTCAGTAAGCTCCTTTACAAAAACATCCAAATCTAAAGCACATTAAGCAAAAATCTAATAGTTTTCAATTTTTTCATTATCTTATAAAATTTTATTTTGCTATAATCTTTTAAATAATTAAGAGAGAAATTTTGGCAAAACGAATTTTTATAACAGCTACCAATACTGACATCGGTAAAACATATCTCACAAAACTTTTGATGCGGGCTTTTACTGACAAAGGGTATAGTGTCGGTGTGGTTAAACCGATAGAGACTGGGGTTACAGATGAAATGTATCCTGATGGGGATGAACTTTTAGGGCTTTTAAAACAGCTCAATCCGCTTGCCTGGTCTTTGGATGTTGAAGATATCGTGCCCATCTCTTACGAACTGCCTGCGGCTCCTGCCATCGCTTCAAATTTCAGCCTCATTGATTATGACAAGATAGACAGAGCCATAGCACAGCAGGAAGCCTTTTGTGATGTTTTGCTCATTGAAGGGGCAGGGGGGCTTTATGTGCCTTTAGACAGTAATGCAATGATGATAGACCTTATTAAAGCACTTCAGGCAACGGCACTGCTAGTGACGCACTGCTCACTTGGCTGTATCAATGATACACTGCTTTCTCAAAAGACACTTGAAGATAAAAAAGTGTCTTTTGCGACTGTTTTTAACTGTAAAGAGGATGATGAGAGTTTTTCTGTAGTCAGTGAACCTTACTTTCTGGCTAAAGATCTCAAAGTATATAAAAGTGCTTCTGACATTGACACGCTTTGCGATGTCCTGTATAATTTGTAAATTAAAATAAAAGAGATTCTCATGCGCCATTTAATTCGAACTGATGACTTTACAAAAGAAGAGATAGAAGCACTTTTAGCTGATGCAAAGGAGTTCAGTGATGGAAGATTCGAGCGGATTTTGCAGGACAAGATCATTATTACACTCTTTTTTGAAAACTCCACACGGACAAAAAGCTCTTTTGAAATAGCCGCAAAACGTTTAGGCGCTGAGATAGTGCATCTTGATGTGGCAAAAAGCTCTACAAAAAAAGGTGAAACACTTGTCGATACAGCGATGAATCTCGATGCAATGGGCCCTCACGCAATCATTGTCCGTCATCAAAATGCCGGTGTGCCGAAAATTCTCTCTAACCATACAAAAGCCGCTATCTTAAATGCAGGTGATGGTGCTCATGCGCATCCCTCACAGGCACTTTTGGACCTTTATACGCTCAAGGATCATTTTGGAGATGTAAGTGGTAAAAAGATAGCCATCGTCGGTGACATTAAGAATTCCCGTGTGGCAAATTCAAACATTGAGCTTTTGACACGTTTTGGTATGGAAGTAGTCCTCGTGGCTCCGCCGCATTTTTTACCAAAAACAGATCTTAGAACGACGCACTATCTGCATGATATCATCGATGAAGTGGATGCTATTATGAGTCTTCGAACCCAGACTGAGCGTCACTCTTCACAAAGCTATGCATCACTCAAGGATTATGCGAGCGATTTTTGTATCACTGAAGAGTTGGTAGGGGATCGTGACATCATTTTACTCCATCCTGGTCCGGTACACAGAAACATAGATATTAGCGATGCGATGCTTGAAGATAAACGCTGCAAAGTACTCCAGCAGGTGAGCAACGGTGTCAATATCCGAATGGCAATTCTTAAAAAGTTGATAGTTTAAACGCAGAGATGCCTTTTGAAAAAATAAATGCCCTCTCACGTGAGGGAACTCCTTTTTTGTTTTTGAGTGATTTTAAAGCAGAGAATGTAGAAGTTTTTACGCTTGATGAACTCAAAAAGAGTGATATAGAGTTTGCTATTTGTGAAGAGTATGTTTACAAAGCACATCCACATTTTTTAAAGAAATCTCCCCTCGATTTTGCATTGTATAAAAAAAAGTTTGATGCCATTATTGAGGAGATACGTTCAGGTAATACCTACATTTTAAATCTCACGCAGCCGACTGTTATTGACACTGAGCTTTCTCTTCAAGAGATATATGCGCTTGCCAATGCACATTACAAACTTCGTTACAAAGATGAGTTCGTCTGCTTTTCTCCTGAAAAGTTTGTGCAGATAAATGATGATATCATTCATACATTTCCGATGAAGGGAACCATAGATGCGGCGATACCTCACGCAGAGGAGAAAATTTTAGCCAATGCTAAAGAGATGGCTGAGCATATTATGATCGTTGATCTGCTACGCAATGATCTCTCGATTGTTGCAAGAGATGTGAAGGTTGATCGTTTTCGTTATACACAAAAAATTCAAGCAGGAGAAAAAGAGCTGTGGCAGGTAAGTTCACATATCTCTGGCGTACTTCCCAAAGATTGGCGTGAGCATCTTGGAGATATACTGCATTCACTGCTTCCCGCCGGTAGTATCAGCGGTGCGCCAAAGAAGAGTACTTTGGATATAATAGAGAAGACAGAAATGTATGAGCGGGGATTTTTCAGCGGTGTTTTTGGTCTGTTTGACGGACAAAGCTTCGATAGCGGGGTGATGATCCGTTTTATTGAAAAAACAAGAGATGGTTATGTCTATAAAAGCGGGGGCGGCATTACGCTTGACAGTGATGCTGTAAGTGAATATGAAGAGATGCTAGATAAGATATATCTTCCTTAAGAGAGAAACGGATGCAGATGTCATTGAGAAATATTTTTGTTAGCGGTCACCAGTTTCAAAAAGATGAGATCGAACAGCGCAGTCGATTTCAGATGATAAATATAGCTCTTATAACATCTTCTATCGCCTATATTTATGGTTTTATTATCAACCATTTCAGTGCTTTGGCATGGTTTGAATTTTCACTTTTCGTTTTTAACATCATTGCGTTCTTTCTTTTAAGGCGCAGTAAGCAGTATTATACTTTTGTTTCTATGTCTGTTACGACCATAGGTACGACTCTGTTGATACTGTTGATATATGTCACTGATCCAACGCAGATGAAATTTGTCTGGATATACACCTATCCTATCGTAATGCTCTATCTTGTTGATGACAGAGTGACCATTGTATGGTTTTTAATCTTAATCGGCATGATTCTAATCGCACCACTGCAGCCTTACATACCTGTCAAATACAGCTTCTTTCAGGTTTTTTATATTGTCTTTGCACTAGTGATCGTCAGTTTGATCGTCTATTTCTATAAATATAAAATGATTGAATCAAAACGACTGATATTGCAGCAGCAAGAACAGTTGGAACGGCAGATAAAAGAGATGCAGAAAAAAGACAAGATGCTGACATTGCAGTCAAGACAGGCCGTGATGGGAGAGATGATCTCTATGATTGCCCATCAGTGGCGTCAACCGCTCTCAACTGTAACGCTCAATATCTCCAACCTTCAGGTAAAAAAACTACTAGGAGAAGAGATACCTGATACAGAACTCGATAGTGCACTTGAAAATATCAGTGATACTGTTGTTTATCTCTCTGAAACCATTGATGATTTTCAAACCTATTTCAGACCAAATAAAGAGATTGCGACAGTTGATATCAATGAACTTGTAAAAAAGGCTATTTCTTTTATTGAACCGAGATTAAAAAAGACACGGGTAGAAATCAGATTCAATGTGAAGCAGCGAATTGTTGTCGCTACATATCAGAACGAATTGATACAGGTTCTTTTAAATATCATCAACAATGCTGTTGACGAACTTGTCTCACGCAATATCAAAAATCCTCATATTGGCATCAATATCTTTAGCAGACATAAAGAGGTTGTTATAGAGATAGCCGACAACGCAGGTGGTATTTCACAAGAGAATATAGATTCTATCTTTGAACCTTATTTCAGTACGAAAGGGAAAAACGGTACGGGGCTTGGACTCTATATGTCACAGATGATAATGCTCAAGCAGTTCCATACAGAGATAAATGTAAAAAGTACAAGGTATGGTTCTGTTTTTACAGTTGTTGTGCCGAAGAAACTAGCTTAATTTCAGATTCGTTGGGCTATAATTGAAATAAATGAAAATAGGGATGTGTATGTATATAGAAGATTTGAAGTTTTCACTGTGGGCTGATTTTATTGAAAGAGATTATCTTGATAATGAATTTAAGGATTTAATAGAGAAAAAAATTATTAATGGAGCGACTTCAAATCCGGCTATATTCAAAAACGCTATTTTAAGTTCCGATGCTTATATCTCACAACTTGAATCGCTTGGGAGTTTGAGTGCAAAAGAGAAGTATGAAGCTGTAGCAGTCTTTGATATACAAAAAGCTGCCGATATCTTACGACCTCTTTTTGATAAAGGTGATGATGGTTATGTGAGCATTGAGGTAGATCCTTTTTATTGTGATGATGCAGCTGCGACCATCGCTGAAGGAAAAAGACTTTTTTCGATGATTGAAAGGCCAAACGTTATGATAAAAGTGCCTGCTACAAAAGCGGGATATGAAGCGATGGAAGCGCTTACTGCAGAGGGAATTCCTGTCAATGCGACACTAATCTTTAAAAAAGAGCAGGCTGTTGCATGTGCCAAAGCTTTTGAGCGGGGAACTGCAAAGTATGGAAAAAAAGTCGATACAGTGATAAGTATTTTTGTATCAAGAGTTGACCGGGCACTTGACTCTTTGCTCAAAGAGCATAATATCGAAGTGGCTTTGACGGGAATCTATAACTCCTCTGAAATTTATGTGGCGATTGAAGCGATGCAGGTAGAAGGGTGCCGGGCACTGTTTGCAAGTACGGGAGTGAAAGATGACTCTCTGAGTGCACACTATTACGTTGAACAACTCTTGGCATACAACAGTGTCAATACTGCACCGATAGATACTATAAAAGCTTTCGATGCCAATGGGAAAAAAGAAAAAGCATTGCCTATTGACAATAGTGTTATCGAGAAACACATGGAAAAACTTAAAAGTATAGGTATAGATCTGGATGCTGTTTTACAAAAGCAGATCGATGACGGGCTTGAAGCATTTAAAGATGCATTTAAAAAGATCTTGGAGGCATTATGAACGTAGATATAGATGTAAGTAAATTAACCTTTGAACAGTTGAAAAAAGTAAGGGTGCATCTTAAAAAGATGATTGAAGTAGGTGGTTCGGATCTTCACGTGAAGGCCAATTCTGTTATGCGTGCACGTATCAATGGTGAAATAAAGCAGTTCTCAGGCGGAATATTTTCTAAAGAAGATGCTCTGACTTTTGCAAAAGAGTTGCTAAAAGGGCGCTTTGCGGAGTTTGTTGAAAAAAAAGAGCTTGACCTCGTTTACCCGTTTGATGAGAACAACCGTTTTCGTGTAAACATCTTTTTTCAGATGGATGGAGTATCTGCTGTATTTCGTGTGATTCCTGTACGTATTCCATCATTTGAAGAACTGCATTTGCCTGAAGTTGTCAGAAGTTTTGCACATAAGGAAAGAGGACTTGTTCTTGTAACTGGGGTTACCGGTTCAGGTAAGTCAACGACGCTTGCAGCACTCATCAACGAGATAAACCTGACAAGAAAGAAACATATTATTACGATTGAAGATCCAATTGAGTTTGTTCATAAAGACAGAGGCTGTATTATCAATCAACGCTCGGTCGGACAGGATACGCTTTCCTTTGGTACAGCGTTGCGTGCCGCTTTGCGTGAGGACCCCGATATCATTTTGGTTGGGGAGATGCGTGACCGTGAAACGATCAATCTCGCCCTTCATGCAGCTGATACAGGGCACCTTGTTTTTTCAACATTGCACACGGTAGATGCAAAAGAGACGATTAACCGTATCATTGCCCAGTTCCCTACAGAAGAACAAAATCGTGTGAGACTTTCTGTTGCGGGTGTACTGCAGGGAGTAATCTCCCAGCGTCTTGTTCCTACTGTTGACGGAGGACGTCGAGCAGCATTGGAGATTTTGGTCAGAACGCCTACAATCGAGAAACTCATCATGGAAAATCGTGACTATGAGATCAAAGATACGATAGAAGCAGGGAAAGAACATTACAAATCACAAAGTTTCGATCAGGCAATTTATGATCTTTATGAAGATAAGGTTATTTCAAAAGAAGAGGCCCTTGAGAATGCAACGAGTGCTTCTGACCTTGAATTGAAAATTTCAGGGCTTATGAGCGGTAAAATCACGAGTAATCCAAATGAAAACCAAGAAGTACCGAAAGCTTCAGTAGATATTGCCAGTGATGACGATATTTTTGATTTAAAGTAAAATTTAATCCTTAAAAAGATATAATTGCGTCCATTTTAAATTAAGGACTTCATATGTTAGAAGGTATAGTTAGAGAGAGTATTGGCAAAAAGGGCACAAAAGCTCTACGCCGTGATGGTTATCTAATTGCAAATATTTACGGAAAAGGGCTTGAAAATATCAATGCCGCATTCAAAGAGAATGAATATATCCGTACTGTTCGCAACAAAGATACATTGGCATTTCCAGTTAAAATTGACGGAAAAGAAATGAATGTTGTGGTTCAATCATATGAGTCTCACCCAGTTACAGGAAAACTTTTACATGTTGACCTTATGGTAGCACAACCAGGTGTAGTGACACACTATATGGTTCCTGTTGAAGCACAAGGGGAAGCTATCGGTCTTAAAAACAAAGGTCTTGTAAATATTTCTAAAACTCGTTTACGTGTAAAAGCAAAAATCGAAGATCTTCCAAAAGCAATTGTTATTGATGTGACTGACATGGATGTTGGTGATGCAAAACTTATCCGTGATATTGCTGATATCGATGGTATCAAGTTTACAGATGCTGATCGTGTAGCGGTATTGAGTATCATAAAAGCTAAATAATTATGCTCATAGTCGGACTGGGCAATCCTGGGAATGACTATGAAAAAACACGCCATAACATCGGTTTTATGGTAATTGATGAGCTTATTGCTCGTCATAACGCTTCGAAACTCTCCTCTTCATCGTTTGAAGGGGAACTTTACAAATTTAAAAATCATCTTTTATTAAAACCACTTACATTTATGAATCTCTCAGGTAATTCTGTTGTCAAGGTGAAAAACTTTTATAAAATCGAAGATATCGTTGTAATACATGATGATTTGGACCTGCCTTTTGGTGCACTTCGCTTTAAAAAAGGTGGCGGACACGGCGGGCATAATGGATTGAAATCCATAGATGCCATGATAGGTAAAGAGTACATCCGTGTAAGAATGGGCATAGGGAAACCACAGCATAAAGGGGAAGTAGTATCGTATGTTTTAAGCCCCTTTTCTGTTGAGAATGTAAAATGCTTAGATGATTTTATTAAGAGTGCTGCAGATGCAGTAGATTTTTTAACGGAGCACTCTTTGGATGAGACACGCTCTCAATATTCAAAAAAAGGGATTGAATGTTAGCTTTTCGATATATTGCGATGCATTATCTGAAGTACATTTTTATCATCCTTGGTGCATTAGTGCTTTTTGTAGTCGGTTTTGATTATATGGACCATGTTACAGAACTTTCCAAGTCAGCCAACCTTTTACTTATCTATTTGGTTTACAACGCTTTTTACGCTGTAGATCTCTTGTTACCGCTTTCGTTGGTCTTGGGGATGATCTCAACGAAGATTTTTTTGATTCGCTCCAATGCACTCGTCTCATTTTTCTCATTGGGATACTCAAGAGTTGATGTCTTAAAACCCTTTGTAATAGTATCTATGACAATTATTGTGCTTTTTATTTCACTGCATACATGGTCAAGCTTTGCAAGGGCGCAGGAGTTCTCACGCAATATCCGAAAGCATGCGCAGTATCTTAATCCTACACGAGACCTTTTCTTCGCTTACAAAGGCAAATATGTTTATTTCTCAAAACTTCTTCCTTTGCAAGAAAGAGCCCAAGGGGTTCGTGTTTTTAGTGTCAAGAATAATTCATTAAAAGAGGTAGTAACAGCAAAATCGGCAGAGTACCGTAATGGCTTTTGGCATATAAAAAAAGGAGATTTGGTTACAAAGCCCGATGATCTCTCTTTGGCATCACCGGGAATCAAGGTTTCAACAGCAAATGACCTGCAGATACTTGAGGGATTTCGTCCAAAGATGCTTGATCAGGTATATGAGGGGAAAGTAAACTTTACCATCAGTGATGCCATTGATGCAATACTATTGCTTGACAGACAGGGAATAGATACACGAACTATTAAAGGGGCACTTTACAAGATATTTGTTTATCCGTTTTTTGCACCTTTTTTAATTGTAATAATCTTCTTTTTCGTTCCGATGAGTGTGCGCTTTTTAAATGTCTCTCTCTTTAGTTTCGGAGCCATTTTGGCAACGCTTCTTATATGGGGAATATTGATGATGCTCATTGAACTCTCAAATAACAAAACAATTCCTAGTGAAGTCGGCATAATCGGGCCTGTTGTCATTTTAATGCTCATTGCGATCAGACAGTGGAGAAAGTATAGACTCGCTACCTCTTAGGCACATATAAGCACATTTCAGGTAAAATATTTCAAAAAATAATTTGGAATTTTTATGATTGATTTTAAAGAATTGGCAAAAGAGTACGGAACTCCCCTGTACGTGTATGACTTTGATTATATGACAGCGCAGTACAATGAGCTAAAAGAGGCATTCCGTGGTAGAAAATCCATTATCGCTTATGCTGTAAAAGCAAACTCCAACTTAAGTGTTATCAAGCATTTTGCGAAGATGGGAAGCGGTGCGGACTGCGTGAGCATCGGTGAAGTTCGTCGTGCATTTTTAGCAGGTATTCCTGCCTATAAGATCATCTTTTCCGGTGTCGGTAAAAGTGATGCTGAGATTCGAGAAGCGATCGAGCGAGATATTTTATACATCAATGTTGAAAGTGAAGCAGAACTCGGTCGTGTAGAACTCATTGCAAAAGAGCTCAATGTTGCGGCACGTATCAGTATTAGAGTCAATCCAAACATTGACCCAAAAACTCACCCGTACATCTCAACAGGTCTGCATGACAATAAGTTCGGTGTAGATCTTGACAGTGCCAAAAGAATGTATATCAAAGCGAATAATTCTCAAAACCTTGACCCTGTAGGGATTCATTTTCACATTGGCAGTCAGTTGACAGAGCTGCAGCCTATCCGTGAAGCTGCTGAGATTGTAGCTGATCTGGTACGTTCACTTGATGCGATCGATATTGAATTAAAGTTCTTTGATGTAGGCGGTGGACTTGGTATCAAATATGACAACGAAACGCTTATTCAGCCATATGATTATGCACAGGCGATTTTGGGAACACTCACAGGACTTGATATGACGATTCTGTGTGAACCTGGTCGTTTTTTAACTGCAAATGCCGGATATTTTGTAACCAAAGTGCTCTATGAAAAACAAAACGGTTCTAAAAAATTTGTAGTAGTTGACGGTGCAATGAACGATCTTTTACGCCCGTCACTTTACAACGCCTACCATGAGATAGAAGCACTCACAGAAAATAAAGATGACCTGCGTGAGGTCGACATTGTAGGACCTGTTTGCGAAAGCGGTGACTTCTTTGCAAAAGATTATGCACTGCCGCCACTTAATCACAATGATCTTCTTGTCATTAAAAGTGCGGGAGCATACGGATTTGGTATGGGAAGCAACTACAATACACGTGGAAGATCTGCTGAAGTCGCTGTTGAAAACGGCAAAGCACGCTTGATCAGAAGACGTGAAAATTTTGACGATTTGATTGCACTTGAGACAAAGTATTTAGAGGATTAAGATGTATTTTATAGATGTTCAGGGAACACTTATCAGTGATGCAGACAAGTCACCAATAGCGGGAAGCAGAGAGTTTATAGCACATCTCAATGCAAACAACATTCCCTACATGGTGATTACGAACAATACAAAAAAAGCATCCAAAGATTTTTACAACTACCTGAACTCTATCGGTTTTGAATTCTCATTTGATAACTATCTAGATCCTTTGATGCTTTTAGAAGCAAGAGTTTCGAAAGAGCCTGTAGCCGCGTATGGTGCTCCGGAATTTTTAAAAACGCTGCAGGCCATGGGGTATAAACTCGATTATGAAGATCCAAAAACGGTACTCATTGCCATTAAAGAAGATTTTACGGCAGACGAGTATGCACAGATGATAGACTTTCTTCTTGACGGGGCAAAACTTGTCGGCATGCATGAGACTTCTATTTATGCAAAAAATAACAAGCGTTATCCGGGTGTGGGAGCCATTTTAAAAATGCTGGAGTTCGCAACAAGCACTGCTTATGAAGTTGTCGGAAAACCAAGTGTCGCTTTTTATGAAGAAGCACTGCGTTGTATTCAAGAACAGGATAAGCGTGCCGAATTTTCAAAGATTACTATTATCAGTGATGACGTTAAAGGAGATCTTGGCGGTGCGAAGGAGCTTGGTATGAAGACGGTCTTTGTTACAAGCGGCAAATATAAAACAGCCGAGGAGATTGTTCCTTATTTGGAAGATGCTTTAAAGCCTGACCTGATTTACAAAGATATGCAGGAAGTGCTTGCAAATCTTGAGGAGAGATAATGAAAACATTGGATGAATGCCGAGAAGCGATAGACAGTATAGATAATGCGATGCTTGAACTGCTGAACAAACGTATGAAGGTTGTAGAACGCGTTGGTGAGATCAAGCAGGAAAGCGGCGGGGCTGTTTACAGACCTGAGCGTGAAAAAGCCATTATCGAAAGACTTAGCAAGCTCAATGACGAGCAAAAAGGACTTCTCAATAAAAGTGCCATCGAAGCGATCTTCTTGGAAATATTTGCTGTGGCACGCAACCTTGAACTTCCTGAGAAGATCGCTTATCTAGGACCTGAAGGTACATTCACGCATCAAGCCGCAGAGAGCCGTTTTGGTGCTATGAGTAATTATCTCTCACTCAATTCTATAGAATCCGTTTTTAAAGAACTGGAAGCAAAACGAGCGAAATTCGGTGTTGTACCGATTGAAAACTCCCGTGACGGTGTTGTTGGTGAAACGCTTGACCTGCTTTCGAAAAGTTCTGTAAAAATAGTGGCAGAACTTTATATGCCGATTCATATCTCTTTTGCAACGAAGGCGGACTCGTTGAAAAAGATCAAACGTATCTATTCCAAAGACAAAGGTTTCGGTGAATGTCGGGAGTTCCTAAATGAGTATGATCTGATGAATATAGAGCATATTCCTGTAGAATCAACGGCAAAGGCGGCTATCCTTGCAAGTGAGGATGAAGAGTCAGCCGCTATCTGCTCACACATCGCAGCTAAACTTTACGGTGTGCCTGTAATGTTTGAAAATATAGAGGATGTTCATGACAATGCAACACGTTTTGTCATTTTGAGTGACTTTAAAAATGGCATAAGTGGCGATGATAAAACAAGTATTTTGGCGAAGCTCAAAGATGCCAATGAAGCCGGATCACTGGTTCACTTTTTAAGCGATTTCGATGCTGCAAAAATAAATCTTTCAAAGATCGAGTCTCGTCCTTCAAAAGAGAGCGGTGGATTTGGTTATTGGTTCTATATTGATTTTTACGGTCATATAGATGAAGAGAGAGTTCAAAAAGTTATACAAAAACATACAGATGAAGTGACATGGCTTGGAAGTTATGTAAAGGGTGAAGATTGAAATTTAATAAAAAACTAGAAAATATTGATACCTATGAAGCCGGGAAACCGATAGAACTGGTTGTGCGTGAGTTTGGCATAGAACCAAAAGATATTATAAAGCTTGCATCGAATGAGAATCCATACGGATGTTCCATCAATGTCCAGCATGCAGTTACAGAGATAGTGCCTAATATGGCAATGTATCCTGATGACTCAATGATGAAGCTAAAAGAAGGACTCTCTGAGAGATTCGATGTTGCAGAAGAAAACCTAATCATAGGCAGCGGAAGCGATCAGGTTATAGAATTTTTAATGCATGCAAAAGCGGATGAGAATTCAAAGATATTAATCAATTCCGTTACGTTTGCAATGTATGAGATCTATGCAAAACATGTAGGTGCTGAGATAATAAAGACAGCTTCTCAAGAACACAACCTTGATGAATTTTATGCACTCTATAAAGAGAAAAATCCTGATATTATTTTTCTCTGTACACCGAACAATCCTACGGGTGATGCCATCGATGCAGCGGCTATAATGGAATTTCTTGCAAAGATTGACAGTGATACACTGGTTGTTGTTGACGGTGCTTACATGGAGTATGCGCAGTATAAAGATCAAAGCAAGAGTGTCTCACCAAAAGAGTTGATTGAAAAGTTTGACAATGTCATCTATCTTGGAACGTTTTCAAAAGCGTATGGACTTGGAGGAATGCGTGTCGGATACGGAATTAGCGATGCAAGAATCATCAAAGAACTCTATAAGCTAAGACCTCCATTTAATGTCACGACACTCTCCCTTGAAGCTGCTTCAACTGCACTCAAAGATGAAGAATTTGTGAATGAATGTATCGCTTTGAATTTTGAAGAGATGAAACGCTACGAAGAGTTTGCAAACAAGCAAAAACTAGATATAATAGAGAGTTATACAAATTTTGTTACTTTATGCTTTTGCGACAACATTGATTCGACACAATTATCTGATGAGTTGCTTCGACGCGGAATGATTGTAAGAAATTTAAGTGGTTATGGAATGAATGCTATTCGTGTAACAGTAGGAACAAAAGAGCAAAATGACCGTTTTTTTGAACTTGTACAAGAGTTATTATAAAATATTGAAGATGAGAGATTAATGGATTTTAAGGCGCTTTTTTCGCAGTTGTCAGTTTTGTATGCAAAACTGAGTAAAGAACAAAAGATAATCATAGCGGCAGCTGTTGTCGGCATTATCGCTTTTTTAATATTTCTTGTTGTCTACAGTGCAAATAAAAGTGCAAAATCTTCATATGTAACTCTTTTTGAAACACTGAGTGATCAGGACGCTGCAAAAGTTGTCGCTCAACTTGATAAAGATGGTATTAAGTATGAGGTTGGAGCAAACAATGTCATTAAAGTACCGCGTGACGTTGTCTATAAAGAACGTATTGCAATCGCTGCACAGGGTATTCCTAAAAACAGTGGTGTCGGGTTTGAGCTTTTTGACAAGCAGGAGTTTGGAGCAACGAACTTCGATCAGAAGATTAAACATTTGCGTGCATTAGAGGGTGAGCTTGCCAGAACGATTACAGCGCTTTCTCCAGTTGAACATGCCACGGTAAGTTTGGCACTGCCAAAAGAGACGCTTTTTGTCTCAAAACAGGTAGATCCGACAGCATCGGTCATGGTTGAACTCGTGGAGGGAAGAGCACTCTCTTCAAAACAGATACGAGGTATTAAAAATCTTGTATCTGCAGCAGTACCGAGACTGAAATCTGAGAATGTTATGCTTGTCAGCAGTGATGGCGTGACCCTTGGAGACAATGATGAGATGTCTCAAATGGGTGAGCTTTCTCTTGTTCAGCAGCGATATAAGCTAAAAGAAGAGAAAAAACTGCAGCAGAAAATTGTAGATGTTATTGCACCTTTTGTCGGTGGCAGTGATAAAGTTGTTTCACAGGTCACTGTTGAGTTCGATTTCTCGCAAAAAAGTTCAACGTCGGAGAAGTATGATCCTGAGAATGTTGTCAGAAGTGAGCAGGTAAATGAAGAGAAGCGTGAAGGTTCTCAACCTGAGCAAGTAGGCGGTGTTCCGGGTACAGTTAGCAATATCGGTCCGGTAAAAGGGTTAAAGTCTCAAAAAACAGTTGAAAAATATACAAAAAACAGCGGTACAACAAATTATGAAGTCGGTAAAACGGTCAGCACAACGAAAAGCCAGTTTGCTCGCATAAAAAGAATCACAGCTGCTGTCGTCGTTGATGGAAAATACAAGCATAAGCTCGATAAAGATGGAAATCCGACAGATGAGCTTGAATATGTTCCGCTCGATACAACTGACCTGACTGCTCTTAACTCGTTGGCAAGCCGTTCTATCGGTATAGATACAAAACGGGGGGACCAGATCAGTGTTCAAAACCTGCAGTTCGAACGTGCTGCTGTAAGAGGTCCTGACGGTGTCAGTAAAGCGGTTACATTTACACAGACCTATATAGCACCGTTCGCAGATCTGTTCAAGTATATTTTTGTTCTTATTCTACTTCTTATTCTTTACAAAAAAGTCATTGCACCGTTTGCAAGTAAAATGCTTGAAGTCTCTCGAGAAGAAGAGGAACTTGAAGCGCCGAAACTCGAACTTGAAGATGATGAGGGTGAAGATCTTGTAGAAAAAGTCCAAACAATGCGTAAAAAAGTTGAAGAGCAGCTTGGTATGACAAGTAACTTGAATGAGGATGAACTCAAACATGAAGTTATTCTGGAAAAAGTAAGAACAATGGCTGAAGATTCACCGGAAGAGATAGCATCGCTCTTGCAGGCGCTTTTAAGTGAAGAAGCTGAAGTGCCAAAACCCAAAGAAGGATAAGTAATGGCTATGACACAGCAGCAGCAGGCAGCTTTTGATGAAATGGGTATGGCAGAGAAGATTGCCATTTTACTTTTGCAACTGGGTGAAGATGCAACAGCGGAAATTTTTGCCAATATGAATGTTGAAGCTATTACTGAAATATCAAAATATATTGCTACCAATACTACGATAGACAGAGCGATTGCGACTGCCGTTCTTGAAGAGTTCCATGCGATCTTCCAGTCTGGACAGTATCTTACTTCCGGTGGTATGGAGTATGCAAGAGAACTGCTTTACAGAACGCTTGGTTCCGAAGAAGCGAAAAAAGTTCTTGACAAGCTCTCAAAAAGTATGCAAAATACACAAAACTTTGCCTATCTTTCAAAAATCAAACCGCAGCAGCTCTCTGACTTTATCATCAATGAACACCCTCAAACCATTGCTCTTATTTTGGCGCATATGGATCCAACAGAAGCGGCAGATACGCTGCAGTTCTTTCCTGATGATCTTAGAAGCGAAGTGGCGATGCGTATGGCAAAACTTGGAGACATCTCACCTTCGGTAATCAAACGTGTCTCTGCTGTACTTGAATCGAAACTCGAATCACTTGCTTCTTATAAAGTCGAGGTCGGGGGAACACGTGCCGTTGCAGATATCTTTAACCGTCTAGGTGCGAAAAATGCAAAAGCGACGCTCTCTACTATTGAACAGGTCGATGAAGAGCTTGCTACTCAGATCAAAGAGATGATGTTTACTTTTGAAGATATGGTCTCACTTGATAAAACGGCAATTACAGAAGTGCTAAAAGCTGTCGATAAGGCAGATTTGATGCTGGCACTCAAATCTTCTCCAGAAGAGCTCAAAGAGAAATTCTTCTCTGCTATGAGTGAGCGCGCAAAAGAGGCATTTGAAGAAGAGATGCAGTTCCTCGGTGCTGTTAAAATGAAAGATGTTGAAGCGGCTCAGAGAAAAATCGTTGAGGTCGTTAACCAATTGGCTGAGGCCGGAACAATTCAGATGGGTTCATCTGAAGAGATGATTGAGTAGTACGATGGCAACAGTAATACCAAATAGCAAAATCGAGAAGCATCATGTAGATAAGTATAACTTTAAAGTTATCGCTATGGGCTCAGAAGAGACAAAAGAGGCAGCCGTTTTTGAGGAGAGTGTTGAGCAAACTCCCGTTCAGGCTGCAAAAGAGATTGATTCAAGTGCTTTGGATGCAAAATCAAAAGAGTCTTTGATTGAATCTTTAATGAAAAAAACGGATGAGATGTCCTCAAATTTCATCAAACTACAGATGAAACTCGAAGCAAAGGAAGAAGAGTATCAGGCATCTTTAGCGCAGGCAAAAGAAGAGGCTTTTGCTGAGGGGATGAAAGCCGGAAAGGCACAGGCGCTTGAAGAGATAGATAAAACTTTGAATGAGAAGATGGAGCTTTTCACAAAATCCATTGCTAAACTTGATCAAAGTGCTCAAGAGTATAACAGTGCGTTAGAGAGCTTAAAAAATGAGTTGGTTACTGCTGCACTCGATATTTCAAAAGAAGTTATTAAGATAGAATTGAGTACAAATTCTTCGGAAGTTGCAAAAATGCTCTCAGAAGAACTCATTCATGACCTGCAGGGAGCATCAGAAGTAACACTGAAAGTCAATCCAAAAGACCATGCTACTCTATCAGAGCATTTTGGAAACTTACAGTATGTAACCGTTATTGCAGACAGTGCAGTAAGTGAAGGCGGTGTGATTGTTGTCAGCGATGCAGGCAATATTGATGCACAGATATCAAAAAGATTTGAAAGAGTTAAGAAAGCAGCCCTAAGTGAGTAAAATGGACTTACAATACAAAAGTATCGCCGAGTTGGAAAAACTCTGCGAAGATATACGTAAAAGAATTCTGGAAGTAGTCAGTAAAAACGGGGGACATCTGAGCTCAACGCTGGGAGCGACGGAACTCATCGTTGCAATGCATAAGGTATTTGACTCTAAAAAAGATCCGTTTATCTTTGATGTTTCGCATCAATCCTATGCACATAAACTCCTTACAGGCAGATGGGATGAGTTTGACACCCTGCGTCAGTTCAATGGCATCTGCGGTTATACAAAACCAAGTGAAAGTGAAGACGACTATTTTGTAGCAGGACACAGTTCTACTTCCATTTCATTGGGTGTAGGCGCTGCAAAAGCGATAGCACTCAAAGGCGAGCAGGATGAGCGTATTCCTGTCGTTATGATAGGTGACGGTTCTATGACAGCGGGAATGGTCTATGAAGCACTCAATGAACTCGGAGAGAGAAAGTATCCAATGGTTATCATCTTGAATGATAATGAAATGAGCATATCCAAGCCTATCGGTGCCGTTTCTCGTATGCTCTCTTCAGCGATGGCTTCACCCTTTTACCAGCGCTTTAAAAAAACAACAGAGGCTTTTGTTGATAACTTTGGCGAGGGTGCGAGATATATTGCAAAAAGAATGGAAGAGTCCCTGAAACTCGTCACTCCGGGAATGCTTTTTGAAGAGATGGGCATTGATTATATCGGTCCTGTTGACGGGCATAATCTCACGCAGCTTATAGAAATCCTTGAGACGGCAAAGCAACTAAAAAAACCTGTTATTATCCATGCACAGACCCTTAAAGGCAAAGGCTATGAGATAGCAGAAGGCAAAGAAGAGAAGTGGCATGGTGTAGGTCCTTTTGACATCAGCAGCGGTTCATCATCAAAAAAATCTTCTGCAAAATCTGCAACGCAGATATATACGGAAGCTTTGCTGCATCTTTGTAAAGATAATGATAAAATCGTCGGTGCTACAGCGGCAATGCCAAGCGGTACCGGTCTAACGGAACTGATTGAGAAGTATCCAAACCGTTTTTGGGATGTTGCCATCGCAGAACAGCACGCCGTTACTTCCATGGCGGCCTTGGCACGTGAGGGATTTAAACCTTTTTGTACTATCTATTCGACCTTTTTACAGCGCGGGTATGACCAGGTTATTCATGATACCTGTTTGATGGATCTGCCGGTTGTCTTTGCACTTGACCGTGCGGGCATCGTTGGTGAAGACGGAGAGACACACCAGGGTGTCTTTGATGTCAGTTTTTTACGCGCTATTCCAAACATGACGCTCTTTGCGCCACGTGATGAGAAGAGTTTTCATCAGGCGATGGCCTTTGCAACAGAGTATGACCATCCCTGTTCACTGCGCTATCCCAGGGGTGCTTTTCTTGATACGGAAGGCTTGCCGGAGTCTACGAAGTTTACCTTGGCAAAGTCTCAGCTTTTAGAATCACATGAGGGTGACATTCTTTTCATAGGATATGGAAACGGAGTGGGGCGCGCTTATGCCACAGCGAAGCTGTTAGATGAATCGGTAAGCCTTCTAGATCTGCGTTTTGTGAAACCCTTAGACACGACTATGCTGCGTGAGATGGTACAAAAACATAAAAAATGGTTTGTCTTTTCTGATACTTCAAAAATGGGTGGTGTCGGATCAGCACTGCTCGAGTTTTTAGCAGATGAGAAAATTACCGATGTTTTGGTAGAGAGTTTTGAATATGATGACTGCTTTATAACTCACGGGAATACAAAAGTCGTTGAAGAGTCTTTGGGAATACTCCCTGCACAGCTTGCAAAAAAAGCAGAGGCATTAATCTAATTTGATTATGCCTGCAAATCTGCCGCAGTTTTTCTCTTCTCTGTAGGAGTAGAAGTGAGAATCACACCGTGAACAAATATCTGAAATCTCAATATTTTTTTCAAGAATATTCTCCTCTAAAAGCTGTTTATGTAAAATATCTCTGATATTGAGATAGTATTTATTGCTCTCTTGCGTGAGGGCATAAGCAAGGTTTCTCTTTTTTGCCTCTTGGTATATTGTATCATCTACTTCATAACAGTGCCCACAAATTGCCGGACCAATGGCAACTACAATCTCTTTTGTTTGTGAGTTAAAATCATTTGTAAATTTTCTTATTACATTTTTTATGATGTTTGTAAATGCTCCTGCACGTCCTGCGTGAGCGACTGCAATGACTTTTTGCACAGGATCGTAGAATAAAATTGGAGAACAATCCGCTGTCATTACCATAAGTAGAGTGTTTTTTTTATCTGTAATGAGTGCATCACAGGTTGGAGGGTTGTCAAAGGTGTCGTTATCGGTGATAATTTTTACCTCATTTGAGTGAATCTGCTTCATATGAACGAGTATTTCCAATTTATAATTGAGTTCGCGTGAGAGTCGTTGGTGGTTTTTTAGTACATGAGCCGGATCATCATTAACATGAAAGGCAAGATTGCCTGTTTCCTTTGTAGTGAAGGCGTGTGTGATCTCTGGAAACTTCTTTAATAATTTACTTTGATAAAATTGCATATAATGATTATATCATAATGGCTTTATAGATATGGAGCCGTCATTATCGCTGCATAATTCCGAGGGCAAATCCTCCCTTTGGTCTGAGTCTCTCCATTATGCAATGATAATGATGACTAGAATAAAAATGAAAAATAGTAATTAAATCATTGAGATGGAGAGTGTGCGTGAGCAAACTAAGTATGTACCCGATAACCTTGGATGGCAAGAGTGTTGATGAAAAACGTCAAGAGATAATAGCCTATTTCAATAATACTTTTGATCTTTTTGAGAAAGTTTTTGAACTCTTGCGTGATGAGTCTGTTTTTTATAAAAAGAGTGAACCGACACGCCATCCTATGATCTTTTATTTTGGGCATACGGCTACTTTCTTTATCAATAAACTCATCAATATGAAGATAATAAGCGAAAGGATCAATCCTGAGTTTGAATCTATATTTGCCGTAGGTGTGGATGAGATGGATTGGGATGATATGGAAGAGTCCCGCTACCGATGGCCGAAAGTGACTGACGTGCGATCATACCGGGATAAGGTAAGAACTGTAGTCAATGGATTGATAGAGAGTTTGGAGTTTTCACTGCCGATCCGTGATGATTCGCCGATGTGGATTATTTTGATGGGAATTGAGCATGAACGCATTCATATCGAGACCTCACTCGTACTGCATAGGCAGATGCCCATAGAGTTCATTCAAAAGGTTGAAGATTTTATTTTATGCCCTCACGCAGGAGAAGTTGTAAAAAATGAGATGCTTCAGATAAAAGGCGGTTTTATTGAACTTGGAAAGAACAAAGAACATCATCTTTATGGCTGGGATAACGAGTATGGCTCTTACAGTGAAGAGATAGATGATTTTCAAGCGGCAAAGTATCTTGTATCCAATGGTGAGTTTTTGGAATTTGTTGAAGCCGGCGGTTATGAAAATGAATCGTATTGGGATGAAGAAGGGTTGGAGTTTTTGCGACGCAGTGGAGTGAAACATCCGCATTTCTGGGTTGCATCAAAGGATGGATACAAATACAGAGCGCTTGCTGAGATCATAGAGATGCCGTTGAACTGGCCTGTGGATGTCAATGCACTTGAAGCTGAAGCTTTTTGTCGATACAAAAGCCAAAAAGAGGGAGTGGAGTATAAGCTGCCAAGTGAGGCGGAGTATGCTGCCATTTATAAAGCTTCGGGACTCTATGATATTCCTGAGTTGCATGAGAGCAGGGCAAATATTAATTTTTACCACTATGCATCTTCATGCCCTGTCGATGAGTTTGGGTTTAACGGCATCTATGATGTTATCGGTAATGTTTGGCAGTGGAGTAGAACGCCGATTCGCGGCTTTGCTGGCTTTGAAGTTCATGAAGCGTATGATGATTTTTCAACACCTACATTTGATGAGAAACATGCACTCATTTTAGGTGCTTCATGGGCAAGCAGCGGCAACTTGATAATGAAGCATTCACGCTATGCTTTTCGTAAGCATTTCTTTCAAAATGCAGGTTTTCGTTATGTTGTATCAGAAAATGAAGCCAAAGAAGAAGATATCTACGAGAGTGATGCTCTTGTCTCGCAGTATTGTGAATTTCAGTATGGTGATGAGCGTTTTGGAGTTGAGAACTTTGCCGTAAAATGTGCCGATATCGCTGCTGGATTTGCCGATAAAAAAATAAAAGCGCTTGATCTTGGCTGTGCAACAGGACGGGCTTCTTTTGAGCTTGCAAAATATTTTGACGCAGTAGAGGGTATTGATTTTTCGGTGCGTTTTATTGGTGTGGGATCAAAGCTCAAAAATGATGGTTATGTCGCTTACAATGTTCCCTTAGAAGGTGATATAACTCGTGAAAAAAAGATAACATTGCAAGAGTTGGGGTATGAAACTCTCAAGGATAAGGTCTCATTTTGGCAGGGCGATGCCTGTAACCTCAAACCAAATTTTACTGGGTATGATCTGGTAATGGCAACGAATCTTATTGACAGACTCTATAATCCCAAACTGTTTTTGGAAGATATTGCAAAACGAATCAATAGAGGTGGTATTTTGGTGCTTACATCTCCATATACCTGGCAGGAGAGTTCAACTGCAAATGAGTTGTGGCTTGGCGGCTACTATGATGATGACGGCAGACCGATAAGAACCATAGATGCTCTGCGTGAGCTGCTTCAAAAAGATTTTGATTTTGTCCATAGTGAGGATGTGGAGTTCGTGATTGCTGAAACGGCTCGTAAACATCAGCATACGGTTTCAGAGTTGAGTGTATGGAAAAGAAGATAATGTTTTCAACTGCCGCTTCGCGTGAGGGGAGTAATGCGGAAAAATATACTTTGCGTGAGCAGCTTTTCGGTACACAAGATGTTTTACCGGTATGGGTTGCCGATATGGACATCAATACACCTGCTTTTGTTTTGGATGCCGTAGCAAAACGATTGCAACATCCAATAATAGGATATGAAGAGGTGCCTGAATCTGCATATCTGGCTCAGATAGCATGGATGAAAGAACACCATAATGTTACGTTTAGTTTAGAAGATATGTTCCATTCTCACTCAGTTGTGGCTTCTATGGCTGTTGCGATTGAGGCATTTAGCGATGAAGGTGATGGCATTGTTGTGCAAACACCTGTCTATCCTCCTTTTTTTCAAACTGTCAAACGATTAAAACGCAGAGTTGTTACAAACCCACTTTTGCTGGGTGAGGATGGAAGTTACGGATTTGACATTAAGGATTTTAAAAAGAAGATAGATAAAGATACAAAGATGCTGCTGCTTTGTTCGCCGCATAATCCTGTTGGCAGAGTTTGGCGTGAAGAAGAGCTGCGGGAGATAGCTGATATTTGCTATGAAAATAACATCATTGTCTTTGCAGATGAAATTCACTGCGATCTGGTGTTCGAACGAAACAGGCATATTCCTTTTGCAAGCCTTGGTGCTTACGCAAGAGAGATGTCTCTAACAGCCATAGGGGTAGGCAAGACATTCAATATGGCAGGATTTGCAATGAGTTCAGTTGCCGTACCGGACAAAGAACTGCGTGAACGATTTAGAGAAGCGCATGAAAGAGTGCATTTTGCGCAGGGAGCAGTGCTCTCGCATGTTGCTTTTGAGACAGCATACAAAGAGGGTGCGTTATGGCTGAGTGAACTGAAAAATCATCTGTGTGAGAACTATAACGTATTGGTCTCTCTTGCGCAGAGGTATGAAAAACTGATACGTGTTACGCCTTTGGAAGGAACATATCTTGCCTGGCTTGATTGTCGTGGAATGGGACTTGGAGACAGAGCTTTGCGTGAGTGGTTTGTCAAAGAAGCAAATCTTGGATTGAATCCCGGTATTGCTTTTGGCAGAGAGGGCAGTGGTTTTATGCGCTTGAATTTTGCCGTGCCATCTGATACAATGGTAGAAATAATAACAAGAATGGAAGGTGCATTGAAGCGATATGATAAAAATTAACTGGGATGAGTACAAAGAGCATAAAAAATACAGCGTGCGCGATGATAATTTTGAGATACTTTTAGAGTTTATGAAAAGTTTTTACAATATGAATAATCCTACAGATATATATAATACTTTTATAGCAGACGATATTGCAGTAATGATGTTGGAAAAAAGAGGCATTAAAAATGCAGAAGATCTTGAAAATTATCTCTTTAAGCTCTGATGGATAAAGATCTACAACGTATTGAAGCTTTTATACAAAAGCATCATGTGTTGTCACTCGCAACAGCGTTTGGTGATGAGGTAAGCGCATGTTCACTTTTTTACACCTATCTGCCGCAAGAGCGATCTTTTATTGTGGCAAGCAGTGATGATACTCTTCATATACAACATATACGGAAGAACCCGAATATTGCGGGAAATATTCTCCTTGAGACAAAGGAGATCGGTAAGATTCAGGGTTTGCAGTTTCAGGGAACTTTTGGAACTTTGCGTGAGAAAGGTTTCAAAAAAAGCTATTTTACAAGATTCCCTTATGCTTTGGCTATGAATCCGACATTGTGGCAGATTCGAGTTGATTATTTTAAACTGACAGATAACAGGCTGGGATTTGGTAAGAAACTTATTTGGCAGGAGCCTTCTCTTTAAAAAGTGAGCAATCACTTCCACTGCTTTTGAAAACCACCATGGAAGGTATCTGTGCTGACTTAAAACCGTATGCTTTACATCCGTGAGGCTGGCTTTTCTCCCAGGTGACAAAATAATATGCACAACGTCTGCAGTTAATTCTTTTTTTCATGGGATGGATTTTACCATATTTGGATAAAATAAAGGTATTAAAAGTTTCAAGGAAAATGTATGAATAGTAAAATTTTACTAATGGTGCAGTTGCAAAATCAACTCAATGATGCAACGAACGGTGAAGAGTGGGTAAAAGGAATTACAAAAAACAAAAAGCTGATCAATTGGAAGCGCTGTATCTATATGGAATGTGCAGAGATGATCGACTCTTTTCCTTGGAAGCACTGGAAAAACATTGAGCTCGAACCTGACTGGGATAATCTTCAAATAGAGGTAGTCGATGTTTGGCACTTCATTATCAGTCTGGGTATTGAAAACTATTTTAAAACAATGCGGGGCGGTGTAGAAGATCTTGCAAATGACATTTCCGAAATGGACTCTTTTGCTAGGATTGAGACGGATTCATTGGATTTTGCCGAACAAAATGAAGTGATCGAAAAAGTAGAAGATATTATGAGAACTGTTTTGGCAAAAGAGAAGTTAGCGCTTGAAGAACTTTTTGCTGAATTTTTTGATCTTGTCATTATGAGTGGACTCAACCTTGATGCTCTTTATCGTTTATATGTAGGAAAGAACATTCTCAACCAATTTCGTCAGGATAATGGATACAAAGACGGCTCTTACATTAAAGTTTGGGATGGGGAAGAGGATAATGTTGTCATGAAACGTATCTGGGAAGAAAATGGTGACATTACACCTGAAAAACTCTACCATGAACTTGAAAAGTCCTATTTGGCTCTTACAAAGAGTGAGTAATTGCAAAACGTTTTAGAAGTAGAAAATCTTACTTTCGGTTACTCAAAAGAGAAAATACTTTTTAACGACCTCTCTCTTTCTCTTGCAAAAGGAGAGCTCAAGGCGATAGTAGGTGAGAGCGGAGCAGGGAAAAGTACCATTTTTGAGCTTATTTTGCAAAACAGAAAGCCAAAGAGCGGAAAGATAAGAGTTACTCAGAATATTTCGGAAGTCTTTCAGGATCCCTACAGCTCTTTTCATCCAAGTTATACTCTCTATAATCAGATAGCAGATGTTGCATCATTGAATGAACTTGACAAATACCTGACAAGCCTTAATCTTGAAGCCAAACTACTGCATAAGCTGCCGCATGAACTCTCAGGAGGACAACTGCAACGTGCTTCGATTCTGCGGGCAATGCTGATGAAACCCGATCTGCTTTTGCTTGACGAGCCGACATCTGCATTGGACAATGTTATTCAGCTTGATGTGATGAAGATGCTTATGGAACATTTAGAGGATATTGGAATGCTGCTTATCACACATGATATGGATTTAGCTTCATGGTGTGCCGATGAGATTATTACAATCTAAGCATACAACTTTTTAAAGAGTACTACAGCCAGAATCGTAGCAGTAATTGTCAGTGTTACATTTAAAAATATATTGATGCCGAAACTTGTAAACTCTCCATCTTGCAGCATATTGACATTTTCTAAAGAGAATGTGGAAAATGTTGTCAGCGCTCCTAAAAATCCTGTAATAACAAAAGCTTTATACTCAGGCTGTACGCTCTGTGCAAAGAACATTGCAGCAAAACCTATGATGAAGCTTCCAAGTACATTGACAGAGAGTGTTCCATAAGGGAAAAATGAGCCTGAGAACTTTTGAACGTTCGTAGCGATCAAAAATCTTGAGATCGCACCAAAGAATCCGCCTGCACCGATGAAGAGTAAAAGTGTAAGATTCATTATTCTACTTCTGTATTGAAATTTTCATGTTTATATTTGATAACTTCTGTATCTGTAATTGTTACAAGTCCATTGTCAATCATCGTATCAATATGTTCAATAAAAGGGCGTATCTTCTCTTCATCATCAATAATCTCAATAACGAGCGGCAGCTCCTGTGCTAAAGCCCATACTTTGAAACTTCGCATCTCTGTAAAAGCACCAAGTCCAGCGATGGCTTTAATAACAGTAGCACCGGATAATTGCTCTTTTTTCACCTCTTTAAGTATCATTTCCCAAAGAGGATTTCCATTATATTTGTCAATGGTGTCTATATAGATACGTAAGATTTTTTTATGTCCCAGGTAACGTTTCATGATAGTGCTCCTTTTTGTTCTTTATCATATACTTCTTGCATTTTATTTCGTAGATCACTCAGCCAATTTTCATCATTTTTATCTGCAACGAAAGAGTCTAGAAAGACTACAGTAATATTTTTTGGCATATAATAAAAACGTTTTATATCGTAACACTCTGCTGTAGCAATGAGCACTACAGGTTGTACTTTTAGTTGGTACTTGTCAGCAACGACCTTTGCACCGCTTTTAAAAGGAAGCATTTTAGCGTTGCGTGAGCGAGTGCCTTCTGGAAAGATAGTGATAACACGTCCTTTGTTGAGCCTGTCTTTTGCATTTTTCATCAATCTCACCAAAGAAGATTTGCTCTGTCTTTCTATTGGGATGTCTTCAGGCATACTCATGGCAAGTCCAAAAAAAGGAACATCAAAGAGCTCTTTTTTTGCAACCCATGCAAGATCTTTTTTTGAGACTGTCTCCATAATCGCAATATCGAGATCGCTTTGATGGTTGATGAGAAACATCTGTGCAGCAGGATCTTCCTCACCTTTTACCGTCACTGTAAAAAAAGTTGTTATTCGGATGATCCAAGCAGGAATCTTTCGGGAATATGGACGACGCACAATAGGGTAGAGCACAATGGAGAGTGCCAGATTGGCAAAAATTATAGCTGTCGCTATTGCCCAGTTAATGTGAGCAAGTATCTTCATTTTTGACCCAGCCTATTTTTTGGTTTTGAAGTTTCACTTTTGTAAAGTTTTCTACACTTCCCTCTTTAGTTAAATGATACTCTTTCGGTGTTGTTTCAAAGACCGTACCGTTTTCTACCGGAAGCAGATAGATGCTCGAGCCTTTTTTTATGCAGACCTCTTTTGCAGGGATGCTCAGATAGAGTGTATATCCAAGAGGAATAATGATCAATATGAGATAGATATACTTTTGTTTGAAAAGTATGATGATAAACCCGAGAATTGAGATTGCAAGAGCAATATACATCTTGATAGTGTCATGTGACTGGTCACGTGGTTTGAGGTCACTTTGTGTCGTTACACTGTCATCATCAACTATAATGGGAATACTTATTTGATCATAGTTGTTTTTGAGAAGATTGAAGTATGAAAAAGTGAAGTATTCCAAACGTTTGTCTATAACGACAAAGTAGGTGATTTTTGAATCATCATAAGATTCTGTTACAGATTCCATCCCCTGCTTGTAAACGTTATTAAAGTGCATCGCTTTTATATCACAGTTTTTGGCTGTTGCTACAAAAACGACAATATTATGATGATTGTCGTAACTGGTAGTTTTATACTCTTGCAACTGCAGATCATTTGCAATGATATTGGAAAAGTTCTTTTTCGGATTGAGGGTGATGACATTGAGTTCTTCGCCCGGAACCTTTGTTGCATTGTACTCATCGGAGGCGACAATGGAAGCTTCTATATCTGGAAGTCTTGCATGACTCCCGGTTACCTGCATATGGAAAGTATCATAAAAGAACTTTCCTCTTTCTTCTCTGATTGGTGTCTCATCTAAAATTTTCAGCCCGGGATGATCTGAAAAAGTATATTCCACATCATTGAAATCTTTGAGTGTAGAGAGTGTTTTTAAAGTTGCTGTGAATATTTCACCTTTAATGACTC
This sequence comes from Sulfurimonas paralvinellae, assembly GCF_014905135.1. Taxonomy (NCBI): domain Bacteria; kingdom Pseudomonadati; phylum Campylobacterota; class Epsilonproteobacteria; order Campylobacterales; family Sulfurimonadaceae; genus Sulfurimonas; species Sulfurimonas paralvinellae. The sequence goes on along the minus strand of NZ_CP041406.1, from coordinate 1,527,204 downwards.
TTTTTGGCACTGTATCATAACTGACATAAAGCACCTTCTGCGCAAATAGCGAAGTGATTAAAAAAAGAGTAAGAAAAAGTACTTTTATCACGACTCTAGAAATCCTTGCAGCATCGCTACGCCGTCAGCACTTCCTAAAACTTCTTCCATAGCACGTTCCGGGTGCGGCATAAGACCAAAAACATTTTTTTCTTTATTGCAAACACCGGCAATAGACTCTACAGAACCGTTAGGGTTTTTTATCTCCCCATTTTCATCTGTATATCGAAGTAAAATCTGTCCGTTTTCCTCAAGCTCACGCAGCCCTTCTTCATTGATATAGTAGTTTCCGTCATGGTGTGCGATTGGGATATTGACAACATCACCGTTATTCAGTTTTTTTAAAAAGAGATTATCGTTATTCTCAACACGCAGATGGTGATGTTTTGAGATAAAGTGAAGCCCTTCATTGCGTTTAAGCGCACCAGGGAGGAGTCTTGCCTCTGTCAAAACCTGAAAGCCGTTACAAATACCAAGTACTTTTCCTCCTTTTTGGGCATACGAAGCAACCGCTTTCATTACAGGTGAAAACTTCGCTATAGCACCGCTGCGAAGGTAGTCTCCGTAAGAAAATCCTCCGGCAACGACCAAAAGATCGGTATCACTCGGAATTGACTCTGATCTGTGCCAAACGATCTGGGTAGTGGCTCCTAGTTTTTTAAATGCATACTGTGTGTCATATTCGCAGTTTGTCCCGGGAAATTGTAAAATGGAAACTTTCATTATACAAGCTCTATAGTGTAATCTTCAATAACAGTATTTGCCAGCAGCTCTTCGCACATTTTTGTTACATCTGCCATTGCTTTTTCTTTATCGCTCTCATTGAGTTTAAGTACGATCTGTTTACCGACACGAACATCTTCAACACCATTAAAATGAAGAGAATCGAGTGCATGATGCACTGCTTTTCCTTGAGAATCCAAAACACCTGCTTTTAAAAATACGTTTACGATTGCTTTCATTGTTATTTTCCTAATATTCTATTTAAAACTTGTTCATAAGCGACAGTTAGTCCGCCAAGTCCTTGGCGAAATCGGTCCTTATCCATCTTTTCACCACTCTCTATATCCCAAAAACGGCAGTTGTCAGGCGAGATCTCATCAATAAGGATGATATTCCCATCTTTGTCTTTTCCAAACTCAAGTTTAAAATCAACGAGATTGAGACCTTTTTCGGCGAAGTATGGTTTGAGTATATCATTGACCTGTCTTGCCATGCGGCGTAGTTTGTCAAGTTCATCTTGAAAATCTACAAGTCCGAGGATAAGGGCATGCTGGTCATTGAGTTTAGGATCACCGAGTTCATCATTTTTATAGTCGAACTCAACGAGGGTAAAAGGAAGTACTTTTCCATCTTCTATGCCAAGATTACGGGAGAGTGAACCGGTTGCAATGTTACGAACGATGACTTCTATCAAAATTACATCTGCACGTTTATGCAGCATATGGTTGTCATCAAGCATTTTTACAAAGTGTGTCGGTATGCCGTTTTCATCTAGAAGTTTGAAAAGTTCGGTACTTATCTTATTGTTAAGTGCACCTTTTCCTGCTTCAGAAGATTTTTTTTCACCGTTAAAAGCAGTCAAATCATCTTTAAACTCTGAAATAACTAGATTTTCATCATCCGTTGACCATATTTTTTTTGCTTTACCTTCATAAAGTAGATCCCTTTTTTCCATCGACTTTCTATCCTTTTGTAATGATAAGTGCTTTGATAATATCAACGCCCTCTTTAAGTTGTAAATCTTTTTCCAACATTTTTGGCGTAATTATATCTTTTTTATCTTTTTTATCTTCTTTAGTTTTCGATTTTTTTCCATCAACTTTTTCAAGCTCTTTTTCAAGATGCTTTTTCAAGTCTGCTTCTTTGATCGCAAATTCATTTTTAAATGTTTTTAATTCACCAGGAAGGACTTGAATATCAGGTTTGACACCAACAGCCTGAATAGTACGTCCGCTTGGAAGATAATAACGGGCTATTGTTAATTTGATAGCTTCTGTTTTTGTAATAGGCAGCACAACCTGTACACTTCCTTTTCCAAAGGTGTTCTCTCCTATGAGAACGGCACGTTTATGGTCTTGCAGTGAGCCGCTGACGATTTCACTTGCACTCGCACTTCCGCCATTGATAAGAACAACAAGAGGCATGTCTGTTAAAGTGTTTGCTGCATGGGCACTGTACTCTTTTGTCTCAACGGCACGTCGTCCTTTTTGAGAAACGACAACACCGCTATTGACAAACAGGTCAACAAGTCCCACAGCCTGATCTAAAAGCCCGCCAGGATTATTACGCAGGTCAAGAATGATTCCTTTGGCTACGGATTTTTTCTTTTTAATGGCTTTGGAGACATCTTCAACTACTTTTTTATCAAAGCTTGAAACCCTAATGTATAGAATGTCTTTGCCGACCATTTTTGCATGAACAGATTCTATTTTGATAATGTCACGTACAATGTGAATAGAGAGCGGCTTCGTTTCTCCCTCGCGTACTATTGTCAGGTCGATCGGGTCACCGACTTTACCACGCATCAATGATACCGCTTCATCAATAGTCATTCCAAGCGTTGATTTGTTGTCGATTTTTAAGATGATGTCACCTGACTTTAGGCCGGCTTTGTCTGCCGGAGTTCCGTCTATAGGGGCAATGACAGTAAGGGCACCGTCTTTCATGCCGACTGTGATGCCAAGACCGCCAAATTCACCGTCAGTTTGTACCTGCAGACGTTTATAATCTTTTTCAGTCAAATAGTTGGAGTGTGCATCAAGATTTTTCATCATGCCGTCAAGTGCTTTGTCAATGAGCTCTTCAATTGTCACCGGATCGACATCGTACTCTTGGACAATACTAATAACTTTTGTGAATTTTGAAAGTGCTTCAAGTCGAGATTTTTCCGTACTCGCTTTTTTTACATTTGTCTCTTTTGCAAAGAGCGTTGAAGAGAGTACAAAACTAAGAGAGAGTGCAACGGAAATAAATCCGAAGGTAATGAACTTTTTGTTTTTCATATATAAAGCCTGTTTTATGATTTGTCTTTTAAAGAGGCTATTATACCTTGAGTTGATAAATGCCTGTTTATTTTTGGAGTGTAATGTTTAAAGTTCTTTGAATTTTTTGTAAATTTGCGGGATATCCAAAGAGGTTATAAATTTTTTATAATTGTTGAGATCTTTTTCAAAAAGTGACATCTCTGTCTCTTTTTTATCGAGTTGTTCTTGAAGATTGTTGTTTTGTGCTTTTAGTTGAGAATTCTTCTCTTTAAAAGAGACACCTGCCTTGTAAAATTCCATAGCTTTTCTGGCAAGTTTCGGCATTTCGTTTTCAAGCCGCCAGTTGTTGATAGTATCGAGTTCGACATCCAGAATTTTAGCAAGTGTTTCATACTTGATATTCAACTCTTTACAAAGATTATCAACAACATTATTTGTGAGAATTTTGTGCGCTTCTTTTTTTGTTTTTTCACTGTCGTGAGCTCGTTTGGCAAGTTTTTCCCGTACTTGTCTTTGAAACTCTTCTTCGCGTTTTATTCTACGTGCTTCTTTGGCTGCCTCTTCTTCTTTTCTCTTAGCTTCGTCTTCTTTGGCTTTTAGCTCGTCATCTTCATCTATATCTATTTTGTAGTTTGTATTTTTGTTGACCCAGCGCGCCACTTCGATAGCTTCCATTTTCCATTCATCTTCTTGGAATTTTTGAATGACGTCTTGTGTGTATTTATTTGCATATATTCTGGCAACAGTGGGAGAGGCAATTGTACTGAGAATTGCATTGGCAAGGAGATTGGCACCTTTTTCAGTATTGCCCCAGTCAAAGCTGGTAATCGGGTTTGCATAGTCATGATTATATTTGGCAACATCTATCTCAATATTTTTATATGTCACGGAGTTTGTACCGTAAAAGCCGCGTGAGGCAACGAAATATTTACCTTTGAGATTTCCAGCCATGAAAGACCCTTTTTGTTTTGTGATAAAATTGTAACATTTCTAAATTAACAGGTATAAAACAAATATTTATTTTATTTCAATATAATACCAAGAAAATTTATAGAGGGTACATTAATGAGCAGTATAAAAGAGTATTTGACAAATGATCACAGACGATGCGACGATGTCTTTGCCGCAATGGAAGAAAAAGCCGGCTTTTCGCTTGCTGAAGCAAAAGAGCTGACAGAAAAATTCGTAACAGATATGGAACATCACTTTCAAATGGAAGAGCGTGTCATGTTTCCAGAGTTTGAACAAAAAACGGGAATGACAATGGGACCGACGGAGATGATGCGTCAAGAACACTCACAGATGCGTAATCTCATGTCACAACTCTTGGCAGCAATAGAAAATGATGATAAAGATAAGTTCTTCGGACTTTCTGAAACATTGATGATCCTTCTTCAGCAGCATAACATGAAAGAAGAACAGATGCTCTATACAATGGCGCAACAGCACCTTAGTGCGGAAGCTGACCGTATAATAGAGATGATGGATTCTTTAATCGTTGAGTAGAAGGAAACAGATTGGACTTTAACGGCTTATCATTAGATCAAGCACCGCCTATTTCAGCGCCGCTTCGTTTTTTTATAACGGCACCGATTTTTGGCATGTTGGCAGGAATTTTATTGCTCTTCAGCGATTCTGCGTCACTAATGAGCAGGTATTCTATTGATGCAATTGTTGTAACGCATCTCATTACAATAGGCTTGTTCGGTTTTATAATGCTTGGAGCTCTCACGCAGATGCTGCCTGTGCTGGCGAGTGCGAAGATACCAAAAGTAAAGTTCGTAAGTTCTATGACCCATCTCTTTTTATTGATTGGTTTGTTGTGTATGGCAGCAGGATTGGAGTCTGGCAATGCAGTGTTACTTTGGGCTGCTTCATTTTTATTAGGCAGTGGTTTTGTCACCATCATACTCAGTATGCTCTATGCCATGAAAGATGTTGAGCATTTTACTGCAAGCATCAAAGGAATGCGCATGAGTCTCTATTTCGCTTTTCTTATAGTGATGATGGGTGTTTATCTTCTCCATGGTTATAGTAACAATGATATCACGCAGCTGCATTATGAAGTGGCAAATGTTCACAGTACATGGGCAGTGTTCGGATTTGCCGGTATTTTGATTATCGGCGTGGCTTTTCAGGTGCTGCCAATGTTCTATGTCGCACCGCGTTTTAAGCAGTTTTGTAAGAAAAGAGTTGTGCTCCTCATCACTGCAGGACTTATCATTTGGATGCTTTTAAGCTTTTTTGCACAGGAGTACACACTCTATGCGAAATTGTGGATAGTGACATTTTTCTGGGCTTTTGCAACAACGGTCTGGATAAAGTTCAACAAGCGAAAAAGACCCATTTCAGATGTAACGGTCTGGTATTGGCGTGCAGCGAGTGTGTTTTTGACTTTGGGTTCATTTTTGTGGATCTTTGACGAGTTTTTCAAACATCAGTATATTGTTATGGTCGGCATTTTGATAGGCGGAGGGTTTATCCTCTCTATCATGCTGGGAATGCTCTATAAGATAGTCCCATTTCTTGTCTGGTTCCATCTCAACGGTATGGGGTATATGACCATACCGACGATGAATGAAATGATAAATAAAACAGCCGCAAAAATGCAGTATCTGCTTTTCATCCTTTCACTTGTTGGTTCTGTTTTTTCTTTTTATATGCCCTCAGCACTTGTACCCTCAGCTCTGGCTTTTATAACAAGCATGGCAATACTAGAGTATAATATTTTGGCTCCTGTATTTATTTATATGCAGACGAAAAAGAAAAAACCGGATTTTGATATGAGTGCATTTGCATAAAAAAGAGGAAAAGAAAAAAGTATGAAAAATAATATAGTACTAATTGGGTTTATGGGTGTCGGCAAAGGCAGTGTCGCGCGTGAGGTTGTTAAACACTCTGATTATATCGCCATTGATACAGATGACTTGATTGAGAGCATGGAAAACAGAAAGATCAAAGCGATTTTTGAGCAAGAGGGTGAAAAATACTTCCGAAAACTTGAAAAACATATAGCAAAATGGCTTGAAAAAAGTGTGCGAAATACGCTTATCTCAACAGGCGGCGGGTTTTATAAACAGGAAAATTTAAAAAATATAGGTACAATTGTACTTCTTGATTCTGGTTTTGATGCTATTATCAAAAGAATAAAAGAGCATCCAAATGCTACAAAAAAATTGAAAAAAAGGCCACTGCTTTCTGATTTGAAAGCGGCTCGTAAACTTTATGAAGAGAGGCGTCCGGAGTATCTCAAACTTGCGGATGTTGTGATCGACGTAACGAACAAAAGCGCAAAAGAGTGCGCAAAAGAACTACTTAAAAAGGTAAAAAAACATGTTTAAAAAAATAATAATAATGACAGCACTTTTGAGTGTTGCGCTTTTTGGTGCCGATCTTCATTGGGCTAAAGATTATACAAGCGGCATTGCACAGGCGCAAAAAGAGAACAAACCGGTTCTTTTTATCATATCAAGTCACTCATGCAAATATTGTCTTTTACTTGACCGCACTACGCTTAAAGACGACAAAGTTGTCAACGCACTCAACAAAGACTTTATAGCGATTCGTTCATGGACGGACAAAGGTGATTACATTCCGCAGGTATTGGCACAAAACACACCGGGACTTCCGGGAATATGGTTCTTGTTTCCAAACGGAGACCCAATGTATCAGCCTCTTTTAGGCTATGTTCAAGCACCGAATTTTCAAGAGGCACTCGGTATTGTAAAAAGTGAATTCGATAAAAATAATAAGAGAGTAAAAAAATAATGATATTTATAAAATCAACTGACACTGATTTCAATGAGAATTTCCAAGAGCTTTTAGGTCGTGGAAAGATGGATATTGCTTATGTTTCAAGTATAGTAGGCGGCATTATAGATGAGATAAAAGCAAATAAGAATAAGGCGCTTTTTGAACACATTGCAAAGTTTGACAATTGGACGCCGAAAAATGATGATGATTTGAAAATTTCTCAGGAGTCTATGAGCAAAGCCTATGACAATCTTGATAAAGCACTCAAAGATTCACTTCATTTGGCATATGAGAGAATTAAACTCTATCATGAAAAACAAAAACCAAAATCATGGTTCGACACAGAAGCAAACGGGACTATTTTAGGGCAAAAAGTGACGCCTGTCGATAGTGCAGGGCTTTATATTCCAGGTGGGAAAGCGGCTTACCCGTCATCACTTTTAATGAATGTTATTCCTGCGCAGGTTGCGGGTGTTGAGAACATTGTTGTCTGTACGCCGACACCTGACAATGAACCAAACGAGCTTCTTTTAGCTGCATGTCACCTTTGCGGTGTCGATCAGGTTTACAAAGTAGGGGGCGCATCGGCAATAGCCGCGATGGCTTATGGGACTCAAAATATTCCTAAGGTCGATGTTGTTACGGGACCGGGAAATATCTTTGTTGCGACTGCAAAAAAGATGGTCTTCGGTGATGTCAATATTGACATGATAGCAGGACCTAGTGAGATCGGAATACTTGCCGATGACAGTGCTAATCCTTCACACATGGCAATTGATCTGCTTTCACAGGCTGAGCATGATGAGATGGCAAGTTCAATTTTAATAACACCATCGCAAAAGTTAGCCGATGCTGTAGAAAAAGAGATAGAAAATTGGCTGCAAAAACTGCCGCGTGAGGCAATCGCCAGAAAATCGATCGAAGAACGCGGTGCCATTATTGTAACAAAAGATATGGATGCAGCGGTAAGCCTCATGAACGAGATAGCTCCTGAACACTTGGAAGTAGCTACAATGAGTCCGTTTGAACTGTTACCGTACATCAAACATGCCGGAGCGATCTTTTTAGGGCACAATACGCCTGAAGCCATCGGTGATTATGTCGCAGGCCCAAATCATACACTCCCAACAGGAGGAACCGCAAAATTCTATTCACCGCTCGGTGTAGAAGATTTTATGAAAAAAAGTTCCATCATCTCTTTTAGCTCTGCAGCTATAAACGAGATAGGCGAAGAGTGTGCACTTATTGCCAACACTGAAGGCTTGACTGCACACGAACAGTCAGTAAGAGTTCGTTTAACCAAATAAGAAAGAGATTTTACCTCTTTCTTAAAATTTCCTATAGTATTTTCTTTTATTATGCAATTGATAAATATTTAAAATATCAGTTTTTTAAATATACACACCTCTTAAATTTTATTACAAAAATATCACTTATTTATTACTTCTTTAAGCTTTGTTGGTTAATATAAACACAGTAAAAAAAGCTCGAAATGCCGTGCATAAGGGCTTCTTTTAATGTTAATAAGTCGTAGTTATAAATCTTAATTAAGCCAAAATTGGCCAAAGGAGAATATATGCAATTAGGTTTCCTAGTTGATTTACATCTTTGTATGGGATGTAAAGGTTGTGAGATCGCATGTAAAGTGGAAAATGAAGTTCCGCTTAGTACATGGAGACTTCGTGTCAAATATGTAGATGTGGGAACATTCCCAGAAACAAAAAGAACATTTACACCGCTGAGATGTAATCACTGTGAGAATGCTCCGTGTGAAAGAATCTGTCCGGTATCTGCTCTTCACTATATTGAAAACGGAATTGTTAATATTGATAAAGAGCGATGTATCGGTTGTGCCGGTTGTGTTATGGCTTGTCCGTATGGTGCTATCTATATTGACCCTGAAACACAAACTGCTGACAAGTGTACATACTGTGCGCACCGTATTGCATCATCTATGATGCCTGCTTGTGTTGTTGCATGTCCTGTTGAAGCAAATATCTTTGGTGACCTTGATGATCCAACTTCAAATATTTCTAAATATATTCAAGATAACAGAGATGTTCAAGTTCGTAAACCAGAGAAGGGTACGAACCCTCACCACTTCTATGTTGGCGCTTCTCAAGCACACCTGAATCCTCTTGCGTCTGAAAGAGAAGAAGGTTATAACCTGTTCAACAATATTACACATCTTCCACTAGGAGGGCATCACTAATGGTACATGAATCTTTAGCTGCAACACATGCAGTAGTAACTTTGGATGTAGCTTTACCAGACGTATTTTGGGGCTGGTTCGTTACAATGAATATGTGGGCGAAAAGTATCGGTACTGGTTTAGTATTTATGCTTTTCTTATTATTAAGAAAAAATCCTGATGAGATGAAAGGTCTGAGAACTTCAACACTTATCGTTTCATTTATTTTTATGAATATTTTCTTACTTTTTACTCTTGCTGATTTACATCAACCGTTTAGAATGTGGCATATCTTCTTTTATCCTCACTGGACATCGGCAATTACAGTTGGTGCATGGATGGCAACGGTTTTTGTAGGTTTAGAATTTTTAATGATTATTCTTGGCTTCAAAAAACAAACGGAAGCTTTTGATAAACTTCTTTTCTGGGTAACACTACTTGCTATTCCTGTTACATTGTATACTGCAGGAATTATGGCAGAATCAACTGCACGTGAATTGTGGCAGATGCCGACAGAATCAGTACAAATGATTTTAGCAGCGACTTTAAGTGGTTCTGCAGCAATTATTTTACTTGGCGGTTCAAAACTCAGTGATGAGACAAAACAATTCTTTGGTGCAATTTTAGGTCTAAGTGCATTGATGGCATTTATCATCTATATGTCAGAGTATATCTTCGGTGCAATGAAAGCTGAAGAAGTTGCTGCTATCTTACACTATGTAAAAGGTGACGGTGAATATGCAACAATGTTCTGGATTGGACAATGGGTTGCTTATATCTTGCCAATGTTGTTAGTAGCTCTTGCTAGAGTAAGTAAAAGTAGTAGTATGTTAAGTCTTGCTTCTATTTTAGCAATCGTAGGTCTGTGGGTAGTTAAACATGTTTGGCTGGTAATTCCACAATTATTACCACTAAGTTAAGGAGAAAGTATAAATGTATTTACAAAGTAGAAGAACATTTTTAAAAGGTGCTGCATTTAGCGTTGCTGGTGTAGCTATCGCAAAGGGTGTGTTTGAGACTGACGCTGTTGCAGAGTCTGTAACAGATTCAAAGTTTACAAACACTCCTGATACGCTATCATTTTATCCTGACGTAAAAGAGTGGGATAGCTTTAAAGAGCTTGACGGAACAGACTGGAAACGTGGTGGTATCGAACGTCATGGCGTTCGTTCAGCTGAAAATCCGGACGGTATCAAGGTAAACGATTATACAATCGTTCCTACAGTCTGCTCAAACTGTGAAGCGGGTTGTGGTCTGACTGCATGGGTTGATAAAGAAACTATGACAGTAAGAAAACATATGGGTAACCCATTACATACAGGTTCTCGTGGTAGAAACTGTGCAAAAGGTTACGCGGTTACTTCTCAAATGTACGATCCAGATCGTATTCCATTCCCAATTAAACGTGCACCGGGTTCTAAACGTGGTGAAGGTAAATGGGTTCGTGTAACTTGGGATGAAGCAATGGCTGAAATCGGTAAGAAAATGCACGATACACTTGCTAAAGGTGATGAGATTTCTAAAAAATCTATCATGTATCACGTTGGTCGTCCAAATGAGAACGGTTTCGGTCCTCGTGTACCACAGTCTCTTGGAATTGATGGATACAACTCTCATACAAACATCTGTTCTGCAGGTGCACGTCAAGGTACTATTCAATGGGCGAATGATGATAGAAACTCACCGGATTGGGGTAATGCTGATCTGATTTTCTTACAATCGTCTCACGCAGCAGACGCTGGTCACTACTTCCAACAATCAGCAGGTTTGATTGCTGATGCACGTAAACGTGGTGCAAAAATGATTGTTATTGATCCTCGTATGTCTAACTCAGCTGGTATGGCGGACTTATGGATTCCATGTTGGCCAGGTACTGAGGCAGCACTTTACCTCTACCTGACAAATCGCATCTTAAATGAGAAGAAAAAAGACGGTGCAGATATCGTTAACCATGATTTCGTAAGAGAATGGGTTAACTGGGATAGATTAATGGCAAACAAAGATTATCTTAAAAAGATGATCGGATATGGTTATATATCTAAAATGCCGAAAGATGAAAGCTATGAGTCTTTCCTTGAACTGGCAAAAGAACTCTATGCACCATATACGAAAGAGTTTGTTGTAAAAGAGTGTAAACTTGAAGGTATGGAGTATAAGCTTGACCAATTATGGGAAATGTTTGTTCCTGCCGGTGCAAAAATAGCAACATACCTTTGGCGTGCAGGACCGATTGGTCACCGTGGTGGTTGGATGAATACTCGTGCAGGTTTCTTACCGCTTACTCTTGTTGGAGCTATGCGTGGAGATATTGGTGGAGTAGGTATGCACCACTGGCATGAGATCTCTGTAGCAGGTAAAGGTGATAAAGCGACAGTTGCAGGTAAACACCCAGGTAAAACTGATGTATGGAATGAAATCGCTTGGCCACCTGAATATCCACTCTCTTCATATGAAATGGGTTATATGATGCCTCAAATTATGATGGATGACGAATGGCATGCGAAGTGGACAAAGCGTGGACTAAAAATTCCTAAGTCAATGGCTGTTTATGTTCCAAGAATGCATAATCCTCTATGGATCAATCCGGATGGTTTCAGATGGATAGAAGCACTTAAACGTGAAGATAAATTTGAATTGTCATTTAACTTGTCTCCAACATGGTCTGAGACAAACTGGTACTGTGATTATGTACTTCCGGTTGGACTTGCTGGTGAGCGTAATGACCAACAATCAACTCCTTCTAAACCTGAGCAGCGTATTGAGTTCCGTCAAGCGGTACTTCGTGTTGCAGCGGAAAAAGCCGGATGGAAACCAAAAGATCCAACACGTGCTACACTAGAAGCGCATATGAAGTATGGTCTTGGTGAAGTTTGGGAAGAGAGTGAATTCTGGCCAAATCTCATTGTTAACTATGTGGATCCAGATGGAAGCCTTGGTATTAGAAAATACTGGGCAAGTAAAAAAGATCCATCACGTGCTGTAACAGTACCTGAGTATTTTGATGCTGCACTTTCTCTTCTTCCAAGATTGAAAGAGACTGCAACAAAAATGTACAAAGGCGAAGAATTCCCTGTATATGCATACATTAGAGATCATGGTGCATGGACTGAAAAAACAAACGTATATAAACCTCAAGAAGAAGAGATGGAAATCGAAGGTGATTACGTACATGCTCACGGCCATAAATACCATAAAAGTGAGATCGAAAAAGATCAATTCGGTGCACTATGGGTTAAAGACGGTGAGTTGAAAAAATCAATAGGTATCATTAAAGATGATAAGCTCTTAGATGGTTTCCATACACTCAGTAAAAAACTTGAGTTCTTCTCTGAGTGGTTGGCTGAAGAGTGGAAATGGCCGGAATATGCTATTCCAGTTTATCCAAGAAATGAAAAAGAGAACGATAAAATGGTTCACCTGGTAACACAGGTTCACCATAAACATATGAAAGCAGATAATGAGTTCGCACTCAACACGATTTATCGTCTTCCATATAATATTCACACTCGTTCGGTTAACTCTAAGCACCTTATGGAGATCTCTCAAAACCATAACCCGGTTTGGATCTATACAAAAGATGCTGAGAAACTTGGTATCAAACGTGGTGATGCGATCAAAGTTCAGATTGTTGATACACTTTCAGGTATTGAAAGCGGTTACTTTATCGCGATGGCTGTACCTACTGAAGCAACTCGTCCTGGTGTTCTTGCATGTTCACACCATGCCGGTCGTTGGAAACTTAAAGATGCTGTTAAAATCCCAGGATTTGAGCATCAACTTGGTGTAATGGGTCTTGGTGCTCCACTTTATGAAATGACGAATGACGGTAAAGTTGGTACTATGAAACCTAAAGAAGGCATCGAAGCGATGAAAAAACGTGAAATTTGGCAGTTTGCTGAATACAACAGAGATATCGATGATATCTGGTGGGACGGACTTTCAGGTTCATGGCAAAATGCTGTAGCACCTTGTCATCCGGATCCAATTGCGGGTAATCACGGTTGGCACCAAAAAGTTGTAATCACAAAAGCAGGCGCTGATGAAAAAATCGGTGATATCTCTGTGAATTATGAGAATAACTTTAAAGTTTATCAAGCATGGAGAGATCAATTGACTCGTCCACTTGCTCCAGGTGATAAATGGCGTCGTCCATACCACATTAAACGTCCGGTTAAACCAAGTCAAAAAGCTTACAAAGTTGAGATTAAAGACGTTTAACCTCTATATTAAAGCCCACTTCAAGTGGTGCTTTAATATACTTCTAACAATATTTCCATTCAAGGTATACAATCAATGAACAATGATTTAAAACAACAGCAAAATGCTCGTATAAATATATATGCTTTAATCTCTAGACTGATGATAGGCGAAGTTGATGAAGGGCTATTAAAATCAATAGAAGACGATCAAAACATGCTCTCTTTTTTCCCAACATATGCAACATGGAAAAAAAGAGAAGAGTATGACAGAAAAGAGTTGATAGAGAGATATCTCAATGTTGATTTTACTAACCTTTTTTTACTCCATCTTATTCCGTATGAGTCTTTTTATACAAGAGAAGATCAAATGATGGAAACAGGTGGTGAAAACCCTGTACAGGCCATTTTTAATGCTTTTGAATTTAAAGTCGAACTTGACAAGGCTCGTGTAATGGCCGCGGATCATATCGGGATTGAATTAGAATTTATGTATGAACTTTGTCGTGCAGAACTAAAAGCGCTTGAAGATGATGACATGGAATTGGCAAAACAGCTCTCGCAACTGCAATACGGTTTTATGAAAGACCATATTTTGGAGTGGGCACCGATGTATCTTTTGAATGTTAAAAATGAGGCAGGAACGGCATTCTATTATGATCTTGCGGATTTGGCGTTGGAATTCATTATGAGTGATTTTGAATACCTTACAGCGCTTAAAGAAAACGAGTATAACTATAACGCATGAGTCTCCTTAGCTTAGATGTTTCAAAATGTGTGCATACATCAAACAAGTTTGCAATATGTAACAAATGTGTTGAAGTATGTCCCGTTGAGACTATCAAGATAACTGAAGGTGTTGTCTCTTTTGTGCCGAGTGAATGTGTAGGATGCGGTGGTTGTGGAGCAGTATGCCCTACAGCTGCTTACTCATTGGATGATTTTAAGCCTATTAATTATGTGTTTAGTTTTTTAGAAAATGATGAGCAGCTCATCTCTTGTAAAACAGAACTTCCGTGTATCGCTGCTTTGAGTGCAGAAGAGCTTTTAAGTATGGCTTTGATTGCAAACGAGCAGCTCACTGCCGATATAGGCGGATGTAAAAACTGCGAGATCGGTGCAAAAAACCTGCCGATCATCGAAGAGCGCATAGAAGAGGTTAACTTTCTGCTTGAAGCAATGCAACAGAATAAAAGTATACTCCTTCAAGAAGTAGAGAGTGTCTCTGAGCCTAGTAGCGGTGAAGCGTTAATGAGCAGAAGAGAACTGCTTTCAAAAGAGGGACTTAAAAAAGCGGTATCTATCAAGCAGCAGTTTGAAAATGAAGTTGCCGCAAGTGAAGATATTGAAAAAGTTCATACGGTCACGAATGCGGATATCGCTAAAATAAAGCAAAAAAATATTCCCGACAGAAGAAGTCTTTTGCTGATGGCTATGAAACGAGCAAGTGTGCCTGAGATCTTTCATAACATTGATATCAACGATATCTCTTTTATTTCGCAAAAAGATTTGGATGAGACGACATGTACGAATTGTCAAATGTGTTACAGAATCTGTCCTACAGGCGCACTCTCTTCTGATGGAAAAAACAGTGTAATAAATTTCAATCCGCTTGCATGTGTTCAGTGTCACTCTTGCCACGATGTGTGTGAACCGGATTCCTTGACACTGCGACCGACATTTGCATTGGAGAGCTTTTTTGAACCAAAGATCGAGACGCTGGCACGTTTTAGTATTAAACGGTGTGATGAATGCGGGAATTTCTTTGCGTACAAAGGCGGTGAGGTTTTATGTCAAAGATGCAAGATAGAAGAGGAAGAAGCACGAGAGCTATGGGGGATAAAATGAGTGAAAATATAGAAGCACCACAAACGATGAATGCTGATGATCAGATTCAAAAACAGACAAAACTTTTTGGTCTTATTGCAGAACATGCAAGTCCGAACAGACTCTTTGTAATGCTCAACAAGCTTGTCAAAGCATCAGGAGATGATGCTATGATGATACCTATGAACATACGTGAGGATGATTTTTATTTTACATTGTCAAATATGAAAAAATCACATGTAAACGGTGCCTATATAGCACCAGAATACCAAGAGAGTGCCATTGAGCTTCTTGATGAAGCGGATGAGTTTGTTCAGGTCTATAACAAGTGTGACTTTGTCGTGCGTGATGGTGAGAAACTCATCGGAACCTATCTTGAAAAAAATGGCACACTTGAGGGTGAAGCATTGGCACAAGAGATATATAATCAATTTATAAAGTAGAGGAAAGAATATTATGGATATGAAAGATTTAAACGAATTACGAAGTGAATTTGAGCAGATGCAGCAACAGGTAATGATTGATCAGGCTTGTGCTGACGGTAGTTGTGAAATGGATGCTCCTGAAGACTATCCGGATTATCTCAAAGCTATCTATGCTGAAATTATGCCGCCGGTGAAGAGCGGTGTCTATTTCTCACGCTGGGATCTCAAACGTATGGCACAGCAGCTTGATGAGTCTTTTGCTATCGATGTCAGAGAGAGAATGTTTCAAAAATTTATGCAGTGGGTTGCAACACCGGAAGATTTCCGTGCTGTTATCGATCAATTTTCTCAAAATATGGATATGAAATGTGCAATATATAAAGAATACAGTGAAAAATATCCTGCGACAAAAGAGATCTTTGATGCAAAGATTCAAAAAACTGAGAATGCTAAAAAGTATTTTGAAAAAGTTTACAGAGAGTTCTTTACCGAAGACGGTGGTGCAGCAGAAGCCTAGCCTCTGTTAGTAATCCACACCAAGAAGATCCTCTTCTACGTCATACTTCCTTGAATCCTCTTTTTTAAAATGAGCAAGAAAGTAGGTAATGTTCTTTATATCTGCCTGCGTGAGCGGTTTTGCAAAGGTAAACATGATCTCCTGCTTTTGTGTCTGTGCAATTCCCTTTTTAAAATCTTCCAGTTTTTTTGTTAAGAAATCTCTTTTTTTGTTTGATAGTTTTGGGTAGTAACTGCTTCCTTCGGCATTGGTTCCATGACAGTTCGCACAGCCGTTTGCGTAGTAAAGATTTTTACCAATTTCATAAGATGTCTCTGTTTTAGCATAAAGAGCACTTTGTAGAAGAAGAAAAACAGTTATGGCAGTCCGAATCATTTGAGTCCTTTGATAATAGTAGTTTTAATCTTATTGAAATTATGAGCAGCATTATTATATACTATCTCTTCCAGCATTTTTACTTCATGTGAAAATTGTTGCTCCTTATGTATATTTACCAAAATAAAAAGCAGTTCTTTTGCTGTCTGCGCTTTTTTGATCTCTTGTAGCTCTGTAGAATCAGCATCTTTTTTAAAGCTAAAAGATTGAAATTGTGCACTTAGATAACCCGTGATAAAAATAATAAGATAGATAAGAAATTGTTTGAGTGCATCAAAGTTAATGAGCTCTTTTGTTTGTGGGTACTCTTCATTATCTAAAAGTTTCGATGTATCAATCTTTGTAACTTTAATATGGTGTTGTGCTGCAGTAAGCGTATAGTATTTCTCTGTTTTTGGTGAATATGCATGGAGTGTTACTGCAGGAATTGTAAAATCTTTTTTTGCACTTAGGGCATAAATATACTCTCTTTTTATTTTGTATCCTTCTGGAGTTAGTTTTATATAGGCATTATTTATATCAGAAAAAAGATTGACATCTTTTAAATTTTTTAGCAGAGTGACTTTGTCATTGTATCCTGTTCCCAAGAGTGTGTAGTGAAGATTTACATTTTCATATTGATTTATTGATTGCTTGTCAATGGTGGAGTTGAGTTTAAAATCACCTATTAAATCTACAGGATGTTTAAGTTTCTTTACTCTGATATCAAGAGGTTTTATTTTAACATGTGAGACTTCCATAGCAATCCTTTTGCTGTCATCATGGTCTTCCACATAGGCAAATGCAATTCCCTTGTCGGTAGCAGTTTTTATTGTAAAATCAAAATCTATATGAATTTTTTTTGCTTTGAGCGGGAAAATAATATACTTAAATACAGCAGATGTATTATGATAAGAGTGGTCTTGAATCTCTTTTGTAAGTAAAACGGCTTTGTAGTCATTACTTTTTTTAGGCGTAGCAAAGAAGAACATAACTTTTGATTTATTCTTTTGATGTGCAATCAATGTTACTTCTATAGCCTCTTTGACAACAGCTTCTTTCTTATTTGCAAAGAATTTATATGTAGCTAACTGTTTTGCATAGATTGCTGTTGTAAAGAGTAAAAAGATTAAAAATATTCTACCAAGGCTCTTTTTCATCAGTGTATCCTTTATTGATTTTTTCATAGGCTTTATAGGTGAATTTATAAATACCTTTCTCTTTTTTCGTCGCTTTGGCAACGGTCTGTTTTTTTTGCGATTTTTTTGTACTGCCACCACCATTTGACTGCTCGCTTGATGACTGATTGGATGCGCTTTTACTTGTGCCGCTTTTTTGTTTGTCATTTTTCTTTGAACCGTTTTGATGTTTTTTCTTTGATGCAGCATTTTGGTTCTGCGGAAGCATTTTAGAACTATCTTTTTTGGTTTTGAGATGCAGTTTATAGAGCAGATGCAGGTTATACAGTGCATCATTGTCATCCCCGAGCGCTAGTGCGTAACGATAATAGCGCTTGGCTCGGTCGTATTGCTTGAGTTTAACGGCACAGTTTCCAAGGTTATAATAGATGTTTTTCTTGAGCCCTCTATTTGCTGTGCGTATCTGGGAAAAGGTTTTTGCAGCTTCTTGGTAACGGCCGGCTTTATAGTAGGCAGAAGCAAGGTTGAAATAACTCTGCGGTGACGGCGCAACGGCTTTGAACGCATTGGCGGAATCTTTGTATCTCTGTTGCGTGTAGGCTTCCTTGGCATTTTGAATATGATAAAAATCGATGATAGAGGCAGTACTTTTATGTGGTAATATAAGAAATAACGCCAATGATAGCAAAAATCTCTGTGTAATTTTTGTGATAGAGAGAAAATAGAGAACAAAAGCGATGGAAAGAGGAATATAAAAAAGTTCTTTATAGGATTTTACCTCGATATGCTCTTTTTTACTCTGCCGGCTTGTAAGATCATTTGAGAGTGCATCGATGTCGCTTAATGATTTTAATTGATAGTATTTTCCTTTTGTTGCATTGGCAAGGTCTGGAAGAATAGGATTGATTTTTGAGATAACGATAGCATCATTGCTGTTTTTAATGTACTTGCCATCTTTTTTAAGAGCCGCTCCTTTTTGTGTTGCCGTTGCCACAATATAAGGAATGATGCTGTGTTCTTTGGCGATCTTTGCAAGGGTAGCAATATCATGTTCACCGCCGCCGTCACTGAAAATAATCAGATTTTTTTGTTTCATAGGAAGCTTTGCTATTGTTGTAAAAAGATTCTTTATATCTGTACTTTTTGTCAGTATATAGTTTGGCTCCAAGGCATCAAGTGCCATCATGCTTATTGTCGTATCTGTTGTCGGCGGGGAGATGAGCAGTGTGGATGATGTAAAGGCAAAAAGGGTAAACCTGTCTTTAGGATGTGATGCAATGAGCTTTTTTATAGCTTTTTTTGCAAGTTCATAGCGACTTGGTTTAAGATCTGTTGCCTGCATGGAGTATGAGGTATCGAGTGCGATGATATAATCATGCGAATCGAAATCCTGCTGGGTGTAGCTATTCTCATAGGCAGGTCGTGCCATTGCCAAAAACATAAACACAAGGCTCAGATATAAGAGCTGTGTCTGTTTTTGTACATTGGAGTGCTTTTTATAGATAAAATAGATGGGAATAAGTCCAAAAAGTACCCAGGCATTGAGAAAAGTCATCTAACTTCTCCTCTTTGCAAGCAGATAGAGCAGCAGCAAAATGGCAAATGCCAAAGGGTAGGTAAAGAGCACCTGTCTATTGAGATAGTGTTGTGAGCGGATGGCACTTGGTTCGAGATTGTCAAGTTCTTTGTATACATTTTGAAGTGCTGCTGCATCGGCAGCTTCAAATGAACGGGCATCGGTGTCTTTAGCAATTCTCTCAAGTAGTTTTGCATCGTAGTCACTTTTTTTGCCAACGCCAATAGTATAGATTTTTACATTCATTTTTTTTGCAAGGGCTACAGCATCTTTTATCTTTGTTACCCCGCTGTTTTGATAACCGTCGGTTATGAGAATGATGACCTTGTTCCTTGCGTTTGACTTTTGTAGCATCTCCAAAGCGCGTTGCAATCCATCACCGATAGCTGTTGAGTTTCCGGCCATACCGACTTCTAAAAAATTCAGCATATAAACAAGGGAATGCATATCGTAGGTAATCGGCACGACATTAAATGCAAAAGAGCCAAAAACACTCACGCCTACATTATCATCAAAGCGTTTCGTGACGAATGTTTTTATGAGATTTTGAAGTATGGAAAACTTACTGGCTTGTCTGTTTTCAGCTGAATAGTCACTTTCCTCCATAGAACCGCTGGTATCAAGCACGAAGACAAGATCACGTCCTTTACGCTGCTGTGCATTTTTTGAATCATAAGAAATAGGAGAGGCAAGAGCAGTGACAAGCAGAGTAAAAATAATGGAGTACAGCAGCTTTTCTCTGTTAAACCAGTGTGCTTTTTGTGAAAAAAGTGTTGTATGGGGGAAAATAATTTTTTTGATGCTCAGCGGGCATTTGTAAATACAGATGATAAGCAAGAGCAAAAGAAAGGCATAAGGGTACTCAAACTCGAAATGCTGCATTTTATTTCACTCCTGCCCATAAAAGTCGAAGCCATAGTCCGAGAGCTGACGTGTAACCGACTTCTTTAAAAACAAGATTTCCCTTATTGTCATAAATAAAAGTCGTCGGGTAGCCTACTATTTTAAATCTTTTGGATAGAGTGCCATCTTTATCGTTAACGACTCTGTATGAATATCCGTGTTCGTTAAGATATTTTTTTATTGTATCGTCATCTCCTGAATTGGCAGCGATGGTAATGATTTGATAATGGCGTGAGAGCAGATTGATATTTGCAGCTTCTAGTTTACAGGTAGGGCACCATGTCGCCCAAAAGTGAATGACGATTGGTCTATTTTTATCTACTTTAGCTAGGGTATTGTTGATGAGTCGGAAACTTTGTATATTAAGTGGTCTGTTGCTGAGAGATTGTGCTTTATAGAGACTTAAAAGGTTGGTTGCAATGGTCATAATAATGATAATAAAGAGAATCTCTTTGACACTGTTTTTAATTTTTGATTTCATTGTTATTTAGTTTAACACTAATGTAATAATAAAGTGATAAAATTAGGAAAAATAAAGGAAAAGATAATGTTTAAATTACTTATTTCTTCACTAACTGTTCTATTGCTTGCAGGTTGTCAAAATATTACGCCAGAGGTAAAGACAGATAAAAAAACTGCACCTGCAAAAACTCGGGTTGAAAAATCAGAAGCGCAGAAAACGATGCAAAAACATCCAATGCAAAAACCAATGATGCATAAAATGTTTCAGAGTGTCGATAAAAAAGATGCGATTCTTGTGCAAACCGGTCCAAATAAAGAGCACTGTGCAATGTGCGGTATGAATCTTATTAAGTTTTACAAGACAAGTCATGCTGCAAAACTTAACGGAAAAAATATTCAATACTGTTCACTTCATTGTCTTACAGAACATATAAACGAAGGTGCAGAACTGGAAAATCCGATGGTTGTGGATGTTGATTCATTGAAGTTCATTCCGGTAACGGAAGCTTTTTATGTTGTAGGGAGTGATGTTCCTGAGACAATGAGTCCTGTAAGTAAATATGCTTTTAAAAACTTGGATCTTGCAAAAGCATTTCAGAAAAAACATGGTGGAAAGATTGTAGACTTTTACTCTGCATGGCAGGAAGCAAAAAAAGATTTTCAAAAATAAAAAAAGCGATGACTTTCAAATCATCGATTCTATTGGGGGATTAGTCTGATAAATAGTATCAAGGCTTTACATCGTAGCACTTTCAAGATTTTAAATCTTAGTCCACATTTTTGGTAAATTTGAAGATATGTTTCAGTATAATAGTTTCCATACAAAGCCTTTTTTGTTGTGATAGAAGAGTGCCTTGATGATGCAAGAAACTTAAATTAAGGAAATGAAATGAAAATAATAATAAAAATGATACTGGCTGTATCAATATTCAGTAGTTTAGCTATAGCTAATGAGAATGTGATAGTTACAGGATGTAAAGATATAATGAAAAATAGACTGACGGTGGACAGTGCTTTTGTGACAGGTTATATAGCTGGACATAATATACTTGGTAGAAATGTGCTTGATTCGATGGAAATGAAGACATTCTTGAATTTAGATACTAAAGATGCGAGAGATTTGTGTAAACTATTATTAACAGATGAGTCCGATTTATCAAAAAAATATCCAGCATATATGTTTAGCTTTTATATTAGAGCAATGTTAGCAAGAGCCAATGGCTATAAATGGGATGAAGTAAAAGAGAGAAAAAAACTTATGAGAGAAGCCAGTGGTTTTAAAGATACTAAGAAGAATAAAAAATACTAGATGAAAATTCTCTTATTAACAATATTAGTTACATTGACTTTATCGGCATTTGAAGTACAAAAAGCAGATACTCATAAAAGAGTAGTTCCTAATGGACAAAATCTTCACAAGATTATTTCTTGGTCTGGAATGCTTGATGATGCTATTGGTGCTGTTGTTAATATTAGAATATATAAAAATGATAAAGCCATTGGTGTAGGTTCTGGAGTCATTATTTCTAAGAATGGCTACATTGTAACTAATGAACATGTTGTACACAGGAGTGACAAAATCTATGTATATTTACACAGTAAAGCTAAAAAAATAAAAGCAAAACTCATAGGTACTGATAAAGCTAATGATGTAGCAGTTATACAGATAAGATCTCATAATTTGAATCCTATTAAGTTTGCTGACTCTGATGCAATAGAACTAACAGATTTAGTTTTCACTATTGGTAATGGATATGGTCTTGGTAAAACTGTATCTCAAGGTATAGTTTCGGCTTTACACAAAAGAGAGTTAGGAATCTATGAATATGAAAACCTTATACAAACTGATGCAGTAATTAACCCCGGTAATTCTGGTGGTGCATTAGTAAATAATCAAGGTGAACTGATTGGTATAAATAGTGCTAAAATTGCTAGAGTTGGTGTTTCGGGTATTGGCTTTGCTATTCCATCTAACACAGTTCAAATAATTACTAAAGCCATAATTGAGAATGGAAAGTTTGAAAGAGGTTATCTTGGTATTTCATTTAAACAAAAGAATGAAGGGATAGTAACTGTTGAAAGTATAGATAAAAAATCTATTGCCTATACAAATGGTATTAGAGTTGGTGATCAACTGATTTCTTTTGATTCTAAAGAAATATTTACTCCTGGTGATGCTATCTATATTTTGGGTTTAAAACAACCGGGGGAAAGTGTTATTATCGAGTATAGTCATAAAGGTAAAATTATAAATAAAATAGTAAGACTTGGAAAGAGATAAGTCTAAATTGTGGATTATTTTTGGTGATCTGCAAGAGGTACCTATTTTTAAGTTGAATATTCCTTTCACTGAATACGTAACTTGTATCTGAAAAAGAAGCTCAAATTTTTGAATGCTCCCCTTTCAAATCATCGCTTCTACCGCGCAATTAGACGATAGGATCAGCCTCCTTTATCATCCAGCATCAAATTAATTTTCACCATTTTTATAAACCGTATATTTTGATCTACTTTTGGGTTGCAAGTACACTCTAGACAAACGACAAGACCATCCCTAACCATAACAGATCCTTTAAAAAGGTTTTTTTGCGATGTACATCTTTAACATGTTATGAAAAGAAAAGCAAGAAGTGTTCACAAAGTCTAAAAAGAAAATTTATTGAGTAGGAATTATAAGAAGTTGAGGAGGGATGAGATAGAGTGTTTACTCTATCTCAGCATCGATAACGTCATCATCATCTTTTTTAGCATTTTGGTTCGCTTCACCAGCTTCACCGCCTTGCTCTTTTTTATACATTTGCTCAGCCATTTTATGACTTGCTTCTGTAAGTGCTTTTACTTTCTCTTCAATTTGTTCTTTAGTTGCATTTTCATCTTTTAGAACTTCTTGAAGATCAGTGATCGCTGCTTGAATTTTCGCTTTTTCATCAGCTTCTAGGTTGTCACCCATCTCTTCCATAGATTTCTCTGTTTGAGCGATCAGTGCATCCGCTTGGTTTTTAAGCTCTACAAGCGCTTTGCGTTTTTCATCTTCGGCTTTATGCTCTTCAGCATCTTGAACCATTCTATTGATCTCTTCTTCACTGAGTCCTGAACTTCCGCTAATAGTGATTTTTTGCTCTTTACCAGTACCTTTGTCTTTTGCAGATACTGTCAAGATACCATTTGCATCAATGTCAAATGTAACTTCGATTTGAGGCACACCACGTGGAGCCGCAGGAATATCAGTCAACTCAAAGAGTCCTAACGATTTATTGTCTTTAGCGAATTCACGTTCACCTTGAACAACATTGATAGAAACCGCCGGTTGGTTGTCTTCCGCAGTTGAGAATACTTGCGATTTTTTTACAGGAATCGTTGTACCTTTTTCGATTACTTTTGTTGCAACACCGCCAAGTGTTTCAATTCCAAGTGAAAGAGGCGTAACGTCAAGTAAAAGAACATCTTTAACATCACCACGTAAAACACCACCTTGAATCGCTGCACCCGCTGCAACAACTTCATCTGGGTTTACACTTTTGTTAAGCTCTTTGCCATCGAAGTAGTCAGAAACTTTTTTCTGTACAAGAGGTACACGTGTTGAACCACCAACCATGATGATCTCTTTGATGTCACCTTTGCTAAGATCTGCATCTTTCATCGCAGTGTCGATATGAGTCATAGTTTCATCAACTAAAGGATCGATCATTCCTTCGAATTTCGCACGAGTCAATTTAACAACCAAGTGTTGAGGTCCAGCTTCTGTCATTGTGATGAACGGTAAGTTAATCTCAGTTTCAGTAGCTGAACTCAACTCTTTTTTTGCTGTTTCAGCAGCATCTTTAAGACGTTGGAGCGCCATTTTGTCATTTTTAAGATCAATTCCGTGAGAAGATTTGAACTCAGCGTTTAAGAAATCAACGATTTTGTTATCGAAGTCATCACCACCGAGGAATGCATTACCGTCAGTTGAGAGAACTTCGAATGTTCCATCAGAGATTTCAAGTGTTGTTACATCAAATGTACCACCACCAAGGTCATATACAAGTACATCTTCATCAGATTTGCTTTCAAGTCCATATGCCAGTGCAGAAGCAGTCGGCTCATTGATGATACGTAGAACGTTCAGTCCTGCAATCGTACCTGCATCTTTTGTCGCTTTACGTTGGCTGTCATTGAAGTATGCCGGTACTGTAATAACAGCATCTGTAACTTTACTTCCAAGATAAGCTTCCGCATCTTCTTTTAGTTTTGTAAGAATTTTCGCTGAAATTTCTTGTGGTGTATATATTTTACCTGCAACATCAACAGCTGCCATTCCATCTTTATCTACGATTTTATACGTAACTTTGTCTTGAGCGAGTTTTGCATTTTCCTCGTTCATCATCAGACCCATAATTCTCTTAACTGAAGAGATCGTTTTTTCAGGGTTTGTGATCGCTTGACGTTTTGCAGGATCACCTACTAAAACTTCACCTTTATCTGTAAAAGCGACTACTGATGGAGTAGTGTTCTTACCCTCTGCATTTGGGATGATTTTCGCTTCACCACCTTCGTATACCGCTACACAAGAGTTTGTTGTTCCTAAATCTATTCCTATTACTTTACTCATCTTATTTTCCTTTTTTAAGTTTGAATTTTTATACTTTCTGAATTTTTATTACTCTGTAATTGTACAGAGTTTTAAAAGCTTCTTTTGCAACCTAAGTTGCAATTGGTTGGCGAATTTAATTCGCGACGACTACCATTGCCTCACGTAAAGGTCTCTCTTTATACTTGTAACCAGTTTGGAATGTCTCCACTATCTGACCACTTTCAATTTCTGGATGATCGACACTCTGTACCGCATTGTGGATGTTTGGATCAAACGGCTCCTCATGAGATACCATGGTGACACCATGTTTTTCAAGTGCTGTCATGAACTGTTTGAGTGTCAGTTCCACTCCCTCTTTGAGTTTCTCTATCAACTCTTCAGGCGCTGCATCTGTATCTGCAGATTTGAGTGCCATTTGAAGTGAATCAACAACAGGGATCATATCTTTTGCAAATTTTTCGTTTGCATATTCAACTGCTGTATATTTTTCTCGTTCAAGTCTTTTTTTGATGTTGTCAAAATCAGCATGTACGCGTGCATATTTATCTTTACACTCATCTAGTTCTTTTTGAAGTAGATCAAGTTCATTTTCAGCTGCAACAGCATCTGCCTCTACTTCTTCATTTGTATTTGTTTCATTTTCATTCATATTTTCGTTCTCTGTGTTTTCAGTAGACATAATAATTTATAACTCCTTTTTTGAAAAGATAAACGTATTATACATATTGAGCGTAACAATGTCAAGTATAGGTTGAAGTTTATTGATAAATAAACTTGAGTTACTTAATGTCAAGTTTGAAAGAAGTCTTTTTCTAATCTTGTTATATAATATATAGTATCATTATGAAAATAAGAATATTTGGAGCATAGAATGAAATTTATATATTGGACAGTAGGCATCATCGGCGGCGTATTGGCACTTGTTTATATAACACTCTTTACATCACTGGGCAATGGCCTTGTCAAACCGATAATTGAATCGAAGATTCAAGAACAGACAAAGCTGCCAAGCAGGCTCAATCGCTTCTCTTTGGGAATAGATTCTATTCATATTATTTTGGAGTTGAACAAAAACAATACAATTAGTATAGATGGAACATACTCTATTTTTGCACAATCTTTTGATCTTGCCTATAGTGTTGATCTGCGTGAGCTCGCTTCTTTGGAGTCATTGACAAAAACAAAGTTGAATGATTCATTTTTTACCAAGGGAACCATCAAAGGTGATGCAAAACTTTTGACGATAAACGGCAGCAGTGATGTAGCAAAAAGTAACACAACTTATAATGTTGTCTTAGAAGAGTTCACTCCAACGTCTATTATTGCAAAAGTCGATGCACTCGATCTTTCGTCACTGTTACATCTTATCAATCAAAAACAGTATGCTCGGGCAAAGGTCAATGTAGATGTAAACTTTAAAAACATCACACCACATAAACTTGACGGCAATATCTTGTTAAAAACGAAAGAGGGTGTTCTTAATTCTAGAGTTATGAAAAAAGATTTCAATATAACCGTTCCAAAAACACTTTTTGCAATGAAGTTAAAAGCAAATCTTAAAGGCGATGATATCGATTATGTCTATCTGCTTGATTCCAATCTTGCGAAATTAGAATCAGCAGGAAATATAAAACCGCAGCCGTTGGCTCTTAATCTGCGTTACGGTGTCAATGTAAAAGAACTCGCAGTTTTACAACCGATCACCAAAGCCGATGTTCGTGGTCCGCTGCATCTTAACGGTTCTGTGAAAGGAACAAAAGAAAAGATGTCTGTTGAGGGAAAAAGTGACATAGCGGATTCAAAAACGACTTTTACAGCAATGCTTAATAATTTCAAACCACAAAGTGTAAAGGCAAATATTAAAAACCTGCATGTGCAAAAGCTCCTGTATATGCTTAAACAGCCTCACTACACAGATGCGCTCATCGATGTAAGAGCCGATATTGCAAATGCCGATGTGAAAAATCTTAAAGGAAATGTAACGACAGTTGTTAAACGTGGTCTTTTGGATGCTGCTTTATTGACGAAAATGATGAAATTCAAACACCCTATGCCAAAAGTGAGTTATGGTATGAAGGTAGAGACACTGCTCAATAAAAATCTTATTGACACAAAAGTGGATTTTGCTTCCAATCTTGCAAATCTCAATCTGAAACGTGCCCGTTTCAATCTGAAGGACTCTTCGCTGCAGAGTGACTACAGAGTAAAAGTGCCTAATCTCGACAGACTTTACTTTGTAAGTGAACGCCATCTCAAAGGAGGCATCACGGCCAATGGAGAGATCAAAAAAGCAAAAGATCTTGATTTTACGATGCATAGTAATGTAGCAGGCGGAAAACTTGATGCAAAACTTCATAATGATGATTTTCACGCAGATATCCATAAATTAAAAACGCTTGATATCTTAGATATGCTGCTGTATCCGAAGGTGCTCGCTGCAGACATTGATGCAAAAGTTGATTATAATCTTGCTGCTGCGAAAGGAAAACTCACAGGAAATATCTCTGACGGAAAATTCACCAGAAATCAGGTGCTTGATTTAACTAAACAGTATGCACATATAGATCTTTATAAACAGCTGTTTATGGGTGATGTAACTGCAGATATCAACAAAGAAAATATTTTGGCATCGCTTGAGTTAAAATCAAATACATCATCGATTAAAACTAAAAATACGAAACTAAACTCCAAAACAAAACGTATATACTCAATAATCGATATCAATGCAAACGGCAATCCGTTAGTGGTAAAACTCAGTGGTAATGTTGAAAAACCAAAAGTTTCTGTAGATGCAAGTAAGATCATACAAAAAGAGGCAACAAAAGCAGTGACGAAAGAGATAGAAAAACATCTTGGCAAAGATGTCGGTAATCTTTTAAAAGGCCTTTTTTAAGTCTTGCTAACATCACAGAGAGTAAGACAAAACAGTATTTCTTTTCCCTCTCGCGTGAGCAGTTCACTTGCCTCACGCAAAGTTGTTCCTGTGGTAATGATATCATCAACTAAAATGACAGATTTCTCTTTAAAGTGCTTAAACTTGAAATTCCGTGGATTTGCGATTCTAAAAGCCTTTGATTTACCGGAGTAAGAGAGTATGCTAGATGCTCGCATTTTTGTATAGAGTGGTTTGATAGTATATGATTTGAGCGCTTTGTTTAAAAGTGCTGTATGCGAATAACCGCTTTTTACGGTATCATCAATACTTAAAGAGACAACTTTTTCATGAAACAGAAACTCCTGTGCAAATTTTTGAAAACTTAAACTTGCAAGCAGTTTATAGATGTGAAAACCAAGATTGGTATGTTTGGTAAAAAGAAGCTCTTTAATGTCGGCATATTTGTAAAAAGAGATAACTTCAATGCCGTTTTCAAGTATCCGTTTATAGAGGGAAGGTTGTAAAAAATTCTCTTGACAACTGTTGCAGATATGCTGCGTGAGAGAGTAGTTCTCACACAACATACATTTCATAGCATTAGTCCATTTTTAAGACGGACATAAATGCCTCTTGCGGCAGGTTTACCTTGCCGATGGATTTCATGCGCTTTTTACCTGCTTTTTGTTTCTCAAGCAGTTTTCGTTTACGGGTAATATCACCGCCGTAACATTTTGCCGTAACATTTTTACCCATAGATTTTACAGTCTCACGGGCTATGACTTGATTGCCAAGAGATGCCTGAACGGCAACTTCAAAAAGCTGACGAGGAATAATCTCTTTCATATTTTTGACAAGGGCACGTCCACGACTTACTGCGGATGTACGAGGCACAATAATACTGAGCGCATCGACAACTTCTCCGGCAACTTTTACATCGAGTTTAACAAGATCGCCCTGTTTGAATTCACTTGGCTCATAATCAAAAGAGGCGTAGCCTTTTGAGATAGATTTGAGTTTATCGTAAAAATCAACAACGATCTCATTCATTGGGAGTTCATACTCAAGCATGACACGCTCTTCATTGAGATAGGTCATCTTACTCTGAATACCGCGTTTTGCAACGAGAAGATTCATAATATTTCCAAGGTATTCGCTTGGTGTGATGACCGTCGCTTTTACATAAGGCTCTTCGATTCGCTCTATATGGTTTACTTCTGGCAGCTCTGATGGATTTTGCACCTCTATTTTGTCACCGTTGTTCAAATAGACATGATAGACAACAGAAGGTGCTGTAGCGATGAGATCAAGCCCAAACTCACGTTCAAGTCTTTCTTTGACGACCTCCATATGCAGCATTCCCAAAAATCCGACACGAAAACCAAATCCTAAAGCCACAGAAGTCTCTGGCTCATAAGAGAGTGCGGAGTCATTGAGTTTTAGTTTGTCAAGGGCATCACGCAGATCCTCGAATTTGTCGGTATCTATTGGATAGAGTCCTGCAAAGACAAATGGTTTCGCCGGTTCATATTCGCCAACAGGTTCAGATGTGGGATTCTTGGCATCGGTGATAGTATCACCGACACTAACAACACTGACCTCTTTGAGTCCAAGAACGACGATGCCTATCTCACCGGATTTGATAGCCGGTGTTTTTATTTTTTTAATAGGGTGTGGATACATCAGATCAAGTACCTGATGCTCTTCACCGTTGCTCATGAGTTTAATGGTCTGATTTTTAGAGATCTCACCGTCAAATACACGTACAAGTGCCAAAGCACCAAGATACTGATCGAACCAGGAGTCATAGATGATGGCTTTTGTCGGTGCATTAGGATCGCCCTGTGGCTGGGGAACGCGTTCGACGATTGCATCGATAAGCTCGCGGATACCGACTCCTGTCTTTGCACTTACCAAAATGGCATCTGTCGCATCGATCCCGATACTGGTCTCTATCTCTTCTGCAACACGCTCAGGTTCTGCTGCTGGGAGGTCGATTTTATTGATGACGGGAATGAGTTCAAGATCATTTTCAAGTGCAAGATATACATTGGCGATCGTTTGTGCTTCAACGCCTTGCGCTGCGTCTACAATGAGTAGTGCACCGTCACTTGATGCAAGCGATTTACTTACTTCATAAGAGAAATCGACGTGGCCCGGAGTGTCTATGAGGTTGAGAATATAATGTTCGCCGTCTTTGACATAATCAAGTCGTACAGATTGTGCTTTGATGGTAATGCCGCGTTCTTGTTCGATATCCATCGTATCCATCATCTGTGAACCCATCTCTCGCTCGCTGACAGCACCGCACTCTTGGATGATTCTGTCGGCTAAAGTGCTTTTACCATGGTCGATATGGGCAATGATAGAAAAATTTCTAATATTTTTCAACTGATTATTTCCTTGTTTGTACTAATCTTATGCAAAAAGTGAGTTAACACTCTCATTATGATAAACTCTTCTGATAACTTCAGCAAAGAGCGGTGCAACTGTCAGTACTTTGATCTTTTTATTTGGTTTTGATTCAAGCGTGTTTGTGATGATGAGTTCATCGAGTTCACCTTTATCAAGATTTTCATAGGCTTTTCCACTCAGAACACCATGCGTTGCACAGGCCATAACGGATGTAGCACCCTGGTTTTTGAGTGCTGTTGCCGCTTTTACCATTGTTCCTGCAGTATCTACCATATCATCGATCATGATGACATCTTTTCCTTCAACATCACCGATGATGTTCATTACTTCGCTCTCATTTGCCTTTTCACGACGTTTATCAACGATAACCATCTCAAGACCCATTCGTTTTGCAAAGTAACGTGCACGTGCAACGCCTCCGATATCCGGAGAAGCGATAATAGGGTTTTTAAGGTTTTTGCTTTTAATATACTGCTCAAATGTAACAGAACCGTAAAGGTTGTCAACAGGGATATCAAAGAATCCTTGAATCTGCCCGGCATGAAGATCGATCGTTACGACTCTGTCAATTCCTGCAGTTTCAAAAAGATTTGCGACAAGTTTTGCAGTAATTGGAACACGTGGAGCGGCTTTACGGTCTTGTCTTGCATAACCGTAGTATGGAACAACAGCTGTAATGCTTGAAGCAGAAGAACGACGAAGTGCATCTGTCATGATGAGAAGTTCCATAAGGTTGTCATTGGAAGGTACACCTGTTGACTGGACAATAAAAACATCACGTCCACGAACGCTCTCTGCAATTTGAACAGAGATCTCACCATCACTAAACTTTTTAACATCAGCTTTCGCTAACGGTACATCTAAAACAGAACAAATTTCTTTTGCGAAATCAACACTGGCTGAGCCGGCAAAAATTTTATAACCACGCATTTGGTATTCCTTCGAAAATTAATACGTGATTATACAAAAAGTGTGCTGAGGGTATATTGAAGAGTTACTGGCAGTTTTGACAAAGTCCGGAAAATACCAGGTCTGCTTTGTTTATTTTGAAGTTTGTTTCATGGGCTGCAAGGGAAGTGACAGCGCTTAAATCAACTGTAAAATCTTCGACTGCACCACAGTTGTCACAGACCATGTGGGAGTGTGCTTCTTTTGAGAGTTCATAGACCGATTTTGCATTTGGGATTTTGACTTCCTGAATGAAAGCGTTTTCTATCATAAGGTTTATATTTTTATAAATCGTTGCCAGTGAAATTGAGTTAAATTTTTTCAGCATTACTTCATACAATTCTTCAATATTTACATGTCCACGATTATAGAGAGTGGCTGCAATAGCTAATCTTTGCGGTGTTGCTTTTAAATGATGTGCTCTTAATATATCTGTAAAATTATTCATAGGGGTATTATACATCATTATAGGTTAAATTATCATAACGCTCAATATTAGTTAAGATTATCTTAAAGTGTCTTTTGCAGTTTTATGAGTGTTGAAAGTAGTATGGCACTTTTGTCGACATGGGAGCTTTTCATCTTCAGCTCACTCTCTAAAAGCAGTTCATGAAGTCTGTAAAAAGCGGCAGGTTTTATCTTTATGGCTTGTGCCGCTTTTTGCTCGACGACAAATTTGGGAGCAGGATAGCCTAAAATTTCAAGGGCATTTGGCGCTCCGTTGATTCTTATGTATATATTGAACATATAGAGCTGCGTGAGGTAGGAGGTGAGTGCAGAGATGATGCGAATCTCATCTTCACCATGTTCCAAGATATTTTGCAGATCTTCTTTAAAATCTTTTTTCTCTAAAAGTTTTTTGGTGAAATCATCAAGATTGATCTCTCCTAGTCCATAAACAAGGGCATCGACATCTTTTGTTGTAACTTCCCTGTCAAATATACGAAATTTGTCAATTTCATTTGCACAGAGCGCTATGTCTCCATTGTGGATCTTTAGCAGGTGTGAAAGTGTGTATTTGTCGATATTTACATTTTTTTCATGTGCGATTTGGGAGAGCAGATTTTGCGCTTCATACTCTTTGGGATGAAAAAAACGCACGTTCATCGTTTGTGTTTTAGCAAAGCTCTTTGCATTATTATAGCTTTTATGATCGCTGCCATAGTAGGCATAAACAAAAATATTGTCACCGTTTTTATGTGTCAGCTCAAGCAGGGTGTCAAGCTCTTTTTTTGGGATTTTCTTTTCGCTTTTGATAACAAGAATGTTTCTGTCTCCAAAGAGTGAACCTTGTGAGAGGTGGGCTTTTGCAGAATTGAAATCATATTCGTCATGATAATAGTTCAAAATATTGGCATCTTCAATATTTGTGAGCATCTTAGTGTACATATCTATGAGAAAGTGGCTTTCTCCAAAGAAAACAAAAGAGTTTGAAACTGTTTTGTTGCGTATATGATTGTCAAATTCGTTTTTATACATCAGTCTGCTTTACCTACAACAGCGGCATAGATTCTTGCTCGTGGAATATCGACCTTGTCGATACGAACGATTACATTTTCAAAAAGCACAACATTCTCAGAGTGGGTAATATTGAGTTTTGCGCCGATTATCTCATCATGCAGCTCCGCTCTTACTTCGGGATCTGTAGCGATGATTCGGGCTTTAAACTCCTTATGGAGATTCTCTTTTGCCCAGCGTGCATATTTTCTCGCTTTATATTCCGATTCAATGGTGCTTGCTTCACGTTCTTTTTCACTTATCATCATGGCAAGGGTCTCAATATTCCTCAGGACATAGGAGCCCTCTTTAGTGTCGCCTTTTTTGATGGCTTTGAGAAGCCTGTGTACAATGAGGTCGGAGTATCTTCTGATAGGCGAAGTGAAGTGTGTATACTCCTCAAATCCAAGTCCAAAGTGTCCGGAGTTCAGTGGTGCGTAGCGTGCCTGCATCTGTGAGCGGATAATGAGCGTATCAACATCACTTTCGATACCCATCTCTTTGGCTTGTTTTTGAATAGCTTCGATCGTCTCTTTAATTGTCGGTTTTATCTCTATCTGCATGCCGATAGCCGAGAGTTCCTGGTAAAGTGTCTGGAGCTTGCTTTGGCTTGGCGGTTCGTGAATTCTGAAAATTCCTCGGTCATATCTTTTTGCTGCTTCTTTATTGGCTAAAAGCATACAGTCTTCAATGAGTGCATGTGAAGGTGTCTCTTTGGACTCTTTTGTCGCAATGAGGTTTGTGTCTTCATCAAGGGTCATCTCTATCTCGACAGAGTGAAAATCAAAACCGACTTTAAGACGCTGCTCTTTGAGTCTGTCGGTTATGACCCTTAATTTTGTAAGGGCATCGAAGATGCGTTTCTCTTCATCTGTTTTAGCTTTGAGCTTTCCATCAAAGAAATCATCAATTTCTTCATAGTTAAAACGCCGGTCAGAATGCATTACAGCTTCATAGACATCTGATTCGATTACTTCAAGGGTTTTTTTGTCGAGTTTTATCTCAAAGACATACGCAAGCCTGTCGACATGCGGCTGCAAAGAGCAGAGTGTTTCACTCAGCTCACGTGGCAGCATTGGAATGGAACGATGGGGCAGATAGATCGAAAAACCTCTGTACATCGCTTCATTGTCCAAGGCTCCAAAAGGTTTCACGTATTCGCTAACATCTGCGATAGCTACATAAAGCGTGCTGTTTTTGTCATCCCAGTAGATAGAATCATCGAAATCCTTTGCAGTGACAGGATCGATCGTACAAAAAGGTAGATCACGCAGATCTTTTCTATTGGGATATCTTTTTGCATCGACGGGAGCAAATGAGCGAGCGATTTTAAGAACTTCTTCATCAAATTCATCATGTTTGTTGTATTGTGCAAGAACAATCTTTTCATCGACCTTCGGATCACTGATATGTCCAAGCTTTTCCATGATCTTATGCTCTTGATAGTCTATCTTAAAAACATCCCCGAGCTTATAACTGTTTATCTCGCCTTGCGTGAGTTCAGCGCCTACGGGGTGATCTGTCTTTAAATCTACCAATGATTTATGTCCATATCTCTCAACAATGTACCCAACACCGTAACTCTCTTCTCTACCGACAATCTCCGCGATCTTTGCGCTGGCACCGCCTCGTTTTCCAAGCAGCCTTTGTGCGATGATCAGATCACCTTCGGTGGCGCGGCCTAGTTCATCAATATAGAGATCTTTTACATTGTCACCGATTACATGTAGATAGGCTGTGCCTTTTTGAACGAGTCCTAAAACACCGGCCCGATATTTGGAGTTGAATTTATAAGTATCGTTTTTGAACGTAAGGTAATTTTTTGCAAGCCACTCTTTGCATAATTTTTGTTCTTCTTCACAGAGGTCTTGTTCGCTCACGCCGTGCGTGAGCTTAATGAGGAGAGATTTAAGTTCGTGCAATTATTTAAAAGCCTCTATGGCATTCTCAAAGCCTTCCATATCAAGACCGTACTCTTCAATAAGTTCTTTGGCTTTGTTGACACTTTCATCAGTAACCACACCGTTGATTGGTACAGCTACGCGGACAACGTTAAGAATCTGTGCTGCGCGTTTATCATCTTCATCAGCTTTGTCCGGATCTTGACAGTTACGGATGACATCGACAAGATTCTCTTCAAATTTCCAGTTAGCAAAGATGGTCGCACTGACTTCAGGTGTATCCACGCCGACAATCTCACGTTCAGCTGCCTCTACATCTTGAAGTTCTAAAAGAGCATCACGAAACGTTTCTTCTTTTTTATCAGCCATAACCTGTTGCGCGATAAGCACTTTGCCTATCTCAACGAGAAATGCTGCAGCTGAGAGAACACCCATAAGTTTATTCTCTTTACGCAGACACCATGAAACCGTAAGAGCATTCTGTTTTTTAGAGAGTTCTGAAAACATATCGTTTGTGATGCCGTAAGGTGAAAGGTCAAGCTTGAAACTTTTTTTGACAATACTTGCAAGAGCAAAACCACGCACCGTTCCCATTCCAAAAAGACCTACTGCCTGGCTTATCGCGTTGATCTCACGTGAAAAACCATAGAGTGGGGAGTTTGCGGCTTTTAAAATATCCGCCGTTAAGAGAGGATCTTTTTCAAGGATCTTTACCATGTCGTTGAAAGTGGAATCAGGGTCTTGATAAACCGCTTCTATCTGCATTGCAGATTCTGGAAGAGGTGGAAGTTGTTTGATTTTTTTAAGTATTTCTTCTGTCATGTATGCTCGCTTTATGTGTAAATAACTTAATCATTTCATAATTATAGTACCAATAGATAAATTCATACTGAATATTTACAAAAAACTGATATTATTTTTTACACTAATTAAAAATAAGGAAAAGAGAAATGGACGCAGAAGCGATATTGACGCAGCTTGGATATGTACCGAATGATACACTGAAAAAACAATTAAAAGAGATTCAGGAAAACACTCCGGGATATGAGAAGATAGAAAAACACATCATGGACCTCAATGAACATCTTAAAGTTAATAATGCCTATGTCGCTCTATCGAATACAACAAAGCATCTGAAAATAAAAGTTGATTCTCCAACACCACAACTTGCAGAAGAGGCACACGAAAAGATCAAACATTTCAGCCAAAAATATAAGGTAGAAGTAGAAAAACTGCCAAATAAAGAGACTTACTATATTCTCGGATTTAAAGGGTAGGAAAATTCTTTGAAAGAACCGATGAGTCTGGAAGGTTACGATGCTCTTGTTGAAGAGTTCAAGTATCTTCTAGAAGTTGAAAAACCAAAAACAGCAGAAGAAAAACTTGTTGCGGCTGCTCTTGGTGACAGAAGTGAAAATGCAGATTATCAGGCAGCAAAAGAGAAACTCCGCTTTATAGACAAAAGGCTTTTTTATCTCAACAAAATGATTCAAAATGCAAAAGTGATAGACCCGTCACTACACGGGCATGAACGTGTCTCTTTTGGAAGCAGTGTTACTGTTATTGATCTAGATACTGATGAAACACAATGCTTTACTATCTGTGGTGTTTTGGAAAGTGAACCCGAAAATGGGCTTATATCTGTACACTCGCCATTGGCAAAGGCAATGCTTGGACATCACGTCGGTGATGAATTCAAAATACAACTGCCAAAAGGTATAAAAGAGTATGAGATTGAAGCTATAGAGTATAAAAATATCTATACTTTAAAGAAAAATATTCGTACAAAAAGTGATTATACATTTCACTAAAAGAGCATATTAAAATAATTTTTACCCACATTTAGATATAATCCGCTTTTAAAAACCAAAATTTCAGGACAACACCAAAATGTCGCAACAATTACCAGATATAGAGACACAGTTAGCAAACCATAAGTTATCGCAGGAAGATTACAAACATATCAAAGAGATTTTAGGACGTGAGCCGAATCTTGTTGAACTTGGCGTTTTTTCTGCAATGTGGAGTGAGCACTGCTCATACAAATCTTCAAAAGTACACTTGAAAGGGTTTCCTACATCGGCACCATGGGTTATTCAAGGACCAGGTGAAAATGCCGGTGTTATTGACATTGGTGACGGTATGGCCGCTGTCTTTAAGATGGAGTCACACAATCACCCTAGTTTTATTGAACCGTATCAAGGTGCGGCTACCGGTGTAGGTGGTATTATGCGTGATGTCTTTACAATGGGTGCACGCCCTGTAGCGAATTTAAACGCGCTTCGTTTTGGTAATGTTCTTAACGATGACGATATCTCTAAACATCAGCGTTATCTGGTTCGCGGTGTTACAGAAGGGATCGGCGGTTATGGTAACTGTATGGGTGTACCGACTATCGGTGGTGAAACAAGTTTCGATGAGTGCTATAACGGTAATATTTTGGTAAACGCCTTTACTCTTGGTCTTGCAAAATCCGATGAGATTTTTTATGGTAAAGCCGAAGGTATCGGTAATCCTGTTCTATACGTCGGTGCAAAAACAGGTCGTGACGGTCTTGGCGGTGCTGTAATGAGTTCTGACTCTTTTACGGAAGAGAGTAAATCTCTTCGTCCAACTGTTCAGGTTGGTGATCCTTTTACTGAAAAACTCCTGCTTGAAGCTTGTTTAGAACTTTTCAAAACAGATCATGTTGTCGGTATTCAGGATATGGGAGCAGCAGGTCTGACATCTTCATCGTTTGAAATGGCCGGACGTTCAGGAAGCGGTATGATCATGCATCTTGACAAAGTGCCTGCCCGTGAAGAGGGAATGACTCCGTATGATTTTATGCTTTCAGAATCCCAGGAACGTATGCTTCTATGTGCAAAAAAAGGAAGTGAAGAGGAGATCATCAAGATATTTGAAAAATGGGATCTTGATGCAGCGGTTATCGGTGAGGTGACAGATACCGGAAATATGGAACTTTTCTGGCACGGTGAAAAAGTAGCAGAAGTCCCTGTTGATCCTGTAAGTGAAGAAGCACCTGAATTGAACCGTCCAATGAAGCGACCACAGTATCTTGATCTTATCAAAGATATATCTATCGATGATTTTCCAAAAGTAGAGAATCAAGAAGCTTTTGAAAAACTTACAAAATCTATGGAAGTGGTAGATAAATCATGGATATATACACAGTATGACTCTATGGTACAGACAA
Source organism: Sulfurimonas paralvinellae (assembly GCF_014905135.1). Classification (NCBI taxonomy): domain Bacteria; kingdom Pseudomonadati; phylum Campylobacterota; class Epsilonproteobacteria; order Campylobacterales; family Sulfurimonadaceae; genus Sulfurimonas; species Sulfurimonas paralvinellae. The sequence goes on along the minus strand of NZ_CP041406.1, from coordinate 1,489,433 downwards.
ATACGGTAAAAAAAGGCGGAGAGCTTGACGCTTCTGTTATCCGTGTTAAAGAGAACGGTAAAGCTCTGGCAATGTCGGCAGACTGTAATGTACGTTACTGTTATGTTGATCCAAAAGGCGGAGCGGCTGCTGCGGTTATTGAATCTGGAAGAAATGTCGCAATGACGGGTGCACGTCCCTTGGCGATTACAGATTGTCTAAACTACGGAAACCCTGAAAATCCTGAAGTGATGTGGCAGTTCGGCGAAGGGTGTCTTGGTATTAAAGAAGCATGTGCTGAACTTACTACTCCTGTTATCGGCGGAAATGTCTCTCTTTATAATGAAACGAACGGTGTTTCTGTTTTCCCGACGCCTTCTATAGCAACGGTCGGTGTCAACGATGATGAAAACAATGTGTTGATGTCGAACTTCCAGAATGAAGGCAACCAACTCTACCTTGTCGGTGAAAGCAAAAGCGAATTCGGTGGTTCTTTATATATGAAAGAGATGTGCGGCACTGTTGCCGGCAAACTTCCTGAGATTGATTATGCCAAAGAGTTGGCTCTGTGGGATCTGGTCATAGAAGCCAATAAAAAGCATCTTTTAGAGTGTGCAAAAGATGCAAGCAGCGGCGGTGTCGCTATTGCGTTGGCTAAAATGGCAGCAACTTCCGGACTTGGCTGTGATGTCAGTATGAGTGTGACGGATGAGAGAGATATTTTTGCAGAGTCTATGAGCCGAGCTATCATTGAAGTTAAACCTGAAAATGCCGAAGCTTTTGAAGCTATGGTCGGTGATCTTGCATGTGAAAAGATAGGTGTCGTCGGTGGTGACACAGTTAAAATAAACAATGTAAGTATGAGTATGGACAGACTCAAAGATAACTACTTCAATACTTTCAAACGCGTCGTAGAACAAGACCTGTAAATCTATATAAAAGGTGATTTTTTCTTCACCTTTTGTATTATGGTTTGTTATATAAGTATATCTTATTAAAATCTTCTCCCAATATAATTTAAAAAATCAATTTACTTTTATCTTTATAAGTGTATAATCTCACATAATTTAGATAAAGGAAATTAAATGAAAAGAAGTTTATTAACTGCATTAATAGCAGCGAGTTTTGCATTTTTTGCAACAGGGTGTTCTACAATGCATATGGGTTGGACAGCTGTAACTGGTCAACACAAGCTAGATGACGGTGCTATGGCGGCATATGATGAAATGTTCACAAAAGTTGTAGAAGATGGTGACCCGGCTAAAGCGATGATGAAAGAGTACAAAGTTGCTGAAGATATTACAGGTGATGATGTAAAAGAATCTATCAATGCATTGGCAGAAGAGTACAATATGCGTGTAACCGGCTATGTGAAAATGTTCACAAAAGAAGACGCAAAACCTACAGAGGTTAAAGAAGCGAGAATCTTCTCTTTATGCTCACTGTATATTGCTAAAGTTTTCTTGAATCACTCTAGATACTTCGGTGGATTTATGCCTTGTAGAATTATGTATGTTCAATACGGTGACGGTAGTGCATACCTTATTACTATGGACTTGAATCTTGCAATTCACGGTGGATATCCACTTCCTGAAAAAATGGGTGAACTTGCAGCAAAAGTTAAAACTGCGATGGAAGAAATCCCTTCACGTGCTGCACAAGGTGACTTCTAGAAATCTTCTAGCTTGATCACCTCATAAGCCACCTCTTCATAGGGGTGTGCTTCTTTTAAAACCTCTACCGCTTTTTTTATCAACTCATCACGACATATCATTTCAACTTTATACTCTGCGACATATTCAATGACACCTTTTTTACCAATGTAAGGATTTGCATTGCCTATAGGTTTAAACTGTCCCTGCCCCAAAGTTTCAAAGGAACAATTTTCATAGTTCTCAAACATACCTGCACCCGCTGCAAAGAGAGCGGATTTCGTTTTCTCTTTAGCAACTTCCGGTACATAGTAACTGAGTTTATACATTGTATAAATCCTGTAAGTGGCAAAGCAATTCGCTGTCGAGCTGATATTTTTGAAACGCGACATCCTGAATGCTTTTATGCGTGAAGCCGCCGTCATTGTAACAGATGACACTGTCATGCTGTTCATTTAAAAGGCCGTCTATTGCGTGAGATACAAATTTGTATGCCATGAGCCTGTCGTAAACAGTTGGGTTGCCGCCTCTTTGCATATGGCCTAAAATGGTGACCCTTGCTTCAATGCCGACTTTTTCCTCAAACCATTGGGCAATCTCTCTTACATCTTCTTTGATACCTTCGGATACTATGGCGAGAAAATATTTTCTACCCGCTGCTATCTGGTTTTTAAAACTTTCTTCATACTGTTCTAAATTATAAGGAACTTCAGGGATGAGACACAGCTCTGCACCGGAAGTAAGTGCCGAGACAAGTGCGAGATAACCGCATTCTCTCCCCATTGTTTCAATGACAAAAGCACGTCCAAATGAAGATGCAGTGTCTCGAATGGCATCGATGGCGGTTCGTATGATGTTGAGTGAGGTATCAACACCTAGACAGTAGGAAGTTCCGGCTATATCATTGTCAATCGTGGAAGGAATGCCGCAGAATTTCACGCCATGCTCTTTATAAAAGATGTCCATTCCGCGAAATGAACCGTCTCCTCCAAGAACGACGAGCATTTCTATATTATGGTGATCGAGGTTTTGCTTAGCAATGGCTCTGTACTTTTTTTGCATAAAACGTCTGCTGCGTGAGGAGCCTATTTTTGTGCCGCCTTTGTTTATGATGCCTGCTACGTCACAGTAAGAAGCCTTGTCTATTTTGTCGTCAATTAAACCTTCATAACCGTCATAGACAAAAAAAGGATTCAGGGAGTTTTTTAGAGCATACTCGACAAAATGTTTAAGTGCAGGATTCATTCCTGAAACATCACCTCCCGAACAGAGGATAGCTATATTTTTACGCAATTTCTTCCACTCTCTTTCGCCCTGTACATGGCACTGTCCGCAGCTTCAAGTATTTTATCTACGGTATTATTTTCACTGTTTAGCTCAGCTACACCAAGACTGATGGTTATATTGAAACTCTCTTTTTCTTCAGGATGACAGGATATTGCTGCAACTTTTTTTCGTAGACGTTGGGCAAATTCCACTGCATCGTTTAAAGAGGTGTCAGGTAAGGCAATAACGAACTCTTCTCCTCCATACCGTCCTACATAGTCTGTATCACGCAGGCTTTCTCTAAGTACATCTGCCAATTTTTTAAGTACATCATCTCCAGTAGCGTGTCCATAGGTGTCATTTATCTTTTTAAAGAAGTCGATGTCAAGCATACAGATACTCAACGGTGTTTTGTATCTTTGGGAACGATGCAGTTCTTTTTGTAAGAGTGTTTCGAGTGTTCTTCTGTTGTAAAGATTTGTCAAAGAATCATGGCGGGAAAGGTGTAAGAGTTTCATCTCCAACTCTTTTCTATCGGTAATGTTTCTTGAGAGCATAATGACAGTTGCTTCACTGTTAAGATTCTCTTTCTTGCTCGATGAGAGCTCGAACCAAAGATCTCCACTTGGTGTTTTGAGTTGGATCTGTTCTCCAAATGAGCTTCCTTTTTTATATGCTATTTCGATAGCCTGCATAACTTTCTGTGCAGCAGATTCTTCAAGTACATCAGTGACTTTTTTTCCTAGAAGTAGCTCTTTGTTTGCAGTCAGTTCCTGTGAATTGTGTGCCCAGATATTCAGGTAAACACCCTCTAAGGAGAGCTCAAACATCAAGTCGGGTATGGCAGACAGAAGAGCATTTTGTGCATTGAGCTGTTCTTGAAGCTGCTCTTCTGTATTATGGATGTAAGTAATATCGGTAAAACTGACAATGGACTTGTTAAGTTCTTTGATGTAACGAACATACAGAGAAACCCAGATGATAGAGTCCTGATGTAGCATTCTGACTTCATAACTCTTAGGAAGTGCAGCGTCGTCTCCCTGCATTCTTTTTTGATGATTTGTCTTCAAAAAGTCACGATCTTCTTCATATATCCATTGAAGAAAGGATGTGCCGATAACCTCACTCTCTTGTATTTGAAACATTTCTAAAACTGTTTTATTTACCAAAGATATTGATGAATCCTGCTCAATAACTGCCATGGCAACATTTGCGGACTCAAACAATGTCTTATAATCCAAATCATTCATCATACTTACATAATACGATAAATTGTTTAAAGATTTCATAAATTCATAATCTCTTTTTCGATATTATTTTATACTAATTATTTTATGAGGATTGTACTGTGGCAAAAAGAGCATTGGTAAGTGTGAGTGATAAAACAGGTGTAGTAGAGTTTTGTCAATCGTTGGTGAAAAACGGATACGAGATCATCTCAACAGGCGGAACATATAAACTCCTGCGTGAGCAGGGAGTAGCGGCAATCGAGATTGATGAGGTGACAAAATTTCCTGAGTGTTTTGAGGGACGTGTTAAAACCTTGAACCCATATGTACACGGTGGTATCCTTCATCGTAGAGATAAGCAGAGTCATTTAGACCAAGCAAAAGAACTTGGTGTTGAAGCGATCGATTTGGTTTGTGTCAACCTTTACCCGTTCAAAGAGACGATTGAACGTACAGATGACTTTGATGATATTATTGAAAACATTGATATCGGTGGACCTGCAATGGTAAGAAGTGCTGCTAAAAACTTTGATTCTGTCATTATCGTAACAAATGTTGAAGATTATGATGTTGTCATTGATGCAATTGAAAATGAAAAAAATACAAAAGAGTTCCGCCGCGGATTTATGATAAAAGCGTATGAACATACTGCAGCGTATGACTCTATGATAGCCAACTATATGAACGAGCGTTTCAACTCAGGATTTGGTGAGAAACAGTTTATCGTCGGTAACAAAGTGATGGACACGCGTTATGGGGAAAACCCACACCAAAAAGGTGCGCTGTACGAATTTGACAGACACTATTCTGATAATTTTAAAACACTTAAAGGCGAAGCGAGTTTTAATAACTTGAATGACTTGAGCGGTGCGGTGAAGATTGCCTCTGCATTTGGTGATGACAATGCCGTTTGTATCACAAAACACGGGAATCCTTGTGGATTTGCCATTCGTGACAATTTAGTTGACGCTTACACGGAAGCACTTAAATGTGATCCTGTCTCAGCATTTGGCGGTGTAGTAGCTGTCAATGGTGTTGTTACAAAAGAACTTGCTCTGAAGATGAATGAAATTTTTCTTGAAGTCATCATAGCAGGTCGCATTACTGAAGAAGCTCAGGAAGTATTTGCTGCTAAGAAGCGTATCAAGCTTTTTGAGATGGGACATGATAAACTTGTTCTTGCCAATGATAAAAAAGATTTCAAACATATCGATGGCGGCTTTGTGTTTCAAGATGCAGATAAAGTCAATGATGATGAAGTGAAAAATGCAAAACTTGTTTCTAAAAATGCAGCAACCGCAGAAGAGATGAAAGATCTTGAGATCGCTTATAAAGTAGCGAGTTTGACAAAATCAAACTGTGTTGTCTATGTTAAAGATGCAGCAATGGTAGCAGTCGGTATGGGTATGACAAGCCGTGTAGATGCTGCACAGTGTGCACTTAAAAAAGCAAAAGAGATGGGTCTTGATGTCAGTGGTTGTGCACTTGCTTCAGAAGCATTCTTCCCATTCCGTGACTCTATCGATGCTGCAGCTGCAGCCGGTGTGAAAAATGTCATCGAACCAGGTGGAAGTATCCGTGACGATGAGGTTATCGAAGCAGCTAATGAGCATGGGATGAGTTTATACTTCTCAAACATCCGCCACTTCTTACACTAAAAATCAAAATAGCGACGCATTTGCTGCGTTGCTTCTTTCGTCTGGCACATGAGTGCACCTCCTCTTTCAGCCCTTGCAACTCCATCACTCTTTTAATTTTTATATCTTTTTTATTATATTTACCGATAGTAGAAAATTCTAAAAAATACTTTATAGTTGATTGACATACACTCAACTCTTATGATATAATTCTGCTTAAAGAAAATAAACTTAACAATTATAGGATAGAAAGATGAGCAAATCATTATACGAGACATTAGAAGTTTCAGAGAACGCAAGTGAATCTGAGATTAAAAAAGCATATAGAAAGTTAGCTAGAAAATATCACCCTGATATTTGTAAAGAAGCGGATTGTGAAGAAAAATTCAAAGAGATAAATGCCGCTTATGAAGTTTTGAGTGACAAAGAGAAAAAAGCGCAGTACGATCAGTTTGGGGATCAAATGTTCGGCGGTCAAAACTTCCATGACTTCTCACAATCGCAAGGAGGCAATGTAGATCTTGATGAAATCCTTCGTCAAATGTTCTCCGGCGGCGGTGGTGGATTTGGCGGCTTCAGCGGTGGCGGTCGCCAATCATACAGCAGCGGCGGATTTGGCGGCTTCGGCGGAGGAGGTGGTTTCCATCAGGAACCAAATCTAGATATTGAAGCGAAAGTCACTATTCCATTTAATGTGGCTATTCTCGGCGGAACACATTCTGTATCTATCAACGGAGAACGTTTTGATATCAAAATACCTGCAGGTGTGAAGAGTGGAGAAAAATTACGTGTCAGAGGAAAAGGGCATGCGCAAAATGGAAGAGCGGGTGACCTGTTCTTAAAAATCACCGTAGCTCCATCTCCTGAATATGAAAGAGAAGGAGATGATCTTGTAAAAACGATAGATGTGCCGCTTTATGCAGCACTCTTCGGTGATAAGATATCTGTACAGACATTGGAAAAAGAGATCAAACTTAAAATTCCTCAAAATACAAAGAACGGACAGCGTTTCCGTGTGAAAGAGATGGGTGCAATGAACCGCAAAACAAAACAGCGAGGTGATCTTTACCTTAAAGCAAATATCGTCAACCCGAAAGTTGAAGATTTAGACAGTGATTTGGTAGAGTTGATGAAAGAAAAACTACCAAAATCACTCTAATAAAGGAGTAGAATATGCACCATTACGATGAACCGGTATACTTAATCAGTATCGTATCGAAGATCTTAGATATTCACCCGCAGACACTGCGCCAGTATGAGCGAGAAAATCTCATTACACCTTCACGCTCAAACGGGCGAATACGACTTTATTCACAGCGTGATATAGACAGAATTAAGTTGATTTTACGCTTAACGCGTGAGCTTGGCGTCAACCTTGCAGGTGTAGATATTATTTTACGCTTAAAAGAGAATGTTGATGAGATGGAGCGTGAGATAGCAAATCTTCGTCATGAGGTAGAAGCAGCGAAAAATGCCCGTTCCGTTTCACCGGATAAAGCTCTTGTAACGAAAAAAAGCATCTATGAAATGATCATATTTGAAGAGGATTAGAGGCCTTCTTTAAGTCTATTTACCTCTACTCCTACGTTCTTGAGTTTTGTTTCTAGGGAATCATAGCCGCGATCCAAATGATAGATACGGTGTACATTGGTATCTCCCTTGGCTACAAGAGCGGCTAAAACCAATGCACTTGAAGCTCTGAGATCGGTTGCCATAACATCTGTGGCGCTTAAATCGCTCTTTCCGTTGATGGTTGCTGTATGTCCGTTAAGGGAAATATCCGCACCCATACGCTGCAGTTCACTCACATGCATGAATCTATTTTCAAAAAGACGCTCTTCAATGATGGAAACACCATCTGCCTGCGTTGCAAGTGCCATGAACTGTGCCTGCATATCTGTTGGAAAAGCAGGGTACTCCTGAGTTACGATCTTGACAGGTTTGATGGTTTGTGTTGGGAAGATTGTAATTGTCTCTTTTTGAACATCAAGTGTGAATCCCATCTCTTCAAGTTTTGCAATAACAGCACCCAAATGTTCCGGTTCTGCATCGGTGATAGTGAGCTGGGATCGTGTTATAGCACCTGCGCAGAGATAGGTTCCTGCTTCGATTCTATCAGGAATGATGCTAAACTCGGGTATATTTAAAAGTTCGCCATTTGTGCCCTGTATCTTTAACACTGCGGTACCGATACCTTCTATTTCTACGCCGCTATCACGCAGTACTTCACAGAGCTGGACCACTTCAGGCTCACGCGCCGCATTGACTATGGTCGTTTCACCTTTGGCGAGTGCTGCAGCCATAACAATATTCGCTGTTCCTGTTACTGTAATCTTATCAAAGATGATCTCACAACCTTGCAGTCCCTGTGGTGCTCTTGCCTCTATATAACCGGCTTTTATCGCTATCTTTGCACCCATCTGCTCTAAAGCTTTGAGATGCAGATCGATAGGACGCTGTCCAATGGCACAGCCACCCGGAAGTGAAACTTCACAGTGTCCAAAACGAGCTAGTATCGGCCCTAAAACTAAGATAGAAGCGCGCATCGTTTTGACAATATCATAGGTTGCTTTTGTTTCGTTGATCGAAGATGTATCTACGATAACTCGATCTTTTAAAAATTCACAATCAGCTCCCAAATTTGAGAGAAGTTTTAACAGGGTGTTTATATCTGCAACTGATGGCAGGTTTTTAATTGAGACACTGTTCTTTGCCAAAATGGTCATCGCAATAAGTGGAAGTGAAGCATTTTTTGCACCGGAGATTTGTATCTTCCCGTTAAGTACAGCTTTGCCTTTGATCTTTAAGTAGTCCATATTTCTCTTTACTTGTCTAATAAAATTGCGGTATTATATCTTAAATTTGCTATACTACGATTAACTAAATGTTAGTATTAAAGGGAAGTTAAAAGAAGATGAGCTCAGCATTAGAGAGACTAAAAAACTTAACAAATAAGATATCTTCTTATGAACTTGCACGAAAAAAAAATCTTGAACGTCTACGTGAACTCTTTGAGCAGGTTGGCATTGATGAAAAAGTAAAAAACGTGGAAGATCTTTTTGATTTTAAAGCGATCAATCTCTCTGGAATATCTCTACAAGAAGAGAATCTCGGTGCGATAAAAGAAGGAAAATATCTACAAATCTTAGCTATTGCCTATGATAAAAATGCTGCTGTAAAGAGTAAAAACATCTCTCTTGCCTATTTTGGTCGAGTGGAGAGCGTTGATGAAGCATTGCGTGAGAGAATTGTTGAGTTTGTTCTTCGTTACAGATTTGAGAAGAGTTTTATGACTTTAGAGCATTATCACGGAATGTTAGAGCGTTTTTAAATGCAAAGATTTTATTTTGAACTGTGGTTTTTTTGGGCACTGCGTGTAGTTTTATGCAATCTCTTTTTAGGTGCTGTCCTTGCATCTTTGATAACTGTCATGCTTTATATAAAACAGGGAGTGCCGGCTCTCGATCCGGAGATAAAAACAGCCCTTTGGGAACTTTTTCGTTTCTGGTTTTTTATCTCTTTGAATCTTGCTCTGCTCGTTGCTCTTTTTCGAAGTGTCAAGTATCTTTTCAATCGTCCTCACGCAGGATATGTGCTGCGACTTAAAAAATGTGCCAAAGAAGATGAGCCAAGCAGGGGTTACATAGATCCTGTCGGCTATGGTAATCTCGTAAAAGTCTGGCGGAAATGGTTTATGCTGCTTATCTGGATAGTGGGAAGTTTTATGGTGCTCGCCCTCATTGCAACTTATCTGTTTACACCATATGAGGCACTCTTTGACTGGTTTAATATCTATGTACTGTATGGCTTTATCTTGGCAGGCGGCTATCTCTCGTTCATCTTTATGACGGGACGATGCAAGAACATCAGGATAGTGAAATGTTGATATTTTTAGACATAGAGACAACGGGATATGAAAAAGAGGATAAGATATGCTCTTTGGGTATGCTCTGTTTTGAAGATGAAAAGTGTGTGAGCAGCCACTATGAACTTGTCAATGAAGGCAAGAAAATTCCTCCATCGGCTTCAGCACTGCACAACATTACCAATGAGATGATCGCCAAAAAACCTGCTCTGCGTGAGAGTGAGTCATATGCTTTTTTAGAGCAGCATAACAGAGAAGAGAATACCATCATAGTCCATAACATGGCTTTTGTTCTGGACAAACTGCAAGATGTCGGTTTAATATGGCATGGTAAAATTATAGATACATTGAAAGTCGTGAAGCATCTTATTCCTGAGTGTGAAGTATTTACACTGGAGTTTTTGCATTATGAGCTGAAACTTTACAAAAATGAAGCAAAGCTCAAAGAAGAGTGTGGAATTAAAGATGCTTTGATTTCACATCATGCACTGAGTGATGCCGCTGTTATCAAACTGCTTTTTGATTATCTCACGCAGATGACAACGCTTGAAGAGATGAACAGGCTCAGTTTTGAGAATGTGCTGCTTGAGAAGTTTTCGTTTGGCAAGTATAGTGGCAGATACATTGAAGATATCGCCATCAATGACAGAGGCTATCTGATGTGGATGCTGCATTTGGAAAATCTGGATGATGATCTGCGGTACTCGATCGAGTACTACCTGGAAGGATAAATATGAGAGTTGCTGTTGAGTGTCAATCACCACTGCTGCAAAAGTCGTTAGAACTGTTTTTGAACAAATATTTGAGTGCTTCGAAGAAGTGTGATATTATCATTCGAGATGAGGCCTGTCTTGGAGATAAACGCTGCTTTTATATTGGCAGTGAAGCAGATGCAGACTTGCAGAAACCTTTTTCAAAATCACAGCTTATTTTAGCTCTTGAGAAGAGATATGAAGAACTTTACGGTAAAGAAGAAGAGGCATTGGAGATAAAAAAAGAGTATGATGAAGAGGAATCAATGGACTTTTCCATCTTAGAAAAACGCATCGAGTTCCTGACGCAGGAGTATCAGGCAAATATCTTAAGGGCAGTAAAAGCATTTTATGAAAAATAGTTCCAAAAAATTGACAAAAAAAATCATCGCCGGAAAATATAAGGGAAAAACTCTTCAGTTGCCATCCAAAACAACGACACGCAGTTCAAAAACGATCGTTCTGGAGTCTTTTTTCAATACATTGCAGTTTGACATCATAGGTGCAACGTTTGTTGAGGTGTTTTCGGGTTCAGGCTCCATTGGTCTTGAAGCACTCAGCCGAGGAGCGAAACAGATATACTTTATGGAAAAAGACAGGGATGCCGTGAAGGTCTTACGAGAGAATATCTCACTCACAAACCCTTCTGAGTGTGAAGTCTTTGCGGGTGACAGTTTTGAAAATATCACGCAGGTTGTTGCACGATTGAAAAAAGCCAAAACAAAAGCCTACTTCTATATAGATCCGCCTTTTAGCATTCGAGAAGGGATGGAAGATATCTATGACAAGACGATGCAACTCATAAAATCACTGCCGATTGAAAATGTTGAGATGATTATCATAGAGCATATGACGGGATTGGAGATTCCTCAGACTCTAGGCGTATACTCCATTAAAAAGTCCAAAAAATTCGGTAATACATCCTTAACCTATCTCGTCTCACCTGAAGTGGAATAAAAATTGCTAAATTCTTGTCAATAGCGCAAGGATTTATGCAAATGAAATATCTTTTTACTTTTTTACTTTTTCTATCAGCACTGCATGCAACAAAGATCAATGATGTCTCAAGCATTGTAGGTGTTCGGGAAAATCAGATTATCGGTTACTCTTTGGTTGTGGGTTTGAAAAAGACGGGTGACGGTACGACTTCAAAATTTACACTTCAGTCTATCTCCAATATGTTAAAAGCCATGAACATAGATATGAATCCTATTGATATCAAATCAAAGAATGTTGCGGCGGTTGTGGTTACAGCGACAATGAAACCTTTTGCACGTCAGGGTGACAAGTTTGATGTAACGGTCTCTTCCATCGGTGATGCAAAAAGCCTTGAGGGAGGAACACTCCTGATGACGCCGCTTAAAGGGGTCGATGGGAAAATCTATGCATTGGCACAGGGACCGCTGAGCATCGGCGGGCTTAATCAAAGAGGTAACGGCGCAGAGACGCATCCGACAACAGGGATCGTATTTAACGGCGGTTTTATAGAGCGTGAGATAAATATCGATATGTTCCATCAAAAGTATGCGACCCTCTCTTTAAAGGATGCCGGTTTTGAAAATGCCGTGGCTGTACAAAAAGCCATCAACGCTTACTATAACACACAAGTAGCGGTGGCGATGGACTCACGCAGCATTAAGCTAAAATGCCCGAAAAATCGTTCGATGATCGAGTTTTTGGCAGAAGTTCAAAATATCGATATGAACTATCAACCGAAGAAAAAGATCATCATCAATGAAAAAACTGGAACTATCGTTGCTGGAGTAGATATACAACTCAGACCTATTGTCTTGACACATGGAGATATCACTATTAAAATAGTTGAAGAAGATACCCCGTCACAGCCAAGCGGTTCTATGAAAGTCGATAATAATTTGGTGATAGGCATGAATGAAAATGAGGTCTATACGAAAAAAGGGACAACGACAGTTGCCAACCTTGTTCGTTCACTGCAAAAACTCGGAGCGACACCAAAGGACATCATCTCTATTTTAGAAGCGATGAAAAGTGCGGGCAGTATCTCGGCTGAACTGAAGGTAATATAATGAATTATGGATTGAATGCTCTCAGTGCTCAGGCACAGCTTGTGACACAGAACAAAGATATACCAAAAATCGATCCTCACGCAGAGGATAAAGCACTGCGTAAACAGACGGATGCTTTTGAGGCTATCATTGTCAAAATGCTTTTGGACAATGCGATGAAAGATGAAAAAGATATTTTCTCATCACAAAAAGATCCGGGGGAGAAGATATACAAATCGATGTACAGAGATGAACTTTCAAAAGCGAGTGCGGGAAGTTTTGGTTTTTCACAAATGCTTTATGATTATCTCAGCCGGGATAAGGCATAAAATATTTGCGATTTAGGTTTAGAAAATCGTAGTTTTGTCGATATAGCTGTATAATGAAATACTTTACAGAGTAGAAGGATAAAATATGATTTCAAATATCAACTCTTCAGCTGTTCGCAGTGCTTTTGCAAACAGTTTGAATGAAAATAAAGAAGTTAAGGCAAACGCAAAGTTGACAACGTCGCAAGACGGAAGTCAGAACAAAATAGAAAAACTCAAAGAGGCTATAGAAGCCGGAGAGTATAAAGTTGACTTGTCGGCATTAGCTGAAAAAATGGCGGACGAGTTACTTTAGCAATAATAAAATACGGGGGTTGGAGATGCTTTCTCATTACTTACAAAATACTTTGGAAGATTTACGAGACTTGATTAAAATAACTCAGTCAGATATTGAAGATATAAAAAAAGCAGAACATGACCCTCAATTTGACAGACTGTCACTCAAAGAAGAAAAACTTAAAGCCTTTGAAACAAAAAAAGCGATGATTGACCATGAGATATCATCCTTAATGACATCAAATCCAGATATTGAACTTCCAAACCTTTTAAATGAAGAACAGCATAAACAACTCGAAGATTTAAAAACAGAACTCTCCAACCTTCATAAAGTCAATAAAGAATATGCAAAACTTGTCCTCACAGTCAGCAATCTTTATAACAGCTTTTTAGAAAGACTTGTCCCGACAGAGATGCAGGGCTATCAAAAAGTAGCCTCAAAAGATTCTACTATCATGGAAGTGAGAGTATAAGATGGCATCGATTTTCAATACACTCGGCATTGGATACAGCGGCTTAAACGCAGCACAGGTCGGCATCAATACAACTGGACACAATATCTCAAATGCCGAAGTAGACGGCTATACGAGACAGCGTGTCATCACTTCTGCAGCTACGCCGCTGCAGACCAGACCAGGGCAAGTAGGTAACGGTACGCAGATCGAAGATATCAAGCGTGTGTTTGATAATTTTGTTTTTGACAGATACAGTGGTGTCTCGGCAGATAAAGAGTACAGCGATTTTGAAAAACAGACACTTGAAGAGCTTTCTACATATTTTCCAGAGATAGATGGTGTCGGCATTAAAGCTGATCTTGCGGAGTATTACAATATGTGGCAGACATTCGCCGATAATCCGGATAATGATGCCATAAAAGTCGCCCTTGCAAAACAGACAGAAACACTCTCAAAACATATTGGTCAAACACAAGCTCAGGTAAAAGACCTTCAGATGCAGATAAACGATCAGCTTGCTGTTAATGTCGATGAAGTCAACTCTTTGGCAAAGCAACTGGCTGATTTGAACATTTCCATTGAAGTGGCGGAAGCTGGTGGAGGCTATGAGGCTAATGATCTGCGTGATAAACGAAATGTTATAGAAAGAAGTCTCTCACGGCTCATAGGTGCTACTGTCAAACAAGGACAGTTGGAGTCGAACATTCAAATAGACAGTAACTCAAATACAAGTTCAGGAAGCTATACATTGAGTGTGAACGGTTTTAATATCGTAGACGGCAGCTCGTACCATCCTCTCAAAATTTCAAAAGAAGATAATGAATTCGGTTTTTATTCACTGAGTTATGAAAGACAAGATGGTGTTTTGATTCCTTTTGAAGAGAAAGTTACAAATGGAAAGATAGGGGCGCTTTTTGATTTGCGTGGAGGCAAAATCGATACGACTAGCGGCATGCCGACAGACGGCGTTTTACAACAGGTAGTATCCGATTTGGATGCTTTTGCAAAAGGCTTGGTCGAGAGTACGAATAATCTTTATGCCGAGAGTGCAACAACCAAAATGTCATCGAATGTTTTAGCTGACATTGGTCCGACGAGTTCTTTGGTGAATTCTCCTTTAAATGTTACACCGGGTGCTTTTAATATCATTGTTTATGATGTAGACGGCAATGAAGTGGCACAGAGAAAGATCAATATTGACTACGCGACTTCAATGTCAGGTATTGCTGGGTCTAATTCTATTGAAGGTCAGATAAAGGCAGTTGTCGATGATAATGGTGATTCAAATGCCAATAATGACATTGACGATTTTATAACTTATAATTTTCAAACGGCGGCAGACGGAACGTTGCGTCTGGAGTTGGGAATTGACCCTCAATCGGAATCGATGGGCTATACTTTTGCTATTAAAGATGAACTTACGTCTGAAAAATTTGCATCGGGAAGTAATTTTGCCGGTGCACTTGGACTGCACAGGTTTTTTGATGGGGATAATGCACAAAATATCAAACTAAATACTGAACTGAGTGACAATCCGACAAAAATACATGCAGGCTTCTCTTCCGCTGCCGGTGATAACAGAATTGCGTTAAATATGATACAACAGCAGTTTGAGTCTTATAAATTTGACGTAGGAAATCAGGAATATGATACTACTGTTTATGGTATGTTTGACATTACGGCAACCTATGTCGGTATCAGTACAAATGCGGCCATTACAAGGAACGATACGGTAACAGCACAATTTAACTCAACAGAGCTTGAGTATAATTCAGTCTCGAAAGTGAGTATTGATGAAGAGATGACAAATCTCATTAAGTATCAAACTTCTTACGGTGCGGCGGCCAAGGTTATTACAACAGTAGATCAGATGATGCAGACACTCTTAGGAATCAAACAGTAAAGTGCTTCCCAGAGTCAGTATCTTTTTACTTGTCGGCATCTTTTTCTTTGCCTTTTTCGGCTCTTTTTTTTATACGCTCAGTCCTTATACGCTAGATGCTCATGCAATTTTGTCAGCACCTTCAACAGCGCACCTTCTCGGTACAGACAGACTCGGCAGAGATATTTTGGCTCGTTTGATAGAGGGTGGAAAAGTTTCTTTGATTATTGGCGTTGGCAGTGCATTTATCGCTTCTTTTATAGGGTTTTTGTTAGGCTCTATTGCTGGCTATTTTCGCGGCATAGTTGATAAGAGCTTTATTGTCATTGTAGATCTCTTCTTGACATTTCCAACATTCTTTTTGCTTTTGGCATTGGTTTCCTATGTTAATGCTTCTGCTTTGGTGCTTATTGTTATCATCTCTGTTACAGGCTGGATGACAACTGCACGCCTTATTCGTTCTGAGAGTTTTAAGATTACATCACAGCCCTATATAAAAATACTGAACATCGCTAAAGTCAAGAGATCAAAGATACTGCTGAAGTACTATGCACCTCTTCTGGCACCTATCTTTTTTGTCAGCTTTACTTTTGGTGTCGGCGGCGCTATACTTGCAGAGTCCGGTCTTAGCTTTTTAGGTCTGGGCATCGTTGCACCGCAGATGAGCTGGGGTACGATTTTAAGCGGCGGTAAAGATGTAGTGGAAATTGCATGGTGGGTGAGTTTCTTTCCGGGGCTTATGATATTTTTGGTGACATTTTCACTTATCAATATATCGAACTATCTGCAGCAGCTTACCAACCAAAAAGAGATACAAGAGTAATTGCGGTAGATAAGAAAAATAAAAGAGCAATCAAGTTATAATCAATCTATGATTTTAATGATAGATAATTATGACAGTTTTACTTACAATATTGTTCAGTATTGCCGCGAACTTGGGGCTGACTTGAAGATCATCAGAAATGATGAGATGAGTGTGGAAGAGATAGCATTGCTCAACCCTGAAAAAATAATCATCTCTCCAGGTCCAGCTTCACCTGATGAGGCCGGTATCACACTCGATGTTATTAAACACTTTAAAGACAAAGTCCCTATTTTAGGCATTTGTCTTGGACATCAAAGCATTGCTCAGGTCTTTGGCGGTGATGTTGTTCGTGCTAAAAATATGATGCATGGTAAAACATCCGTTATGAAACAGAGCGGTTCTTGCGAGATATTTAAAGATTTGCCTTCTGAATTCGTCGCTACCCGTTATCATTCGCTTATAGTAGATAAAAACACACTGCCAGATACAATTGAACCGACGGCATACTCTACAGATGACGAAGAGATTATGGCACTCAAGATAAAAGACAAAGATATTTATGGTGTGCAATTTCATCCAGAGTCTATTATGAGCGAGTATGGACATGAAATGATAGGAAATTTCTTAAAAATATGAAATATAAAATCATCTTATTTCTAATTTTAGGAATAGATGCACTTGTTCTCTTTTTTGAAGCCACTCATATATCCATATCTTCAAGCGGTGCCTCTATATTATATGGAGAGTTCTCTTTTTTACAACTTCTGGTGAAAAGTTCATTGGCACTTTTTGGGCACAATGATTTTGGACTTCGTTTTGTTTTTATCATAATGCACCTTATGAGTGCTGTTTTAATTTATCTTATTTCAGGACGCTATCTCAAAGAAGAGAGAAACAGACTCTGGCTGCTGCTTACCTTTGTTCTTTTGCCGGGAGTTGTCAGCTCTGCATTGATGGTCAATCATGCAGGACTTATTATTTTTGGTCTGTTGCTTTATCTCTATCTTGAACCTAAGGGTTCAAAATTTTTCATTTACCTGCTGCTTTTTGTCTATGCACTTGTAGATGTGGGATTTGTATACCTCTTTTTGGGACTTGCTCTTTACTCTCTGTTTCATAACAAGAAAAAAGAGTTTACATATAATGTCTTTCTTTTCTTTCTCTCATCCTATCTCTACGGTTTTGACATTCACGGCTTTCCTAGAGGGCACTTTTTAGATACTATCGGTGTTTACAGTGCCATATTTACACCTGTCATTTTTATCTATCTTTTTTATGTTCTTTATAGACGTTATCTTGCTGACAAGAGAGATAAGCTCTGGTATATTGCTGCAACGGCGCTTCTTTTTTCACTGCTTCTTTCGTTTCGACAGAAAGTAAATATTGAGCATTTTGCACCATATCTTATTGTTGCTCTGCCTTTGGCTGGACAGACCTTCGCAAGTTCGTATAAAGTGCGTCTAAAAGAGCATAGACGCGGATACAGGGCAATATTCATCCTTGCCTTTATTCTTCTGATATTAAATACTCTTGTGGTCTTTTTTAACAAAGAACTCTATCTCGTTCTTGATAATCCGAAAAAGAATTTTGCCTACAATGTGAATGTAGCTAAAGAACTCGCTGCAGATTTACAAGCCAACGGTATTAACTGTGTGTCAACAGATAAGAAAATGCAGCAGAGATTACGTTTTTACGGCATAAAAAAGTGCACAAAAAATATTTTAAAAGAACAGCCTTTAAAGAGTCAGGTAGATTCAAATGTTACTATACGTTACAAAAATAAAATTCTTTATAAAGCCAATGTTACTAAATTAAACAATAAACAAAGCAAATAGAAAGTTAAGAGAAAGCAAAGATATTTATTAAATGAGTTTATGCTAGAATTAACCCTAAATATCAAAATAGGGAGTTTCTATGGCTCAAAAAGCGATACGAGAATATGACGCAAAGTCGATTTTAGCAAAACACTGGAATAAATACTTTCCGGATTTTACTTATGCATATGAAACAGTTTTAGTAACATCAGGTGCTGAACTGCTTGAAGCTGCAAAAGAAAAACCATGGTTGAAAGAAAAACCATTAGTTGTAAAACCAGATATGTTATTTGGTAAGCGTGGTAAAAATGGACTTGTTCTTTTTAAAGATCAAAAACCGGGTGATGTGACTTTAGAAAAAGCTGCAGCTTGGATTGATGAAAAAGCAAAAGAAGATCAATCAGTATATTTTTCATTTGATGGCGACACACCGACCGGTGAGCCAAAAGTAGACAAATTAACTCATTTTATTGTTGAGCCTTTTACTCCTCATGACCAATCAGAAGAGTACTATATTTCTGCTACTGTTGTTGGTGATCAAGATGTTCTTTATATGTCAGCTGAAGGTGGTATGGAAGTTGAAGAGGGCTGGGAAGAAAAAGTTACAGAAGTAGCATTCCCGATTACTGCAACAGAAGAAGAGATAGCAGAGAAGATCAAAGCTAATATTCCAGCTGATGTAAAAGAAGAAGATAAAGAAAATTTCGCAAAATTTGCAATAGGATTCTTTAAAGCATATCGTGAACTCAACTTCGCATATCTTGAAATCAACCCATTTGTAATGCAAGGCAGTAAAATTGAACTTTTGGATATGGTTGCAAAACTTGATGATACAGCCGGATTTATGATGGTTGAAGAGTGGGGTGATGTTGAATATCCGACTGCGTTTGGAATGGAATCAAAATCTCCTGAAGTAGAAGCTATTGAAGAAGCTGATGCTAAAACTGGTGCTTCTTTAAAACTTACATTGTTAAAACCGGAAGCTAGAATATGGACAATGGTTGCCGGTGGTGGTGCTTCAGTTGTTTATGCTGATACTATTGCTGACTTTGCAGGAATTGAAGACCTTGCAAATTATGGTGAGTATTCAGGTGGTCCGACTACAGGTGAGACTAAGTTCTATGCTGAAACACTTCTTGACTTAATGACAAGAGAAAAAGACCCTAAAGGTCGTGATAAAATCTTAATCATCGGTGGAGCTATCGCAAACTTTACAGATGTAGCGAAAACATTTACTGGTATCATTCAGGCATTTGAAGAGTATGCAGAAAAAATGAAAGAAGTTGGTGTTAAAATCTACGTTCGTCGTGGTGGACCAAACTATGAAAAAGGTTTAAAAGACATCAAAGAAGCTGCGGACAGATTAGGTCTTGAGATCCATGTATTTGGTCCGGAAACACACGTTACAGATATCGTGCGTATGGCATTAGAAGAAAAGTAAGGAGAAGAGATGGGAAAATTATTTACTAGAGATACACAAGCGATTTTTTGGAATAACAACAAAACTGCTATCCAAAGAATGCTTGATTATGATTACACAATCAAAAGAGAGAAACCATCTGTTGCAGCTATCGTTGCACCTACAAGCGGAAACAAGTTTGAAAAATTCTTTTGGGGTGGTGATGAAATCATGATACCACTTTACAAAAGTACAACAGAAGCAAAAGCTGCACAGCCGCAAGCTGATGTACTTTTAAACTTTGCATCATTCAGAACTGCTTATGATGTAACAATGGAAGCTTTAAATCTTGGTGGATTTAAAACGATCATGATTACAGCAGAAGGTATTCCTGAGAGACTTGCTCGTGGTATGAATGCATATGCAAGAGAATTAAATGTAACTGTAATTGGACCGGCGACTGTTGGTGCGATTGTTCCTGGTGCATTTAAAATCGCAAATATCGGTGGTACTATTGAGAATATTATTAACTCAAAACTACATCGTGCTGGTTCATGTGGACTTGTAACTCGTTCGGGTGGTCTTTTTAATGAACTTTCTAACATCATTGCTATCAATGCAGATGGTATTGCTGAAGGTGTAGCTATCGGTGGTGATAGATTTGTTGGTTCAGTTTTCATTGACAACTTACTTCGTATGGAAAAAAATGATGATGTAAAATACATGATCTTACTAGGTGAAGTTGGTGGTACTGAAGAGTATAAAGTAATAGAGGCAGTTAAATCTGGAAAGATTACTAAACCAATTATTGCTTGGTGTATCGGTACAATTGCTAAGTATTATGACTCTGGTGTTCAATTCGGTCACGCAGGTGCATCTGCAAATGGTGACATGGAGACAGCTGAAGCGAAAAACAGAGCAATGGCAGAAGCAGGTATTCACGTTCCGGCTACTTTTAATGACCTGCCGGCAACTATTATGGAAGTATACAGTGACCTTAAAGCAAAAGGCGTTATCGGTGAAATTGAAGAGCCAGAGATAAACACAGTGCCTAAAGTACGTCGTCCTAAAAACTTCATTTGTACTATCTCTGATGACAGAGGCGAAGAAGCGACATATGCAGGTTTCCCAATCTCATCAGTTGCCACTCCAGATACAGGTAAAGGTATCGGTGATGTTATTTCACTTCTATGGTTCAAAAAACAGTATCCAAAATGGGCTACGGACTTCATTGAGACTGTTATCAAAACTGTTGCTGACCATGGTCCTGCTGTTTCAGGTGCGCATAATGCAAAAGTTACAGCACGTGCGGGTAAATCTGTTGTTGAAGCATTAGTGACTGGACTATTGACTATCGGTCCAAGATTCGGTGGTGCAATCGATGGTGCTGCCAAATATTTCAAATATGCAGATGACAACAACATGACGCCAGCTGAATTCTTAGGTTATATGAAAAAAGAAGGTGTGCCAATTCCAGGTATCGGTCACCGTATTAAATCATTAAAAAATCCAGACTTACGTGTAACTGGTCTTATGAACTATGCAGCTGAACATTTCCCAAGTCATTCACTTCTTGACTATGCAAAAACTGTTGAAGCATTGACTACAAGTAAAAAAGAGAACCTTATCTTAAACGTTGACGGTACTATCGGTATCTTAATGGTAGATATGTGGAGAGCTCTTGGTTACTCTGAAGAAGAGATCAATGAGTTTATCGAATCAGGTACACTCAATGCATTCTTCATTGTTGGTCGTTCAATCGGTTTCATTGGTCACGTACTTGATGAAAAACGTCTTGCAATGCCAATGTATCGTCACCCAATGGATGATATACTTTACGATGTTCAAAAAGCAGAAAAACTTTAATTTTTTCTCTTTAACATCTTTTACTAAAGAGCTTTTTGCTCTTTAGTCTTTTTTTAATTGCTTCACTTCTAAAAACCACCTTTTTATAATCAATTCTATGCTATTATTTTATATATTATAATTATGGAATCTCTTATGAAAAACTACATTAAAGATCAGATAAAAAAATCATATGAAACCAAACAGGCTATCTATGAAAATGAAGCCCTCTTGAATGAGATTGAAAAAGTCGCACAGATGTGTGTCGATCTCTATAAAGGCGATAAAAAAACAATTTTAGCCGGTAATGGCGGTAGTGCTGCTGATGCACAGCATATTGCTGCTGAACTTGTCGGGCGTTACGGTTTTGACAGACCATCTATTCCATCTTTGGCACTGACAACCGATACTTCAAACCTAACTGCAATCGGAAATGACTATGGATATGATCAAATCTTCTCACGTCAGCTTGAAGGGATGGGGCAAGAGGGAGATATCTTCATCGGTATTTCTACGTCGGGCAACTCTGTCAATATTATTAAAGCCTTTGAGAGTGCAAAGAAAAAAGGGATAACAACAGTAGCACTGACCGGTCGTGACGGTGGTGAGATGGCAAAAATGGCTGATGTTGCACTTGTTGTTCCTTCAAACTCTACACCGCGTATTCAGGAGTCACACATTCTTATTGGTCATATCATCTGTGATATCATTGAAAAAGAGACTTTTGGGGATGGTGTGTAGACCTCTTTCCTAACCTCTGATACTCTTCAGAGGGCTAAAAAGAGTTAAGATTGTGCAAAATGTTTTTTGAAGCGTAGCCATAGCTACGGTGATGAAAACTTTTGTGCAAGATTGATTCTTTTTAACCCTCCCTTCGGGTAAACTATACAATAAGATATTCTGCGTTGAATAACCTTCACCGTAGTTATGGCTACGCTGAAGAACATCCGCCTTGACTATCATATAGTATAATTTACTGAAGAGTATCAGAGGTTAGGAAAGAGGTCTAGTGAAAAAAGCGCTTTTTTTAGATCGTGATGGTGTTGTAAATGTTGAAAAAGAGTACCTTTACAAGCAAGAGGATTTTGAATTTATTGATGGTATCTTCGAGCTTTGCCGTCATTATCAAGATTTAGGTTATTTGATTTTTGTTGTAACGAATCAGTCTGGAATTGCCAGAAAATTTTATACAGAAGAAGATTTTGAAAAGCTCACGCAGTGGATGCTAGAAGTGCTTAAAAACAATGGTGTAACTATTACAAAGGTCTATCACTGCCCGCATCACCCTGAAATATCAGGAGTGTGTGAATGCCGTAAACCAAAACCGGGAATGCTTTTGGAAGCGGCAGGTGAGTTTGATGTGGATCTGCAAAACTCTATTATGATAGGGGATAAAGAGAGAGATATTGAAGCAGGTCTCAATGCAGGTCTGCGTGAGAACTATCTTTTGGATGAGAGCGGCTGCGTGAGCAACTCAAAAGCGACAAAAATTGTAAAAAAATTAGATGAAATTTGGAAGTGAACAATGTTAATACTTAATAGCGGCGGAACATTTAATAAACGCTACAATGAAGAAACGGGTGTTTTGGAAGTGCCTTATGACAATGATGCCATCGATGAGATAATGGCTTCGGTTAAGCATCACTATATGCTTGCGGGTGTTGTCTATAAAGACTCCCTTGATATGGATACAGAAGACAGAAAACGCATTGCAAGCATCATAGCCGAATCGGATGAAGCAGAGTTCGTACTTGTTCATGGAACAGATACAATGGATGAAACGGCAGAGTTTCTTGATACGCTTTTTGATGACAGGGTGATTGTACTCACAGGTGCTATGAAGCCTTACAGCATTGACAGATCAGAAGCAAGTTTTAATCTCGGTATGGCAATAGGTTTTGCTGAGGTGCAAGAGATAGCAGGTGTCTATATCTGCATGAACGGTTATGTCAAACCATGGCAGGAACTCAAAAAAAATCCAGCAATAGGAAAATTTCAAGTTGTCTGAAAAAATTGCGTGTGATCATTGCCATTTAGAATTTTCCAAAGAGGTCATGATAGAAGATGACGGGCATTACTTTTGCTGTAACGGCTGTCAGGGTGTCTTTCATCTTTTGAGAGATCAGGGGCTTGACGGCTTCTATCAAAAACTCGGTTCAGAAAAACTTGCACCACCTTCACAGCAGTATGAAGATTCTGCAAACTTTGATACACCGGCATTTTATGAACGTTTTGTCAAAAAGGGAGAAGACGGTTTCTTAGAAGTATCGCTTATCATTGAAGGTATTCACTGTGCTGCGTGTGTCTGGCTGAACGAAAAGGCATTGACAAATATGGACGGCGTCATTGCCACGAATATCAACTATACAAACAACAAAGCCAAGATTGTTTGGGATGATAATGTAGTAAAACTTTCCGCCATCATCGACATGATACGTGCCATTGGTTACAATG
This sequence comes from Sulfurimonas paralvinellae, assembly GCF_014905135.1. NCBI lineage: Bacteria > Pseudomonadati > Campylobacterota > Epsilonproteobacteria > Campylobacterales > Sulfurimonadaceae > Sulfurimonas > Sulfurimonas paralvinellae. The sequence goes on along the minus strand of NZ_CP041406.1, from coordinate 1,465,770 downwards.
CCTACCCTTATGATGCCTCCCTGCAGGAAGAAAAAGCCAACAAAGAGAGAAAAGACTACTATGTGCGAATAGCCGTTGCCGTATTTGCAACGATGAATATGATGACTATCATGGTTGCACAGTATGCGGGATACTTTACAGGAATCTCCGGCGATATAAAGAATATTCTCAATATTGGAGAGTGGGTTCTTGCTACACCTGTTCTCTTTTATAGCGGCTGGCCTTTTTTTAAAGGTATGTACTACGGTATGAAGACAAAAACGGTCAATATGGATACGCTTGTCGCTACGGGTGCACTTTTAACTTACATTTATTCTATTTATATCACACTGACACGAAATGGCGAGGCCTATTTTGATTCGGTTACGATGATTGTTACTTTTGTGCTTGTCGGTAAGTTCTTAGAGGTGCTTTCAAAGAAAAGTATTGCCGATACGCTTGATATCATGAGCCAGCATCTTGTGAGTGATGTTCAGGTTATTGAAGATGAAAAGATTGTAACAAAAAATGTCAATGATGTTCTTGTTGGCGAGACCATTCTTTTAAACAGCGGTGATCGTGTCGCTATTGACGGTGAGATCATTGAGGGCAGTGGGAATTTTGATGAATCGAGTTTGACAGGAGAGAGTGAGCCGATCTTTAAAACAAAAGGTGATACAGTCATCAGCGGCACGGTGAGCATCGATGCAGATATAAAATATATGGCAACGAAAGATTATGCGCATTCGACAATGAGCAATATTGTCTCACTGCTTGAAAATGCGATGAACAACAAACCTCGTATTCAGCAACTCGCCAACAAGCTTAGTGAATACTTCTCGACGGTCATTCTCGCACTTTCCTTTTTTACATTTGTCGGCTGGTATCTTTACTCAGCGAATTTTGAACAGTCGTTTATGATCGCAATTGCCGTGATAGTCATTGCCTGTCCATGTGCTTTGGCACTTGCTACACCGGTGGCAACTCTTGTAGGACTCTCTATCGCTTCAAAAAAAGGGATACTCTTTAAAGAAGCGGCTCAACTTGAAACGATGGCAAAAGCCGATGTCTTGACGCTTGATAAGACAGGTACGATCACCCAGGGGCATCCAGAAGTTGTCAGCAGTGTCATAGAAAAAGAGTTTGACCTTTCACTGCTGAACTCTTTGCTTCTCAATTCAAAACATCCGATCGCCAAGGCAGTAGCCGATCATATCTATGATGAAACACTGAAATGTTATCTGCTTGAGAGCTTTAAAAATATTGCTTCTCAGGGGATGACGGCAATGTATAAAGGTAAAATGCTCGCAGGCGGTAATGCAAAATTGATGAAAGCTGTCGGCATCGATGTTGACAGTTCAAGCCACAACAGTGAGTTCTATTTTGCCTATGACGATGAACTTTTAGGAAAATATGAACTTTTTGATATGCCGCGTGAGGATGCAAAAGAGGCGATTAGCAAAATCAAGAAGATGGGAATCGATGTTGTCATGCTGACAGGAGATCATGCAAAAAGTGCACAAAGAGTCGCTTCGATGGTTGGTATTGAAAAATTGGAATCTCAAATGACACCACAAGAAAAAGCGAATTATATAGAATCACTGCATGCAAGAGGAAAAACAGTTGTGATGGCAGGCGACGGTGTCAATGATATTTTAGCGCTTGCCAGCTCGGATATTGCCATCGCTATGGGTAACGGCAGTGATATCGCCATTGAAGTCAGTGATGTTGTCCTTTTAAATGACACATTTGCCTCTCTTTATGACAGTTTTAAGATTTCAAAACGGACATTTACAATGATAAAAGAGAATCTTTGGCTTTCTCTTGTCTATAACGGCATTACTATTCCACTAGCAATGGCTGGCTACATCATACCGCTTATAGCAGCTATTTCAATGAGTGTCAGTTCTCTACTAGTTGTTGGTAATTCTCTACGAATAAAAATTGGATACAAATAAGGATAAAAAATGAGTAATTGGATTATAGCTATGATGCTTGGAGTTTCCATCTTTTTGGGAAGTATTGCTGTTGTTGCTTTGATATGGGCAATAAAAAAAGGACAGTTCGATGATGAAGAGAAATTTTTAAATGCTGTGAAGTTCGATGGAGTAGAGGATCTTAATGATGCTGCAAATCTTGAACGTAAAAAAGAAGAGTTAAGAAAAAAGGCATATAAACCAGAATAATGTAGAAAAATGAATCACCTAAAAAGGTGATTCAAAGGTAATTATTTACCGATAGTTTGTGCGAAAGCTTCTAAATCAGCATCAGAGTAACGTGCTACTTGACCTTTCATAACACCTTTCATTGGTCCACCGAAAGTTCCAGCTTTGTAACCTTTAAGTGCAGCAGCGATATCAGCGTGACTCATTTCAGCAACAACTTTAGATTTACCCATAGCGTGTTTTTCCCAGTTAGCACCATGACATGCAGCACATGCTTTTCCATTTACTGCAGCAGATGCAGCTGTTACTAATGCTAAAGTAGCGATTGAAGCGATTACGATTTTTTTCATTTTATTTCCTTGATATAAAGTTTCATCTGCATTATATTAGTTAAATTCTTAAATACTTGTTAATGAATTAAAAGGTATCATTTTATTAAAATTAATTTATTATGGATAGAAAATGAAATATATTGAAGAAGATCTAAAAGATAAGACAATACTGATAACTGGAGGGGCAGGTTTTATCGGTGCCAACCTTGCTTTTTACTTTCAAGAGAATCATCCGGATGCACATGTCGTCGTTCTTGACAGTTTTCGAAGCGGTGAGACTTTAAGTAACGGAAATTTAAAATCATTTGGACATTTTAAAAATCTCATTGGCTTTAATGGTGAAGTTATCAGTGGAGATATCAATGATAAGGACCTGCTTTTGGACCTTGAGGTCAATTATAAGTTCGACTACATTTTCCATGAAGCGGCTATTTCCGACACGACTGCATTAGAGCAGGATCTTATGATAAAGACAAATGTAAATGCTTTTAAAGATCTGCTCGATCTTGCAGTGGCACACGATGCCAATATGATCTATGCATCTTCTGCAGCAACGTATGGAGGCAGTGACACTTTTAAAGTGGGGCATGAAGATCCAAATAATGTCTATGGCTTTTCAAAAGTGATGATGGATAACATCGCCTACGATTATATGAAAAATTCAGATATCAGCATCGTCGGACTTCGTTATTTTAATGTCTATGGCGCACGTGAGTATTTTAAAAATACGACGGCTTCTATGGTACTGCAATTTGGTCATCAGCTTCTAGCAGGTAAAAATCCGCGTCTTTTTGAAGGCAGTGACAAAATTCTGCGTGACTTTATCTATATAGAAGATATCATTCAGGCAAATATCAAAGCGATGGCTCCGAAAAAAAGCGGTGTTTACAATGTAGGAACAGGAAAAGCGAGAAGTTTCCAAGATATCGTTGATATCTTGCAGCGTGAGCTTGGCACATCGGCAACGTGTGAGTATATTCCAAACCCTTATGTCGGATCGTACCAGTTCTTTACGCAGGCAGATATAGAAGATACGAAAGAGTACCTAGGATATGCGCCTGCTTATGAGATGGAAGAGGGCATCAAGGCTTATGTTCCAGAGATTAAACGCATTTATGAAACAGAAGTAAAAAAATAATGAATATCTTAAAAGAGGCGAAGCCCAATATCTTAGTTCTTGGGGATCTGATGATAGATCATTATCTCTGGGGAAGCTGTGAACGCATAAGCCCGGAAGCTCCTGTACAGGTAGTCGATGTCGCAAAAGAGACAACGGTACTTGGCGGAGCAGGAAATGTCATAAATAATCTCAAAGCTTTGGGTGCAGAGGTAAGTGTCGCCGGTGTTATCGGTGATGATGCCAATGGAGAAGAGCTGCGTGAGATGCTGCGTGAGATAGCCGTAGATACGCAGAAGCTTATTATTCAGGCAGGACGCAAGACATCGAAAAAGAGTCGCGTCATAGCCGTAAGTCAGCAGATATTACGTTATGATAAAGAGAGTAAAGATGCCATTGAAGATGTATCAGTAGAGAAAATTTTGGATTCTATCAAAGAGGGTATAAAAGAGTATGATGCACTGATACTCTCAGATTACGGTAAAGGTGTTTTAACTGAGACCTTATGTCAGGGTGTCATTGCATTGGCAAATGCAAATGGCGTGAAAGTGTTGGTCGATCCAAAGGGGAGCGATTTTAGTAAATACAGAGGTGCTTACCTGCTTACACCAAATAAAAAAGAGGCACAGTTCGCAACAGGAATGAAGATAGATGACGAAGGTTCACTCAAAGAGGCTTTGCTTACGTTAAAGAGTGAGTGTGACTTGGATATTTCACTCATTACGCTTTCTGAAGATGGTATCGCTATCTATGATGATGAGTTGAAACGTTTTCCGACTGTTGCCAAAGAGGTCTTTGATGTAACGGGTGCAGGAGATACGGTCATTGCTTCTATTGCCTATGCCCTGAGTGCAGGGAAAGATATTGATGAAACAGCACAGTTTGCAAATCTTGCAGCGGGTGTCGTTGTCGGTAAGATCGGCTCGGCTACGGTTACGATAGATGAGATAGAAGAGTATGAAGCAAGCCTGCATAAAAGTACTTCCGATGCACACATCAAAACATTTGAAGAGATCGATGCCATTGTACAGCGTTATAAAACACAGGGCAAAAAAGTCGTCTTTACAAATGGTTGTTTTGATATTCTGCATGTGGGTCATGTGAAGTATCTTCAAATCGCTAAAAGTTTTGGGGATGTCTTAATCGTCGGGTTAAACTCCGATGCTTCTGTTTCACGTCTCAAAGGGCCGACGCGTCCTGTCAATGTCGCAGAAGATAGAGCTTATTTGCTTGCAGCACTTGAAGCGGTCGATTTTGTAGTACCTTTTGAAGAAGATACACCGTATGAACTTATAAAAATGATAGCTCCGGATGTGCTTGTAAAAGGCGGAGATTACGAAGGAAAGACTGTTGTGGGTACAGAATTTGCTAGAGAATTGAAACTTGTGGACTTTGTCGATGGCAAAAGTACAACAAAAACTATAGAAAAGATACAAGGACAGACATGTTAAAGAAAATGACACTTTTAAGTGCAGCAACTGTTGCAGCATTTGCAATGCATACAGGTGAAATTAATATTAATGATAAAGATTTGGAACTTAATGCTAAGTTTGATATAGGACAGTTTAACGATGCTGTTGAACCAAATACAATGTTCGTAGGCGGTAGATTTTTAAATGCCGATGCGGATCATTCTGATGATGAACATGCAGATATTGACCCGTTTTATGAGGTGAATTTCCTGATGATGCGACCAATTGGCAATCATGGTATGAAAGTTGGATTAGGAGCAAAACTGAATCATACAAAAGATTTTACTTCTGTTCCTTTAGGATTGGAATTTTCATACAGAATTCCGGCAGCAGATTTTGTACCTATGCATCTTAATGGTCAGTTATACTATGCACCTTCAGTACTTGCATTTTCAAAAGCAGACAGTTTTATGGAATACCGTTTAAGTTATGACATTGAACTTATCAAAAATGGTAACCTGACAGTTGGTTATAGAAAACTTGATACTGATTACGAAGGTAGAAATGGCGATTTTACTTACAACTCTTCTTGGTACATAGGATTTAAAATAGGTTTTTAGGAATCTAACTCTTTTACAGCTTCACTCACCTCTGAAGCTGTAATACTCTTCATACACTCGTGATGTCCAAGCGGACACTCCCTTTTCATACATGGACTGCACTCCATCTCATGCCGAACCAGCTTGCTTTTTTCATTCATCCATTGGGATGTCTCTTTGTACTTTGTCGGACCAAAAATAGAGACTGTCGGAACCTGATAGGCAGCTGCCACATGCATAGGACCACTGTCATTGGTGATAAAGAGTGAGCAGCCGCCTATATTGGCACAGAGCTCTTCTATGTTTGTTTTTCCTGCAAGGTTTGTGTAATTTGTGATACCCAAAGTTTTGAGATTGTTTTCAATCTCTTTTGCCATTTCCACTTCATTTGGTCCGCCAAAGATAATGATGTCATATTTGTCGGCATAATCAGTTGCCACTTGGGCAAAGCGTTCGGGATACCAGCGTTTTGCACTGCCGTAGGTAGCTCCGGCATTGATGCCGAGTGTTGGTTTTTCAAAATCTTTCGGCTCAATGTAGAGCTTCAGAGGTCCAATTTCATCAAAGGAAAAATCACTCACATTTGTCATGGCAAGTTTGGCATACTGCTTAACGAGATGTTTATCGGCTTTTATCTTTGGTGTATGAGAGAGAAGAAACATGGAATGCCATGAACGTTTGGCAATGGTAAGTACGGTGCCCGTGAAGCGAAGCAGTAGTGAAGAGTGCAGCTGATTACGAAAGGTGATGGCCATGTTGAAAGGTCCAAGCTCACGTGCGAGTTTATAAGTCGCAAGCAGACGTGATGATGCTTTTTTTGTCTCATCGACAATCGCTTTTTCGCAAAGTGGATGGTGTTTCAATGCTTCAATACTGACATACGAGCCTATAAATGTAAACCTTGCGTGAGGGTAGTGCTTTGCCAAAAGTTCAATGGCAGGTGTTGCCATGACGGCATCACCAAGCCAGTTTGGTAAAATTATCAGTATTTTCATATTCGCTCACTTGCATTAACTTTTTGACCGACCTCTTTGGTGATAAAGATATACAGAGGAGAAGAGCCGATCTCAAGTATCTCGTCTTCTATCTTTTGTCCTGTTTTTGAATAAACTTCAAAGAAGTCTTCATTTTTGAGTGTGGTTTCATTCATGGACCAGTGGATTTGCAACAGCTGTTCATTGACCCAGAACTGTATGATATAGTAGCCTCTTTTGATATCAAGTCGCAAAAATTGAGCAGTTTTCAAGATATTGAGCATATACTTGTACGTATCATAAGCTTCTCGTTTTCTAATGCCTTCTCGATTGTCGATCAGTCCGTACCCCGGAGCGATAAGCTGATGCCATGAGACACTGTCAACTTGTTGTGTGGCAAACGCCAAAAGATAGTAACGCAGCATGAAGTCAGCATACAGCTCTTCGCTCACGCACTCATATTCGCTCGTAGGTGCATAGGGAGCAGTGCTGCTTATGGGCCAGTTTGTCTCCGTGATGTAGAGTTTTTGTTTCGTCTTTGGTGAAAGCCATACCATAGTACTTAGAAGTGCTATCTTATCTATAAGGCTAAATCCAAGTTGTGTATTTTCCGGTGCACCGCGTCTGTCAACATAGAGTAACGAAGCAATGCCGTCGTATTTGCATTTGCAAAAGTTAAAAAGTGTGTGAGCCGTGTAGTGGAATTCAAAGTCGATAACACCGCTGCCGATAAGTTCTATATTTGGAAAATCTGATTTTTTAAGATCATAGGCGACTTTGTAGAAATGCAGATACTCTCTTACAGAGAAAAACCCCCATTTTGAACGGTTTATTGTTGAGCCGATCTCAAAAACATTTACGTTTTGCTGTAACTCTGTAAAAATGGTTTCTAGGTTTTTTTGTAAAAGTTTCAGATCTTCTACATGCTCTCGGTCTTGCATGATTTTTAAGATGATCTTTTTATTGCTGTTGTTTTGAATGAAATTTTTAAGTTCAGGCAGTTTATGCATCTCCCAAAGTTTAAGACGCAGTAAGATACTCTCAACTCCAAGCTCGTCAATAAGCTCCTGCGTGAGGGAAGGCTCTCTCTCAAAGTCAACAACTAGAGAGAAAAATTTGCTCGTATCTATCTCTTTACGCTTGACAAAAGGCATGGCCAAAAGTGAGAGAGGAATAAATAGCAAAGAAGAAACGATAGTGTAAAGTAAAGATCGGCTCTCACGTTTGCGCATCGTTTTTTTGTATGCTCTATTTTTCAGTAGTGCCGGCTGGTCGGAATAATCATCCCATGCAAAAGGTTCTTTCATAAGCGTGATTATACCTACTTTAAGATAAAATTACTGTATGAATATATTAGTTGTACGAACAGATAAATTAGGTGACTTCATAACAGCATTGCCGAGTATGTATGTGCTGAAACATTATAATGCCAATAATAAAATCATTGCTCTGGTGGCTCCTTTAAACAAAGCTCTTACTCAGAATTGTGACTTTATTGATGAGGTAATTGTTGATGATGGCAAAAGTTCTGTTTTTGAACTCTCACGCAAGATAAAAGAGCTGCATATTGATACTTCTGTGACACTTTTTTCCAATACACGTGTAGCCTTGGCACAGTTCTTAGCAAGAATTCCCTCACGCTATGCACCTGCAACGAAAATCGCACAAATATTTTACAATCATAGAGTTAAACAACGACGTTCAGAGGTGAAAATGGCGGAGTTTGAGTACAATTTGGCACTGGCTCGTGAAGTATTTCCTGATATAATTTTGGAATATCCAAAGCCGCTGCTCCGATTCAATGATGCAAAAGAGCTCTATGTGAAATTTTCTCAAGAACATGGCATTACAAAGGAAGTAGTTGCTTTTCATGTCGGTTTTGGCGGTTCATCTGATGCCAACTGGAACTTGGATGAGTATGAAGAACTTATACGAGCAATGCTTACGCAGAAGAAATACCAGATAGTGCTTACGTTCGGCCCTGATGAAATAGCATTGAAAGAAGATATGAGTGAGCGGCTTAAAAATGAGGATGTGATTTTTTACCCCTCGAATGACGGCATTGTTAATTTTGCAAAACTGATAAGTAACTTTAAACTTTTTGTCTCAACATCTACGGGAACCTATCATTTAGCGTCTTTGGTTGGTACAGCAACACTGACATTTTTTGGAGATTCAAACTTTGCAAGTTCCAAACGTTGGAAAAGTATAGGCGATGAAAAACTGCAAAAACACTATATGCTGCCGCAGGATGAAGCTAAGAGAAAAGAGATGTTTGAAGAAGTGAAAAAGGAACTATGTAATTTATAGTTCCTAAACATTAGCTATCACTGTTGAAAATATCTCTTGTGAAAACTTTTTCGCTAACATCAAGAAGCTCTTTTGAGAGTCTGTTGGCTACTATGACATCGCTACGATTTTTAAAGTTTTGAAGCTCTGCTATAACTTCAAGCCCGTCGTGTTTATTCTCTTTTAAAACAGGCTCGTAGATAATAACTTCAACCTTTTTTGATTTTAAGTAGTTGATGATATCCTCTATAGCACTACTTCTAAAATTATCACTACCTTCTTTCATTATAAGTCTATAAATTCCAACAATTTTTTTATTGCCGAGTTGTTTTATAATTTGTTCAGCAATAAATTCTTTTCTAATTGTATTAGAAACCACAATCGCTTCAATGACAGCATTTGGAACATTGGCATTTTTGTAGTTTGCCACAAGTTGTTTTGTGTCTTTTGGAAGACAGTACCCCCCATATCCAAAACTTGGATTATTATAGTGAAGACCAATTCTAGGATCATATCCAATGCCTGTGATAATTTCCTCTGCTGAGAGATCTGTCGCTAAAGCATAAGAATCAAGTTCATTAAAATATGCAACTCTCATAGCAAGATAGTTATTGGCAAAAAGCTTGATAGCTTCTGCTTCAGTTGGATTGGTAAAAAGTAGAGGTACATCTTTTTTTTCTGCTCCTTCGAGAAGTAAATTTGCAAAAGTCTGTGCTCTTTGTGTTTTTTCTCCTACAACTATTCTACTGGGATGAAGGTTGTCATAAAGTGCTTTTCCCTCACGAAGGAATTCTGGAGAGAATATGAGGTTTTCAATATTGAATTTTTTGCGAGTTTCAAGTACATAACCTATTGGAATAGTTGATTTTATTATCATTAAAGCATTTGGATTGATCTGTAGTATATCTTTAATAACCATTTCAATACTTTTTGTGTTAAATGTATTTGTAATAGGATCATAATCTGTAGGTGTCGCAATAATTACAAAATCAGCATTTTTGTAAGCTTTCTCTTTATCTATTGTCGCTTTTAACTTTCCAGATTGTATGGCTTTTGGAAGGTAAGCCTCTATCTCTGTATCTTCAATTGGGCTTTTCTCTTGGTTTATAAGCGCGACTTTTTCTGGAATAATATCCAATGCTATCACATTGTTGTTCTGTGCTAAAAGTATAGCATTGGAAAGTCCAACATAACCTGTTCCCGCTATTGTTATATTCATGACTATCCTATATCTGTGTAAAATTTATCAAATATTATCTTAAATGTACTTAAGTAAAAATTGATTACAGTTATTTAGCTTTTAGTTTACGTTTTAAATTGACAATGTCTTCAAGCTTCTTAGATTCCGTAGTAATTGTATGTATGGCCTGATCTTCATCTATATTTGTAAGTTTTGCATATTCTCTTGCAATTATTGGAAGATCTTCTTCATATTTTGGCCAAAACTTGTTAAAGTTTTTAAGACCTTCTTGTGGTGTAATATTTTTAAAATTCATTCTATTGATGTCAACAAGTGAAAATTTATAGTGCTTATTTTCTTGTGTGATAAGAATATTTCCAAGTGAATAATCCACATGCCAAACACCTTTTTGATGTATAGCATAGGTAAAATCTGCAAACTCTTTTAAAATCTGCTCAGTATTTTTTACTTTATGATGAAAAACTTCACGGATTGTAAAATCATAGGGTTCATATACAGATATAAAATAGCTCTCACGCAGTAACCCTGCAGAGAAAAATTCTATGATGCCTATGGGTTCTGGCGTGGGGACATCTAACTCCAGTAGTTTCATTGCATTTAAGAAAGATTTTTTAGCTTTTCCTTCTCTAAAAAAAGTGTAAGCAACACGGTTAATTATATGAGGAACTTTAAAAGATTTGACGACACATTTGATACCATGGAACTCTATAATCTTTAGCTCATTTCTTGCTTTATGAATACTTTCATTGGAAGTTTGAAAAGTTTTTTGAATGCTAATGAGTTCTTCTTTAAACTGACTATATTTAGGATTTAATTGTATCTTATAAGACAACTTAACTCTCTTTTTTATTTGATATGCTATTATAGCATTTTTAGAAAGGTAGAGTATATGCGAGTAGCAGTTGTCGTGAGAAGTTTGAAAATAGGTGGTATGGAACGTTCTGCTATTAATATTGCGCAAGCTTTTGCTGATGAAGGTCATGAAAGCCATCTTATATATTTTAGAAGTAAAAATGCTGCCTTGAAACCAAAAGAGAATGTTTATTTACATCATTTTGATATAGAAAAATTTATGAAACTTTCTGTTATTGGATTAGTCTGGATGATTTATTGTAAATTAGCAAATATATTAATACGACATAGTTATTTTTTTTGGCATGGAATGTTTGCATCATGGATATTTAAATATAAAATATATCAACTTGAACGTAAATATGGTAAGTTTGACCTTATTATATTAAGAGGTCAGGGAACTTTTGAATCAGTTTGGATGTTGAAAGATGATAGGCTTAAACAGGTCTCCGTAAGCATGTTTATTTTTACAGGCGGTATCATTAAAAACTTTTTTTTAAGGCGATTGTATGATCAAAAGCATATTATTGCTATCTCAAATGGCATTAAAAGAAAAATAGAGGAAGTCGCAAAAATTGCACATTTTCAGCCAAAATCGCTCAATGTGATTTATAATCCTATGGATGTTGCGCTAGTGAGACAAAGAGCATTAGAGTATGTGCCGGATATTGATGAGGAGTATATTTTATATTTTGGAAGGATAACACCAAATAAAAATGTTGGCTTGCTTATTGATGCGTATAATTATGCAAAAACAAAACTCTCTCTTAATAAAAAATTGGTTATTATTGGGAATGGACCTAAATATGAAGATATAAAAAAGCAGATTCAAAGTTATTCGTTAGAAGATGATATCATAATGCTTGGAGCACTTTCGAATCCTTATCCTTGGGTTAAAGCAGCTAAGTTAGTTGTTTTTACTTCAAAAGCTGAAGGCTTGGGAAATGTTTTACTTGAGACATTGGCCTGTCATACTCCTATAGTCTCAGTGAAAACCGTTGGTGGTCCAGAAGATATCATGTGTGGTGAATTACGTCACTACAGGGTTGATTTTGATAAAGAAGTTTTGGCAACAAAAATTGTTGAAGTTTTGAAAAATGGGGTAGATATTGACTTCGATAAATATCTTCAGAAGTTTCAGCCGGCATTTGTTGTGCAAAGATTTAAAGAGGTTTATCACTTATAAAAAAGAGCTCGTTTGCACGAACTGCTCTTCTAAAATAACTTTTGTCCTTACCCGTAATAACTCTCATAAACATTTTTTTCAAATGAATCAATGATTTTTTAAGAGATATCTGTATTGTAGAGTCTTTTAAGTCATGTATGGCTTCAAGTGCAAAGAGTTTATCAATTTGAAGTTCTTCATCGAGTGCAAAGGAATAGATAGAGTCAAAATCAAATTTTTTAGAGTTTGGTGGAAGAGTGACGGCTGAGTGTATATCCCCAAGTGGGTATATTTCACTTTTGACCAGATGATTGGTGTATAAAAGAAATTTTATTTTTTTATGAGTTCTTTTCAGTATGTTTCTCACTGCATATGTTGTTTGTTTATGATCTGCGTGAGAGTCTATTTGTGAATGAGGTGTGATAATAATATTTGGATTAAGTTGTGTAATAAGATCGTTGAGATCTTTTAATAAAGAAGTATAGGTAGGTAAAACATTGTTGTCCAACTTTACCTTTGCATGAGAGACTTTGCGAAATGGTTCCATATTCTCAATAGTATCTATTTTTGACTTTACAGCTTGTCTGGGATTTTCAGCCATTTTTTGTAAACTTGAGCCAAAATAGCCCAATGTTAGTGAATTCGTATAAGGTATATTTCCAAGCATTGGAACAGTAAGTGCATCAAAAGTCCTCAAGGATCCTTTTTTTAAAGCACTTTTTTCTTTATTGTTTTTATAAAGATCGCAATAGTTACAAACTCCGCTTTCGCCTGCTGTAATAGTAACAATTGTTACATTCTTTGCTGATTTGTAGAGTCCAAAAGCTGCAAGTTCTGCATCATCTGCGTGAGGAGCAAGAATAAGAATAGTGTCATTTTCTAGATCTATATTATTTTTATACCCATAAAGCCTAGCAGATTTTGATTGAAGTGATATATTACCTTTTATTTCTGTTGTTTCCCCTGCGTGAGAGAAATTCACATAGCGAATACCTGCCGCACCATATTCAAAAAAATGTTTTACACCATTGATAGTTATGCAGGGTTGAATAAAGTAAGAAAAAAAACTTGGTTTGATTTTTATTTGTAAAAAAAGTGTGTCATATTTGTCATTTGTCAGATGAATTTTATCATTTAGATTTATATTCTGAATAAAGTTTTTTTCTAAGTCGTAAAGATAATCTTCTTTTGTATTGTATTTATACTGTTTTGCTCGTTTAACAATTATTACAAGATAAAATAATACAAAAAGAAAAATGATATAAAACATATAGATAACTCCTTATGAAATTGTATCGAAAGTTTACTATGGTAAAATAAGTTTATGAAAATTACTGCAAATATTATTACTCTTAATGAAGAAAAAAATATAGAAAAAGTCATTAAGTCCGTGCAAACAGTCTGTGATGAGGTGTTGGTTGTAGATTCGCTCAGTAGTGATAAAACATGCGAAATAGCCGAGTCGCTCGGTGCAAAAGTTATAAAACAACCTTATCTTGGTGATGGTGGACAAAAGGCATTCGGTGCGCCATTAGCTGAAAATGACTGGATTCTCAGTATTGATGCGGATGAGAGACTTGATGTAAATGCTATAGAAGCTATAAAAAGTTTAGATTTGAAAAATACGCCTTATGATGCTTTTAGTTTTGCAAGAAAAACATATGTTGGAAAGCAGTTTGTCCGGTTGTGGTATCCTGATAGAGTAATACGACTTTATAATCGTAAAAAATGTGGTTTTTCAACAGTTGGCGGACACGCAAAAGTAGAGACTACAAATGTAAAAGATTTAGATGCCGATATGCTTCACTTCTCCTATGCAAATTTTGGTGAGATGATTAAAACTTCTCATAAATTTATAACTCGCGGTGCGAAATTGGCCTTTGAAGATGGAAAACGGGCGAGCAGATTCGATCCTTTTTTACATGGAACCGGTGCACTGTTTAAGACGTTGATTTTAAAGAGAGGCATGTTCGATGGTTTGGTTGGCTGGAATGTGGCTATGATATCGGCTTTTAGTTCTTATATGAAATATGCTTTAATGGTGGAGATGCAAGAAAATGAAAAATAAAAAAGTCCTTTTAGAATTATGTATGTCCCCTGATTTAGGTGGTTTGGAACTTTATATGGTGCGTGCAGCAAAAGCTTTAAAAGATAGATTTAAAGTAATCTCTATTATCAATAAAAATGGTAAATTAGAACAATATTATGAAGATGGAAAAGATAGTTATATTGCTCTTGAAAAAAAATCCAATCTTTTAATATTTGGTGCGGCAAAACAGTTGGCTAATATTATCGATGAAAAGAATGTGGATGTAATTCATGTACACTGGACAAAAGACTTGCCTCTCGTAGTGCTTAGTAAGCTGCTTTCCAAGAAGAGACCGAAAGTCGTACAAACACGTAATATGACGATGACACGTTTTAAAGATGATTTCTATCATCGATTTTTATATAAAAATATTGATTTGATGCTGCCTGTAACTTATCAAGTAAAAGAGCAGTTAGAAAAGTTCATACCGCAAGATATACGCCCCCAAATAGAAGTGCTCTATATGGGTTCAGATAAGCCTGAGCTTTTAGAAGCACCTGAATTAAAAGCATTTAAAGAAAAAACAGGCCTGCGTGAGGATATTTTTAATATTGGTATGGTTGGGCGAATAAACGAAGCAAAAGGGCAATATTTACTTATAGAAGCACTTTCCAAAATGCAACAAAAAAATGCTGAAGTGTTTTTTGTAGGACATGAAATGGACAAAGGCTATATTCAAAAACTACAAAAAATGGCAGCTGATTTAGGTGTAGGATCACGTGTACATTTTTTGGGTTTTATGAAAAATCCACATCATTTCTTTCAGGCATGTGATGTAATTGTAATGGCATCAAGACGTGAGACATTTGGACTTGTTGTCATCGAAGCTATGCAGATGGGTACTGCAGTAGTTGGTTCCAATAGCGGCGGTGTTGTTGAGATTATCGATGATGAAAAAACCGGTTTGCTTTTTGAAATGGGCAATAGTGATGATTTAGCACGAAAACTTGAAAGACTACAAAATGATGAAGCGCTATTAAATACTATTGCTCATGCAGGTATGATGAAATGTCAAGAGAAGTTTTCTAATTACTTACAGTTTGAGAAGTTAGGTTCAATTTTACAGGGGATAGTATGATTAAATATGAAGATTTAAAACAAGTAAATAGAATACTTTTTCGACGCTATGAAGAGAGCTTTCGTAATTTTTTAGAGAGTGGCTGGTATATCCTTGGAAATAATGTTTCATCGTTTGAAGAGGCATTTGCTGCATTTTGTACTACAAAAGAATGTGTAGGAGTTGCTTCTGGTCTTGATGCACTGACATTAGCTATTGATGCTTTTGATTTTGAGCAGGGAAATGAAATTATTGTGCCTTCCAATACATATATTGCAACTATTCTTGCCATTGTTCGTAGTGGAATGAAACCTGTTTTGGTTGAACCTGATATTCATAGTTATAATATTGATCCTAGTAAAATAGAAGAGAAAATAACGGATAAGACAAGAGCTATTTTAGTTGTTCATCTTTACGGAAAAATGTGTGATATGGATAGTATAACAGCAATAGCTGATCAATATAAACTGAAAATTATAGAAGATTGTGCACAAGCACATGGTGCAATGTATAAAGGAAAAAAAGCAGGAAGTTTTGGAGTGGGATGTTTTAGTTTTTATCCGACAAAAAATCTTGGCGCCTTGGGTGATGGCGGTGCAATTGTAGCTGAAGATGAAACATATGTACAAAAGTTAAAGTCACTTAGAAATTATGGAAGTACAAAAAAATATTATAATGACGAGATAGGATATAATTCACGTTTAGATGAACTTCAAGCAGGTTTTTTATCTATAAAACTTGAAATACTTGATGAAATTACACAGCACAAAAGAGATCTTGCTCAAGTTTACATGCAAAATCTGGATAATCGTGTGATTAAACCAATTTGTGAAGATGATTATTTTGATGTTTATCATATTTTTAATATTCGGCATTCCAAAAGAGATGCACTTCAAAAATATCTTTTAGATAATAATATAGAAACGCAGATACATTATCCTGTTGCACCGCATGAACAAAAAGCTTATAGAAGTATTTTAGATGGAGATTATCCAATCAGTAAAGCAATTCATGATACAACACTAAGTTTGCCTATTTCATATTTTCATACAAAAGAGGATGTTCATAGGGTGTGTGAGGTAATTAATGATTGGGAGTATTTATAATGAAAGGTATTATTCTAGCAGGGGGAAGCGGTACGAGACTCTATCCTGTCACTCGTTCAGTCAGTAAGCAGTTATTGCCTGTATATGATAAACCGATGATATATTATCCTTTATCAGTGTTAATGTTGGCAGGTATACGGGAAATACTTGTAATAACGACACCTCAAGATATTGAAAATTTTAAAGAATTGCTTGGAGATGGACATAATTGGGGTGTGAAACTTCACTATGCTGTACAGTCTTCTCCCGATGGTTTGGCTCAAGCATTTATTATTGGTGAGTCTTTTATCGGTAATGATAGTGTTTGTCTTATTTTAGGAGATAATATTTTTTATGGAAATGAATTTATTATGACATTACGAGAAGCTGCTAAAATAAAACAAGGTGCTAAAATATTTGGGTATAGAGTTCGTGACCCTCATAGATTTGGTGTTGTTGAGTTTGATAAAAATATGAATGTTTTAAGTATTGAAGAGAAACCGAAAAATCCAAAATCAAATTTTGCTGTAACCGGATTATATTTTTATGATAATGATGTTATTGAAATTGCAAAAAGTGTAAAGCCGTCAGCTAGAGGAGAATTGGAGATTACTTCTATTAATGAGGAGTATCTAAAAAGAGGTACATTAAAAGTAGAACTGTTGGGTCGTGGATTTGCTTGGCTTGATACAGGTACACATGATAGTTTACTTGACGCAGGAAGATTTGTTCAAACAATTGAATATAGGCAAGGTTATAAAATAGCCTGTTTGGAAGAGATAGCATATAATAATGGCTGGATCGATAAACAGAAAGTACTGGAAATAGCAAAACCACTTAGTAAAAATAGTTATGGGGAGTATCTCAAGGAGTTGGTAGACGATGAATAAGAATAAAACAATTTTAGTGACAGGTTGTGCAGGTTTCATCGGAAGTAACTTTGTTCCATATTTTATAGACAAATATGAAAACTACAATGTAGTTAATTTAGATTTATTAACATATGCAGGTAATTTAGAAAACCTAAAAGAGGTAGAAAATAATCCACGATACAAATTTATCAAAGGTGATATCTGTAATCGAGAACTTGTAGAATTTATATTTGATGAGTATGATGTGCGGGGTGTGATTCATTTTGCAGCAGAAAGCCATGTTGACAACTCTATCAAAAATCCTGGTGTATTTGTAGAGACAAATGTCAATGGAACTTTTACACTTTTAGATGTAGCAAAGAAAAAGTGGATGGAAAGACCTTTTACTTATTATAAAGAGTATCAAGAGTGTAGATTTCACCATATATCAACAGATGAAGTCTATGGAACACTCAGTGATGATCCAAAAGACCTCTTTACAGAAGATACACCGTATGCCCCAAACTCTCCATACTCTGCAAGTAAAGCAAGCAGTGATATGATAGTGCGTTCTTACCAAGAAACTTATGGACTCAATACTGTTATCACAAATTGCTCCAATAACTATGGACCAAAACAACATGATGAGAAATTTATCCCTATTATCATCAGAAAATGTTTAACAGGTGAGAATATCCCTATCTATGGAGATGGTAAGAACATTAGAGACTGGCTCTATGTTCTTGATCACTGTAAGGGAATTGATTTGGTTTACCACATAGGTAAGGAAGCCAATGTATATAATATAGGTGGAAGAAATGAAAGAACAAATCTTCAGATAGTCGATGCTATCACAACTATACTTGATGAAAAAGTTCCTCCTAAAGAAAGAATAGACAAAGATAGCTATAAAGAACTTATTGCTTTCGTAGAAGACAGAGCAGGACATGATAGGCGTTATGCTATTGATGCTACAAAAGTAGAGAATGAGCTTGGCTGGAAAGCAGATGAGAACTTTGATAGTGGAATTCTTAAGACTGTTGATTGGTACTTAGAGAAATATGGAATTGTAAGATGATAGCAACATTAGAAGAACTAAAAGTATTAGGTGACAATAGAGGGAAGCTTGTAGCTCTTGAAGCAAATAAACAGATACCATTTGATATACAGAGAATTTTTTATATTTATGGTACTCAAGAAGGAGTGCCAAGAGGAAATCATGCTCATTATAAAACAAAGCAATTTTTGATAGCAGTAAGTGGTAGCTGTAAAGTTACTTTAGATACTGGAAAGATACAAATGACATTTAAGTTAAATAAACCAAATGTAGGACTTTTTCAAGATGCGTTAGTTTGGGGAACTATGCATGATTTTAGTCCAGATTGTGTCCTTTTAGTTATGGCAGATACCTTATATGATGCAACTGATTATATTCATAGTTATCCAACATTTTTAGACAAAACAAGAGAAAATGGATAGTATATCTATTTATAACGATACCTTGAAAAATCATTTGTTTTGTCCTCAAAAAGTAGTTTTTGAGAGGTATATGTAAAGCTTAGAGCATGTTTTTTTAGTTTCTCATACTCTTGTGTACATTGTGTTGGAACTTTTTGAAAATTTTTCATTACATAGCAATTGTACGTACTGTTTTGCAAATTTATTTCTACTATCTTTTTATTTTCGATCCAGCCTAAAATACCACTTCGATAGTAATCAGCAAAAAATCTTTTATCGCTAAATATTGATTTACCGCTAAATGGTAAACGATCTTTTTTGTAACTTCCTATAATCATATCATATAGTGTTGGCGCAATATCCCGTTGTGACATAACATGATCAAGCTTTTTGGCCTTTATATATTGTGGTGCATAGATAGCAAAAGGTATTTCGTAGTTTTCAAGTGTTCCACTAAGACCGCCTCCACAATGATCTGCAAATAGTACAAAAATAGTGTTTGGATATTTTTTTTGAACTCTTTTGACAAAATCTCCAAGTGCGGCATCCGCAAAATGCAGTACATTTAAACGAATGTTAAATGAAGTGTCTGTAAAGTGTATTACTTTTATCCCCTTTGGTAATTTGTCATTATGTGTAGTTGCCCCATTAATACCAATGACAAAGGGTTTATCCGTCTGTTCCAACTTTTTCATCGCAAAGTTATAAAGATCAAAATCATGGATACCCCAATCATTTTCTTCAAAAATTCTCTTTTTGACATCACGTTTACCATATGATTTTTTAAATCCCATTTGCTGTGCAAGACTGCCTGTACCACTCGTTTCTTTAGCCGTTCCTTGAAAAAAGATACTGTTGTAACCAATCTTATTGAGTTCATTAATAATGGATGTAAAATGATTATATTGGAGATTTGTTTTAGCTACGCTACGCCCTAATGGGTTTTGCATTGATGCTGTTACGGCAAAGATTCCTTCTGTTGTTCTATGTCCATTGGCAATCATGACAATAGGATGAAGAGATTGTTTTAGGAGTGCATCATAATTTGGAGTTGTTTCAGCCTGATAACCATAAGGTTTCATATAATGGGCACTCCAACTTTCAGAAAAGAATAAAACAATATTGGGCTTGTTTTTTATAAGCGGTAGTGGAAAATTACTTGTGGCATTACTATCACTATAGAGTTCTTCGAATGATTGTGTAATCTCTCCTTTTGATGGTTTTTGTATTTTTTCCATTGTTAACTTTTTACTTTTGCTTCCCAATGCAAATACTGTGTTATATGTTCCATTAAGCACTAACGGAGCAAGTTTTGCATCACCTAGAATATTTGATTGCCAAGGATTAAGAGGAATATGTTGAAACATCCCTCGTATGAAAAATATAGTTAGTAAAATTAGGAAGAGTTGTTTAGCTATATAGTATTTGTTTATTTTTTCTTTTTGACAATGTGAAAATATTTTATAAAAAACAATAAAGAGAATGACAGATATTATAAGTGCAGCAATGGTTAAAATACCATCTTGCGTAATCGCAGTCATCACTAAACTTTTTGCATCAACTAGGGCATCAAGTACTTCATAGCCTATATGACGACCGGCTTCTTTGAAATATAAAATATCACTAATCTGTAATAGGAAAAGGGATGTCAGAAAAAAAGAACTTGCAATTGCATAAAAACGCTTGTTAAAATCAAAAAAATTTCCTAATAATGCGATAAAAGCACTGGTTGCAAAATCAAACTTATAACCGGCAAAAATTGCACCTAGAATTGTTGATATATTATAAGTTGTATAGTTCTCTTTCAAGTAAAAAGCGAAAAGTATTTTTGTAAGAAGAACGATTATGTATGCCAGTAGAAATAGTTTAAAGTAACGCTTTAAAAAAAGTGTCATTTTTTATCCTTTTGATGTAGTTGTGTTTTAACTAAGTAGTCTGTTACAGCCAAAGAAGCCTTATATAGTTGTTGACACTTTTGCTCTTCTTGATTTTGTGGCTTATTGAGCATAAAGGCTCCTTCTCGTGAAACAATAATGCCACTGTTGTTAAAGCCACAATGTGTAATATTTTTATCAAGTAAATTAGAACCAACAGCTATGTAAGAAGTATCGGAGAGTGTTAGGTTGTAGAGTGTTGGGAAAATATCTTTATGTGATCCCGGAGTTGATAAATCTATATTTTTTGGTTTAATGCTCTTTGGCATATAGATATAAAAAGGAATCTGTTTTGACTCTTGTAAAAAGTTGTCATAGTTCATGGAGCCTTCTATTGTATTGTTGTCAGCAGTTATAACGACTACTGTGTTTTTAGCTAAAGGAGAAGATTTAATCATATCTAAAAATCTTCCAGCCATATCAAGAGCATATTGATAATCGTACAATCTTTTTTTAATTAAATCCAAGTCTCCTTTTAAATGCTTTTTTAATTCTTTTGAAAGAATTAGTTTTTTAGATTTGTACTCTTTTGAGATAACATAAGGAGGATGGTTGTTTGTTGTCATTGCATAGATGAGTTGTGGTTTTCTTGCATTTTTAAGTTTTTTGTAAATGTAATTATAAAGATATTTGTCATATACACCCCAATCATGTGTTGCAAGCTCAGGATCAAGGTGAAGTTCTTCTTCGATCTTTGCTTTTCCCTCAACATGTTCAAAGCCTTGTCTTGGAAAAAATCTACCAACATTACGCCAAGAGAGGTCACCACCATATATGTAAGATGTTTCATAACCTTTTTTCTTATAAACCTTTGCTCCTGCCTGTTTGAATGAGATTCCACTAAAAAGACTTTGCCCGTAAGGTACGCTACCTGGTCTTGCTATGAGATTAAGAAGCATCGGTTCCATGGAAACAATTGTACCATTTGCTGTAGATATGAAATTTTTAAAACGTATATCATCGCTCTGAAAATGTTTTTTTAACCTTCTTTCAATATCAAATGTTTCACTTTGATATTTTAAAATTGGTGTGCCAAAACTCTCTACCATGATGATAACAACATTGACAGGATGTTTTTCAAGGAGAAGGTTAGATGGTGTTTTATAAGTGATGGCTTGGTAGAGGTTTGTGCTATTTATCTCTTTTTTCGATGACAATAGTTTAAAAGCATCCTCTATATGTCCGGAGTAACCCATCTCTTTAATGTAGTTTCGTTGCCCTTTTTTACTTTTTTTATACTCTCTGTATGCTTGTAAAAGCAAGTAAGTGCTATCTTTAGATACTTTGTTTAAAAAGTTGTTACCTGTAACATCCCTCGTCCAGTGATAAATTGGAAATGTACCAAAAGAGCCACGGATAGCTAAAAATGTAAGTACGGCAATAAATAAAAAGGTTGTAATGTGTTTTAGAAGCCCGAAATTGCTTAAGTGTATGGGCTTTATATTGAAAAGAAATGTAGAAACCAGTTTATAAATGGCAATCATATAGAGTAACACAGCAGTAAAAACGAATGTAAGATTGTAGTTTTTTACAGCTATCTCCCATAATGCTTTTGTATCATCATCCATAATTCCAAAGATCATAATATTTACTCTATCAGCAAAATATGAGTAAAAACCGATATCTGTAGCAATAATTAAGGATATAAGTATAAAAGTGAGAAAAAAATAGATGAGTAAAATCGTTTGAATAATTTTTAAAGAGAGATATTTTCTAAAAATATATGCAGTCGATAAAAAGAGAAAAGATAGAGCAAAAACGTAAGCTAATACTGAAAGGTCTAGTCGTAAACCAAAAAGAAAAGTTTCAAGATAATTTACAAACGTCGCTTCTATTTTCAGGGGTGCAAAAAGAAAAAAAAGTGTCCGAAAAAGTGACATAATGAATAAAAAAACAATTTCTAATAATAGAATATTTCTAAGTAGGCCAAAATAGTAAAATTTGTTGTCAGTCAATCTAAAAATCCTTTAAGTAATGAAATACTAGCACTTTCATTCTTAATTTAAGTGATATTAGAGTAAAATCCTGGCAGTATAATTTTCTAAGGTTGTGTAATGAAAAAACGTATTTTAATAACCGGTGGTGCCGGCTTTGTTGGCTCACATTTATGTGAACGTTTAGCGCAAGATAATAACAATGAAGTCTATTCTCTGGATAACTATTTTACAGGTTCTAAAGACAATCATGTGGACAATGTTACTTATATTGAAGGAGATACTGCAAACATTGCTAAATTAATAAAATTTACTCCCGATATGGTATATCATCTCGGAGAGTACTCACGGGTTGAACAGAGTTTTGATGATATTGACAAGGTATGGAAGTATAATAAAGATGGTATCTTTGCCGTTTTAGAATTTGTTCGTAAAGCAGGATGTAAAATACTCTATGCCGGAAGTTCTACAAAATTTGGAGATGGTGGCTTGGGTAGGAGTGCTTCTCCATATGCTTGGACAAAGGCTACAAATACAGAACTTGTAATGAATTATGGTAATTGGTTCAATGTACCCTATGCTATTACATATTTTTACAACGTTTATGGTCCTCGAGAAATTGAAAGTGGGAAATACGCCACACTTATCGCTTTATTTAAAGAAAAGATGAAAAAAGGTGAACCTCTTACAATTGTCAGTCCTGGAACACAAAAGCGTAATTTTACCTATATAGATGATATTATCGATGGTTTGATACTTGTCGGAGAAAATGGGTATGGCGATGAATTTGGCATTGGCAGTGGAGAAGCGTATAGTATTCTTGAAGTTGCCGAAATGTTTGGAGGAAAGATTGAAATGCTTCCTGAGAGAAAAGGAAATAGAATGGTTGCAGATGTTGTTACAGCAAAAACAGAAGCACTGGGATGGAAGCCAAAACACAAACTTCAAGATTATATTGAATCCTTTACATCTACTCTATGATTACTCTTAATGATACTCACTTTATAGCTGCCGGTACTAATAGAGCTTGTTATGTACACCCAGAAGATCCTAACAAATGTCTCAAGGTGGTTATTTCGGGGAATAATAAAGAGAGTCATCGTGAGATTTCATATTATCAATTTTTATTGAAAAGAGATATATCATGGGCGATGGTGGCTAGATTTTATGGTACACAAGCGAGTAATAAAGGTGAAGCGGAAGTAGTTGAACTTATACGAGATAATGATGATAATATTTCACACTCTCTTGATCACTATTTTAGGATTTTAACCTCGGAGGATGAACTTAAAAAGTTTATTGATTTGTTGATTGAATTAAAAAGATATTTATTTACGGAACTAATCTATGTTAAAGATTTAAATGCTGTAAATATTGTATATCAAAAAAGTTCAAATGAAAGAGGTAAACTTGTTGTTATTGATGGATTGGCATATCCAAATCGTTTTAAAGCATTAAATAATATTGATTTTTTTACAAAAAAGAAGATCAATAAAAGTTGGAAACATTTTATTTGGACTTTGAAAAAGAGATGTTCAAGCAAATATCATAAAAATCTTAAAATATTACTAATAGAATCGGAAAATCAGTTATGAAAAAAAAATCTCCTACGGCTCTCATATGTCTTTCTCATCATATAGGTGGCATGGAATTAGCTGCTACAAAGCTTGCAAATAATCTTTCAAAAGAGACAGACATAACATATATTATTAAAAAAGATACTTTCATTCATACGCAGTGCAAAGAAAATCCAGATTATACAAACCTAAAGTATGAAGCAATTAACTTCTCAACGACACTGCTTAGTCCTTCTATTGTTTTTGGAGTACGAAAGATTATTAAAGATAAAGGGATTAAAAATGTCATATTTGTAGGGGCATCAGAGATGAAATCTCTTTACTTTGCATTTTTGGGACTTGATATTAATCTTATTGTTCGCCATGGAACAATAAAATCGCATCCTAAAAAAGATTGGTTTCACAGACTTGTTTATTCTAATGTTTCAACACACGTAGCAATTTCAAAATATATGCTAGGGAATATACAGAAAATTATCCCATTTGGGAAAAACACAAAAACTACTGTAATTGTTCCATCCTTGGCAAAAAAAATCTCCACTATGGAGTCGACTACATCGAATGTATTGAGACTTTTGCATGCTGGTCGTGTAACATCAGGAAAAGGTATTGATAATGCGATTCTTGCCTGTCAAACTCTTCATGATCATAAAATTGATTTCTCCTTTGATAACTTTGGTCCCAGTGATTCGAAATATGGCAACAAATTGAATCAATTGCTGTGTTCGATCACATATGCTGATAAAATACATATTAATGGTTTTACTGACAAGATTTATGATGAATATCCAAAACATGATATATTTATTTTTCCGACACCAGATGAAGGTTATGGAAATGTTATGATGGAAGCTATTTCGCATGGTATTATTGTATTGGCTTTTGACAATACTGCAATTTCAAATTTTGGAGAGATGGGATTTCATATTCACTTAGTAGAAGATAAGAGTCTCGATGCACTCAAAGAACGTCTTCTTTTTATTGCTCAGAATTTAGTCAGTGAAAAGAAAAAAGCACAAGCAAATAAAGAAATTGCAAAAAAAGTATTTGCACCTGAAAGAGAGACTAACGAATATTTAGCTCTACTTTATTGAAAATGATTCACTGACATTGTCTTTATAGTTTTATGTTAGAATAAGTAAAAAATTTAAATTGAATAATGGAATATATGTGAAAAAATATAATATTGTTGTCGCATTTAATAAACTTTATTTGCAACATGCCTGTGTGACTCTTATCTCTCTTTTAGAAAACAATAAAGAGCTTGACTTTAAAGTATATATTATTTTTGATGGACTTGCAGGGGGTGACAAGCTCATATTAAAAGATTTAGTGAGTCCATATAAATGTAAACTTGTTTTTTTGGAAGTTGAAGATAGTGTGTTTGCTGATGTTCCAACCAAAGGTAGACAGACAAAGGTTGTTTATTATAATTTATTAATTCCGAAGCTTATAAATGAAGCAAAAATTTATTATCTTGATGTGGATGTAGTTGTTAATGGTTCTATTAAAGAATTTTATGATCAAGATTTTGAAGATAATTATGTAATAGGCGTAGAAGATTGGAAACTGTTTGACAGACACATATCACTACAAATGGATCCGAGGTCAAGATATCTTAATAATGGATCAATGGTGCTAAATTTACAAAAAATGAAGGAAGATAACTTTTATGAAAAGTATATAAAAATACTGCAAACTATTGATGATTTACTTTTCTTGGACCAGGATGTTATCAATGCTGCAATAAATGGTAAATTTAAAAAAGCACCATTAAAATATAATGCGATTAGTTCATATGTCAGAAAAAGCTTTTTAAAAAATGAATATTTTTCTAAAGAAGAAATTCTTGAAGCATATTATAATCCAATTGTGATTCATTATACTGGTGGTCGAAAACCGTGGCATTATAAAAGTAGAAATAAATTTAGATATCTATATTGGAAGTATCTTGCTCTTACACCTTTTAAAGATTATGTAGAACCAGATAAAAATTTTTCAAATATAATTAAAAAGAATATAACTATGTTGTTTAATAGGGCATAATTTGAAAAATTTAAAAACTGGAGTCACAATTTTTCAACTTTTTCTACAAAAAGTTATATCTGCAGATATTCCTCTTGTCTTATTGCGGCCGAGAGAAATTTCTGAAGAAATATCTTATAGCGGAGATTATGATTTTTTTGTTCACCCTCATTATAATCATGAACTTTTAAAAATAATGTTTGAATTGGGAGTAGAAACAGGTACTTCCTTTAGTATTTCAAGAAAAAAGCATGCTAAAGTAGATATAAATATCTATGATAAAGAAGACAACAAGGTAATCGCTTTAGAAATTTGGAATTTTTTATCTGTAGATGATCCTTATGGTAGAACACAGCGATATATTTTTCCAAATATATTACAGCAGCATATTCAAAAAGATAAAAATAGTTTTCGTCTTTCTTTAGAGATAGAAGCTCTTTATTACCTTTCTCATCTCTATACAGGAAAGAAAAAAATAACGACACCGCTTGTTCAAGAAAGAATAAAATATTACACTCTGATGCTTCAAGAGAATCATGATGAATATTATCTATTGTTTAAAGATCTACAAGAACAAAGAGAAGATATTAAAAAAGTCGCTCATAAGGCAAACATTATATTATGCAGTAAAGGTATATTAAAAGAAAAAAATTTGCTAAATATGCTAGAAGAGTTTCCTTTAAAGTACTGGGCAACTGTAGACAGAACAAGAAGAATGCTATTTAAAAAAGTACGAATTATTCCAGTTGAGGGAGCAGATGGTGTTGGCAAAACTACAATTGTCCAAAAGATTATAGATGAGGACAAAAAGCATTTTAGTTCCTTTAGATTTAAAAAAACATTTCGTTCTTCTCCTCTCTATCGTCTGTTTCTTCCACTTTTAAAAAGACGAGTTACCAAAGTTGTGCCAGAGGTTGAGATAGGGAAGACAGAAATTGATGAGGTGTATGGTGAATTTGTACTTTTTAATGCTCTTCTCCTTTTTCCTTTTAGATTTGTAAGCAGTTTTTTTAGTAAAAAAACAGTATTTGTAGATAGATATTTTGATGAATATTTAATAATAAACTTACGTTTAAAGCAGAGAAAAGCATACCTAAGGAAAAATTGGCAATCTCTTTTAAAATTTATTCCACGTACTTATATGATTTTTCATTTTGATGCACCAACGGAGAAAATTCTCAAGCGAAAAGATGAACTAAACAAAGAAGGCATCGAAGCATATCGAAATTATCTTTTTGAAATTTATCTTCAAAAGCCTTATAGAGTTTATACTTATGTGAATACAGACACAGAGGTTGAAAAATCGGTAGATTTAATGTTAAAAATAATAAAAGGAGAAGTGTAATGATTACACTACCTAATGAGATTTTGGGAAAAGGAAATGAACGGGTGTGTTATCTGCACCCGCAAGACCCAGAGAAAATTATCAAAATTAGTTATGACAGAGAGAAGGGACGTTCTAAGCAAAGTGATATAGAAATTACATACTATAAAGAACTTCAAAAAAGAAAAAATCAAAAAAACTTGTACAAACATCTTCCTCGCTTTTATGGAGAAATTGAAACAGATAAAGGAAAAGGGATGATTGTTGATCTTGTAAAAGATTTCGATGGGACTGTTTCTAAAAGCTTTGAATACTATATGAAGCGAGATGGTATAAAACCTTATAGAGATGAATTGGAAGAATATAAACAATATTTTTTAGATAATCTTATTATCTTTAATTATGGGATGATGCCAAAAAATATTTTACGAAGACGTCTTGACGAAAACAATGCAGAATTGGTTTTGATTGATGGACTTGGAGACGTTGCTTTTTTTAAATTTCCAAACAAAATTCCTTATTTTGCGCGTAAGAAAATTTTGCGAAGATGGATTAAGTTTTTCAATAAATATATAAAGGATTGATGATGTATGCAATTTCAACAAAATACATGCTTTTCTTGGAAAAGTTAAAATCAATCATACAAAATAAAGATACACTTACGCTTTGGATGAATAATCTGCTTGTATTATATGCATTTTTTTTGCCAATAGCTCAGAGTATTAAAGCTAAAATATTTATTGCAATATTAATACTCTTTTTTATCAGAGGAGATGTAAAATACTATTTAAAAGAAGCATGGAAAAATCAAGTTGTAAGAGCTTTTGTCTATTTATTTGTAATATATGTATTGGGATTACTTTGGAGTGAAAATATTAAAGAAGGATTACGTTGGGTTAAAAGTATCAAGTATGGACTTTATTTAATAGTGTTTTATTCTTTTGTAGATGGCAGATATATTAAAAGAGTGTTGGCGGCTTTTATTTCTGGAATGCTTTTAAGTGAAATAATATCTTATGGAATGATTTTACATATTCTTCCGTGGAAATTCTCTTTATTGGGGGTAACCATATATGAAGCACCAACTCCAGTGGATCCATCTCCATTTTTAAATCATATACATTATGGTGTTGCTCTTTCTTTAGTTGTTATATTGTTGGCCCAACAGATATATTTGAGTCATAAGCCTTTGATCGTAAAAATATTTATGAGTATCTTTATATTCACAGCAAGTGCAAATATCTTTGTGACAGGTGGACGAACGGGTTATGTGACCTTTATATTGTTGTTATTGATATTAGCTATTTTTTATTTAAGAAAATGGGCTATTATTGGATTGACTTTTGTAATACTTGTAGTTGGTATTGCTCTTGAAACCAGCCCTATATTACAACAGAAAGTACAACAGACAACTTTAAGTGCTAAACAACTATTGTCAAAAGATCCGAATTTCAATACATCTATGGGAATCAGGGCAGGGATGTACTACTATGGCATGAAAGCGATCGGAAATAATTTAGTGTTTGGTGTTGGAACAGGTGATTCTATGGATGTAATACGTGACACTGCACCAAAGGAATGGGAGGGCCGTAAGCAACCACATGAACATAATCAGTATTTTTCAACTTTCATGAAATTAGGTTTTGTTGGGCTTCTGGTCTTTTTAAATATCTTCTATCAAATATTTCGTTATAAGCAAGAAGATAAAGAGTTGCGATTTATTATGGTCTTTACAACATTAACAGTTGCTTTTGGAATCTTGACAACACAGTTTAATTTACGTTTTTTTATGCCATTATGGGTTGTAATGTTAAGTATCACACTTATTCAAAAAAATAGACAAACAATTCTTAGAAATTTGAATGATAAGCAGATAATGTTACAGATAATTGGAGCAGGAATGTTCTTTTTTATACTTTATATCTTTCTTAAAGGATCACATTGATTAGAGAGTTTCTTTAATGTGATCTTTGCTACATCTTGAGCTGAAAGATCTTCAATATCTATAGTTGTGTTGTTCGTTCCAAGGGCACCATACGTTGCAATATCTGTTTTGTTAAAAAGAGCAAGCACCTTTGCTTGTGAGGCAACAGCTAAGTGCATAGGGCCAGTGTCAGCACTGATAAAAAGGTCACAAAGTGTAAAAAATGCACCTAGTACACGCAGGTTTTTGTTAGAGTATTTCAGGACATTACTGTTTAGCTTTTTGGGAATATCTGGAGAAAGTATATCAATGACAGTTATTTCATTATCAAGGTTGATCAGTGCTTCAAACCATTCATTCCACCAATTATCGCTGATTTTCTTATCAAATCTTGCATTTCTGAAAATAGCAATTACTTTTTTATTTGATGAAATATTATGATTATGGAAAAGTGTCGTAAAATCCTTTTTTGCTATTTCCTTTTCCTCTTGTGTTAATTTAATATCAAGTGTAGGTGTCTCGTTTGGAAAAGGGATTTGAAAGAAACGTAAAAACTCAAGACTCTCTAATCCCATATGATTATAATGTTTTTGACCTCTCACTTGCAGATGAGTGAGTTTTGTCCATAGTTTTTTTGCTCCTTGAAAACTCACTTTATTGTTTGCTTTAAGTAATGATGTGACGATTTGAGCACTTGTTGAAGGTCCAGACATATTTATTGCTAGATCATAGGTTGTTTTTCGTGTTTGTTTAATGTAGGAAAGTAAAGCTAGTGGATGGAGGAGCATTTTTCGAGGTATATCTATAATCCTATTCACATTTGGCATAGGTTCTAAAATATTACCAGCTAATTTTAGACCCACAATAATATCAATTTTTGCATGCGGAAAATATTTTTGCAATTCATTGATAAATGGAGTCAGAAAGATAAGATTGCCTATTCGATAATTAGGTCGAATAATGACAATGGTCTCAATCTCTTTATTATTCAAAGAGGTAGGCAAGTTTTTATTTCTAGAAAATTTAGCAAGAAAAGCATTAAGAAAATCTGAAATTTTTTTTCTGGCAATAATATGGAATGGGTATTTCATTAGGCACTTTTCTGTAATTATAGCAAATTAATATTTAACAGTGAATTGGATAAAATAAGGAACTTATTTATTGGAGAGAACTTGATAGAGATAATAAAACGATTTTGGCCTTATATAAAAGAGTATAAATTTTACTACATGCTTGTCATCTTTGGCGGTATATTGATTGTCATATCCACGGCGGCATCGGCGCAGATTATGAAGCCTCTGATGGATGATATGTTCATTGCGAAGAAAAAGGAGATGCTTTATCTCATTCCGTTCGGATTGATCGGGATCTATGCGACCAAGGCAGTCGGAAAATATATTCAGACTGTTTTTATGGAGTATATCGGACAGAGTATTGTGACGCGTTTTCGTGAGATCTTGCTTTCACACATTATCTCGCAGGATATGGCGTATCTTTACATTAATCGAAGTGGAGAGCTTATTTCACGTGTTACCAATGACATTGGGCGCATTCAGACCTTTGTAGCAAATATCTTGCCGGATCTGTTTCGTGATGTTTTGGCGGTTATTGCACTAGTAGGCTATATCATATACTTAAATCCAATGCTTTCATTTTACACTTTAGTAGTTGTGCCTTTGGCTATTATTCCGTTGATGAGCATTGCTAGGCGACTTAAAAAATATTCTCACCGAGCTCAGGAAAAAAATGCCGATATCGTTACCCGTCTGACAGAAGTTTTTAACAACTCTGAGATCATCAAAGCAAATGATACACAGGAGTTTGAGCTGGGGCGTTTTCGTGAGCATAACTGGCAGTTCTTTAAGATAAATATGAAAACGGTTTATGTCGGTGCGCTTGTTCCGCCTTTAATGGAGATGCTCGGCGTTACCGGGCTTGCAGCGGTTATCTATGTCGGCGGCAAAGAGGTCTTTGAAGGGCGAATGACAGTCGGAGAATTTACGGCATTCATTACAGCGGTAGGGCTTGTCTTCGAGCCGATTCGTAAACTCAGCGGGACATATGCAAAGATTCAGGATGCCTTAGCGGCAAGTGAGCGTGTTTTTGATGTCCTTGATACAAAACCAACTATTGTTGATGGTACAAAAATTTTGGATGAAGATATTAAAACTGTTGAGTTTAAAGATGTTTCATTGATGTATGAAGGCAGTTATGCTCTGCGTAATGTAAATGTAAAAATAAACGATGGACAAAAGATCGCGCTTGTTGGGGACAGCGGCGGTGGAAAATCTACTTTTATTTCGATGCTGCTTCGTTTTTATGATCCCGATGAAGGCGTTGTGAAGATAAATGATGTCGATATCAAAGAGTATAATCTTGCATCACTCAAACATCATATAGCACTTGTTACACAGCGGGTGTACATCTTTCAGGACTCTTTGGCTGCGAATGTCGCTTATGGCGAAGAGGAGATAGATGAAGCGAGAGTTATAGAAGCGCTGAAGCTTGCCGATGCTTATGAGTTTGCAATGGCGCTAGAAGATGGCATACATACGATGATGAGTGAGGCAGGAAGTAATCTTTCAGGCGGACAGCGCCAGCGTATATCCATCGCCCGTGCAATTTATAAACATGCATCACTGCTGCTTTTTGATGAAGCAACCTCTGCGCTTGATAACGAGAGTGAAAAACGCATACAAAAAGCGCTTGATGCCTATACAAAAGACAAAATAACTATCACGATTGCACATAGACTCTCTACTATAGAGCATGCTGACAAGATACTGGTACTGCAGCAGGGCGAGATAGTGGCAAGCGGAACATATAGTGAGCTTTTAGAGAGTTCAGAGGTATTTCAAAGGTTAGCTGGAGAGCTTAAAGAGTAGCTTTTATGAGTTCTTCAACACTTTTTGGCCATAATCACGATAACTAAAATCGTGCCGTTGGTTAGATATTTATAAATTTCAGGACAAATCCTCCCTTCGGTCTGAGCCTAAAATTTACAAATATCTAAACAACTATACAGAAGCATTACAAAATAAGACAGGAAAATAACGATGGAACTAGATTTCGCAAAATTTACAAAATACTCAAAACCGGGACCGAGATATACTTCATATCCGACAGCTTTGGAGTTTAAAGATGATTTTTTATATGATGATTATATTAAAAAGTTGGAATCTCAAGACTCTTCTCGTCCTTTAAGCCTTTATTTTCATCTTCCTTTTTGTAAAAATGCTTGTTATTTCTGCGGTTGTAATGTCGTCTTTACCTCGAAAGAAGATAAGATGCTGCGCTATATGGATTATCTTAAACGTGAGCTTGCAATTCTTTCAAAACATTTGGACATGAATCGTGAAGTTATCCAGATGCACTTTGGCGGGGGGACACCTACGTTCTTCTCTGCCGAGCAGTTGGATGAGATCATTACCGAGATAAAGAAATATTTTCCAAATTTTGCAGATGATGCAGAGATAAGCTGTGAGATAGATCCACGTCATATCAATGAAGATCAGATGAAAGTGATGGCAGGTCACGGGTTTAACCGCGTGAGCTTCGGTATTCAAGATTTTAATGAAAAAGTGCAGCAGGCGGTTCATCGTATTCAGCCCTACAACGTCACAAAAGATGCAATGGACCTTGCACGCAAGTACAACATGCACTCTGTCAATGTGGACTTGATCTACGGTCTGCCGTTTCAAACGCTTGACACCTTTAAAGAGACGCTTGATCTAGCTTTAACGCTTAACCCTGACAGATTTGCCGTATTTAATTATGCTCACGTACCATGGCTGAAAAAGACAATGCGTAAGATCGATGAAACGACACTGCCAAGACCGGACGAGAAGCTTGCTATTATGCAGTACACCATAGATTTCTTAACGTCAAATGGTTACAAGATGATTGGGATGGATCACTTTGCAAAACCTGACGATGAACTTTTCAAAGCGATTGAAAAAGGGGAGCTTCACAGAAACTTCCAGGGTTATACAACAAAAGGCGGTGCAGATCTCATCGGTGTAGGACTTACTTCTATAGGCGAGGGTGTTGATTATTATGCACAGAACTTTAAAGATATGCCTTCGTATGAAGCGGCAATAGATGCCGGCAAATTACCTTTTGAGCGCGGTGTGATGCTCAGTGATGATGATATGATCCGTCAATATGTCATTATGGAGCTTATGAGCAACTTTAAATTGGACATTAAAAGATTTGAATCTTTGTTCGATGTAGAATTTAAGGTATATTTCGAAGATGCACTGCGTGAGCTTGAAGTTTTTGCTGCAGAAGATCTTATCTCAGTATCTGATGAGCATATTGAGTGTAGCGAGACTGGAACACTACTCATTCGTAATATTGCAATGCCTTTTGATGCTTATATGCAGCAACATGCAGGCAGTTCAAAAACATTTTCAAAAACGGTATAGTAATGGATAAAAAACCAGAAGATATTTTTAGTTTCGATAAAATAGCCGATGATTGTGTGAAATGCGGGAAGTGTATTCCTGTATGTACCATTCACCGTGTCAACGCCGATGAGGTGACCTCACCTCGTGGATTTATCGATCTTTTAGGTGCTTACAAGCGTGGTAATCTTGAACTCGACAAAACAGCGAAAGATATTTTTGAATCATGTTTTTTGTGTACTGCCTGTGTTGAAGTCTGTCCAAAATCACTGCCTACTGACATGATAATCGAGCAGGCACGTGCGGATATCGCTCAAAAATTCGGAATTGCATGGTATAAAAAAGCATTTTTTCTTCTGTTGCGTCACCGTTGGCTCAATGATATTGCCTTTAAACTCGGCTGGGTATTTCAGACCTGCGGATTTAAGATAAAAGCGGATATCGATTCGATGCATTCACGTTTCAATCTGCCGATGTTAAAAGCCGACAGACTGCTGCCAAGTTTGAAAAAAACCTCGTTTTTAAACGCACATCCTGAAAATATCGACAATGGCGGTAAACGTAAAGTTGCGATCTTTATCGGTTGTCTTGGAAATTATAACTTTCGTAATATCGGGGATTCTCTTTTAGAGATACTTGAGCACCTCGAGATCGATGCCTTTTTGGCAAAAAGTCAGAAGTGCTGCTCGGCACCTGCTTATTTTACGGGTGACTTTGATACGGTAGATCATAATGCCAAGTTCAACATCGAGTACTTTGAAAAATTTTCTGATGATGTTGAAGCTATCTTAGTGCCTGAAGCGACATGTTCGGCTATGCTCAAAATTGACTATGAACATTATTTTCATGACCAGCCGGAGTGGCAGGAGCGTGCACGCAAAGTGATGAAAAAGGTCTTTATGGCGACAGAGTGGCTGCAGCATCATACAGAACTTGAATCAATCTTAGCGAAGAAAAAACAAAACACAAAAATCGTCACTTATCATGATCCGTGTCATGCCAAAAAAATGCAGGGAATACATGAAGAGCCGAGAAATCTCATTCGCCAAAATTATAAAATAGTAGAGATGAGTGACCCCAATGCCTGTTGTGGATTTGGCGGGGTGACAATGCAGTCTGAGAAGTATCACTTTGCAAAAGCGGTAGGTGTGCCAAAAGCGGCAATGATCAAAGAGACAAAGGCTGAAATTGTCAGTGCGGAGTGCTCGGCCTGCCGTATGCAGATAAATGCTTCAATGAACTATGCCGGAGTAGAGACGGTTTTTAAAAACCCAATTGAGCTTATCGCTGATTCTTTGAGAGATTAGATGCAGCATTTTGTCTGGGACGCTGACCCGATAGCGCTTTCTCTTGGTCCTGTGCATGTATTTTGGTATGGTGTTTTATTTGCAACTGCCATTTTGGCAGGGTTGGAATTTATGAAGCGTGTCTATCGTTTGGAAGGCAAAGATGAAAATACAATAGAGCCGCTTTTTATCTATGCCATCATCGGGATTGTCATCGGTGCAAGACTTGGACACTGTCTTTTTTACGATCCTGATTATTATCTTGCCCACCCTATGAAAATATTTGCTGTCTGGGAAGGCGGTCTTGCTTCTCACGGCGGTGGTTTGGGTGTTTTGATTGCCCTTTATCTTGGCTGTAAAAAGTACAAGATTGACTTTATGTGGCTGATTGACAGACTCGTTATTCCTACGGCTCTTTTTGGTTTTTTTGTCCGTATGGGCAATTTTATGAACTCTGAGATCCTTGGAAAACCTACCGATGTGCCTTGGGCTGTTGTTTTTAGCCGAGTTGACAATATACCGCGTCATCCTGCACAGCTCTATGAAGCATTTTCCTATTTCATTATCTTTTTTATACTTACATTTATCTATAAAAAATATCATGAAAATCTCAAATCTGGCTTTTTATTCGGTCTCTTTTTGCTACTTGTTTTTACGGTGCGTTTTCTTGTTGAGTTTGTTAAAACAAGACAGGCAGATTATTCGCTTGGAATCGAGCTTAATACTGGACAACTGTTAAGCATTCCGTTCTTGCTTCTTGGACTCTTTTTAGTTCTCTATTCACTACGAAAAAGAGCTTGATGCAGAAGGTCATCCTTTTTTATTTCCTTTTTATCAATCTTCTGGCTTTTTTGATTTACGGCTACGATAAATTCATTGCTTCAAAAACAAAAGCCAGAAGGATCTCTGAGCGTGAGCTGCATACTTTTTCAATCATTGGCGGTTTTTTAGGTGCAACGCTCGCCATGGCGATTTTTCATCACAAAATCTCAAAAAGCTCTTTTCTTATCAAACACATCATCATACTTTTTCTGTGGATAGCAGGGATACTCTGCTACTTCACGCAGGTTGATGAACTTAATTTTTTAGGATAATTATCTATCTTTTCTGTTAAGTTTTCTGTCTCGGTGAACAGAGAGTTTCCATAAGTAGTTGACTAGAAAATAAGCGGCAAGTGAACCGAATATGGAGTACATTGCTGTGCCGAAATAGAGTGGTATGAAGATATTGCCCATATTGTCTTTAAACCACTCCAGCGTCATTTGAACCGGTTCTGGCTGAATGCCTAAGAGAAAAGAGCCCGTGAGATATTCCATGTAATACATTGGCGGCATGGTAATAGGATTGCTCAGCCAGCACATAGCAAGGGCAATAGGGACATTGAAACGGACAAATGGAACAAAAAGAAGTACGGCTGCCATCTGCATCGGCATAGGGATAAAAGCGATAAATAGCCCGATGAGGACACCGCGTGAGATCATCTTTCTGCTTGTCGAGAGATATTCAGGCGGAATTTTGTACTTTTTTATAAAGTCCCGGAGCTTTTTATGTGAAGAGGTTTTTTTGAGTGTTTTTCGTATCATGCCAAATCTTAGATAGTATGTAAAAATAATATATTTTGAAAGTATATCTTTTTTACGGTAAATCTGGCTGAGGTCTGTCGAAATAGTAGCCTTGGGATTTATTGACGCCAAGAGTGATGAGTTTGTCGTGTATCTCTTTTGTCTCAACATATTCGCCAATCGTTTCAATCTGCATCTCTTTTGCAAATGCCACGATAACGGAGGTGATAAGCTCGGAGCGTTTGTTGTGAACGATCTCACTGATGATACTGCCGTCAATTTTAATGTAATCAGCCTGTAGTTTCATGAGATGCTCAAAGTTCGAGTAGCCGGTTCCAAAGTCATCTATTGATATCCTGCAGCCGTACGATTTGACTTTATTGATAAAGGCTTCGACTTTGTCGAAGTTCTCTATACTTTCACTTTCGACGATTTCAAAGATAACCCGCTTGGAAATATCATAATGTTCCAGTGTTTCAAATATCATAGCCGTTATTTTTTTGTCGAGAATATCATCAATGGTCAGATTGATAGAAAAATCATAGTCAGTATCTTTAAAAGCTGCAAAGCTTTTTTCTATAACGATACGTGTCAGTTGTTTATAGAGTTTTGATTTTTTCGCAATTTCCAGAAAATTATCGGGTGCGATGGCATTACCATTTCTGTCAATGAGGCGTAGAAGAGTTTCATATTTATAGATAGTATGGGTTTCATTATCCATAATTGGTTGAAAGTAGGGAAGTATTCTATCTTCTTTTATAGCATCCCGCATCTCTTTAATCCAGTGGATATTGTTTTCATATTCGTCATTGAGTGAAAGTTTTTGCGTGTAAAAAGCAAGATTTCTTTTACTGCGGCGCGCAGATTTGATCGCCATATTGGCCGTTGGAAGCAGTTGTGAAGCATCTTCACGAGAGATACCTACGGTAATGTTGAGTGAAATTTCCTGCTCATCAATCTCAAGTGGATGTTCATTAATGTAACCTATGAGTTGTTTAATGTTCTTTGTCAGTTTTTGCGTGTCCTGCTCATAAGAAAGAATGACAAATTCATCACCACTGAGTCTGTAAAGCTCACAACTTTGATGTGATTGCAGCATCTTTTGCAGTAGAGCACTAAAAGCAATGAGAACTTTGTTTCCGAAGTTTTCGCCAAAAAGGTCATTGACTTGGGAAAATCTGTCAATATTGATAAGAATGAGTGATGCCCCTTCTTTTTCATTTTTCTTCTTTACTAATGCGGCTCTGTTTTTTAACTGCGTGAGGGAATCCGTGTAAAGCATAGTTTGGAGCTCTTTTGTGTACTCTAAAAGTTGTTCATTTTTGGCTTTTAGTTTTGCATTTATATTTCTGTTTTTATTATAGACAAAAAATTTAAGCAGATAGTAGATACCTGTAAGCGATGCCGATATGTTTAAAAAGAAAAAGATCTCCTGTGCACTTTTTGGCATGAGATGCTCATTATGGGCAATGAGCCAGGGATCGATAAAAACAGAAAAAGCCATTAGTCCCAAAAATGAAAGCAGCCAAAACTTTGCCTCCCCTCGTTTTTCATGAATAATGGCTGCTATAGGAGCAAAAAATGCCCAGACCATAACGTAGCTGCTGTTTGCAAAACCTCCGAGTATCCACATCAGTACAAACGGCAGGATCAGTACAAGAAACATCTGTGTTTTTTGCACTGCAAGCAGATTATTCGTTCTCTTGTAATGCCAAAGATTGAAAAGTGAAATAAAACTATATAGTATAGGAACAGATGCCGCAGTATATTGGCCATAAATAAGGTAGATAAGTGCCCAGACAAAACTGATGGGACCTATAAGCATGGGAACAATGATGATAGAGATCTCACGCAGCTTCTTGGAATCAAATTCAAGCTTGTTTAACTGAGAGAGATCATTAAAATAATTTTTATACGTTGCTATCATTCTCTGGGTGCCTAATATTATCTTTTTGTGAGAATTATATCACAAATATATCACACGTTACTATTAAATTTTATTATCACATTTATTACAGTTATCTTTAAGACAGCATCTTTATGCTAAAATCTTTTTATAAAAGAGATAAGGATAACAATGTCATTTGAAAAACTGGGTGTATTTAAACCGTTACTTAATGCCATAGACGATCTGGGTTACAGTGAACCAACAATAATACAACGAAGGGCCATCCCTTTGGTTTTACAAAAAAAAGACATTTTCGCGACAGCACAGACGGGAACGGGAAAGACAGCTGCTTTTGCTTTGCCGATATTGCAGCGTCTTCGTAAACATCAAGAAGATAAAGGTATTCGTGCTGTCATACTCTCTCCTACACGTGAGTTGTCTATACAAATCTATGAAGATATCACAGCCTATGCAAAATATATGGATATAAAGACAGATATCTTGGTCGGCGGCAAAGATCTTCAAAAACAGCGCCAGCGTCTTAAAAGCGGGACAGAGATTGTCATTGCCACGCCGGGACGATTGCTTGAACATATTGAAAATGGTTTGAATCTTAATGATGTCGAGATCTTTGTGCTTGATGAAGCAGACAGAATGCTGGATATGGGATTTACAAAAGATATTCGAAAGATTCATCCGCTGCTGCCAAAGAGACATCAGACGCTACTCTTTTCTGCAACATTTTCGGACAAAGTACGTAAACTCTCCAAACTTATTTTGACAAAGCCGGCATTTATCGAGACGGCAAAGAAGAACACAACGGTCGATACGATCAACCAGATAGCCTATCAGGTTGATACTGCACGCAAAGCGGAACTTCTTGCCTATCTCATCGGCTCACGCAACTTTCCACAGGTTTTGGTTTTTACACGAACAAAATCGAGTGCGGATGAACTTGCCGAGGAGCTGAAAAAAGACGGTCTCAAGTGTGGTGTGATCCATGGTGACAAAACAAAAGCAAATCGTCTCAAAACGCTCACGCAGTTTAAAGAGGGAAAATTCAAAGTCCTTGTAGCAACAGATATCGCCTCACGCGGACTTGACATTGAAGAGCTGCCGTATGTCATTAACTATGAACTGCCGAGCATTCCGGAAGATTATGTTCACAGAGTAGGGCGAACAGGACGTGCAGGCCGTGAAGGTGAAGCTATCAGTCTTATTGATATCTATGAAAAATTTGACATTAAAGAGATAGAAAAGCTCATTGGACAAAAGATACCAAAAGATGTCGTGGAAGGGTTTGAGCCAGATCCTAACATACGCCGTAAAGATATTGATGAGGTAAAACTCAAAGCCGAACATAAAAAAGAGGCAAAGAAGTTTGTCAAGAAACAAGCGCCAAAAGCAGTTACTGCAAAATCTTTAAAGAGTGCGAAGAAAAAGAGAAAGACAACGAAAAGAGATTAAATAATATCTTCCTCCTCTTCATCGAAAAGTTGGTGGTATAAAAGTCCATAGGCGATATAGACAGTTGGAATACTCCAGATAAGTCCGATGCCAAACGGAATAGCTGAGAGTAAAATAAAAAAGAATGAAACAATCCCCAGTCCGAAGAAGCGAAACCACTGCTTTGTAATTGTCTTGCGTGAGAGCTCCATAGCATTCCAGACTGAAAGATTTTTGTCTGCAATGAGCGGCAGAGCGTATATATAGGCGATAGAGAGATAGATGCCTGGTATGATAAAAGCGATCAACCCAAGAACAGTAAAGAGTACGATAAGAAAATACCCTAGAAGCAAGTAGGGATATTGTCCAAAATAATCAAAGATCTGTTTGACGGAGAGTTCTTCGCCTCTGGCACGTGTAATACCGAGAATGATGATACCAACAGAGATTGGCAGTGTTAAAAGTGTGAGTATCAAGTCAAGATAATCTTGAATCTGCGGCATGATCAGCAGTAATACAAAAGCGATGACGATTTGAATAAGCAGATAAAGGAGCATTGCCCCCATAAATGTTCCCTTGACGCCGTTTGAACGATTCAGTGCCTCTTTTAAAACACCAAAGATAGAAAAAGTGTACTCTTGCATTGGTACTCCTACATAAAAATAATAATGAAGTATACCTTATTTGTAAAAAACTGCAAGCCAGATTGTTTTTGCCTCTTTTTTTGTCCAGAGAACTTTATGTTTTACATGCGCAGGGATATTTATGGAGTCACCGACTTGCAGATGAGTCTCTGCTCCATCATCAAATGCCAGCATCGCTTCACCTTCTAAAAGCACTACCCACTCATTTTCATCCTGGTCATACCACTCTTCTTCCTGCGAACTCTGTCCGTAGGAGATGATACGTTCTATCTTGACATTCTTACTCTCTACGACTGTTTCAAAAAGCTCTTGCGTGAGGTCAGACGGTATATTTTGAAATATATTTGATTTTTTCATAATAGTATTGTACTATTATTTTAGAGGTGCCCTTAATGTTTAGAGATTATACTTTGGAAATACTGTATCGTGATGACTATCTGATCGCCATTAACAAACCAAGCGGGCTATTGGTGCATAAGTCGATGATAGACAGACATGAGATCTATTATGCGATGAAGCTGCTGCGTGATCAGCTTGGCGGTCAGTGGGTATATCCTGTCCATCGTCTTGATAAGCCGACATCGGGTGTTTTGCTCTTTGCTTTAGAGAGTGAAACAGCGCGACTTTTGAGTGAGCAGTTTAAAGAACATAGCATCAAAAAAGAGTATATCGCGGTCGTTCGCGGCTATACAGAAGAAAAAGGCAAGATAGTGCACGCACTTAAAGAGAAGCTCGATAAGATTTCTGACAAAAAAGCGCGTAAAGACAAAGATGCGCAGGAAGCCGTGACAGATTATGAACGCTTGGCAGTTGTCGAGCTTGACTATGCTGTTGGCAGATATGAAAAAACCCGATACTCTTTAGTGAAGCTTTTACCACAAACTGGCAGGAAACATCAACTCAGGCGGCATATGAAACATATTTCACATCATATTTTGGGAGATACGAAGTATGGCAGAGGAGAGCACAACAAATTCATACGCTCACGCTACAGTATGAATCGGCTGCTGCTTCACTGCAATGCTTTGGAAATAGTGCATCCTTACACAGAAGAAGCATTACGCTTTGAAGCCGGTTATGATGAAGTGTTTATGATGATACTTAATGAATTTGGATGGAGAGATAAAGTATAATCCCTCAATCAATATAAAGAAAGATAGAGAAAATGAGTAAAGAACCACAAGCGATATATCTAAAAGATTATAAAAAACCGTCATTTGCCATAAGAGAAGTAAATCTTACATTTGAACTTTTTGAAGAGTACACGATAGTCACCAATGTTATGAAGTTTTTAAAACTTGATAATGTGCAAGAGTTGCGCCTGCATGCAGAAGAGTTGGAACTTTTGGAGGTTTTTCTTGATGATGTTGCATTGGATCAAGAGAGTTACACTATAGATGAAGAGTCTCTTAGCGTTAAAAATGTAGCTGAGAGTTTTACATTGAAGATAGTTAATAAAATCTATCCGCATAAAAATACCGAGCTTGAAGGACTTTACAAGTCGGGTGATATCTTCTGTACACAGTGTGAACCGGAAGGCTTCCGACGCATTACACCTTACCTAGACAGACCGGATGTTATGAGCGTATTTACGACGACGGTCATCGCAGATAAAGAAAAATATCCCATTCTTCTTAGCAATGGAAACAAGCATCAGTGCCATGAGAATTTTGACGGACGACATGGTGTTACCTGGCATGACCCGCATCCAAAACCATCATATCTTTTTGCTCTGGTTGCCGGAGATCTCGGAAGTGTCAGCGATGAATTTACAACGATGTCTGGAAACAAGGTAGCGCTTAATATCTATGTAGATAAAGGTAACGAGTCAAAATGTTCTCACGCAATGCGTTCACTTAAAGAGGCAATGCGCTGGGATGAAGAGACCTACGGACGTGAATATGATTTGGATATCTATAATATCGTCGCGGTAGACAGCTTCAATATGGGAGCGATGGAGAACAAAGGACTCAATATCTTTAACTCTGCCTATGTTTTGGCCAATACCGATACAGCGACAGATGCTAACTTTATGGGCATCGAGTCGGTTATCGCTCATGAATATTTTCATAACTGGACAGGAAACCGAATCACCTGCCGTGATTGGTTTCAGTTGACACTCAAAGAGGGACTTACCGTATTTCGTGACCAGTCATTTTCGGCTGATATGAACTCACGTGAGGTGCAACGCATCGAAGATGTCAAAGGTCTGCGTGAGCGACAGTTCGTTGAAGATGCTTCGCCGACACGCCATCCGATCCAGCCAAAATCTTACATCTCGATGAATAACTTTTATACATCGACGGTCTATGAAAAGGGTGCTGAAGTAATTCGAATGATGCATACACTTCTTGGTGAGGAGAAATACCGAGCAGCGATGGATCTTTACTTCAACACCTTTGACGGTGAAGCAGTTACGACAGGGGATTTCGTCTGGGCAATGGAGCAGGCTGGCGGGATAGACCTCAAACAGTTTCAACTCTGGTACCATCAAAGCGGTACACCGAGGCTTATTGTAGATGAGAAGTTTGAAAATGGTGTTTATACTTTGATGCTCACGCAGAAAATTCTTGATGATGTAGATGGCTCAAAACAAGCACCTATGTACTATCCCCTCAAAATGGCACTCATCAATCAAGATGGTGCTTTGGCACTGGAGAAGATGCTTATTGTCTCAAAAGAAAAAGAGAGTTTTTCTTTTGATGGTTTTGCGTTTAAACCGGTACTCTCTATAAACAGAGATTTTTCCGCACCGATTATCATTGAGCAGCAAGAGAGTGACTATGCCTTTTTGATGAAGTACGATACAAACAGTTTCACGCAGTATGAAGCCACGCAAAATTTTGCCATAGAGACACTTGAATCGATGATGCAGGGATCAAAGATAGATGAGGCGTTTGTCGAAGCATATGGCTATCTGCTTGATCTGGATATTGACCTTTCCTATAAAGCACTGCTTCTGGAACTTCCATCCATTTCGACGTTGATGCAGCGTCAGGAGGTCATTGACTGTCAAATAATCTATAGTGCGCATGAAGATTTGGCAAAACATTTGGCTGATGTGTTTCAGGAGAAGTTACTCCAGATATACAAAGAAAATCATAATCCTGATTCAGATGCCATTGATGCGAAGAGTATTGCACAACGCGCGATTAAAAACCGGGTATTAAAGCTGCTTTCTGCTTCAGAGACAAAAGAGATAGCGCTTATTGCCAAAGAGCAGTATGATAACTCCATAACGATGACAGATAGAGTAACGGCGCTTGATGTGCTAGAACATACAGATGAACCGTTGGCCGAAGAAGCATTTAAAGATTTTTATAATAAATACAAAGATAATACGCTTGTGATGAATAAATATTTTGGACTCTTGTCCTCTTCACTGCGTGATGATATTCTCCATCGTGTCAAAACATTGCAAAATGATGAGGTCTATGATGACAAAGTACCGAATCTCGTTCGTTCATTGGTCGGGACATTTGCAAGAAATCATAAACACTTTCATGCAAAAGATGGAGAAGGGTATAAATTTGTAGCAGATAAGATCGTGGAAATTGACAAAATCAATCCGCAGATGGCTTCAGGGCTCTGTTCTACATTTAAAATTTATGATAAAATGAACAAAGAAAACCAAAAACTAATGAAGCGAGAACTCATGCGTGTAATTTCTACACAGGGGCTCTCAAAAAATTCTTTTGAGATAATTGATAAAATATTAAAAGAACAGTAGTTTTAAAATTTAATTAATCTTTTTAATCCCCTTATACAGGTACTTTTAAAGATTTATTTTTAAAATTTATTATAATCATAATATATAGTTATCCAATTTTGTGATGAAAAAGTGATAATATTTTGATAAGATTATTTTGAACTTGAAAAATAGGATGAATATATGGCAAGATTAGTAGTATTAGGTGGTGGGGTTGCTGGTCACACTACAGCAACTTTCGCTGCAAAATGGTTA
The DNA here is from genome assembly GCF_014905135.1 of Sulfurimonas paralvinellae. NCBI lineage: Bacteria > Pseudomonadati > Campylobacterota > Epsilonproteobacteria > Campylobacterales > Sulfurimonadaceae > Sulfurimonas > Sulfurimonas paralvinellae. The sequence continues at coordinate 1,421,231 of NZ_CP041406.1, read as the reverse complement.
GGATCTCAACACGAAGTAGTAGTTGTCACTCCAAATGCAAAATGGAACTGGATTCCATCAAACATCTGGGTCGGCGTTGGACAAATGAGTAAAGAAGAAGTTACTTTTGATCTCGCTCCTGTATATGCAAAAGCAGGTATTACATACCATCAGGCAAAAGCGGTCTCTATCAATCCTGAAGGGGGAGAATCTTCTGACAAGCCTTTTGTAACTATAGAGTACACAAGTGCAGATAAAGCTGGACAATCTGAGACAATTGAGTATGATTACCTGGTAAATGCGACAGGACCAAAACTTAACTTCGGTGCAACTCCGGGTCTAGGTGAAGGCAGCCAACTTGGTGAACATACGGTTTCTGTTTGTACTGCAGACCATGCTGTTCACGCTTCAGAAAAATTAGCAGAAGCTATTGAGAAGATGAAAGGCGGAACACGTCAAAAATTCCTCATCGGTACAGGTCACGGTATGTGTACATGTCAGGGTGCTGCGTTTGAGTACATTTTCAATATCGAACATGAGCTTAGAAAAGCAGGTGTACGTGATATGGCAGATATGAAGTGGATTTCAAATGAAGCATTCCTCGGTGACTTTGGTATGGGTGGACTCCATATGAAGGTCGGTGGATATGTTGTATCTTCAAATCTTTTTGCAGAATCACTTTTCGTTGAGCGTGGTGTTGACTGGATCATCGGTGCGCATACTTCAAAAGTTGAAGATGGGAAAGTTGAGTATGAACTTTTAGATGGTTCTAAAGGTGAGGAAGAATTTGATTTCGCTATGCTTATTCCACCGTTTGCAGGTGTTGGTCTTAAAGCTTATAACAAAGCAGGTGAAGATATCACTGATACTGTATTCGCTCCAAACGGATTTATGAAAGTTGATGCAAACTACAGTGCTGGTGCGTATGAAAACTGGAAAGCATCTGACTGGCCAAGAACATACCAAAATCCTACATATAAAAATATGTTCGCTGCAGGTATTGCATTTGCACCGCCGCATATTATCTCTAAACCAATGAGTTCTCCAAATGGAACTCCTATTAACCCGACACCTCCAAGAACTGGTATGCCTTCAGGTATTATCGGTAAAGCGGTTGCTCACTCTGTATGTGACTTGATGACCAAAGGTGAGAATGCTCACCTGCATGAAGCTTCTATGGCAGAAATGGGTGCTGCATGTGTTGCATCAGCTGGTAAAGGTGTATTTGACGGAACTGCGGCTGCTATGACAGTTTATCCTGTTGTTCCTGACTTTGAAAAATATCCTGGAACAGGTCGTGATACAGACTATACGTTTGGTGAGATCGGTCTTGCTGGACACTGGATTAAACATATATTACACTACTTGTTTATCTATAAAGCAAAACTAAATCCAGGCTGGACATTAATTCCAGAATAAAATAAAAGGAGAGAACATGAGTGAAAAGAAAGTAGTAGAAGAAGAGTTGAATTTTCAGCGTGATTTTAAATCATCACTGACTATGGTGCCGGGTGCATTTGCAAGAAAAATGAGAACATGTATTATTTGGCAGTTCATCAGATTCTTGATCATTAACATTAAAATGATCATTGTGGTTGGTAAAAGCCACTAAACTTTAAAGACTTTGGGAAAGTAATCCCAAAGTTTTACACCTCGTAAAAATCTGCAGTAACTAATTTTCAAAAGGCTTATCATGGTAAAAGAGATTATTCAGTACCCGACACCATTAAGCGTTGAATATGGTGTCGATGTCAGATTCTTTAATGAAGAGTTGTTTTCATTGATAGATGATCTCAAAGATACTATCACTCAAAACAATTTAGAAGGTCTGAGTGCTTTTCAGATAGGAAGCTACTTCAATGTCATTGTTGTTAAAGATGAAAACGGTGAATTCATAGAAATAATAAATCCTCGTTTGATCTCACACAGCGGTAGAACAACCACAGAAGAATCAACACTTTATTATCCCGGCCATACAGCACAGATAACACGACACGAAAATATCAGTGTTGTATATCAAAACAGAGAGGGTGAGAACAAATCCCTCAAAGCAACTGGTTCGTTGGCAATTCTTATACAAAGAAAGATCGATTATACTTTTGGTGCGACATTCATTCAAAAAATGTCTAAAGAAGAAAAAGAGATCTTTGAAAAGAGACTTGAATATGGAGCCGATGTCGGTAATGCAGATTACTGTCCTACAACTTTTAAAAGAGACAAGATCGTTTTTGGGATAAATATACTTATCATACTTATGGCACTCGTTTTCATCGCTTCATTATTCATAGAGGACAAAATAGTGCTTCATAGCATATACAATGGCATGCTGTATGGTTCCGCTGCTGTAATAGGCTTGGATATTGTCTACTTCTTTTATGCGCAGTATGAAGCAAAACAACAAAGTTCCTGCAGCAGTTGCCAAATAGGTAACATCATGGCTACAGCGGCAATTGTTTTGTTAAAGTTGGGTGTTGTTATGACGCTTGCTTACTTTTTTATCTATAAATGAGCAAAAGATGCTTAAGACGATTCCTACACTTACAAAACATAGAAAAGAGTTCATAGCAGCCAAAGAGACAATTTTAAAACAGTGGGTAAGTTATACTTCTCCCAAAGAAATTTTGGCACTGCATGAAATTGATGAAGCATATTTTATAGAAAAGTATGCAAGCGGTGTTTTTGATTACTTCATGGGTGTCATCTCCGGCGATGTTGAGATAGGTAACTGCCCCGTTATGCAGGAGCTTTTGGCATACTTGAAGTTTCGTGAGATAGGTGCAGATGAACTTTTTGAAATATGCACCCACTTTCGTCGTTCAATGGTCGATGTTTCCTATGATAATGGGATGAATTCCAAAGAGCTGTTTGATGAGATATCCTATCTTTTTGATAAGAATTTTCGTGGCATACTCAAGTTTTATACAGATACAATCTTTCAAAAACTCATCGATGCAAGGCAGGAAGCTATTCGTGCAGGTCAGGCGAAAGAGTACTTTCTTTCCAATATGTCTCATGAGATTCGCACACCGCTCAATGCAATTTTGGGTTTTGTAAATCTTTTGATAGATGAAGATCTTTCAAAGAAGCACAGAAACTATCTTGAGATTATCCTTAACAGCGGTGAGAATCTCTTGAGTATCATCAATGATATTTTGGACTTCTCAAAACTTCGAAGCGGCGAGTTTATCATAGAACCAAAGGTCTTTTCCATACACGATGAACTTAGTCACACTATGGAGCTATTCGTTGCAAGTGCGAATGCAAAAGATATAACAATTACTTCATTTATAAATCCGAAAATTCCGCGTGAGCTTTACGGAGATGCACTGCGTATCAAGCAGATAATCTCGAATTTTATATCCAATGCCATCAAGTTCACGCCTGAAGGCGGTATCATTGAAATTGAAGCATCCTATGAAAAAAGTATTTTGAAAATAAGTGTCAGCGATAACGGCGTAGGCATCGATGTGCAGGATTTGAAAAAAGTTTTTAACGCTTTTGTTCAAGCGGAGTCGGGTGATTATCAAAATATTGAAGGTACAGGACTCGGACTCTCTATATCTTATCAGCTGGCTGAACTTATGAACGGAAAAGTGGAAGTCGCTTCGGTACTTGGTCAGGGAAGTACATTTTGGATGGAAATCCCTATTGAGATTGCAAATAAAGAGTGCAAAGTCATCAATAATATAGATTATTTCCAAAAACTGAAAATGGCACTCTATGCAAAAGACAATGTTCTCAATTTCAAGCATGAATCTTTTTTGAAATATGCTGAAATATTCGGTATGGATATCTCTGTAGTAGATACTTTAGAGAGTGATTTTGACATCTGTATCTTTGTTCATGAAGATGTAGATATTGAATTTAAAAAAGAGATACTCACGCATAATAAACGATTTGTAGCCTTGATGAGCAAAGAGTATGATGATTATGAAAAATATCTGCATATCAATTCTCTCTGTTTCCCTCTATACTGCTCCAAGATTCATACGATCTTTAATGAACTGATGAATCCTGAAGAGTATGCGGAATATGAGAAAAAGATATCGAAAAATTTTAAAGGCCATGTTCTGGTCGCTGAAGATAATGAAGCAAATCAGGAACTTATAAAAATCATACTTGCAAAATACGGGCTTACTTTTGATATAGCCAAAAATGGTCTCGAAGCTTTCGAGTTTTATAAAAAGAACAGCTATGACCTTGTGCTTATGGATGAGCAGATGCCAATAATGGATGGTATAGAATCAGTCAAAAAAATCATTGAATATGAAGAGAATGAAGGCCTCTCACATACGCCTATATCTGCATTGACTGCTAATGTGATGAAGGGAGCGAAGGAGCGTGGACTTCTTGTCGGCTTTGATGCTTTTTTAGGGAAGCCTATTGTACTGAAGGAGCTAGAACGTGTCTTTTCCTCTTATTTGAGGATGGAGAATGTTTTTGTCGAAAAAAAACCGGCACAAGAGAAAGAAAAAAGTAAAAAAACTGCAATTACAGGTCTTGATGCCGATAAACTGACAAAAGAGCTAATGCTCACGCAGGATGAATTGGTATTGTTGCTTTCACTGTTTATAAAAAAGATGGAGACGACACTACCGGAGCTAAAAGAGGCAATAGATGCCAAAGAATATAGAAAGATAGCGCTTAAGGCACACAGTATTAAAGGTTCAAGTGGAAATTTTCGCATAGAAGAGCTGTTGAAAAATGCTGCTGAGATGGAAAAGATGGCCAAAAGTGAAGAGCGCGAGTATGATTATGAGCATGTGTTTCAAACAATGGAAGAAAAAATAGCTTCTATCAAAATAGGTTAAAAATCTATTTTATTCTTCTATATAATATCCAATTCCTGAAGCATTTTTGATGATATCTGTCTCAAGTTTGTTTCTAAGACGCCAAACAAGTGTTCTGACACTGTTTTCCGTTGCTCCGTTCTCATCCCAGACATAGTTCATAGCCTGTTCAAAACTAACTACAAGACCAAGCTGGGCGACCAAAAGACGTAAAAAAGCATTTTCTTTTTTAGTAAGCTTTATCTTTTTGCCTTTATAGAACGTCTCACAGATGCTTATATCTAAATGGTAATCTTTTCCAAAAGGAACGATCGGTTTGTCCGAAGTTCTTTTTGAGTAGAGTAGTTTTTCAAGATTGAGTTTATCGACTTTGAGAGAGTTAATGTCCTCTTTACGCTCATTTTCCATTTGGTACTTAAAGAGAGCCATCTGAATTGTCGCATGGAGTGAACCCGGATCAAAAGGTTTTACAATATAGCCATACGGCTCTGTCATTTTGGCCTGGGAAATGATGTCATCATCACTGTAGGAAGTAAGGAAGATAAAAGGGATGTCGTATTTTTCTTTGATCGTTTTTGCAAGATCGATGCCGTCATTGCTCTCTTGCAGTGAGATATCAATAATGATCACATCGGGTGTATATGCTGCTATTTTGTTTTTTGCCTGCAGGGCATTATCACAAACTGCGACAACACTGTAACCGTGTTTTTGCAGAGACATATTTAAATTGAGCGAGGTTATCTCGTCATCTTCGACAATAATAACTTTATGCTTTTCCATAGGGTAATCCTGTATCAAAAAAATATGACTATTTTGTGATAAATTTATTTATTATTATAATATAACTTTTTGTTATTTCCAAGAAGATTCTTCAAAGAATTATATTTTTGTTACAAAATGATACGAAAGAAAGAAATAATTAGTGTAAAATACGACATCAAGCGAGGAAAAGAATGAAATATTTTGTCTATATCTTGGAATGCAGTGATGCAACACTTTATACCGGTATTACAACAGATCTGCAAAGAAGACTCCAAGAACATAACAGTTCGGACAAAGGTGCAAAGTACACAAAAGCCCGCAGACCTGTCAAACTTGTCTATTCGCAAGAGTGTGCAGACAGAAGCAGTGCTTCGAAAAAAGAGTATGAGATAAAACATCTCTCACGCAAGGAGAAACTGAAACTTTTACACAAATAGTGCACATATCTCTGTTAAGATAGCGTATATAAAATAGAAAAGACCAGAGATATGAAAAAAAGAACTATATTTTTGTTACTATTTGTCTCTATAATAACATCACTACTTTCTAACGAACTGCCGGTATTGAAACTAAACAAATTAACAGAAGCGGAAAAAAGTGTCATTCTTTATAAAGCGACAGAGAGACCTTTCAGTGGAAAATATTATGAGTTCAATGAAGAAGGTGTTTACCTCTGTAAGCATTGTAATGCACCACTATACAAATCAAAGGATAAGTTTGATGCCCATTGCGGTTGGCCAAGTTTTGATGATGCCATTGCCGGGGCAGTAAAAAGAGTGCGGGATACTGACGGATATCGTACAGAGATTATTTGTGCAAATTGCGGGGCTCATCTGGGGCATGTGTTTGAAGGAGAGGGTTTTACAAAAAAAGATACACGATACTGTGTCAATTCCATCTATTTGAAGTTTCAAATAGAAGCTCCTTTGAAATAAGCCTATTTTGCAGGCGGATATTTTTGGGATGTTGAGTATTACCTCGAATTCAAAGAATATGATATTGCGATATTTGTGCGTGAGAAGAAGCTTTTTTATAAAGCTGAGAAATATCATCAAAACTATTATGAAAGAAAAGCAAAACAGCCCTATTGTCATCGCTATACGAAAAGATTTTAAATTGTAACACTATTGCGCTATGATTTCATTATGATACAGTTTACATTAGAAGATGAATATATAGAGCTCTATAAACTTTTAAAGGTTTTAGATCTGGTTGACAGCGGTGCGGAAGCGAAAATGATAGTAGCAGAGGGGTATGTCTCACGCAACGGTGAGACCGAGACAAGAAAACGAGCGAAGATTCGCAAAGGTGAAGTTCTGCTTGTCGGTGATGATGTCAAGATAGAAGTTCTTTAGAGGTGTCCTAAAGTAAAAAAGAGCTTCCCAGCCCTATAAGTCCACCAAAAACACCACCCCAAACAACAAGCCATTCAAGATGTTCTTTAATGAGACGCTCTACCATCTCTTTTACCATTTGCGGTGTGAGTTGATTGAGTCTTGTTTCTATTACTTTTTCGATGGACTTTAAAAGGTCATCACTCAAAGAAGAACTTTGAAGATGCTGCTGCAGAGTTGCATCAAAAGCTTCTGAATTCACAATAGTTATAACGGCTGATTTCAGTTTGGTACTGAAGGGCTCACGCAGGCTTTCAAGTGCAGCCTCTCCTCCAAACATCCCGAGCATACCGCCAAAAGATGACTCCATGACAGTTTTTGTCAACGCATCATATGCGGGAGAGAAGTCTGTCTCTTCTATAATGGGAACAAGATCCATTTTCTTCTCTTCGTTTTGAAAAAAGTTTTCTAACTGCTCACGGTTGAAAAACTCTTGCATCATCAAATCTTTTATGGCTTTTTTAAAGGCCTCAAATCTTTGAGGAATAACGCCTGAACCATATAAAAAAGGGATTTTTTCGAAGAGCATATGGATGGCGAGCTGATTGGTCAGTGCTCCCGAAAGAGCGAAGAGTCCTGTGTAGAGCAGGGTATCTTTCAACTGCGGTAAAATAAATGAAAGGCTGACGAGTATGGCGGCAATAAAGTTTGTTATAAAGCTCTTATTTAGTTTCAAAATATATCTCCTTTTTAAAAATGACATTATATAATTATAATATGAAACAAGAAACATATGAACTATTTAAACATGCCGACATTGATACAATTGTAGATATGATAGATAAAGAATTGCAAACGAGAAATGAGTCGCCTTTTTGGGCCGATAAGGTTGTTCCCTTCTCACGTGCTGTTTTATCAGTACTGATTCCATTGCGTGATATGGATCTGCTCTTTACACCGGAAGGCAAAAAAACAGATATACTGACTCCGGAACTTTTTTTAGAGTGGAATGATTTTTTAAGTTTGAAAACTTTAGTTTTTACACTGGCAAAATCAAATGATGCAGGAAAGTTACTAAGAACTTCAATAGATGAAGCAATGTGTGAAAAATATGAACCAATAGATCTTGAACTTCTGGGAACATACCTTTCACGTTATATAGTAAATTTAGAGCGTGAAGATTTAGATTTTCCTATTGCAAACTACAATCTGCATCAGGGTGTTTCCAATGTCATTAAATCACTGCTTTAATAAAAAATAGAGTAGAGCAGCCACCAGAGTAAGAAGATAAAAAATCCAAGCACTGCAAATGTAATGACAATACGCAGTGTCAGATAAAAAAGAAATTTGACCCAGTTTGGCATTAAGGTCTGTAAGGAACGGTTTTTATATGCAGGCCGCGTGTTGCGTACTCCATACCACCTTGAAGATTAATGACCTTATAACCGAACTCTTTGGAAAGCCATGGCGCTATCATTGAGGTTCTGCTTCCTGTGTGACAGATAAGAGCAAAAGGTTTGGTCGTGTCTACTTTTTTATTTAATTCTTTAAGAAATTTTCTGGCATCGTAATTACCTCTTTGATCAAAGAACATAATAGGAACAGCTCCTTTTAGGAGCCCTGTTTCCTGCCATTCTCTAGGAGTGCGGACATCTATGATAGGAATGTTCTTATTTAAAAAATCTTTTGTAAGGTATTGGTTTGTCAACTCTGCAAACAGTGAAACACTCAAGAGCAGTAATGCTAAAATAATCTTTTTCAATTCTTTCTCCAATATTTAAGTGTATAATTGTAGCGATAATATCTAAACAGGATAAAAATGGCAGCTTCTAAAAAAGCAATTGACAACGCAAATAGGCTTCGTTATGTTCGTGCATTGGAACGTTTTTCCAAAAGCATTATCTCTTATTTAAGTAACAGTGATGAGTTGAGTAAAGAGCGTTATGACAAAAAGATTGACAATGCACTCAAAGTATATCAACGTGTAGAAGAGATAGCTTTGTATAAGGGTGATCTGCAGGAACTGCAAAAACTCGTTAAAAAGATGATCGTTTATAAAGAGAGTAGTGAAGATATTGAAAATATCAAAGAAGATCTGCTTTACAGTATAAATCAGTTAGAAAAGAATAAAAATGCAAGACGATATAAGAAAGATAAGCACTCCAAATCCAAGTATGAGGATTGGGAGTAATTTAGAATTTTAGACGAGAGCGTTTAAAATTCCGTGTCAGTAACTTTTAGTAGCACCTGTTGTGCTACAGCCTCCAACTTATACCTCCAAATATTTATCAAGCCTCCCTTCAAAAAATATAGCCAACTGTGAAATAGTGAGACTCCAATTTCTTATAGGCATAGTCCATTTTTTTGATGCATTTTTTATACCCAAATAAAGTAATTTCAACAGTGAGTTTTCATTAGGAAATGCACCTTTGGTTTTAGTTAGTTTTCTAAATTGGCGATGTACGGATTCAATAATATTTGTAGTGTAAATGATTTTTCTAATCTCAGCAGGATACTTGAAAAAGACAGAGAGATTATCCCATTTATTCTGCCAAGAATTGATGACAAGGGGATATTTTTTTACCCCATTTTTCTTCAAGTTTTAGAAGCTCTTCTTCCGCTACTTCTTTCGTAGGTGCTTGATAGATAAGCTTTAAATCTTTTGCAAACTCTTTTTGATCTTTAGAAGCAATATATCTAATGGAATTGCGTATTTGGTGTATTACACAGAGTTGCACTTCTGTCTGTGGGAATATCGCATTTATGGCTTCTGGAAAGCCCTTTAGACCATCAACTGAGGCAATGAGTATATCTTCAACACCACGAGCTTGCAAGTCTGTCAGAACAGAGAGCCAGAAATTTGCACCTTCATTTTCCGAGAGATAAAGACCTAAAACCTCTTTTTTGCCATCAAGATGAACTCCCAGGATGGTATAAATTGCTTTTGAGACATATTTACCACCGTCTTTTATTTTATAGTGAATAGCATCTAACCATACAAAGGGATATAAAGGCTCTAATGGGCGAGCCTGCCACTCTTTCACTTTTGCAATAATTTTATCTGTAACGGCACTGATAGTAGCTGTAGAGATACTTACCTGATATATATCCTCAATATGTGAAGATATATCTCTGTAACTCATACCAAGTCCATACATTGAGATTATCTTTTCCTCAATTTCATCACTAATTGTAGTTTGGTGTTTTTTAACTATTTGGGGTTCAAATGTACCGTTTCTATCCCTTGGGATTTCAAGCTCAAATGTTCCATCACTGGTACCTTTGATGGTCTTTTTGTTAAAACCGTTTCGTCTGTTTGGCTTATCGCCAAGTACATCATTAGCAATATGTGATTCTACCTCCGCTTCAAGTGCAGCTTCTGTGAGTTGCTTGATGAGTGGAGCTAAAAGCCCACCTTTGCCGGTGAGTTTTTTCCCACTTCTAAATTCTTTTAAGATTTCATCAAAATCAAAATCTACTTCTTCGTTCATTGTCAGTCCTTGATAGTATTTTATCAAACTGATACGAAATTTCTAACACTCCCTTTTAGACCTGTTGTTCGTCTGTTGTTTGTTTGTTTTCAACCTCTGTCTCACGCAGCATCTGATCTAGGAGCGCAAAGAGCTCTTCGGAAGCAGCTTCCATTTTGTCAAAACTGTCAATGATCTCATCTGAATGAATAAGAACGGTCGTTTCAGGGTCTTTTGTTTCAATATAGGCAAGATTGTTATTTGCATTTGTGTGGACAATATTATGCGGTGATGCCATTTTCGGATAAGCCGAAGTCTGAGCAAAACGTTCTTTGCCTTCATTGTCATACCATTTTCCAAGATTACATGAGTGCGAATCAACTGCTTTGAGAACTTTTTTAAGTGACATCAATGAGTTATATGCACGTGATTTGTAAAGAATATGATCAATTTTTGCAAGAACGACAAAGATGGAATTTTCCATAAAGTATGACTGTTCTACAATCGTGTTGGAACCGTCACTGAGTTGAATCAATGTATCTTCAAATTTTTCAATTCCCTGAGTTGATGAATCAACGGTTGTCTTCATATTTTCAGAACTTTCCTGAATTTCACTCATGCCCTGCTGCAGTGATTTAATGGAGATTGCTATTTCGCTTGTTGCTTTGTGTGTTCTCTCAGCCAATTTTCTCACTTCATCGGCAACAACGGCAAAGCCGCGACCGTGTTCACCGGCACGAGCAGCCTCGATGGCGGCATTGAGTGCAAGTAGATTCGTTTGGTCTGCAATGTCTGTGATGAGTTCGATAACAGAGGTAATATTACTTGTCTGTGAAGCCAACTCTTCAATGTTCGCATTGTTCATAGTTGCCTGTTCGTTGATGTTATGCAGTTCATTGACAATACTTTCAATATTCTCTCTTGACTCATTGGCAAGATTTGATGCAAAACGTGTCGCTTGTGTGATGTCTTTAATCGCATTGATATTCGTTTTGAGATCGCTTTGAATAACTGTCAGTGATTCTGATACATTGACACTTTTAACGCTTAGTTTTGAATTGAATGCATCGCGCTGTGCTTTTTGATGCTGTTCTTTCATAAAGTCGATACTTTTTGAGACATTATTAATGGCAACAACAAACTCGCCTTCCATGCCTGCACTTGATATGGCTTTTGAAAAATCACCTTTGGATGCATTTGTGATAGTTGTGTTGATCTCATCAATGAGTTTTTGAACATGCCCAAGCAGATCAGCAAGATGTTTCCCCATGATGCCAAGTTCTGTATCTTCTGACTCATCTGTACAGGTTTTTGAAAAATCACCGCGTGCAGCATATGTGATAAGTTCTGTAAACTTTTCAATGCTTGAAGTAATTGATTTTCTAATGATGATAGAAAGAACAAGTACTACCAAGCCTACAAAAATTCCTGCAATCAGTACAAGGTATTTATAAAATGTTATTTTTGTCTGCAGTGATTTTGAATTTTGTGCAAGTTCGGTTTGTTTGAGTTTGACTAATTTTTTAAAGTATTTGCGCGACTCTTCTGCAAGCGGCGTGAGTTTGTCATGATATTGTTGATATATCTCTTCTTTACTGTTTTTTATCATTTCCGGCGTTAAACTTTTCATCATGTCAAATGCTGTGTTGATAAATTTGAGTGTAGACTCTTTGGATTTGATGACAAGATTGTGTACTTCAGGTGAGTTGTCAAGTCCTGCCAGAACATCGAAACTTTGTTTTATTGTTTTAATATTCTCCTGAATCTGAGCAATATCTTTTTCTTTAGGACCACCGAGCATGATATCTCTGTCATTTCTGCTGACATGATTCATGTTCTTTTCAATAATGAGGGTGTTAAGACCAGCTTTCATCGAATTTTTATAAAGGTGGTTATAATCTTTTTCCAAGTCGCTCATCGCACCAAATACAAAAATGGCAGCAAATACTATGGAAACGGTAGCAATCGCTACGAGATAGTTCATCTTCTTTTTTATACTAAGATTTTGAAACATTAGTAAATCCCTTTTATAATTAAATTGTGATATCTTAACATAAAAATTTATGCATGAATATAAAATTTTTCAATATAACTATCCATTTAGGTTTCTTGTAACTTTTTTGCATTTTCCCTGAAATGAAGCTAGTTGTGGTACAATATTAAAAAATTATAATTCATATTAGAGAGTAGAAAATGACGATAGCTGAAGAAGAAATACGAAAATTTGAAAATCATAACTGTGCGGAAAACAATGTTTTTTATCAGGCAATGGAAGAAGTGATTTATTCCATAGCACCGCTGCTGCAGTCAGATGAAAAATACAGAAAACATGGGATCATGGAACGACTGGTTGTTCCTGACAGAGTTATCAAGTTTAAAGTGACATGGCTGGATGATAATAATATTATACAGGTTAATACGGGATATAGAATTCAGTTTAACAATGCGCTTGGTCCTTACAAAGGCGGTCTGCGTTTTCATCCGACGGTCAATGAAGGTGTTTTGAAGTTTTTAGGGTTTGAGCAAATATTGAAAAATTCTTTGACCGGTCTGCATATAGGAGGTGCAAAGGGAGGGAGTGATTTTGATCCAAAAGGGAAAAGTGATTTTGAAGTGATGAAATTTTGTTCTGCTTATATGACGGAACTGCATAAATACATCGGTGCACGCATCGATGTTCCTGCAGGAGATATTGGTGTTGGAAGCCGAGAGATAGGGTATCTTTTTGGCGAGTATAAGAAGATTACATCAACTTACGAAGGAGTACTCACAGGAAAACCATTTTTCTTTGGCGGTTCTTTAATGCGCCCTGAAGCTACGGGGTATGGTGCCGTCTACTTTACCGAGAGCATGCTTGAAATGGAAGGAAAAGAGCCATTAATGGGAAAAGTCTGTACAGTCAGCGGAGCGGGCAATGTCGCTGTCCATGCCATAGAAAAGCTTACGCAAATAGGAGCTGTTCCTGTGGCATGTTCAGATTCAAAGGGCACCATCTATGACTCTCGAGGAATCGATGTGGAACTTTTAAAAGATATCAAGCTGAACAAACGCCAATCACTTACAAAATATGCTGAAGTCCATGCTGAGGCAAAATATATTCCTATTGAGGAGTATCCCGAAGGGGGACATGCGGTGTGGGATATTCCATGTTATGCAGCTTTTCCGTGTGCAACACAGAATGAACTGACAGAGATAGATGCGCAAAATCTTATCAATAATGGCTGCGTGAGTGTAACAGAAGGTGCAAATATGCCTTCAACTCCTGAAGCAATTTCGTTGCTGCAGTCACATAAGGTTTGTTTCGCTCCTGCAAAAGCCGCCAATGCCGGCGGTGTGGTGGTAAGCGAGTTTGAGATGAGTCAAAATGCCGCCATGTCAAAATGGGGCTTTGCCAAAGTAGATGAACGTCTCAAAGAGACCATGCAGATGATATGTAAACGGGTAGCTCTTACAGCAAAAGATTATGGTGTTGAAGGAAATTATGTTGACGGTGCGAATATCGCGGGATTTAAAAAAGTAGCCGATGCTATGATAGCAGAAGGAATCTAAGTAATGCGTTATCTTTTTATTCTTTTCTTTTTTCTTTTTGGTCTTCATGCAAATGCGGATGTGAAATATTCACCATTCATAGATGAACAGATTAAGCTGACGTTGCAGATGACAGATGCCAACCTCACGCAAGAAGAGATTTCTGATCTGGTAGCCAAGCAAGAGGCTTCTTATGAAAAAGCACTCTATCGTGTGATGGCAAAAAAGAATGAATATATCAATGATAATAAAGATTACAGCGCAAAGATATATGCACTCAAAAAGATCATTGCCATCAACAAAAGAGCCGGTAATAGTTATGCCGTCAAACGGGATGAGGTGCAAATTCAGTCATATTTAATTGCAAAAAGCATGAATGAACTGCTTCGTGATGTTCTGATAGCTCTTGATTCTAAAGATATTGAAACATTTGAGAATAAATTGAATCAATACACGGCTGAGCATCAAAAAGAGTTTAGTCTTATTACAAAAAGAGACTATAAAGAGTTTTTAAATATTGCAGGAACAGCACCGGTGATACAAGCGCTAAGAAACAATGTACGGGAATATTATGCTCTGCAAGAGATAAATAATGACTTGATTTCGTATCTGTATCAGTATGATAAAAAGATGTATGGTTTGAACAAATTTTCGAAGTTTCATCTTGTTAATGTTGTTATTACTATCAGTTCTATAAATGCAGTCCATGCACTTGATACATTATTATCTACAGTAGGGCTGAGTGTAGTTAAGCTGATTATTATCATTAGTTTAATTATTATTATCTTCTTTATACGAAAACTTTTTTACTATGTTTTTGAAAGATATTTGATGCACAGCTATTATCTTCATGAATATGCAGAGGAAATCTTAAAACGAACACAACGTACCATTGATATTTTAATTATTGTCATCAATCTAAATATGATCGCCTATGTCTTCAATGACTTTAGCAGCAGCACACTGATATCAAGTTTTTTCAACATTCTTTATACGCTGATTATTACCTACTTTATCTATGTCGTTATCAATACTGTTGCACTTGTCAATTTGGAAAAATTTGCAAAAGATGCTTCGAGTGTAAAAGCGGAGCTTATCAATGTTGGGATAAAAATCGTTAACTTTTTTATCTTTCTTCTCGGATTTTTATTTACGCTTTACTTTGCCGGTGTTAATCTAACAGCACTCCTTTCTGGTCTTGGTATTGGTGGTTTTGCTGTAGCTTTTGCAGCCAAAGATACTATCTCTAACTTTTTTGGAACATTGGCTATTTTGGCCAGTGATGCTTTTTCTCAAGGTGATTGGGTTGAGATTAACGGCAAAGAAGGAACTGTAGTAGAAATTGGTCTGCGTGTGACGACATTGCGAACATTTGACAATGCACTTATTGCTATTCCTAACGGAACATTTGCTTCTGCTGACATCAAGAACTGGAATAAAAGAAAACTTGGACGTAGAATTAAGATGAGTATCGGTGTGAAGTATGATTCAAAAAGAGAAGATATAAAAAATGCGATTGTTGCCATAAGAGAGATGCTGCAAAACCATCCTGACATTGCAACTAAGGATACAAAATACGAACATATGGCTTATCAGCGTGGAAAAATCGCTAAACTTGTCTCTAAAGATGATCTAGAAGGTGTCAAAAGAACCTTGCTTGTTTTCCTTGATGAGTTCGCTGATTCGAGTATCAACATCTTAATCTATTGTTTTTCCAAGTCCGTAGTATGGGAAGAGTGGCTGCAGACGAAACAGGATGTAATGGAGAAGATTATGGAGATTTTAGAAGAGAACAACCTTGAATTTGCATTTCCTTCTCTCTCGATTTATGATGAAACTAAAGGTTGCAGCCAGTAGATCCATGCCTGCCAAATTGCAGCAGATAAAATACCTGCTGCAAAACCTGCGATGATGTCATCTCCCATAACACCAACTCCGCCTTTGGCCTCTCTGTCAATACGACCGATAATAGAAGGTTTTGTAATGTCAAAAGCCCGAAAGAGCACAAAAGAGAGCAGGGACTGTATCAAAAAACCGTTTTGCAGATCAAGCACCTGATTGAGTGCTACTGTTGTTGCAGGGGCAACACTGAGCGCAAACCACATTCCTGCAAGCTCATCGATGACGATTCGCTGATCGTCATGATTGCCGCTTTGTTCTTCATACTCATTAATGATTTTAATAGCAACGATGGAAATAAGTGAAGCCGCTAAAAAAAGTGTTGTAACGTCAAAATAGATAAGCAAAGCCATTCCAAGCGGTAAAGAAACCAATGTTCCCATAGTTCCTGGTGCTTTTGGTGAGAGGCCGCTATAACCGACAGTTAAAAAAAACCAATTCATATATTCTCGCTTTGTTATGTAAGTGATGTCGTTTGATAGAGTTTCATCAACTCAAGATAAAAATCTTTTTCGCTGTGCTCTTCCAAGAGACCTTTGACGGGAAAGGTGTCGTAGTAGAGTTTTTCTATATTTTTGAACCTGTTTGGAAAAAGTTTTGAAAGTAAAAAGGAACTGATCTCTTTTCTGATCAAAACGGCAGGAGGTAAAATTCCTGCCTCAAGAAGCTCGAGAATTGAGTCTGCATGGTAGGAGATCTGATGATGCTGTCCGTGAGGGCAGGTGTTCTTACTGACAAGTGTTTTACATTCATCACAGTAGACATATTCACTTGCAACGGTGATTTCAATGTCAATGCCCGTCACTCTGTCAATGATCGATTTGTTGGAGTTACAGTCATAAAACATGCCAAGACCTGCATGATTTCGCCCGATTGTCAATCTGTCACAGCCATAGTTTTTGGCGACAACGGCATCGATGATGATCTCGTTGTAACCGGCAAAGATATATGAGTTTTCAAGTCCGACGATAACAACTCTGTTTTTTGGTAAAAAGTTGTTTATGAAAAACTCAAGTGCCTCTTTACGGATTTCATAAGCAAGATTTGCACTGTCGTAGGGTTTAAGCAAAAATATGATGAGCATGTCCGTACTTTCAAGTGTCTGGCGTATCAGTCTTTCATGTGCACGATGCAGTGGATTTGCCCCCATGACCAAAGAAGTAACATGTTGTGCACCGATGAGTTCTTTGACCTCGGCTATCATTTTTTTGTTGGTGTTCTCTTGTTTGTTTATAATGGTATACTCACCGCTGAGCGCCCATTTTCCGATTCTTTTTATAGTGGCCATAACTCCGGGGTGGGAGAGGTCATCTGTTCCATAAATATGTTTTACACGTTCGTTTGGATCGATTTGAAAGATTTCATCGACAATGAGTGTCGCAAATTCTTCACCGTCACACAAAATAGTTACTTCTTCACCATGTTGCAATGAGCTGATAATTTCTTCATTTTTTTTGCCTGAAGGGGCTAATATGAAAGGGAAGGGAAAAGATTGGCCATTTATCAGGCCGGTTTTGAGAACCTCTTGGGATTCGGCTTCATTCATGAGTTTTGTGACGGGTGCTAGTAATCCGTCGTCTACAAGTTCAAGTGCTGAAGCGGCTTCTTTGTCTATTAAAAGGGTTTTATTTTTTCTTGACGATATCATATTTCTTACGTTTTTCCCATAAACTTTTACGGCTGATACCCAGTTTTTTGGAGAGCTCCGTATCTGGGTATTTATCTTGATAATTGAGAACTATAAACTTAACATAATCCTCAATAGGCAGTATCTCTCCTTTATCAAACACATTGTTCTCACTTTTGATTTCAATGACAGGATACGCCATATCTTCAAGTTTGTCACTGCTGAGAATGATGGCTTTTTTATCAGCTATAAGGTCACAAAAGAGCTTTTTATCAGATTTTTTGAGTGTTTGGTAGTCAATAATGTATATAATGACATTTTGGGCAAGGGACTCTATCTCGTTCATCGCCTTTGGATCGCTTAAAGAGATGAAGTGGATAGGAAGATTTTGTTTTTGTGCATATTCAAATGCAAAAGCATCGGCATATTTTTGAAAGTTCGATGAGACAAAAACAGGCAGTTCTATGTTTTCAAGGTCTTGACCGTGTTTTGCATTTGTAAAGCTGTGAGAGAGATACTTTTCATAAGCATCGTTTCTCTTTTTCAGTCTTTCATAATCTTGATAGTGGTCTATTTTCCTTACAAGCTCTTCTATCATGAAAGGTTTTAATATATAATCCTTTGCTCCGGCACTCAGTGGTTTGGAAACAGTGTCATTGGAGATATAAGAGACCATCAAGATAACGATGGAGTTCCTAAATGTCTCTATGACAGGGTTAAAGTCCTGTCCATTGATATTTGTCGAGAGGAGAACCACATCATAGTTCGTACTTCTTATGGCATCTTTTGTAGAGGTGCACATTTCACATGTATGACCAAGTTCACCTAATTTCGTTGCAATACTTTGCGCTAAATATACTTCGTTCTCTATAATTAATATCTTCATTTTATCCTATCGTTTTCCAGTTAAAATATTTTAAATTTGCATTGGCAATAACACCGACACCTTCACTTCTTCCAATAAAGCCGAGTCTTTCCGTTGTCGTCGCTTTTACATTCATACGTGAGGGGTCAATGTTTAAAATTGCGGCAAGTGTTGTTCTCATTGGCTGTTTATAGTCTGCTAAGCGTGGTGTTTGTGCTGCAATTGTAATGTCTGCATTGATGATGACAAAGCCGAAGTTGTGAAGCTTGGTAACGACTCTCTTGAGCAGTTCTTTTGAATCGGCGCCTTTGTATTGTGCATTATTATCAGGAAAGAGCATGCCAATGTCACCCATTCCAGCTGCTCCTAAAAGAGCGTCTATGAGAGCATGAATGGCTACATCACCGTCACTGTGAGCTTTAAAGCCAAAATCAGATTTGATTTCTACACCGCCGAGCCACATCTCACCTTTGTCATCAAAAGCGTGAACGTCAAATCCGTTTCCGCTTAGGATATCACTTGAGGGTGTATGCAGGCATGGTACTTTGTTGAGATCTTCGGCGTAGGTTATCTTATGGGCATCATCTTCGCCTGCAACAAACTTTCTTGTGCCTCCGTGTGCAACAATAGCACTGCTTTCATCTGTATATGTCTGATTGGTCTCAAGAGCGGCTTTGAGGACTGCTGTTTTTGAGAGTTGCGGTGTCTGGATTTTTTTTACTTTCTCTCTGTCTATTGTTTCTTTCTCATAAACGATGGTATCGGTCACATTGAGGTATGGAACAATGCAGTCAGCAGAGTCTTTGGCATCTATAATGCGTCCTAAGAGATCTTCGGAGATACAGGCACGTGCTATATCATTGACAAGTACGTAACTGTTTGAAACATGTTCGAGAGCATTTCGCAGTGATTCTTGGCGTGAGCTTCCGCCTGCAATAAATTCATATGAAGCATACTGCTGCATGAACTCTATCTCATCTGCTGCAGCAACGATAATGATTTGAGAGAAACGGTTTGTTTTTTCGAGTCTTTGTGCTACAAATTGCCACAAAGGTTGATGTCCGATACGCAGCCATTGCTTTTTGACATCCTGAGAAAAACGGCTTGAACTGCCGGCAGCAAGTAAAATAAGTGTCAAATCAGACAAAGAATCTCCAAAATCTAAAAGTGTTACGAAATTATACACATCAAAAGCTTTTTAAATCTTAAAGTGCATATGAGTTCTTTCAATATTCGCTTGACTTTATATTAGATTAACTTTATTTGATTATATTTCCATCATATAAGAATATTATTAGAGGAGAGACTTATGAGATCTTCATGGGTAAAAGAGCGCGAAAACGATTCTGTCAGAACACAGATGTATTACGCGAAACAAGGCATCATCACGCAAGAGATGGAGTATGTCGCAAAAGTAGAAGATTTGTCTCCTGAGCTCGTTCGTAGTGAAATAGCAAGAGGAAGATTGATTATACCGGCGAATGTAAACCACACTTCGTTGGAGCCAATGGCGATAGGAATCGCAAGTAAATGTAAGATAAATGCAAATATCGGCTCATCTGCAATCGCTTCAGATGTACAGGGTGAGATAGAAAAAGTACAGGTATCACAACATTATAAAGCAGATACGGCGATGGATCTTAGTACAGGCGGGGATCTGGATGAAATTAGAAAGGCGGTTATCGCCAACTCTAAGATTCCTATCGGAACAGTTCCTATCTATCAGATTTTACATGATGTGGGTAACAAGATTGAAGATTTGACGATTGAAGTTATGTTGGAAGTTTTGGAACGTCAAGCAAAACAGGGTGTTTCGTACTTTACTATTCATGCAGGCTTCTTACTTGAAACTATGCCTAAAGTTGCAAAACGCAAGATGGGTATCGTTTCTCGCGGTGGGTCTTTAATGGCTGCGTGGATGATGCACTACCATAGAGAAAATCCTTTCTATACTGCTTTTGATGATATCTTGGATATCTGTGCAAAGTATGATGTCTCTCTTTCACTTGGAGATTCACTTCGTCCGGGTTGTCTTGCAGATGCATCTGATGATGCACAGCTTGGTGAACTGAAAGTTCTTGGCGAATTGACACTCAGAGCGTGGGAGAAAAATGTTCAGGTTATGATCGAAGGACCGGGTCACGTTCCTTTAAATCAGATCGAGCGTAATATGAAGATTCAAAGAGAACTTTGCCATGAAGCTCCTTTTTATATTCTTGGACCGTTAGTTACCGATATTGCCGCAGGGTACGACCATATCTCAAGTGCTATCGGTGCAGCTGTGGGTGGATGGCACGGTGCGAGTATGTTATGCTATGTAACACCAAAAGAGCACTTGGGACTGCCAAATGCAGATGACGTACGTGAAGGTATCATTGCCTATAAAATAGCTGCTCACGCAGCAGATATTGCCCGTGGTCGTAAAGGTGCACGTGATGTCGATGATGCAATGAGTGATGCACGTTATAGTTTTGACTGGGAAAAACAGTTCGAACTTGCACTTGACAGTGAAAGGGCGCGTGAATATCATGATGAAACACTTCCTCAGGATGTATTTAAAGAGGCAGAGTTCTGTTCTATGTGCGGACCGAAATTCTGTTCTTATAAAATTACACAGGAGATCATGGACAATCCGGAAGCAATCGCTCAAATAGCAGCGGATGCAAAAGAAAAAGAAGCTGAAGAAGAGGCAGCTCTTTTAGCTTAAAAAGTTTTTAGAAGAAATTGATTTAAAATAAGACAATATTTGTCTTATTTAGATATGATACACTTTGAAAATGAAAAATTTTAGAAAAAGGAAAAACTTAGAATGACTGAAGAAATTGTAAAATCAGCACTTTCAAAAGTTATGTATCCAGGTTTCACCAAGGATATCGTAACATTTGGTTTTGTTAAAGATATAGTTATAAACGGTAAAGATGTAAGCTTCACGGTTGATATCACTTCATCAGCTCCCGAAGTGGCAGCACAGATCGTTGAAGAGGCAGAAAAAGAGTTACAACTTGCAGGTGCAGGTAAGGTAATGGTAAATATTAAAGCTCCGGTAATGCCGAGAGAATCTTCTTCTCACGGTAAGAATATTGCACCGCAGATTAAAAACTTTTTGATGGTGAGTTCAGGTAAAGGTGGTGTCGGAAAATCGACTACATCAGTGAATATCGCTATTGCACTTGCACAGCAAGGAAAAAAAGTGGGACTTTTAGACGCAGATATCTATGGTCCGAATGTTCCTCGTATGCTCGGTATATCTGATGTGAAACCTGAAGTAAACGGCAATAAAGTGCTTCCTATCAAAGCCTATGGTATAGAAGTTATGTCAATGGGTTCACTGATGGAAGAGGGACAATCTCTTATCTGGCGTGGTGCTATGATCATGAAAGCTATCGAGCAGTTCTTGCGTGATATTTTATGGTCAGAGTTGGATGTACTTGTTATTGATATGCCACCGGGAACTGGTGATGCACAATTGACACTTGCTCAGTCTGTACCGGTAACAGCAGGTCTTACAGTTACAACACCACAGGGTGTTTCTCTTGATGATTCACGCCGTTCATTAGATATGTTTAAAAAGCTTAATATTCCAATTGCCGGAATCATTGAGAATATGAGTGGATTCATCGCACCAGATACGGGTGTTGAGTATGATATCTTTGGAAAAGGAACTTCTGAGCCTATGGCAAAAGAGTTCGATACTGAAGTTATTGCTGAAATTCCAATCGAGCCTGCAATCAGGACAGGTGGAGATGAAGGAAAACCTATCACTTTCGTAGCACCGACCTCAGAGTCAGCAAAACGCTATATGAAAGCGGCAGAGTCCATTTGGAAGACCATTGAAGAGATCAATGCGAACGGTGGTGTGGATAATGAAGCAGTTCAGCCTACAACACCTCCAGGTGTATCTGCATGTTCAACAGGTGGGGCTTCTTCGGCACCGCAAAGCAGTGGCGGCGGATGTGGCTGCAGCTAAGCAAAGATTACAATAGCAGCGCACTCTCTGCGTTGCTTCCTCTTCATGTACTAAAGTACACTTCATCGTCAGCGCCTTGACATTGCACTACTCTTGTAACTTTGCAAATGCAAGAGTTATAACAACTACTTTTTCCCTCTATCTTAAATTATCGTTTTGTGACATTTCCGGTTGATACTCTATAATTTTGTTTCGTCCAGTTGTTTTGGCTACATAGAGTGCGGTATCTGCTAGTTTAATGCACTGCCAGATGCTGTCACAGTCTTCTGGAAAGAGTGAGATCCCTATGCTGAGTGTTTTTTGGATGCTTTTGTCATTGCCGACATCGAAATTTAGTGCGGCAAAGCCTTCGCTGATAACTTTTGCAACGCGGAGAGCTCCTTCTTTACTTGCATTATGTAAAAGTATAACGAACTCTTCACCACCATAACGAATAGCGAGATCAGCTTCTCGGACACTCTCACGAATAACTTTTCCAAGTTGTGTGATGACCGCATCGCCGATATCATGGCCATAGGTGTCATTTACTTTTTTAAAAAAATCGATATCGAGCATTAAAACTGCATAGGTCTCCTCTGTACGTTGGGCCTGTTTGACAAATTTGTCAATATACTGTTCTAAAAATCTTCTGTTGTAGAGTCCTGTCATTGGATCTGTAAGGGATGTCTCACGCAGTTTGTCAGTGAGAATTCTACTCTCTATGACAGGTTTTGCAGCCTCAAGATAATTTTTTATACTTGGAATATCTTTGTTTATTTTTGCAATATCTGTTTCTTCCTTGCTTGTTATGGAAATTATCAAAGCATATTCATCATTAATATCAAAAGGAATGCATACATATTCGAGGTTTTCACAAGAACACTCTTGGCAGAGATTGATGAATTCCGTCGAAATAATATCTGATTTTGTTCTATATGAACGACAGAGCATAGCATCACTATCAACTTCAGATGCACATATGCTTTTCCCTTCTGAAATGTAAATAAGTTCACGACTGTTCTTTTGTATATTTACTTCATACAATGCAAAGTGTTTAAAAGAAAATTTATACTTTAAGGTATCGACAATCCTTTTATAAACCAGCTCTTTAGAATCATCAAGCTCAATTGTTTTTTTGAATTTATAGATATCTGAGAGTTCATTGATGATAGTTTTGGCTTCGTAAAGAGGGTCATTGGAAGAGACACAGCCTTGAGGTATAAACGTAGCAAGATTATGTTTTATGTCACCAAAAGTCTCCTGCATTTTTCTAAAGAGCGTATTGAGTTGTTGTGTAATCGTTTTTGCATCACCTTCAACTTTGGTTTCAAAGATATGCGTAAAATCACCCCGATATGCTTTTTTAATCCCTGTTTGCATATTGGTAAAAAGTGTCATATACGGTGATACATAATAGTTGATTAAAAAGAGTGCAATAATAATAAAAATGAGATTGATACCTAGAATTTTAAGGATTGTCAGCATACCGTCATTTCTCATATGTGTTATATCAAATTCCATACTGACAGCACCGAGTGTGTCACCATCTTTGACATTATGGCAGTTGAGGCAGTTTGGTGTACCCGTTGATGTTGCATTATATGGTATAGAAATACGGAGTGTGATACCTTGTGCATTCTCTTGAATGGTTTGTACTGTCTTTCCTGTACGTAGAACATCTTTGTCTAGAACATCACGAATGGTTTCATTTTTAAAACCTTCACCGAATTGTTTTTTGACCTTGTCTGAGCGGATGATCCAAAGTGCTTTTATATCAGAATGGTTTGTATAGATCTGGTTTAAAAAGTAATCACGTTTATCCATGATACCATTAACCATATGTGCCGTTAAGCCGTCTTTTACAATACTTGCCGTTGCAGTTGCTTTTTCCGTAGCACTTTTAATGCTGTATTCTCTAAAGTTAAGAGATATGTTGACAATGGTCGCAATACCAAGGCCAACGAGCATAAGCGCTACGATAAGGAGAAGTTTTATTTTACTGTTCATATGGGTTTGATTCCTCTATTATTCTACTGTGACCGATTTTGCTAGGTTTCTCGGCATATCGACATCATTGCCAAGCCGTACTGAGATCTCTAATGAAAGCAGTTGTACAGCAACCATCATCTCAAAAAATTCGAGCATATAATCTTTTTGGTTCTTTGTTTCTATAAAATCATCTGCTTTATCAAACTCTATGGGACTGATAGCACAGATAGTGGAATCACGTGCACTGAGTTCTTCGACATTAGATCTTGACTTTTCATACAATAGATGCTCAGGAAGCAGGGCGATTGTAAAAAGTTCCGGATCAGCCAAAGCAATAGGACCATGCTTCATTTCACCGCTTGGATATCCCTCTGCGTGAAGGTAAGAAATCTCTTTAAGTTTGAGTGCACCTTCAAGAGCCAGAGGAAAGAAGATATCACGGCCAATAAAGAAAAATCCATGTCCATGGAGGTAGCGTTTTGAGAGTCTTTTGATGCGTTCATGCATACTCTCTTCAACTTTTACACATGCCGGAATGCTTCGCAGAAGTTCAAGCTGTTTTTCAATAGATTCTTGCATGAGGGACTGCTTTAACTGAGCCAAGTAGAGTGAGAGCATCCAAAAAACAGTTACCTGTGTTGCAAAAGCTTTTGTTGAAGCCACACCTTTTTCAACACCTGCCCGCGTTAATATAGTCGCATCTGCCAGACGCACCATAGAAGAGTTGTCGACGTTACAGATGACAAGTGTTTTAAGACCTGCATTCTTTGCCATTTTGAGTGTTTCAAGTGTATCGGCAGTTTCACCGCTTTGGGAGATAACGACAAAGAGCGTGTCTGCTGTCATGATAGGCTCACGGTAACGAAATTCCGAAGCAATCTCTACAGATGTTTTTACTTTTGAATAACGTTCAAACATATACGAAGCTGTCAGTGCTGCATGGTAGGATGTTCCGCAAGCACAGAGTTTTATCTCATTGATGCCGTCAAAAAGCTGAGAATCGAGCTCTTCGAAGATTACCTCTTTCTCAGTAACACGTCCGAGCAGGGTATCAGCAATAACACTGCTTTGCTCATAGATCTCTTTTTCCATAAAGA
The DNA here is from genome assembly GCF_014905135.1 of Sulfurimonas paralvinellae. NCBI lineage: Bacteria > Pseudomonadati > Campylobacterota > Epsilonproteobacteria > Campylobacterales > Sulfurimonadaceae > Sulfurimonas > Sulfurimonas paralvinellae. The sequence continues at coordinate 1,395,945 of NZ_CP041406.1, read as the reverse complement.
AGCGGTAGCCGTCTTTCTGCGCAGAAAGTTTATTGGTGTCAAGCTTTACAAAACGAGGCTCTTTTTTCTTGCCGTTTTTATCATAAATAACGATCTCTTCAGAAGAGACATAACCATAGTCACCATCTTCAAAGTAGTTCACCTCTGTAGCATGTCCGATGAGCGGTGTATCAGAAGATGCAAAATATTTTTCATTTTCATCATTGATGCCGACAAGCATCGGTGAACCCTGTTTTGCAAAAAAAATTTTGTCTTTTTCACCTTTTGTAACCAACAAGATAGCATAGGCACCTTCAAGTTCTGAGATGGTTTTTTTAAAGGCTTCAAGTGTATTTGTGGAGTTTTTGAGATTTTTTTCAAACTGATGAACGATGACCTCTGTATCTGTCTGACTTAAAAAAGTGACACCGTCATTTACAAGCTCTTTTTTCAGTTCTGCATAGTTTTCGATGATACCGTTATGCACGACATAAGAATTTTGTCCTACGTGAGGATGGGCATTGAGTTCAGTCGGCTTTCCGTGAGTGGCCCAGCGTGTATGCCCGATGCCTACGGCAAATTTATCTGTTGTGAAATCTTTGGTCTTTTCTTCAAGGTTGACAAGTTTCCCCGTCGCTTTAAAACTGTTGAATACTCCGTTACTTAAAACAGCGATACCTGCAGAATCATAGCCACGGTATTCAAGTTCTTTAAGACCTTCAAGTAAGATCTCTTTTGTATTTTTTTGACCGATGTAACCAACTATTCCGCACATATAAAAAGCCTTTTATTCTTCATTCGATAAAGTTTCATAAATTTTTTGGATATTATCGCATATTTTGTTTTGTTTTTCCATTAAGAAGCTGTCTCGCACCTTATGTTTGCTTGAATGAATTTTTGCCGTGACAATATTGATCTGCATCTCTTCAAATCTGTACATGACGTATGCAAGCAGTCCCATCTGGTTTTGTGTATGGATGGTAAGTTCGGCGTGTGTCTTTGAATGCTCGCAGTCTATGTTTATCTCTTCTTTTTTTATTTTGACTTTTTTGAGTGGGACTTCACGGTCCATGTCAAAAGCATTGTCAATGATATCTTGTACTTCAACAAGTTCATTTCCGTGAACATTTTTTATAAAATCTATTTTGAAGTATTTTACTCCGTCAAAGAGAGTAAAGATCTCCATAGAAGCAACGTCAAGATGAGAGAGTGAAGCAAGAAGATAGCCGATGTTCAGAGGAATTCGTCTATATATCTCTATTGTCAGGGAGTTTGTATTTTTGGTTGTGAAACTATATTCACCGGTCTCTCTCGCTTTTTTGGCAATATTGAGAATATCCTGCGGTGAGTGTTTGAAAAAGAAGAGGTTGGACTCGACTGTGAGAATCTTTTTCTGCATGAGTTTTGAGAGTTCTCTAAATTCAGGAAGGTTTTTTACTCTTCTCTCAATGATAAGACGTTTTTTCGCATCGGTGATGCGTTCGGTATTTTCAGCGATCTCTAAAGCGCTCATGTAAAGATCATACAGGAGTTTTGAGTTAAAAGAGTTATAAGTATCACCGCCTACACCTTTGATGTCGGCATACGTGAGGATGTAGAGGAGCTTTAGATTCTTAGTATCACCTACTTTTGACATAAATTTATAAAGCGTCTTTTCATTGTGAATATTCTCTTTAAAAGCGACATTACTCATCAGTACATGTTGTTTGACAAGTGTAACAGCACGTTCTGTCAGCTCTTGAGACAAGCCGATGTGTTTTGCAAATTGGGCAATAAGTTTCGCGCCAACCTCACTGTGATCTTGTTTTCGTCCTTTGCCGCTGTCATGAAAAAAGACAACAATCTTCAAGAGCAGTTTTTCATTATCGCTTAGTTCTTCAAAAAGTTCTGCAATAAAAGATTCTTCGATATTTTCCAAAGCATGAACGCATTCAATAGAGTGCAGGTCAACAGGATAGTGGTGGTATCCGTCAAATTGGGGCAAATGCATTACCTTTCTGAAGTTTGGAAAAAGTTCTTGAAGTATCCCTGCATTGTAAAAAAGCTTCAAAAAGGAGCTTATGTGCTTTTTGTTTAAAAACTTTTTAAGCCTTTGATATGTTTTTGCCGTAAGAGGATGGGGAATCTTTGTATAGGTAAATTGATTTAAAAAACCTGCATCAAATCGATAATCTTTATCTTCCAAATTGATTAAAATATCCAATAGAGATGCAATTGGCAGCGGTTTTAGATTGAACGATGCAAAGAGTCTCTCTTCTAAGAGATAGATACCTTTTTGGATACGGTTATGTCTGAACTTTTTAATATAGCTCTTTTCAACAATAAACGGCCGCACCATTTTCTTAACAAAGATCTGCGTGAAGTTATTGATGCGCCATCCGGCTTGAAGGACTTTGGATGCGAATCGTTGCTGGTTTCTAAACCCCAGCATTTTACTTGTTTGTGGAATATGTTCAAGGAGCAGTCTGTCCTCTTGTTTGCCTGTGATGAGATGCAGAGCACTTCGGACGCGATAAAGCAGTTCCAAAGCAACACGGAACTCTTTGTACTCTTCATCGGAAAAGATGATTCCTGATAGCTCTTTAATAGAACTGACACCATAAATGGTATTGGCTATCCAAAAAATAAGTTGTGCATCACGCAATCCTCCGACACCTTCTTTAATGTTTGGCTGCATCGACATCGGGTATTTCTTTCGACGCAGTTGTGCCTCTTCAACCTTAGCCAAAATGAACTCTTTTTGATTGTGTGAGCGAATCTTTGCCAGCTCTCTTTGTGTTGCATGCCAAATAAAAGGTGAGCCGGTGATAAGACGTGCTTCCATTAAAGAGGTGCGAATGGTGATGTCTTCATTGGCTGCCTTGTAAAGGTCTGTGACTTCATGCACTCTGTGACCGAGCTTCATACCGGCATCGAGTGCCAGATAGAAAAGCTTTTCTATGATAAGCTCGGCATTGTATCCTTCGATCTTTTCATAAGCGATGAGAAGATCGATGTCACTGTGAACACAGAGCTGCTCACGACCATAGCTGCCAAGTGCAATAATAGCTATTGGAATCTGAGAGCGCATAGGCAGGAAGTTTCCAAAAAGCCTTCGCAGTACTGTTTTGTACATCAGTGTGATGATGCTGTCAAGCTGTTTTGTGTGTTTGACTAAAAAATCTTTTCCCTGATTTTTTTTAAAAAGTTCAGGAAGCGACTCTTTGTACTCTTTTATATATTGCTTAAAAAGTTTTGAGAGTTCAAAGTCCGAGCCGTTGTTTTCTATAATATCTTCAATGCGTAATAATAAGTCCATTTATTATTCTATAAAGTTTTTGATATAATCTGGCTTTAAAACATTTTTACGGGGAAATTTAATGACAATCACAAAAAGAGTGACATTTATTGCAAAAGAGGGATGTGAAGCAAAGATGAAAGAGCTGCTTGCAGCTATGGTAAAACCGAGCAAAGCAGAACAGGGATGTATTTTTTACGAGATATTTCAGTATGAGAACAATAGAAGAAAATTTATGGCAGTAGAGACGTGGGAAAATGAGGCTACTCTTGATGGACATAAAGCTTCTGCTCACTATGCAGTTTATAAATCGAGCTATGAGCCATACTGTGAGAAAAAATATACAGATGAACTAGAAGTATTGGGGTAGGCATGGATAATTTATACAGCGACAGTGAAGCGGCAAAGTGCAAGAGTAATCTGGACCTGCGTGTCTATACTTCCAACCTTTTAGGTTCCAATGATGAACTTGTCCTTCACGGCGGGGGCAATACCTCTGTAAAAGGAGATATAGACGGCATTGATGTCCTGCATGTGAAAGGGAGCGGCTGGAATCTGGCTGACATCAAAGCAGAAGGATTTGCACCGGTACGATTGGATGCACTTTTAGAGATGGCAAAAGAAGAGTCATTAAGTGATTCTGAGATGGTAGCACGTCAAAAAGAGGCGATGATGAACTCCTCAGCGCCAAATCCTTCTGTAGAAGCGATACTCCATGCCCTGATTCCGTACAAATTCGTAGATCATACGCATGCCGATGCCATTGTGACCATCTCAAACACTATCAACGGTGATGAGCATATTGTCAAGCTTTTTCCAAACTTTTTGATCGTTGATTATGTTATGCCAGGCTTTGAATTGGCACATAAAATCTATGAGCTGACTAAAAATATGAACTGGGATGAGATAGAGGGTATAATCTTGCATAATCATGGAATATTTACCTTTGATGACGATGCAAAAAAATCTTATACAAAAATGATAGATGCCGTCACAAAAGCAGAGCAGTTTTTGGATGAAAATGCAACTGTAGAGATCGTGCATAAGTATGTTCACAGTGACTGTGATATAGGCCGTGTTGTCAATACAATGGGTGCATATAAAGGTCATGAAGTCCATATCGCCATTAACCAGACGCCGCTTGCTGCCTTTTATGCAAGTCAGCCAAATCTGAGAGAATTTGCCTCACGCGGAGTACTGACACCGGAGCATATCATTCGTACCAAGAGAGTGCCGCTTATTATGGAAGATACGGATCTTATTGGCGGTATTGAGAGATATATTAAAGCATATACAGAGTATTTCAACAAGTACGCCACTGATGAGGTAATGCTCAATCCCGCACCGAATTACATGATTATTAAAAATCTGGCCGTCGTCAGTTTTGGAAAGTCGCGTGAGGAAGCAAAGATTATTTATGACATAGTTGAACATACAATGCTAGCAGTACTTCGGGCAGATAAACTCGGCGGCTATAAAAGCATAAGTGAGAAAGATAGTTTTGCGATGGAGTACTGGGAACTAGAACAGGCGAAATTGAAAAAGTAAAAAGATTTACAAGAAAAAGCCGCTTCGCAAGAGCTTCATTTTACAGGACAAATCCTCCCTACGGTCTGAGCCTATAAAATAAACCTCTTGCAAAGCTATAAATGTGGAAATCAAAAGTGAAATATGAGATGAAACAACAATACTTACTGGCAATAGATGCAGGAACGGGCTCTGTCCGTGCTGTGATTTTTGATACCGAAGGCAATCAGATAGCTGTTGCACAACAAGAGTGGATGCATCTTGAAGAAGCGGGTGTACCGGATTCTATGAGCTTTGATTTTCATAATAATTGGAAACTTACCTGTGAAGTGATTGCTTACGCAGTTAAAAAGGCAGAGATTGACCCTGATGATATTGCGGCATTGAGTGCAACAAGCATGCGTGAGGGAATTGTTCTTTATGATAAAGATGGACGTGAGCTATGGGGTGTGGCAAATGTTGACGCTAGAGCTTCTGAAGAAGTTAAATATCTTAAAGAGAAGTTTCCTGAGATAGAAGAGCAGTTTTATGAAACAAGCGGACAGACCTTTGCGTTAGGCGCATTGCCGCGTCTTTTGTGGTTGAAAAACAATCGACCTGAAATCTATGAAAAAGTAGCACATATTTCTATGATTGGTGATTGGATCTTGGCAAAACTCTCTGGTGTCATTGTCGTTGATCCGAGCAATGCCGGAACGACCGGAATATTTTCACTCGCCTCACGCAAGTGGGATATTTCTATGGCGCAAAAAGTGGGCATTAAAGATGATATTTTTGTACCGGTTTATGAGACAGGAACAGTTATTGGCAATGTCACACAAGAAGCAGCGCAAGCGACAGGACTAAGCAGCCTCACGCAGGTAGTGATGGGTGGCGGTGATGTACAGCTTGGTTCTACCGGACTTGGTGTAGTGAAAGAGGGTGATGTCGCTGTGCTTGGCGGTTCGTTTTGGCAGCAGGTAGTCAACATCAAAAGTGATGTTAAACCACCCAAAGATATGAGTGTGCGTGTCAATCCACATGTCATTGAAGGGCTCTCTCAGGCTGAGGGCATTACATTTTTCAGCGGTCTTGTGATGCGCTGGTTTCGTGATGCTTTTTGTGCACTTGAAAAGCAAGAAGCACATGAGCAGGGATGTGATGTTTATGAAATTTTAGAAGAAAAAGCGAAAGCTGTACCGGCTGGTTCTTATGAAATATTGCCGATTTTTTCTGACTCTATGAAGTATGGCAAATGGTATCACGCAGCTCCGAGTTTTTTAAATCTTGGACTTGAGAGTGAAAAATACAATACTATCTCAATGTTTCGAGCACTGGAAGAAAATGCTGCCATTGTCTCTAGTATAAATCTTGAAAAGATAGAAGCGTTTAGCGGTGTGAAGATAAAAGAGCTTGTTTTTGCAGGCGGAGCAAGTAAGGGTGCATTGTGGTCGCAGATATTAGCTGATGTGACAGGATGCAGTGTTAAAATTCCAAAGGTGCGTGAGGCAACGGCTCTCGGAGCAGCGATGGCGGCAGGTGTAGGAGCCGGTATCTATGAAAGTTTGGAAGATGCGGCTAAGAAGCTGGTTGTTTGGGAAAAAACTTACTTGCCAAATGCAAAGAACAAAAAAGTTTATGATGGGCTAAAAGAGAAGTGGCAAAAAGCATATGAAGTGCAATTAAAGCTAGTTGATGATAATATCACGACTTCAATGTGGAAAGCTCCAGGACTTTAATCCGGAGCTGGCCGATTTTTTATAAAATATTTTAGAGAGAGCAAATCCTCCCTTTGGTCTGAGTCTCTCCAAAACATTTTCTAAAAAATCTATAATAGCCAAGAGTACAATAAACAAGAGAGAAATAATTATGAGTAAAAGAATAAATTTTGAAGATGCAGTGAAACTATATGATGCAGATTTTTTTGAACTTGGTGCAATGGCGGATGCCAAACGTCAGGAACTTCACGGTAAAAAGACCTACTTTAATATCAATCGCCATATAAATCCTACAAATGTCTGTGCAGATGTCTGTAAATTCTGTGCTTACTCGGCAACACGTAAAAATCCGAATCAGTATACGATGAGTCATGAAGAGATTATGAGGATTGTTGATGAAATTGTCGGGCATAACGCAAAAGAAGTGCATATCGTCTCTGCACATAATCCTAATGTTACACTCGATTGGTATTTGGAGATTTTTAAAAAGATAAAAGAGAAATACCCTGATCTGCATGTAAAAGCTTTGACGGCTGCCGAGGTGGATTTTCTTTCACGCCATCATGGGCTTAGCTATGATGAAGTGCTTGACCTTATGGTAGAAAACGGCGTAGACTCCATGCCGGGCGGCGGTGCTGAGATATTTGACGAGAAGGTGCGTGATTATATCTGCAAGGGAAAAGTGACGTCAGATCAGTGGTTTGAGATTCACAGAAAGTGGCATGAACGCGGGAAAAAGTCCAATGTTACAATGCTTTTTGGACATGTTGAGTCGCGTGAGAATAGAATTGACCATATGATGCGAATACGTGAGCTGCAGAATATTACAGGTGGATTTAATGCTTTTATTCCTCTTGTGTATCAAACGGAAAATAATTATTTGAAAATTGAAAAAGCAATTACGGCAAATGAGATACTCAAAACCTATGCAATTTCTCGCTTAGTGCTTGACAATGTACCAAATATTAAAGCCTACTGGGTGACTTCAACGGTCAATCTCGCTCTTGTCGCGCAGGAGTTTGGTGCGAATGATTTGGACGGTACGATTGAAAAAGAGTCCATAAACTCTGCAGCGGGCGCAAAAAGTGCCAACGGTGTCGATGTAGAAGAGTTTACCGCCCTCATCAAAAACAGCGGCTTTATTCCGGTTGAACGTGACAGTATCTATAATGAGATAAAGGTCTGGTAGTTGGATATAACGGTTGTGATTCCAACGTATAACCGCTATGCCTTTTTACGTAGAGCTCTAGAGTCTGTATTTTCGCAGAGCTATTTAGCAAAAGAGGTTATTGTCATTGATGACGGCTCTTCTGATGAGACTTCAAAGATTCAAAATGACTTTCCAACTATAAAATATATCTATCAAGAAAATTCCGGGGTATCTGCTGCTCGCAATCGCGGCATAAATGAGGCAGGAAATGAGTGGATAGCCTTTTTAGATTCTGATGATACCTGGCATAAAGAGAAGTTGCGTGAGCAAGCGAACTTTCATAAACAAAATCCGGATATTTTGATGAGTTACACAGATGAGGTTTGGATACGAAATGGTAAAGAGATAAAACTACCAAAAAAATATTGTAAAATTGGATGTGATGCTTTTTTGGAAAATCTTTCTTATTGCAATATCGCTCCATCTTCAGTCCTGATACATAAAAAAATTTTTGAACAGATCGGTTTTTTTGATGAAGATTTAGAGGTTTGTGAAGATTATGACTTATGGCTGCGTATAGCATCGAAACACAAAATAGGCTATATCCCTCACAAGTTAATAAATAAATATGCAGGTCACACCGATCAGCTTAGTTTTAAACATTGGGGCATGGATAGATGGCGGGTTGGAACGCTTGAAAAATTGCTATCTGGGCTTGAAAATAGAGAAAGAAAAGAGCAGATAAAAGAAGAACTCATAAAAAAATATACTTTGTTATACAAAGGTGCTCGTAAATATGATAAAATACAAGAGATTCAATTATATGAAAACAAATTAGAACAACTGAAGGGTTGAAAACTTGCTAAACAGTGCCTCGTCTGATAATAAAAAAACACTCATCTATATTCTTATTGCCTTTACTTTTTCCGTCGCTATGCGTCTTATCTGGGTTTACCAGTTCGCTGATTATGCACCGTTTCATTATAACGGTCAGTTTATGATAAATACCAATGACGGCTATATCTGGGCTGAAGGAGCCAGAGACTTGCTCTCGGGTACCGATACAAATCCCGATGCAAAAGAATACTTTGATAAGTTTCACCAGTTTAACGATCTCTCTCCAGTAACCTCTGCGGCTTCACAGCTTACTGCTTTTTTTGCCAAGATACTGCCTTTTTCTTTTGAGACAATTATCTTTTATCTGCCGGTGGTACTTGGTTCACTGGTTGTTGTGCCTATTATTTTGATTGCCAAAGATCTCAAAAATCTTGAAATGGGCTTCATCGCTGCACTTTTTGCTTCAATTGCGTGGAGTTATTATAACCGTACAATGGCAGGATATTATGATACCGATATGCTTAATATCGTTCTGCCTGTGTTTCTACTCTGGTCTATCATCTGGGCGATAGATACAAAAAAAGATATCTTTTTACTTATTACCGCCATAGATATTCTTATCTATCGCTGGTGGTATCCGCAGAGTTATTCGTTAGAGTTTTCATTTTTTGGTTTGATTCTTGCCTATACTTTGATATTTGACAGAAAGAGCGGTTACAGTTATAAACTGTTGGCCATTATGATGCTCGCAATGATGAATATTGACGGTTTTATTCGCTTGGGCATTGTCCTTGCCGTTTTTTATACTTTTAAGCAGGAAAAATATGATAAATATCTTTTTTATATTCTAGGTGCTGCCGTAATAGGATTTTTATTCTCTGGTGGACTTGAGCCTATTTGGCTACAACTCAAAGGGTATGTTTTTAGAAACAATGTGAGCAGCGAGACAAAAGGTTTGGGACTGCACTTTTTTACCGTTATGCAGACAGTGCGTGAAGCGGGTAAAATTCCGTTTGAGACCTTTGCAAACCGTATAAGCGGAAGTGAGACTGTTTTTGTTCTCTCTTTATTTGGATATATCTATCTGCTCTATAAAAAGCCAATTATGCTCTTTTCACTGCCGCTTGCAGGACTGGGATTTTTAGCGTATGTCGGCGGGCTTCGTTTTACTATTTATGCTGTGCCTGTTTTGGCTTTTGGTATTGCATTTATTATCACTGAGATTGCGCAGAAGTTTATAGAACAGATTGGTGTGCAGGGTGCTCAGGCTAATCGTATCAGATTTTTGCTGATGACTATTCTTACATTGGGCATTCTCTATCCAAACTATAAACATATTGAGGCCTATAAGGTGCCGACCGTTTTTACAGCGGATGAAGTAAAGGTTTTGGATGAACTCGGCAAAAAAGCAAATAGAAATGATTATGTCGTCTCTTGGTGGGATTACGGTTATCCTATTCGCTTTTATGCAGATGTAAAAACGTTAGTAGATGGTGGAAAACACAGCGGTAGTGTGAATTTTCCAGTCAGTTTTATGCTCACGCAGCCACAAGTCGAAGCAGCGAAAATGGCACGCCTTGATGTGGAGTACACAGAAAAAACATATACATTTCAAAAAGAACATAAAAAAGAGATACAAGATAAGAATCTGACAATCTTTTCAAATATTGAACAGATGACAAAAGATTATGGATTTACGAATACAAATGAGTTCTTAAAGAGCTTGAATTCGGACATAAAGTTACCAAAGAAAACAAGAGATGTCTATTTCTATCTGCCTTTTAGAATGGTTAATATCTATCCGACTGTGACACTTTTTTCAAATCTTAACCTTATGAATGGTGCTCAGAAAAAACAGCCTTTTTTCTTTGTAAGCCGAAACTTTAGGGATGACGGAAAAAGAATTCAGTTGGGAGCTAATATTTTCTTAGATAAAAGAAACCTCATGCTTACATTGGGCAATAAAACAGTGCCGATTCGACGCTTTGTAAGAACATACTATGACAAAAGCATGCATCTGCATAAAGATGTACAGCTGGTTAATTTTACATCTGATATCAATGTCATCTATATGTCAAATTACAACACTTTTTTGATTGTAGATGAAAATACATACAATTCGACTTATATTCAATTGATGGTGTTGGAAAATTATGACAAAAGTCTTTTTGAACCGGTGATACTCTCTCCGAGTGCAAAAGTTTATAAGTTGAAAATTTAAAGGATCTTAGAGTGCGCACAACTATAACAAAATGTCTTTTCCCCGCAGCAGGATACGGGACACGCTTTCTTCCGGCTACAAAAGCCATACCAAAAGAGATGCTGCCGGTTCTTACAAAACCGCTTTTACAATACGGTGTAGAAGAAGCAATAGAAGCAGGACTGCATACCATGGCAATAGTGACAGGAAGAGGGAAACGAGCTATTGAAGATCATTTTGACATATCTTATGAACTCGAACATCAGATAAAAGGTACTGCAAAAGAAGAGTACCTCACGCAGATTCGAAATGTCATTAACGGCTGTACTTTTTCTTACACACGCCAAATAGAGATGAAGGGTTTGGGGCATGCTATACTAACAGGGGAAACGCTTATAGGTGAAGAGCCTTTTGCCGTTATACTTGCTGATGATTTGTGTGATAATGCTGAGAGAGGTGTACTTTCTCAAATGGTAGAACTTTACAAAGAATATAAATGCTGTATTGTTGCAGTAGAGGAGATACCCAAAGAAGATACTAATAAATATGGTGTTATAGCGGGTGAACCTTTCAATGATAATCTTGTAAGAGTTTATAATATGGTGGAAAAACCAGAACCAAAAGATGCACCTTCAAATCTTGCTATCATCGGCCGCTATATCTTAACACCGGAGATCTTTGATGTGCTGCGTGAGACAAAGCCTGGCAAAGGCGGAGAGATTCAAATAACTGATGCCTTGTTACAACTTGCAAAAGAGGGGCAAGTACTTGCGTATAAATTCAAAGGCAGACGTTTTGACTGTGGAAGTGTAGATGGTTTTGTAGAAGCTACGAACTATTTTTATGGCAAGAGTGGTAAATAAATGCAATACACCCACAATTTTAATCCAACTATATCTGATGAAGATATCTTTAGTGAAATAGTCCGGGAAAAAGAAGATATTGGGTACTATAATCTTCCATTTCAAGATACTGCACCGTTGAAAGAGTATGCAAAAAGTGTTAAACAATCAAACATCGTTGTTATCGGTATAGGTGGAAGTACACTGGGAACATATGCTATCTACAAGTACCTAAAACATTCACGCAAGCTGGATAAAAAACTCATTTTTCTTGAGACGACAGACCCTATTGACATTCAATCAAAGATTCAGAGCATTGATCTTCAAGATACGCTTTTTATTGTCATCTCCAAATCCGGCACAACTGTTGAAACTGTTTCTATCTTTAAGTATATAAATTCACTTGTAGTATGCGATAAAACAAATACCGTCATCGTCACAGAAAATGATTCCAAACTCAACAGATATGCGCAGATAAATGGCATGCAAGTATTTGAGATACCTAAAAATGTAGGTGGGCGATTTTCTGTTTTTTCAGCAGTTGGACTGCTACCGCTTGCCATAGTCGGTATAGATATTGATGAACTTTTAAAAGGAGCGAAAAAACTGCATGATGCTTTTTTTATTAAAAAAGATGATGTACAAGAGAGACTTCTGAAAAAAGCCAGATTCTTAGTAGAGTACAAAAATAGTTTCAACATCAATGTCGTTTTTTCATACTCTTCCCGTCTAGAGGGTTTTAACAAATGGTACATTCAACTTTGGGGAGAAAGTCTCGGTAAAATAGATATAAATAACACAAGACAAGGTCTTACACCTATTGGCATCATAGGCCCAATAGACCAACACTCATTTCTTCAACTCATCATTGAAGGCAGACGTGATAAAACAGTAACCGTCATAAAAGTAGAAAACTTTGATAATGACTTGAAAATCCCTGCTATTACCTTAGAAGGTTTAGAAGAGTTAGACTATCTCAACGACTTGGAGTTTTCATCACTCATAAAAAGTCAGGCAGATGCAACCATAGAAGCCATTCAAAACCTAAATGATATTCCTTGTGATGTTATAACCATAGATGGAGTCTGTGAGAGTGCGATTGCATCACTTATGTATGAGTATGAACTTCTTACATCTCTATGCGGAAAGTTTATGTATATAAACACATATGACCAACCTGGAGTTGAAAGTGGTAAAATCATATTAAAAAAGAAATTACAATCATAAAATATTAAATTTTATTGTATACTGTCTTTCAATTAAAAAAAGGAGAGTTAAGATGAAGATTTTAGCCATAGTTGTATTAGTATGTAGTTTTGTATTTGGAGCAGTTGATATTAACAGTGCAAATCAAAGTGAGTTGATGAGTTTAAAAGGTATCGGTGCTAAAAAAGCCGAAGCTATTGTATCGTACAGAAAAGGTCATTGTTTTAAAAAAGCAGAAGATTTGACAGCCGTTAAAGGTATTGGTTCGAAATTTATTGCAAAAAACAAAGCAAATATAAAAGTAGGTAGCTGCAAAAAGTAGCTCATATTGAATGATTCAAATTATTTAGCTATACTTACTATATGAAAAAAGCATTTACACTATTAGAGTTAGTTTTTGTCATTGTTGTCATCGGTATTTTAGCGGCATTGATTCTACCGCGTACAAAGACTAATCCGGTTCAAGAAGCGGCGGTTCAAGTCTTGTCACATATCCGATATACACAGCATCTTGCTCTTGTTGATGACAAATATAATGATAGTGATGCTAATTGGTATATGGGGAGATGGCAAATAGTTTTTGGAAATAATAATAACTTTGCCAACAATAAACCTGCATATACAATTTTTGCAGATTCAGGAGCATATAGTGGAGATCCTAAAGAGTCTGAAGTTGCAGTAGACCCTCAAAATCCAAATTTAATAATGACAGGTGGATATAATAATACAGTTGCATTAGATTATAATAATGCTGGTTTTAAGGGTATGAAAGAGTTGAATCTAGGTGAAAAATACGGTATTACAAATATTTCTTTCAGTGGTGGTTGTAATATTGGAATGAGAATTTCATTTGATTATTTAGGTAGACCATTTACAGGTGACCAATCAACAATGACAGGTCCATATAGTGCAGCAACACAAAGGCTTATAACATCAGATTGCAATATTTCATTAACAGATGGAACGGAAACAGCAACAGTACAAATTAGTCCGGAAACCGGCTATGCAAAAGTGATTTTCTAAAATCTGTAAAATTTTTCGAAACTTCTCCCTCCTTTCCTAAAACCTTAAGCGATTTCTAAGCAACATCCCCCTATAATTCCCCTCCACAAACGAAGAGACTTCGAGTTGAAGTTTAAAGACCGGAAGGTTAAAGACGTTTGAGATCATTGAAAACTAAGCAAGTAAGAGAGACTGATGTAACTATCAGTTAAATCTTATTTAGAAATAACTAATAAAACAACAACCGTCTATTCTATTTGAATTCTAGCTATTGATATAGTTAGTTTCCCTATAGTAATAGATAACTATATTCATTAAGAGCTTAAGCACTCTTAATGTCTTAACAAAGCCAATGATTTTTAAATCTTGGGCAAAGATCAGTAATTAAATTTATTTATCTTTTCATAAACAATTATGGAGAGTTTGATCCTGGCTCAGAATGAACGCTGGCGGCGTGCTTAACACATGCAAGTCGAACGGTAACAGAGAGAAGCTTGCTTCTCTGCTGACGAGTGGCGCACGGGTGAGTAATATATAGGTAATGTGCCCCTTGGACCGGGATAGCCACTGGAAACGGTGATTAATACTGGATACTCCTTTTCATCAAAAGATGAATCGGGAAATGGATTCCGCCAAGGGATCGGCCTATATCCTATCAGCTAGTTGGTGAGGTAAGAGCTCACCAAGGCGATGACGGGTAGCGGGTTTGAGAGGATGATCCGCCACACTGGTACTGAGACACGGACCAGACTCCTACGGGAGGCAGCAGTGAGGAATATTGCACAATGGGGGAAACCCTGATGCAGCAACGCCGCGTGGAGGATGACGCATTTCGGTGTGTAAACTCCTTTTATATGTCAAGAAAATGACGGTAGCATATGAATAAGCACCGGCTAACTCCGTGCCAGCAGCCGCGGTAATACGGAGGGTGCAAGCGTTATTCGGAATCACTGGGCGTAAAGGACGCGTAGGCGGGTTGGTAAGTCAGATGTGAAATCCTACAGCTTAACTGTAGAACTGCATTTGAAACTACTAACCTAGAGTATGGGAGGGGCAGATGGAATTAGTGGTGTAGGGGTAAAATCCGTAGATATCACTAGGAATACCGAAAGCGAAGGCGATCTGCTGGAACATAACTGACGCTAAGGCGTGAAAGCGTGGGGAGCAAACAGGATTAGATACCCTGGTAGTCCACGCCCTAAACGATGAACACTAGTCGTCGGGATGCTAGTCATCTCGGTGATGCACTTAACAGATTAAGTGTTCCGCCTGGGGAGTACGGTCGCAAGATTAAAACTCAAAGGAATAGAGGGGGACCCGCACAAGTGGTGGAGCATGTGGTTTAATTCGAAGATACGCGAAGAACCTTACCTAGCCTTGACATTGAGAGAACCTGCCAGAGATGGCGGGGTGCCCTTCGGGGAACTCGAAAACAGGTGCTGCACGGCTGTCGTCAGCTCGTGTCGTGAGATGTTGGGTTAAGTCCCGCAACGAGCGCAACCCTCGTCCTTAGTTGCTAGCAGTTCGGCTGAGCACTCTAAGGAGACTGCCTTCGCAAGGAGGAGGAAGGTGAGGACGACGTCAAGTCATCATGGCCCTTATGGCTAGGGCTACACACGTGCTACAATGGGGCGTACAGAGTGTTGCGATACCGCGAGGTGGAGCTAATCACTTAAAGCGTCTCTCAGTTCGGATTGGAGTCTGCAACTCGACTCCATGAAGCTGGAATCACTAGTAATCGTAGATCAGCAATGCTACGGTGAATACGTTCCCGGGTCTTGTACTCACCGCCCGTCACACCATGGGAGTTGATTTCACCCGAAATCGGGAAGCCAACCTTCGGGGGGCTACCGCTTACGGTGGAATTAGCGACTGGGGTGAAGTCGTAACAAGGTAACCGTAGGAGAACCTGCGGTTGGATCACCTCCTTTCTAGAGTAAAGAGCGATCATTCGTTTGATCGGCTCAACACAAAAGAATCTCACAGAGATATTAGTTACTTCAGTCTGCTTGCTTGCTTAGTTTTCAGTGATCTGTGTTCATTTGACATAATCACTACAAAAAGTTTTACAGTTATGGGGAATTAGCTCAGCTGGGAGAGCGCCTGCCTTGCACGCAGGAGGTCAGCGGTTCGATCCCGCTATTCTCCACCATATAAAAATTAAACTTTTTATGTTCATTAAATTACAATTGTTAAAGTCAACAACATATAATTAAAGAGATTTAATTATAAACTAAATAACTACAAAAAAATGGATTCATTCAATCTTGTTTGTTGTATTAGAGATAGTACATTAAATAAGGTAGTGAACGCAATATAGAATAAAAGATATTAAGGGCCATAGGTGGATGCCTTGGCTAGTAGAGGCGATGAAAGACGTACTAGGCTGCGAAAAGCCTCGGGGAGCTGCCAAGAAGCTTTGATCCGGGGATTTCTGAATGGGGCAACCCGGCATGGCGCGAGTCATGTCACCTTCGGGGGCGAACGCAGGGAAGTGAAACATCTCAGTACCTGCAGGAAAAGAAATCAAACGAGATTCCGAGAGTAGCGGCGAGCGAAATTGGAATAGGGCACTTACATTTAGCACATTTGTTAGCAGAACTGTCTGGAAAGTCAGAGCATAGAGGGTGATACTCCCGTAAGCGAAAACATTTGTGTGGAACTAAGGTAAGGAATGAGTAGGTCGGGACACGTGTTATCTTGACTGAATATGGGGGGACCACCCTCCAACCCTAAATACTACTACTAGACCGATAGCGAACAAGTACCGTGAGGGAAAGGTGAAAAGGACCGCGGTGAGCGGAGTGAAATAGAACCTGAAACCTATGGCTTACAATCATTCGGAGCACTATTAAATAAGTGTGACGGACTGCCTTTTGCATAATGAGCCTGCGAGTTGTGGTATCTGGCAAGGTTAATCGAACGAGAAGCCGTAGCGAAAGCGAGTCTTAATAGGGCGACATAGTCAGATGCTGCAGACCCGAAACTGAGTGATCTATCCATGAGCAGGTTGAAGCTGGTGTAAGAGCCAGTGGAGGACCGAACCGGTGGAAGTTGAAAATTCCTCGGATGACTTGTGGATAGGGGTGAAAGGCCAATCAAACTCAGTGATAGCTGGTTCTCTCCGAAATATATTTAGGTATAGCCTCGAGCATTAGCGTATAGGGGTAGAGCACTGACAGGGCTAGGGCTGCTTACCGCGGTACCAAACCCTATCAAACTCCGAATACTATACGTGTAACCTCGGGAGTCAGGCGTAGGGTGATAAAATCCTATGTCGAGAGGGGAACAACCCAGACTAGCAGCTAAGGTCCCAAAGTCGTATCTAAGTGGAAAAGGATGTGGAGTTGCTGTGACAACCAGGAGGTTGGCTTAGAAGCAGCCATCCTTTAAAGAAAGCGTAACAGCTCACTGGTCTAGCGATTCTGCGCCGAAAATATAACGGGGCTAAGATACGCACCGAAGCTCTAGATTCATAGTTTACTATGAGTGGTAGGAGAGCGTTCCATTCAGCGTTGAAGGTGTACCGGTAAGGAGCACTGGAGCGGATGGAAGTGAGCATGCAGGCATGAGTAGCGAGAAAAGAAGTGAGAATCTTCTTCGCCGAAAACCCAAGGTTTCCTACGCGATGCTCGTCATCGTAGGGTTAGTCGGGACCTAAGTCGAGTCCGAAAGGGGTAGACGATGGCAAATCGGTTAATATTCCGATACCGACATATCATCATTTGAGTGATGGGGGGACGCATAGAGTTAGACGAGGTCACTGATGGAATAGTGGCTCGAAGGGTGTAGGTTGTGAAGTAGGCAAATCCGCTTCACATTCGACCGAGACCCGACAGGCAGTTCAATCTCTTCGGAGAGCGAACTGAATCGTCGATACTGTCGTGCCGAGAAAAGCCTCTAAACGAGATGGTATGTCGCCCGTACCGTAAACCGACACAGGTGGGTGAGATGAGTATTCTAAGGCGCGTGGATGAACCCTTGTTAAGGAACTCTGCAAACTAGCACCGTATCTTCGGTATAAGGTGTGCCCTTGATGTTAGGAGATTTACTCTCCAAAGCATCTCTGGGTCGCAGCAAAGAGTCCCTCCCGACTGTTTACCAAAAACACAGCACTCTGCTAACACGTAAGTGGATGTATAGGGTGTGACGCCTGCCCGGTGCTCGAAGGTTAAAAGGATTGCTTAGCATTAGCGAAGGCATGAATTGAAGCCCGAGTAAACGGCGGCCGTAACTATAACGGTCCTAAGGTAGCGAAATTCCTTGTCGGTTAAATACCGACCTGCATGAATGGCGTAACGAGATGGGAGCTGTCTCAACAAGGGATCCAGTGAAATTGTAGTGGAGGTGAAAATTCCTCCTACCCGCGGAAAGACGGAAAGACCCCGTGCACCTTTACTATAGCTTGACACTGCTATTGGGATATTCATGTGCAGGATAGGTGGGAGCCTTTGATTCATAGTCGCCAGATTATGATGAGGCATCCTTGAGATACCACCCTTGAATATTCTGATAGCTAACTCCGTACGATTATCTCGTGCGAGGACAATGTCTGGTGGGTAGTTTGACTGGGGCGGTCGCCTCCTAAAAAGTAACGGAGGCTTACAAAGGTTGGCTCAGGTGGGTTGGAAATCCACCGTAGAGTATAATGGCATAAGCCAGCCTGACTGTGAGACATACAAGTCGAGCAGAGTCGAAAGACGGTCATAGTGATCCGGTGGTTCTGTGTGGAAGGGCCATCGCTCAAAGGATAAAAGGTACGCCGGGGATAACAGGCTGATCTCCCCCAAGAGCTCACATCGACGGGGAGGTTTGGCACCTCGATGTCGGCTCATCGCATCCTGGGGCTGGAGCAGGTCCCAAGGGTATGGCTGTTCGCCATTTAAAGCGGTACGCGAGCTGGGTTCAGAACGTCGTGAGACAGTTCGGTCCCTATCTTCCGTGGGCGTAGGATTGTTGAGGAGAGCTGACCCTAGTACGAGAGGACCGGGTTGGACGAACCACTGGTGCACCAGTTGTCCTGCCAAGGGCATAGCTGGGTAGCTACGTTCGGATGAGATAACCGCTGAAAGCATCTAAGCGGGAAGCCAACTCCAAGATGAACAATCCCTGAAGACCGCTTGAAGACTACAAGCTTGATAGGCTGGATGTGTACGCGCAGCAATGCGTTTAGCTGACCAGTACTAATAGGTCGTTTGTCTTTTTTTATGTTCTTACGAACGCTGTTGCTTCACTACCTTATTTAGTGTACGATGCCTAACGGGCGAGTGCAAGAAAAAAACTAAATTTTTTTCTGTGCTAATACATGAATAAGAAGAATCTTTTAGAAGTTCTTTAGTATGTTGACTTTACCAATTGATATTTTAATGAGTTACTTCAACTCTTATATGATCTTTCAAGATCAAATATAAGTTCATCAATCACGATGAGTTTATACTTGATCTTGTCTAGGTGGCTATAGAGAGAGGGAAACGCCTGGTCCCATTCCGAACCCAGAAGCTAAGCCTCTCATCGCTGATAATACTGCATCTTTCAGGTGTGGGAATGTAGGTCGCTGCCTAGTTCGGATCAATTTAATCGTATTTACATTCCGGATTAGCTCAGCGGTAGAGTAGGTGACTGTTAATCACTTGGTCACTGGTTCGAATCCAGTATCCGGAGCCACACATTTACCCTTTCTCTTTTTTTATTCAATGAATCAATGCAATTTTTATTTTACTAAGCAAGCTCTTACTCAACTACTATTACTTTACAGCCTCATTTAATTATTCTTTGTGCAAAAACATTATAAAATTGAATTATCTTATAATGAGAGTTTAATTTGTCTGCATTAACACAAAAAAAAGAAAGATTTGAAGCTTTAGATATTCTTCGTGGTCTTGCTATGGTTATCATGGCGCTAGATCATGCGAGGGATTTCTTTGCTCTGGATTTTGTTTTATCTTCTCCTACTGATCTTGCTATGACAAATATGGAAGTGTTTCTGACAAGATGGATTACACACTTTGCTGCACCTACTTTTATATTTTTAGCAGGCATCGGACTTTTTTTTGCATCAGGACGCAGAACTAAATCACAGTTGGCAACATTAGCATTGACTAGAGGGATTTGGTTGATATTTTTGGAGTTAACCTTGGTTGGATTCTTTTGGTGTTTTTCATCTGATTTTATCTATAAACCAAAAGTAGGAGTTCTTTTTGCCATAGGTATTGCTATGATTGCTATGTCGGTTATTATCTATCTTCCAAGATATCTCATAGCATTTATAAGTCTATTTTTAATATTTGGACACAATATGTTTGACAGTATCGAGCCTCATATGTTTAAGGATTATTTTTGGATATGGCATCTCTTACATGTACCTGGTAATATTTATATCGGTGATATTGAATTGAGAGTTATCTATCCTCTAGCTCCTTGGATTGGCGTAATGGCATTGGGTTATCTGTTTGGACCGGTAACAAAGTTGCCAAGAGCCGATAGAAAAAAGGTATTTCTGTTTACTGGATTAAGTTTTTTTGTTATCTCCATTATGCTTCGCTGGGGAAATATTTATGGTGATCCGTCATTCTGGTCTCCTCATCCTACACTAGAGTACTCTATAATGAGTTTTTTAAACTTTACAAAGTATCCGCCGTCATTGATTTACATTCTCTTTCTATTAGGTTCGGCAATGATGCTCATGGGTCTTTTGGACAGACCTTTAGGCAGATGGTCTGAGCCATTAAAAGTTTTTGGTCAGGTGCCTTTTTTCTTCTATATCCTACATATACCGCTACTGCATTTAGGTGGCATAGCTTTAGCTTTGTATGTTTTTAATGATGCAAGCTGGCTATTTCAAGCGCCTTTAGGAGAGACACCATCAGGATACTCTTATGGTTATGAACTTTTGCCAACCTATTTGGCATGGATAAGCGCTGTTGTTATTTTATATTATCCAAGTCGTTGGTTTGCAGGTTTAAAAGCCAGCCGAAAAGATTGGTGGATTAGCTATTTTTAATTATATTCTATACTATCATATGCCCTACAAACTTACTCATATTGTCCAAAATATAACCGCCTTTTCTAAATCCTAGACCACAAGCTTCATAGGCGAAAAATACTCCCGCTTGATATTTTGCATTATGGATATCTTCAGCAAACTCTACAAACTCCTGATATACTTTTTTATAGTTTTCGTATGGTCCGTCCGTTTCATTTGATACAGAGCCGTCTGCTTCTATTATTTTTGTATTAGCCCCTTCTCTGCCAAAAACAGGTTTTTCTACCTGTTTTATACCTTCTAATGGTGTAAAGGATGTTTGTAAGAGGTAAGGTGAGTCTGGAAAGAGCTGATGAAGGATTGCCAGCATCCCTTTTGATTGAAAGAGCAGGGTGTAGGCAGGATTGAGGATGATGACTTTTTGATTTTGGATGATATGCGTCAATGTTGTTGCAAGCTCTGGTTCATCAGTAGCAATATCTTCCCATGGGTAGAGTTTAAACCAATACTCATAAGGATTGCCGTTTTTATCGTAAATACCCTCATCGTCAAACTGCACGTTTTGCAAGAATTCAAATCCGGCAACAAAGCCTGCGTCCGTTGCTATCTGCTGCAGCAGTTTTGTGGTAGCTTCCTCTTCATCATTGCCTTCAACAGAAGAGAAAAGTATTTTCCAACCGTCATAAAGTTCATTGAATTTTTCTGTATCATCAAAGAGGGTAATGAGTCGTTTAAAATTTTCACTGACAGCTTCATAGACATTGTTAAACTGTTTGGCCTCATCCATCTCATTTGATTTTAAAATTGCCCACTGCAGTAGAGCAGTTTCAAAAAGGGCTGTTGGTGTGTCAGCGTTGAATTCGATAAGTTTGATGGGTTTTCCGTCAATACCTCCGGCAAGGTCAAATCGACCATAAATATGCCAATGGACATCATTTTCCCATGATTTTTTTATGATATCAATAAGATTAAAAGGGATACCGAGTTCAAAGAAAAGGTTGTTGTCGATGACATATTCTGCAGCTTCTACATACATATCATAGAGAGTATTGGCCACTTCATAATAGGCTTCAGCCTCTTCCTGTGTAATTTGAACGAGTTCATCACTGACATATTTACTGCCGTCACTATCTGTGTGCCATGTAAAACCTATCTCATCAAGCGTGGCCTCGTCTATTGGATTGACTTTAAGTGTAGATATCATACTTTAGCCTCCAAAGAAACTACTCCTTTTATAGGTAGAGCTTTTAGAACTTTTACCAAAAAAGCTTTTTTTAGTAGAGGTGCGTTGTTTGGATTGTTTATATGCTGAAGATGTATAGGCACTACGTGTGTTGCGTGAGAAGGCTTTGTTATTCATCAGTGAGTTGGCTATCATATTTCCAAGCAGACTTCCGGCTGCAACTGCGAGTATTGTTCCTGCAAGTCCCATACCCTCACCTGAAGGATTTTCTTGAACTGTCTCACTCGTGCCGTTTTGTACCTTTTCATACTCCTGCGCAGCAAGTGCTTTCATCTCATCTTCATTCATAAAGCGTTCACGGATGTTTCCATACTCATCATGTTCACGGATAATGGCTCGTGTAGGACCTTCTGTCGGCATCTCTTCAACGACTTTGTATTTCCCGTTAGGGAGTTGTTCAATTACAAGAAATTTATTTTGTGTCTCTTGTTGTCGTTGTTCACAGCCAGTGAGTGTACTCATCATGATCATACCGGCAGTTCCTAAAGCAACGCCGGAAGCAAGTGAAGAAATGTGTTTCATTTTAATAACTACCTTGAATTGTTTTTTTATCTAGAAGTATAACTTTTTTTAGTTCATGATCGTAAAATGTGACCTTTTTTCTACCACTATAAAGTATATCACCATGGTAAGAAAATTTATCGGTTCGCATTGTAATGTCTTTTTTCATAAAAAGAATTTCTCCCGCAAATGAACCGATAGGAGGAATGAGAGTTGATGCTGAGAGCAAAAAGAGGGTTGAAACGATAATAATGGCTGTTTTGTTTGAAAGATACATGACGACATAGCCGATAATCAGTGTAAATATTATGAATACAAAGATATTTTGATTATCTGCAAACAGGATATTATAATAGAGCTTGATGCCGTGAGCATCGATATAATTCTCTTTTATCCCAAGGAAGAGAAAGAAGTCAAGTATGAAAGTAAAGAATATACCACTTAGTATCATTTGAACTATTTTACTCATCGCAGCCTCTTTTTGGTTTTATTGTTTATTTTGTAGAGTTTTGAAGCTTTTCCTTCAAAGAGTCTCTCTTTATCTTCTATTATTATATCAGCTTTTTGCTCACAAAATTCTCTATTGAATCTTTTACCGCTTTCATTGGCTGATGTAGAATAACTCCAGGGTAATTTACGTAATATACTAGAATTTAGATGTGCAGGAGCAACACGAAAAGCTTGATCTTTGACAATAAAAGTTGTTGTATGAGAACGTCGAACGCTCTTTTTATAACGGTTTGGAATACGGATATGCTCTTTTTTTGCTATGGCAAATGTTTGAAAAACTTTTATAAAAGGTTTATTTGATTGACGGGATTTTATTTCACGCAGCAACTTTGCATCTTGCGATAAGAAACCGACGGTAGTGTCGGTTTGCGTGAGGATGATAGAGTTGTTTATACTAAAAAATCTTGTAATGCAGTCGCGCTTGACCATTTGTCATCTTTCATCTCATCAAGAGCCAGAATGAGTGCACGTGTAGCAGAAAGTGTTGTGAAGTATGGAATACTGCGTTTAAGAACTTCCTGACGAATGACAACAGCATCTTTTTTACTTGTATTGTTGTCTGAAGTATTGATGGCCATATGAATTTCATCGTTTTTCATGCTGTCTTCAATATTTGGACGACCCTCTGAGATTTTAAGAACCAGTTCACAAGGAATCCCTGCCTCCTCAATGGCTTTTTGTGTTCCTTTTGTCGCAACAAGTTTAAATCCATGTTTCACAAGGCCTTGTGCAATTTCGGCTGCATGCTTTTTGTCTGAGTCAACAAAAGAGAGGAAACATGTACCGCCTGTCGGAATTTTATTACCGGCACTAAGCTGTGATTTTGCAAAAGAGACACCAAAGTTTTTGCTTATACCCATAACTTCACCGGTAGATTTCATCTCGGGAGAAAGTACAAGGTCTGCACCATAGAGTTTATGGAAAGGAAAGACCGCCTCTTTGACAGATACATGACCTTTTAAACGTGGGCGTAAGAGGCCGTTATGCTCTTCAACGATATTATATTTGTCATAATAATCCAAAGAACTTCTGAGTGTTTCCCCCATCATAACACGTGTAGCTACTTTTGCCAGAGGCATACCTGTAGCCTTGCTTACAAATGGAACTGTACGGCTTGCACGAGGATTGACTTCGATGAGATATATCTCATCTTGATAGATGGCATACTGAACATTCATAAGACCGCGAACACCAAGACCAAGAGCAATCGTCTTTGTCTGCTGTTCAACTTTTTCTATCATCTCTTTTGTAAGGTTTACCGGTGGCAGTGAACAAGCAGAATCTCCGGAGTGGATACCCGCTTCTTCGATATGCTGCATGACTGATCCGATGTAAACTTCCTTACCGTCAGAGATACAGTCGACATCAAGCTCAATTGCCTGATCTAAGAACTTGTCAATAAGTACAGGAGCTTCATTACTGACTGAAATGGCAAGATCCATATACTCTTTGAGCTCAGCTTCAGAGTAAACGATGCGCATACCGCGACCACCAAGAACAAAAGATGGACGAACGAGGACAGGATAGCCTAACTTATTTGCAATGACATAAGACTCTTCTTTGGTACGAGCTAGCCCATTTGCCGGTTGTTTGAGTCCATGACGGTTGACAAAATCAGAGAACTGTTCTCTGTCTTCTGCAAGGTCAATGACACTTGATGGTGTTCCTGCGATCTTTGCACCGATTTTTGTAAGACCGTCTGCAAGTTTGAGTGGTGTTTGTCCGCCAAAGTGCACAATGATACCGTCAGGATTTTCTGCCTCAATGACCTCACGCACATGCTCAAAATCAATAGGTTCAAAATAAAGAACATCGGAAGTGTCATAATCTGTTGAGACTGTTTCAGGGTTACAGTTGTACATGATTGTTTCAATATCCATCTCTTTAAGAGCAAATGCTGCGTGAACACAACAGTAGTCAAATTCGATTCCCTGACCGATTCTGTTTGGTCCACCGCCTAAGATCAGTACCTTTTTCTTGTCTGATTTGCGTGAGCTTATTTCAGGAAGCTTTGTAATGTTAGTAGTTGAATAAAGGTATGGAGTGAGTGCTTCAAACTCTGCGGCACAGGTGTCGACTTCATTGTATTCTAAGTTGATTCCAAGTTTTTTTCTTGCTTCATACACAATGTCTTCACTCACGCTTTCATTACTGTTTTTAGCAATGAGTTGGGCAATGCGTTTGTCTGAGAAACCATCAACTTTAATCTGACGCATAAGATCTGCATCAAAAAGAATCTTGTCTGTGACTGTTGATTCTGTCTCTATAAGCTCTTTTATCTGATATAAGAACCATGGGTCTATCTGACATGTATCAAACATCTCTTCTATACTCATACTGCGTCTGAAACCTTCGGCAACATAAAGAATTCTATCAGCATTTGGACGACGGATTTCGTGACGAACAAACTCGTCATCTGCATCGATATCATCAAAACCGCATAGTCCTGTTTCTAAAGAACAAAGTGCTTTTTGAACAGACTCTTTAAATGTTCTTCCTATTGCCATCGCTTCACCGACGGATTTCATAGAAGTACTGAGAGTCGATTCTGCTTCAGGGAATTTTTCAAATGTAAAACGAGGAACTTTTGTAACGATATAATCGATAACAGGCTCAAATGCAGCCGGTGTTCCTGTGATGTCATTGGTGATCTCATCGAGTGTGAAACCGACTGCCAAAAGTGTTGCAACTTTTGCGATAGGATAGCCTGTGGCTTTTGATGCGAGGGCAGATGAACGGCTTACACGAGGATTCATTTCAATAACTATCATACGTCCTGTTTTTGGGTCAATTGAGAACTGAACATTCGATCCGCCCGTATCAACACCGATCTCACGCAAAATGGCGAAAGAAGCATCACGCATTCTCTGGTACTCTTTATCTGTAAGCGTAAGTGCTGGTGCAACAGTGATGCTATCACCTGTATGAACGCCCATTGGATCAAAGTTTTCAATGGAACATACGATGATACAGTTGTCTGCTTTGTCACGTATGACTTCCATCTCATACTCTTTCCAACCGAGCATGGATTCCATGATTTCAATTTCATTAACAGGAGAAGCAGAGATGCCTTCTTGTGCAAGTTTTTTAAACTCTTCCATATTGTAAGCGACACCTGAACCACCGCCGGCAAGTGTAAAAGATGCTCTTGAAATTACAGGAAAACCGATTTCTTTGACAACTTCGATAGCCTCTTCAACACTATAGGCATTTCTGCTTTTTGGTAAGTCCATACCGATTTTTGTCATGGCTTCATTGAAAAGTTGTCTGTCTTCACCTTTATTTATCGCTGCAGGGTCCGCACCTAGAAACTCAATACCCTCAAGCATACCTTTTTCATACATACTCATGGCAACATTGAGTGCAGTCTGTCCTCCCATAGTCGGTAGAACAGCATCAACATTTTCATCTTGTATGATACGTGCAATGATCTCTTCTTTAATAGGTTCGATGTATGTTCTGTCCGCAAATTCAGGATCTGTCATAATGGTTGCAGGGTTTGAATTAATAAGTATAACACGGTAACCTAACTCTTTTAAAGTCTTTACCGCCTGTGTTCCAGAGTAGTCGAACTCACATGCTTGACCGATGACGATCGGGCCAGAACCTATAAGTAAAATAGTATGTATATCGGTGCGTTTTGGCATCTTTTACCTCTTAAAAATCATTATAAAAATTTAGAGATTATAGCCAAACGGCACTTAATATTTGATGAGAGACTAGTACTCAAAAGTATATATCAAGGAAAAAAGACCTGAGTATATATAATTGTCATCTGTTAAGGGGCTGTTTTTTGCGTTTTTAGAAATGATGTCATAACGGAGGTTGACCAGTGCTGAAAGCTCTTTTGTGAAAGGGTATTTGATGTAGGTTTGCGCACCATATTCCAATCCGCCATGCGGTGAATATACAGGTCTATCGGCTGTGGCTTCGGAGTTTTTGACACCATAATAATAATCAGTGAACTTCCTTGATTGATATAGCAGAACCATACTTGGATAAAAAGTAAAATCTCCAAGGTTGTACTTGTCTCCAATTTCAGCTCTGCTAATCCATCCGTTATATCTGTTGAGCATATCTCCTAAGAGCATGATCTCAATATATTTTGAGTTTTGATAACTGGCAGAAAAAGCTAGTCCGCCTTCAAATGTCGATTTTCGTTCATTCATGCCTTTAAGATAGTTTGAATCGGAAGCTTTGTATCCAAGTGTTCTTGGCTGTGCGGTTACTGAAAAGCCCCAGGCATAATCTTCTTTTTTTTCTCCCAAAAAGTAGATACCAAAGCGGCTCCATCGTGCATAGACTATGCCGTTGTCAAAAAAGATGACAGGAGAAGGTAGTATTAAATCCTTAGTGCCTTTGTAAGGTTCAGACTGGATATATGGTCCAAAACCGAGCGTCACTTTTTGTCTTTCGCCTGCAAAAAGTGAGAGTGTTGAACAGAGCAAGATCACTAAAAAATATCTCATCGTAGACTCCTGATGATATGGAAATAAGAGGGCTCGTTTGATTTATAGTATTGATCAACAACGGCATTCTGATAGCCTTGCGATTTTGAAACAGTGATAACACGACCAACTTTAAGACCTTTGAAAAAAATATCATCAAGTCCGGATGTGATGACTTCGTCACCAACTTTTATATCAAACCATGCCGGAATGAAACTGACAACAAGATGCTCGGCATTATTGCCATGAGCTATTCCCGGTGCCTTTTTATCCCCGATATAAACAGCATAGGTACTCTTAAGATCACTGTTTAAAAGTGCTAGCGGTTTACCGTCTTTTGGAACGACAATACCGGCAACGAGTTCTTTATATACCAATCCGTAAATTTTCGAGCTGTTGTAGTCGGGAATATCAAGCCAGAGGCGGTTTAGGTTTCCAAATTTTTCATAAGAAATGGCACGAACAAGTTCTGTTTTTGGATTTTCTGCAAGCGTGGCATTGTTTTCTTTGTACATATCATCGATTTCACTTGCGAGCTGCTGCATAACAAGGTGATTTTTCTCATACTTTTGAAGTTGTTCTTTAAGATCGGTGATCTCTTGAGCTTGAAAAAAGTGTCTGTCAATTGTATCGTCAATAGACTGTATAATATTATGATACATGATTTTAATAGTGTTTAAGGAAGAGAGCAGAGGAGATTGGATGGTTTTTGTGTAATACAGAGCACCCATAAAGAGTGCTAGTAAAATAAGCAGGTAAGTAAATAACTTCTTATTCATTCTCAAATAGTTCTTGTAGTAGGTCTATCTCTTCGAGTGCACGGCCAGTTCCGCGTGCAACGGCTAGAAGCGGTTCGTCTGCTACAAAAACAGGAATTTTGACGATATCTGAGAGATATTTATCAAGTTGGCGGATAAGTGCACCACCACCTGTCAGGATAATACCATGATTTACAATATCTCCGGCAAGATCCGGCGGCATCTGCTCCAAGACATCACGCAATGCTTCTGCAATCTCTTTAAGCGGCTCACGCATAGCATCTTTTGCATCATCACTTGTCAGCTCTACTGAACTTAAAAGTCCTTCAACCTGGTCACGGCCGTTGATGACCATTGAGAGTTCCTGATCAAGACTTACGGCTGTTCCGATGTTGATCTTGATCTCTTCGGCAACTCTTTCTCCTATGAGAAGATTGTACTTTTTACGAACATAGTTAACGATTCCCTGGTCAATCTTATCACCTGCCGTACGGATAGATTTTGAAAGGACAAGTCCACCGAGTGAAACAACACCTATCTCGGTTGTACCCCCGCCAATATCAACAACAAGATTCCCTTGCGGCTCACGAATATCTACACCGGCACCGATTGCTGCTGCCATTGGCTCTTCTATCAAAAATACTTCACGCGCACCGGCACTTAATGCAGATTCACGAACAGCTTTTCTCTCTACCTGCGTGAGGCCGTACGGTACACAGATAATGATACGAGGAGAAATTAATGAAGTTCTGCCGTGTGCTTTTTCGATGAACTTACGAATCATCTTTTCAGTCATATCAAAATCGGCAATGACACCATCACGCATAGGACGGATAGCTTTAATGTTTCCAGGCGTTTTTCCAACCATTTCTTTGGCTTCATGTCCGACTGCTAAAACTCTTGAATGACCATACTTCTCTGTTTTGACTGCAACGACAGAAGGCTCGTTAATTATAATACCGCGACCTTTTGCAATTACAATCGTATTTGCCGTTCCAAGGTCGATCGATAAGTCGTTTGAAAAAAGTCCTACTAATTTATTAAATATCATTCATTTACCCTTATGCTGTTTTTTGTGTTGATTTTTTTATATATACAGGTTTTTCGCCATCTTCGATGACCTCTTTTGTAATGAGAAGCTCATAACCCGCATATTCTGGAAGTTCATACATGATGTCTATCATAGCTTCTTCTAAGATCGCACGTAGACCACGTGCTCCTGTTTTGCGTTTGATCGCTTTTTGTGCAATGGCTCGAAGGGCATCTTCTTCAAAGTTAAGCTCTACTTCATCGATAGCAAAGAGTTTTTTGTACTGTTTGACAAGCGAGTTCTTAGGTTCTGTTAAAATGCGAACCATATCATCTTCGGTGATTTCATTGAGTGAAGCAATAATAGGCAGACGACCGACCAGCTCGGGAATAAGACCATAATGTACTAAATCATCAGGCTCAACCATGTCAAAAGTCGGTTTTGCTTCTTCTTTTGTCTTCTTTTCATGGCCAAAACCAAGAACATTTTCACCTTGTTTACGTTTGAGTATCTCTTCAAGACCATCAAAAGCACCACCACAGATAAAGAGAATATTTGTTGTATCAATTGCAGTGAACTCCTGGTTTGGATGCTTTCTGCCGCCTTTTGGCGGGATATTTACAGAAGAGCCTTCAATAATTTTCAGCAGTGCCTGCTGTACACCTTCGCCGCTTACATCACGTGTGATAGAACGGTTTTCACTCATACGTGAGACTTTATCGATTTCATCTAGGAAAATAATACCTTTTTGTGCACGCTCGACATCTCCGTCTGCAGCTTGTATAAGCTTGGTTAAAATATTTTCAACATCTTCACCGACATAGCCTGCTTCTGTTAAACTTGTTGCATCGGCAATAGCGATAGGAACATTTAAAACTCTAGCGATAGTTTGAGCCAAGAGTGTCTTACCACTTCCTGTCGGTCCGATAAGCAGTACATTTGATTTTGCGATCTCTGTATCGTCATCAGCTGCATTATGGAGCTTGAAGATTCTTTTGTAGTGGTTGTAAACAGCGACAGAGACAAGTTTTCTGGCACGTTCTTGACCTATGATGTAATCACCAAGGAATTTATCGAGCTCTTTTGGTGTCATCAGTTTTTCAACATGATCAGTCAGTTTTTTATTATCTGTAGATGCCAGCTCTTTTTCATCACCGAACATGATCTTGTAAGCAGAGATAACACAGTTTTTACAGATGTAAACACCATTTCCTGCTATGAGCGGATTCTCTTCACTTTCGCTTGCGTCGCAAAAGCTGCAATGTCTATGTATCATTATATATTCTTCCTCTCAAATGGTATGCCTCGTTTTGTCTTGATAACAAAGTTACATAAGTCGATGACATAGTGGTTGGTTGTAGTTTCCAGCAGTTCGCCTGCTGCATCTTTTAAAGGTTTTCCAGACTCAAAAAGTTCTCTGTATGCAGACTTTAGTGCATTGATATCATCACGCTCTATTTTACGGCGAAGTCCTGTAAGGTTGAGTCCACGTAGACTTGCACGATTGCCTTCTGCCATACAAAAAGGAGGGACATCCTGTGCAAGTGCACTCGCTCCACCGATCATTGCATAATCTCCGATATGTACGAACTGATGTACCGGTGTCATCCCACCGATAACAACATGGTCTCCAAGTTCGACATGACCTGCAAGTGTCGCTGCATTTGCTAAGATACAGTGATTTCCAATGATGACATCATGTCCAAGGTGAACATAACCCATAAAGAGATTGTGGTTGCCGATGATGGTCTTGCCTCCGCCGCCTTTTGTCCCCGGATTGAAAAGTGTAAATTCACGGATAGTGTTGTCATCACCGATAATAAGTTCCACATCTTCACCGTTAAATTTAAGATCTTGTGGAATGGAACCAATAACTGCATGAGAGAAGATTCTATTGTTCTTTCCAATAGTCGTTTTTCCATAAATGCAACTGTTTTGTGCGATCGTAGTACCATCACCGATTGTTGCATCTTTAGAGATAAAACAAAAAGGTGCTATTTCGACATCTTCTCCGATAATCGCACCATCTTCAATAATGGCTAATTCAGATATTTTACTCAAAATTTTCCCTATTTATCGACGATCATAGCTTTTAGTTCAGCTTCACTTGTGAGTTTATCATTCACATATGCTTCGCCTTTTAACAGCCAGATGGCGCCCTTATTTTTAATGACAGAGACTCTGTACTCAAGTTGGTCACCCGGTTTAACAGGGCTTCTGAACTTTGCTTTGTCGATACTCATAAAGTAGACGACTTTGTTCTGTATCTCTTCTTCGCTGACATCTATCATGCTTTTAAACGCTAAAATACCGCCGGCTTGAGCCATACCTTCGAGTATCATAACACCCGGATAGATAGGGTGACCGGGAAAGTGTCCTTCAAAAACAGGTTCAGAGATAGAAACATTCTTGTAAGCAGAGATTGATTCACCCGGAACTAGCCCTGTAACACGGTCTACGAGTAAAAATGGGTAGCGGTGAGGAAGAATTTTTTGTATGTCCATAACATCCATAAGCATAGTGAAAACCTTAATAATAATAATTTTGGATATTTTACCAAAAAAATTATTATAAAACGATTAGCTTTTCTCGTGTGTCTTCATAGAGCTTTGCATCGATATGAAGTGTAAGCTTTGTATCCGGTATGTGTTGAACAACAATAATAGGGCTGAGATCATAAGAAAAACCGCAAATATGCTCACGCAGCTGTAACTCTTTTTTGACATCAGGTGGATTAAAAATCAATTCGCGTACGCTTTGATACTGTGTATTGAAAAAATCGTTGAAGTATTGCAGTGTGATAAATTTGATCTCTTCACGATTGAAGTAATGAACATCTTCAATGGCAAACTCAATGCGGCCTTGTGCACGTTTACGAGGGAGTGTCGAGTAGCTGAGTGCATGAGCATCTACAATCTCTTTCTTTCCTGAAATGAGTTTGACATTGAATTGTCTGTAGTTGAGAAATTTCTGACGAACTATTCTATATGCTTTGCCTTCATCTTCGAGTTCGTTACGTGAGGTGTAAAGTTGGAGCCTTTCTTCTATGGAAGCAGGCAGTGTTTGTCCTGAGATTGGAGAGAACATCTCATCCATCAGTCTCTCCTGTTGCTCACGCTGCATGGTAAGTCCATAGATGCAGCCGCAGTAGTCCTGACGATAGAGCTGTTCTTCTTTTGTAACACGGCTTTGATCCTGTGTGCCGCCGCCGCTGCGATAATCAACGGCAATAAACTCTACACCGTGCTTTGCATGAAAATCATCGCCGACGTGTTTGAGCTGTTCTTGGGATTTTAATGGACTGACAAGGAGCGTTGTCGTGATCTTGTCTTCGCCAAGCTCAAGTGCTTTTTGCGCGCTTGTCAAAAAACGCTTGTCAAAACAGACCTCGCAGCGAGCTCCTTTTTCGGGTTCTTTTTCCAAACCGCGGACAGCTTTGAGCCAGGACTCGTAATCATACTCGCCTTCAATCAACTCAATACCGAGTTTTTTACAGCTTCGTTCAACATCCAAAAGACGAAGTTTGTACTCTGAATAGGGATGGATATTTGGATCGTAAAAAAAACCGGTAAGTTTCTCTTGGGGAAAATCTTTTTGAAGTTTTTCCAAGAAAAAGTGTGAATCAACACTACAGCAGATATGAACTAAAATAAGAGAGCCTTAGTCGCGAGTTTCGTGAATTTCGATAGTTTTTATATCATCTTGACCTTCAATGGAATCAAGAACTGCAAAACTTTGTGCATCATCTTCTTCAATACCGCCAAAAACAGTGTGAACACCGTCTAAGTGTGGACATGGAACGAAACAGATGAAGAATTGGCTTCCACCTGTATTTGGTCCTGCGTGAGCCATTGACAGTGTTCCTTTTACATGTTTATGGGTATTTTTGTCTGTTTCACATGCTATCGCCCAGTCCGGTCCACCTGTTCCTGTTCCGTGAGGACACCCGCCTTGCGCCATAAAACCAGGGATGACACGGTGAAAGTTGAGGTTGTCATAAAAACCTGTTTTTGCCAAGTGTGCAAAGTTTGCTACTGTATTTGGTACCTCATCCGGATAGAGTTTAATCCAGATATCACCTTTATTTGTCACGATCTTCGCGTATTGATCTTTTTGAACATCTGTTAAATCATACTCTTTGAGTTGTGTGCTTCTTCCAAACATTATTTTCACCTTATATTGTTAAATTTATGAAATTATAGTCAAATAAAATTAACTTTAAATATAAATCAAAATCTATCTTCAAGGAAAGATAAATTTTTCCAAGATATAATTTTCGATAACTAATTAAACATAAAGGCGGATAGATGTCAAAATCAGTATTTAAACCAAATAAAGAGTTTGCTAAAACAGCCAGAATTAAAAATATGTGTGAGTATCAGGCGCTTCAAGAAGAAGCAATGGAAGACTATGAAGGTTTCTGGGGGCGTTACGCTAAAGAGAAACTGGATTGGATAGAGCCATTTAATGAAGTTATGGATGAGTCTAATTTTCCATTTGTAAAATGGTTCAAAGATGGAAAGTTAAATGTTGCCGAGCAATGTATTGACCGTCATCTTAAAACTCGCAAGAACAAAGCAGCGATCATCTTTGAAGGAGATCGTGGAGATAAGCAGATCATTACCTATCTTGAACTTTACTATAATGTGAACAGGTTTGCAAACTTGCTGAAAAAAGAGTTTGGTGTCAAAAAAGGTGACAGAGTTGTTATTTATATGCCTATGATTCCTGAAGCTGCGTATGCGATGCTTGCGTGTGCGAGAATAGGTGCTATTCACTCTATCGTCTTTGGTGGATTCTCTGCTGAAGCGCTGCGTGATCGTATTGAAGATGCTGATGCAAAAGTGGTAATTACGGCAGATGGTGCGTATAGAAAAGATAAGCCGTATATGTTGAAACCAGTCGTAGATCAAGCACTTGAAGGCGGCAGTCCTGTAAATAAAGTACTCGTTGTTGAGCGAAATGATGAAGATATTACATGGGTCGCAGGACGTGACTACTCATATAATGAGCTTATAAAATCTCAAGAGGTTCATTGTGAGCCGGAAGTTATGGATAGTGAAGACCCACTTTTCTTACTTTATACTTCAGGTTCGACAGGGAAACCAAAAGGTGTGCAACACAATTCTGCAGGATATATCTTATGGGCACAAATGACTATGGAATGGGTATTTGATGTCAAAGAAAATGATACTTACTGGTGTACGGCAGATGTCGGCTGGATTACAGGGCATACGTATATAGTTTACGGTCCGCTTGCAATGGGTGCGACAACTGTGATATTTGAAGGTGTCCCTACGTATCCCGATGCCGGTCGTCCTTGGAAAATGGTAGAAGAGTATAAAATCAACCAGTTCTATACAGCACCTACTGCTATCCGTGTACTTCATAAAATGGGTGAAGATGAGCCTGCAAAATATGACCTTAGCAGCTTGAAAGTTCTTGGTACTGTTGGTGAGCCGATCGATCCGCCGGCATGGAAATGGTACTATGAAGAGGTTGGCAGCTCAAAATGTGCTATCGTCGATACATACTGGCAGACAGAGACCGGTGGACATATTGTTTCTCCACTTCCTGGGGCTACTCCGATCAAACCTGCATGTGCAACACTTCCTTTACCGGGAATCATGGGTGAGATATTGGATCCTGTAACAGGTGAGAGAGTCGAAACGGGTGAGACTGGATATATGTGTGTGACACGTCCTTGGCCGTCAATGATCCGTGGTGTCTGGGGTGATGAAGAGCGTTTTGTTAAGTCATACTTTGGTGATGTGAAAAAAAACGGAAAGCCTATTTACTTTACTGGTGACGGTGCTGTTTATGACGAAGACGGATACATTACAATTACAGGCCGTACAGATGATGTTATCAATGTAAGCGGACACAGAATGGGTACTGCTGAAATTGAAGCGGCGATTAAAAAACATCCTAATGTCGCTGAAGTTGCCGTTGTCGGTAAACCTCATGAACTTAAAGGTGAGGGAATTTTTGCTTATGTAGTTCTAAAATCTGATGATGGTGTAGCCGATGAGGTTGAAGAGGTAAAAGCCATTAATAATGTCATTAAAAAAGAGATAGGGAATATCGCTTTATGTGATGATATCGTCTTTGCCCCTGGTCTGCCAAAAACGCGTTCAGGAAAGATTATGCGTCGTATCCTCCGTTCTATTGCAAAAGGTGAGGCAATTACACAGGATATCTCAACACTCGAAGATCCATCTATTGTTGAAAAAATAGAAAATATGGTGAAGTCCAAATAAAGAGTAAATCAAAACTAAAATGCTATAATTCCATAAATTAACACTAAAGAGTTATTATGGAATTATGCGTTGCCCTTGACCTTCCTTCCCAAGAAGAAAATCTAGCACTTATTGAAAAAATCAAAGATCATGACATTTGGCTCAAAGTAGGGCTTCGTTCTTATATTCGTGATGGTGAAGCATTTTTAAAAGCTATTAAGCAGATAAACCCTGACTTTAAAATATTTTTAGATCTGAAACTCTATGATATTCCAAACACGATGGCGGATGCCGCCGAGTCAATTATGGGACTTGGTGTAGATATGTTCAATGTTCACGCAAGTGCGGGACGACGTGCTATGCATACGGTAATGCAGCGCCTTGAAAAATATGAAAACCGTCCAATTGTTTTAGCTGTAACTGCATTGACGTCTTTTAGTGAAGATGAATTTAAAGCGGTCTATAATGCCGACATTGGCAGTAAAGCAGATCAGTTTGCAATAGATGCCGAGGAGAGTGG
Organism: Sulfurimonas paralvinellae; assembly: GCF_014905135.1. Classification (NCBI taxonomy): domain Bacteria; kingdom Pseudomonadati; phylum Campylobacterota; class Epsilonproteobacteria; order Campylobacterales; family Sulfurimonadaceae; genus Sulfurimonas; species Sulfurimonas paralvinellae. The sequence goes on along the minus strand of NZ_CP041406.1, from coordinate 1,359,997 downwards.
GCTTGATGGTGTTGTCTGTTCCGCTTTTGAATCGCTTTCTATTAAAAAAATCACTGATGAAAACTTTATGACGCTTACACCAGGAATTCGTCCTTTTGGTGAAGATGCAGGGGATCAAAAACGTGTAGCAGATGTCGCGTTTGCAAAAGAGCAGAAAGTAAACTTTATTGTCGTCGGCCGTCCTATTTATCAGTCAGAGAATCCATCTGCTGTTGTCGCAAAAATTTTAGAACAGCTCTAAAGATTCTTTAGAACTCTTTTTTGTAAATCTTCAAACTCTTTATATTTGTCTGCTATTTTGATTAATGATCCATTTCGCTCCATTTTGTAAACACCTGCAGTGTTTATAAATAGTTCTGCTTGTAGGTCGCTTCTCTGTTTCAGCGGTAAAATTTTAAAGCTGAGGTTATCAAGTATGAGAGGCGAGCTGCCCAATTGTTTAAAATAGCTTAAAACCATATGATAGCCGCCATGAAATTTTTCTTTGACAATGGTAAGGTAGAGATGCCTTTTATCATAACCAAGGTGAAGCAGCGAATAGTATTTTATAATGACATAATCTTCACAGTCTCCATACCCAATCGTTAAAAACTCTTTGGGTGTTGCCCAGTAATCCTCTTTATGTTTTGTAACGGCATCATATTGCGGCAGCAGTGAATTGAGATAAAGATTGAGCTGCGTGAGCTGTTTACTTTTTGGTAAAATAGCCAGTTTTTGCATGGTTTGTTGATAATCTAAGATTCTATTTTTTGATATTGGATTACTACAACAGATAGTGTTAAGTTCATTTGTGGAAAAAGCAGGATATTCATCTGCATTTATAACAACTGTTTTGAATAGCATCAAGACAATCAGTACTATTTTACTTCTCATTCATATATTATACTCTAAAAAGCAAAACAAGAAATTTAAGCTAGATATTATGAAAAACGTACTATTATTACGCTCTTCAAAAGGACGAGTGGGTGAGTGGCTGAAACCACATCCCTGCTAAGGATGCGTATGGGTAACTGTACCGAGAGTTCGAATCTCTCCTCGTCCACCATTTCTTCAATTTTTTTCATTTAATTTTAAAATATTACTGTAAATAATATCTAAAATCTCTCTATCAATTGCCCTGACGTACTTCTCAGTAATTTGCATTTGTCCCTTTTTGTCCCTAAGTACACTAATTTTACTAGCCTATTTTAGGCACTTTTTGACGTTTAAGTTTTCAGGGTGCCATAATTTTGGTGCCATAATACATAAAATAATTCTTAAGATCAAAAAATATATATTTGAAAAACTTATAGTTAAATCCTTCTAAAAGTAAAGTATAATTACCCATTTTACATAGTTATATTTGTCTCCAATATGGCACCCTGAAAATATTACCTTGTTAAAATTCCTATTATAGGGGTTACACTTGCACTGTACTGCGGGAAAGTGTCTCTGCTCTTATTTGTAGATTTTGTGTATTTTTGAAGTTTTAATCATAAAAGTTGTATAATCTATTAGATTAGAATAATGGGATATATATGGCACACAAATTAAATTTAGAAACTTTAGAATCTTGGTTGTGGGATTCAGCAAATATTATGCGTGGGCATATTGATAGCTCCGATTTTAAAAACTATATTTTTGGACTTTTATTTTTAAAGCGCGCTAGTGATCAGTTCTTTGAAGAAGCAAAAATTGCAGCTGACGAAGAAGGTATCTCTCTTGAAGAGGCTATAGAGGACGAAGATTTTCATAGATTTTATGTTCCTGAAGTTGCATGGTGGGGCAATATCACCAAAAAGACTGAGAATATTGGTCAAGCGATAGATCAAGCCTTTAGTGCTATTGAAGAACATAATTCTGCACTTGAAGGTGTTATGACTACTGTTCACTTTGGAGACAGTGAAAAACTTCCCGATACCCTACTCTCACGACTCTTAAATCATTTCAATAAACACTCTCTTGCTAATGCTGACTTGGAAAACCCTGATATACTTGGAAATGCTTATGAATATCTCATTAGAGAATTTGCAGACGCTGGCGGTAAGAAAGGTGGTGAATTCTATACACCTAAAGAGGTTGTGCAGCTTTTAGTGCAACTCATTAAACCTGAAGCTGGCAACAGCATTTACGATCCTACATGTGGGTCTGGTGGTATGCTTATAGAATCTGCAAAATACATTGCGGCTCACGGTGGTATGGTTGGTGAGTTTGTTGACTGTACTTTAAAAGGTCAAGAGAAAAATCTTGGAACTTGGGCGATTTGTAAGATCAATATGATTGTTCATAACTTTAAGGACAGTGATATTCGTAAAGGTGATACACTTGGGAGTCCGAAACACATTGTGAATGGTGAACTAGAGACTTTTGACAGAGTGATAGCAAATCCGCCTTTTTCGTTGTCAAACTGGTGGGAAGCTGCTGAGAGTGATTTGAAAACTGACGCAAAAGGTAAAACCATTACGCCTAAGTATAACCAAGTGGTAAGTGACGAGTATGGTCGTTTTAAATACGGCATACCACCACGAAGTTATGGTGACTTAGCATTTTTACAGCACATGGTAAGTGTTTTAAAACAAAACGGAAAAATGGGAATAGTTTTACCTCATGGTGTACTCTTCCGTGGAGGAGCTGAAGGAAAAATACGTGAGGGGTTATTAAATGACGATCTCATTGAAGCTATTATCGGTTTACCTGAAAAACTTTTTTATAACACCGGTATACCTGCAAGTATAATAATCATAAACAAATCAAAGCCTGAACATTTAAAAAAGAAAGTCATATTCATAGACGCTTCAAATGAATATAAAGAAGGTAAAAATCAAAACTCTTTAACTCCTGAGAATATCGAAAAAGTAGTAAGCTCTTATGACGCTCTTGAAGAAGTTGAAAAATATATGAGAGTAGTAGATCTTGAAGAGATAGAAGAAAATGACTACAATCTTAATATTGCCCGTTATATAGATACAAGTGAAGAGGAAGAGATTGTTGATATAAAAGAGGTTCTTGGTCGAATCAGTGAGATAGAGACAAAAGAAAAAGATATAGACAGTAAATTAAATGGCTTTTTAAAAGAATTGGGGTTTGTATCGTGAGTAAGTTACCTGACGATTGGAAAATTGTTAATTTAGAAGAAGTGATCACTAAAATGCGTTCAGGGGGAACACCAAAATCTACTAACGAAGAATATTACAAAGGTAATATTCCTTTTGTTAAGATTGACGACATTACTTCTAGTAATAAATTTTTAATAGAAACCAAAACAAAAATCTCTGAAGAAGCCTTAAACGATTCAAGTGCATGGTTGGTTCCGGAAGGAGTAATTTTATATTCTATGTATGCTTCCCTTGGATTTGTAGCAATCAACAAACTTCCTGTAGCAACTAATCAAGCAATTATGAGTATTATTCCAGATACAAGTAAAATTGATATGGAATATTTATATCAATTTTTATTAGATATAAAAAATAAGATTGATAAATTTGTAGATCAAACAACACAAAAAAATTTAAATGCTCAAAAGGTAAGAAAATTTAAAATTCCTCTTCCACCCCTCCAAGAACAAAAGAAAATAGCTGAAATTCTTAGCACAGTAGATCAAAAAATCGCTTTTGTTGATAATCAGATAGAAGAGACTGAGCTTCTCAAAAAAGGTTTAATGCAAAAGCTTTTAACTGAAGGTATTGGGCATACTGAGTTTAAAGATAGTGAAATTGGTAGGATTCCTAAAAGTTGGGATATAGATATTTTAGAAGAACTTACAACTAAAATTGGGGACGGGTTGCATGGGACACCAAAATATGTTGAAAATTCAGAGTATTATTTTATTAATGGAAATAATCTTAATAGTAAAATTATTGAAATTACAGATAATACTAAATGTATAAGTAAAGAAGAATATTTAAAAAATAAAAAAGTATTAAATGAGACTACCGTATTACTATCTATTAATGGAACAATAGGAAGTCTTGCTTATTTTAATAATGAAAAAGTAATGCTTGGAAAAAGTATTGCATATATGAATGTCAATGATAGAATATTGAAACAGTTTTTGTTTTATACTTTAAAGTCAAGTACAATTTTACGTTATTTCTTATTGGAACTTACGGGAACTACTATTAGAAACTTATCATTAAAAACACTTAGAAATACAAAGATACCTCTTCCTCCTCTTGAAGAACAAAAACAAATAGCCGAAATACTGTCTACAGCAGACGAAAAACTCGAAAACCTAAAAGTAAAAAAAGAATCTTTTGAAGAATTAAAAAAAGGTTTAATGCAAAAATTGCTTACTGGTGAGGTGAGGGTGTAAGAATGGGAAATGGGAAAGTTATTCATGGTAATCCTACTGTAATTAGAAATCTTGGAAAGCTAAAACCTGTACTTAGCAAGGAAGTAAAAAAACTACTACAAAACAATCCAGATAAAAAGCTCATTAGACAATCATTTATATGGCTTCATTATGAAAAAGTAACTATAAAAGAATATGAATATGTTCTGAAAAAAATTAAGCAAAATAAAAAAAGTTAATTACAATAAGAGAGGAATTATGAGCCAAAACACCCCAGAATATCTACAAAGTGAACTACCAGCAATTGAACTGTTTCAAAAATTAGGCTACGAATATTTTGACGGCTCAAAAGAAGATCCAAGAAGTTCTATTAATGAAGTTATACTTGAAGATAGACTAAGAAATTCACTTACAAAGATAAACCCATGGCTCAAGGGAAACTCTTTAGAAAAAACTATTCGTAGAATCACAAATATTCAGGCTTCAACACTTATGGAAGCAAATCAGGCTTTGTATGAACTCATTACAAAAAAAGACTCTATTACTGAAAAACCAACTCCTGACGCTCACCCCGAACCTGTTTTTATCATAGACTATGACAATCTTGAAAATAATGACTTTCTCGTTGTAAATCAAATGAAGTATCACGGACACGGAAATAATTCTATTCCTGATATAGTGGTTTATATAAACGGCTTACCTTTAGCAGTTATCGAAGCAAAATCTCCAAAGGTGCCAATCACTGACGCTATAAATGATTTACAATATTATCAAAACAATTCACCCAAACTTTTCAACTACAATCAAATATGTGTAGGTATAAACAAAGGTAAAGCCCTGTATGGAACCATAGGAGCTTCATTCGATCACTACTCAAAATTCAAGGCTGATTCTACGAAAGAGATAAGTGCTTTAGTAGACAGAGTGCCAACAGCTCAGGATATACTTATATACTCACTCTTTCAAAAAAGTGTATTGCTCGATATTGTAAGAAACTTCACAATCTTTGAAGTAGATCAAGGAAGAACCATTAAAAAACTACCTCGTTATCAACAGCTACGAGCGGTTAATAAAATTCTTGATAAGTTAAAAAATGAAAATCAAGGTGGTGTTGTTTGGCATACTACGGGAAGTGGTAAATCTATCTCTATGGTATATCTTGCTATTAAACTCCGTCGTGAAGAAGCAGGATTTGATAATCCTACAATATTGGTAGTAACAGATAGAATTGATTTAGACAATCAAATAAGCTCAACTTTCAGACGTGCAGGATTTCCAAATACCAAACAAGCAGCAAGTATCTCACACCTCAAAGAAGAGCTGCGAGATAGTTACGGTAAAACACTTATGACTACAATTCATAAGTTTCAAGAGAGAGCCGAAGAGCGAATAGATCCAAAAGATATAGAAGTGTTGAGTGATAAAGAAAATATCTTTGTTCTTGTTGACGAAGCCCATAGAACGCAAGGCGGCATGACAGCAGCATATATGAGAGCTAGCTTACCTCATGCGAAGTTTATTGCATTTACTGGTACACCGATAGACAAAGAGAGTAAATCAACACTGAGAGAGTTTTATGGTGGTGATTATATTGACAAATATACTATAAAGCAGTCTGTAGAGGACGGCAATACTTTAGCAATTAGGTATCAAACTGGTATGCCTGAGTATTTCATAGAAAAAGATCTTATGAATGAAGTCTTTAAAGCCTCTTTTGGTCATGAGAGTGAAGAGAAACAAGCAAAACTCAAAAGTAAGGCTGCTTCACTAGATACATTTTTACTTGCCAGACGAAGAGTTGAAGAGATATCAAAAAATATCATTACTCATTACAGAGAGAAGATATACCCTAATGGTTTTAAAGCAATGCTTGTATGTCATAATCGAGCACAAGCCATTGCATACCAAAAGGCTTTTTTACAACTCAAAGAACAAGGTTTAAACAGCTTTGAGTCTAAAGTGATCATGAGTTTTAACCATAAGAAAGATCCACAGGAATATAGAGACCTAGCAACTCCAGAAGATAAGATTAAAGAGACTATTGAAAACTTCAAGCTTCCATTTGGCAACGAATCAGATAAGTCACTTGGTGGCAAACGACAATATGACAATACAGCGATTTTAATTGTAAGTGATATGCTGCTTACTGGTTATGACGCTCCAATAGTGCAATGTATGTATATTGACAAGCTTTTAAAAGAGCATAATCTTCTTCAAGCAATTTCACGGGTAAATAGAACAGCACCAGGCAAGGAATATGGTCTAATCGTAGATTATGCAGGTATTACTGAACATTTGGCTGAGGCTATTAAAATATTTAGTGGTGATTTGGAAGTCAATGACGTTATGACGAATATTGAGCAGGAAAAAACTATTTTAGAAAATAGACATGCCAAAATGGTAGCTTTCTTTAGAAGTATAAAAATAGATCGCATGAAGGATAGAGATAAATATGTGGACGCTTGTGTTTTATATTTAGAGCCTGAAGATTTAAGAGATAAATTTATTGACCTGGTAAAATTTTTTAACAAGTCTATGGATATAGTGCTGCCTGATCCATTTGCCGTTGCTTATGAATATGATTTGAAACTTTTTAATGATATTAAGCTTGAAGCTGTGAATACATATACACCTGATAAGCTGCATATTACTAGAGAAGAGAGTAAGAAGATACAAATGATCATAGACGAGCATTTAAGAGCTTCTGGCGTAGAGTATCTACTTGACGAAGCTATTGATATAACTGACTCTAAAAAGTTTGAAGAAGAGCTTGCAGGAAAAAGCGGTAAAACGAAAGAGCTTGTAATTAAAAATCGTATTAAAAAAACGATTCAAGCCAATAAAAAAGAGAATCCGGAGTTTTATGAAGATATTGCTAAAAGACTGGAACGGTTAATAAAAGATAGAGAAGAAGAGCGAATAGATCAAGCACAGCTGCTTTTAGAATTTAACAAAATAATGGAAGATATAAGGAATGCTAAAGAAGAATGGAAGCGTTTAGGTTTGCGTTCGCCTGAACAA